>CAOKOL010000026.1 GCA_948470335.1 uncultured Lachnospiraceae bacterium | reverse complement strand
GATAATCATACATCTTCTGGTTTCCTTATTTTTCCCATAGCTTCGCCATCCCCGCGGCGCCCTGTTGTTTCAGGCGTCCCGAAGTCCGTTCCTCACATACATATCTCAGCATTCCTATGTATACCGTGAGCCAAATGATTTCTCCGAACCCGTCCGCGCAGCCTTCAAACTCTCGCGAACAGATCCGGCTTTGTAGTAGATTAACAGTTTATATCATATATTTGGTTAATCTTTTAGATCCGATAATAACCAGATGCGCAATACCATATAGTAGATAAGCAGTTTTTATCATATATATAGTTAAAAAAAGGAGAACAACGCTCCTTTTCTTGTTCACATGACACTTATTCTACTTCCATCTCGAATAATTGTCAATAAAATATTCAAATTTCCCATAACTTAGGAATTTCCCGGTTACTGTTCAGGTGCCACTATTCCGCGAGGTGTTTCATGCATGTAATGCATGAAATCCCGAGTTGTGCAAGCGCGAAATGATGCAGAATGCATCATTTCTGTGCATCGCGAAGCGTGTTGCTGGTCACGGAGTGAACAGTAACATTTCCCGCTGTCTGCTGCGGCGTATTTCATTTCGCCGATAACCCTTCCAGAATCCACTCTTTCGCCCGTTTTACATCCTCCGGGGACGGCTCTGCCAGCCCTTTCAGCGGATATTCCAGCTCCAGCTCCTCATATTTCGCTTCGCCCATCCTGTGATAAGGCAGAATATCCAGCGCTTTGATATTCTTATAAGGCGTCAGCCGACGGCCCAGCAGCTTCAGATCCTCCCGGCCGTCGGTGATACCGGGCACCAGCACATGGCGGATCCAGACCGGAACCTGTTGTTCCTCCAGAAAGGCAAGAAACTCCCATGCGGGCTGTCCGGAACGGCCGGTCAGATTTTTATGGGCTTTTTCGTCCCCGTGCTTGATGTCCAGAAGTACCAGATCCGTAACCGCCGCCAGAGGAAGGAACTGCTCCCGGCGCTCTTTCCGGTAAACGATGCCAGAGGTATCCAGGCAGGTATGAATCCCTCGCTCATGAGCCTGTCGAAACAGTTCCGTGAGAAAATCAAGCTGCATCAGCGGTTCGCCGCCGGTACAGGTCAGTCCGCCGCTGTGGTAAAATTCCCGGTTCTTTTCATACTCTGTCAGGATTTCCTCCACTGTCATCTGACTGGCCGCTTTCATCTTCCAGGTGTCCGGATTATGGCAGTAAAGGCAGCGCATGGGACAGCCCTGGAAAAACACCACGAAGCGGATGCCCGGACCATCCACCGTACCGAAGCTCTCTGTCGAATGAATATACCCTTTCAGACAGTCAGCCGCAGCTTCCATATCCGGCATTTTCATATCGTTTTTCTCTCTGTCCTTCTCACATGGAATCATGGAATGTCCTCTGAATCACTTCGTCCTGCTGGGCCTTGGTCAGTTTGTGGAAATTCACCGCATAGCCGGATACCCGCACAGTCAGTTGGGGATATTTCTCCGGGTGGGCCTGGGCATCCAGCAAGGTTTCCCTGGAAAATACGTTTACATTCAGATGGTGACCGCCTTTTTCCATATAGCCGTCCAGCATCTCGGTTAAATTGTCTACCTGCGTTTCTTTATTGCTCATAATCTTTAAACCTCCTAATTTTAAGTTCCGCAGCTCCCCTCCCAAGCCCCCTGACCTGGAAGGTTTTCCGGCCGCGTTAGCGTCCGTAAATCCTTCCGGGGCTTGTCCGCTACGCTGCTGATTTAAGTTCCGCAGCTCCCCTCCCAAGCCCCCTGACCTGGAAGGTTTTCCGGCCGCTTTAGCATCCGTAAATCCTTCCGGGGCTTGTCCGCTACGCTGCTGATTTGAGTTCCGCAGCTCCCCTCTCAAGCCCCCTGAATCTGGGAGAATTTCCGGCCGCTTTAGCATCCGTAAATCCTCCCGGGGCGTGTCTGGTTCGCTGCTGATTTTTTGTTCCGCCGTTTTCAGGATAAATTAATATTCCCGCAGGCCGCGCAGTCCCGTTCGATTGACAGTTCGATATTATCTCCCAGCACAATCAGATCCTCCTTCCCCAACGCGTTGGGGATAATGGAAAAGGTGTTGGAGATGCCGTCCTGCGCGTCGGAAAAGGACAGTTTGGACACGGAACTTAAAGAAGCCACCGCTCCTTTTTTGTCCCTGCCGTGCATGGGATTGGCGCCGGGGGCAAAAGCTTCGCCCGCTTTTCTGCCGTCGGGGGTAGAACCGGTATTCTGTCCGTACACCACATTTGAGGTAATGGTCAGAATAGAGGTTGTGGGAATGCTTTGGCGGTAGGTGTGATTCTCTCTGATATATTCCATAAAAGAATGAACCAGCTCTCTGGCGATGCCGTCCACCCGGTCATCATCATTGCCGAACCGGGGATACTCTCCCTCTGTCTCAAAATCCACCGCGATGCCCTCCGCGTCCCGTACCGCTTTTACCTTCGCGTATTTAATTGCCGACAGCGAATCCGCCACCACCGACAGACCGGCGATGCCGGTAGCGAACCATCTGGTCACGTCTTTGTCATGCAGGGCCATCTGAATTCGCTCATAGCTGTATTTATCATGCATATAGTGAATAATATTCAGTGTGTTCACATATACCCCGGCCAGCCAGCGCATCATATCATGATACCGCTCCATCACCTGGTCGTATTCCAGGTATTCTGACGTAATGGGCTGATATTTCGGTCCCACCTGTATCTTGCTGATTTCGTCCACACCGCCGTTAATGGCATAGAGCAGGCATTTGGCCAGATTGGCCCTGGCTCCGAAGAACTGCATTTCCTTTCCCACCCGCATAGAGGAAACGCAGCAGGCAATGGCATAGTCGTCTCCATGGCTTACCCGCATCAGGTCGTCGTTCTCATACTGGATGGAGGAAGACTCGATGGAGGTCCTGGCGCAGAACCGTTTAAAAGCTCCGGGCAGATGCACCGACCAGAGTACCGTCAGATTCGGTTCCGGCGCAGGTCCCAGATTGGACAACGTATGCAGAAACCGGAAAGACATCTTTGTCACCAGCGGCCGGCCGTCGATGCCTACGCCGCCGATGGATTCCGTTACCCAGGTGGGATCTCCTGAAAACAGAGCGTTATACTCCGGCGTCCTGGCGAATTTTACCAGTCGAAGCTTCATAACAAAGTGATCCACAAACTCCTGAATCTCTTTCTCCGTATACACGCCTTTTTCCAGATCCCGCTGCGCGTAAATATCCAGAAATGTGGAGACACGCCCCAGAGACATGGCCGCGCCGTTCTGCTCCTTGATCGCCGCCAGATAGCCGAAGTAAAGCCATTGGATCGCTTCCCGCGTATCGTTCGCCGGCCCCGAAATATCAAAACCGTAGATTTCTCCCAGCTTTTTCAGTTCCTGTAATGCCCGAATCTGCTCCGACAACTCTTCCCGCTCCCGGATCACTTCCTCCGTCATAATCTTTCTGGTATTCCGCTTTTCCTCCTGTTTTTCGGCAATCAGAAAGTCCACTCCATAAAGCGCCACCCTTCTGTAATCCCCGATAATCCGCCCCCGCCCGTAAGCGTCCGGCAGCCCCGTAATAATATGGCTTTTGCGGCAGGCCCGCATTTCATCGGTGTAGGCGTCGAAAACGCCGGCATTGTGGGTCTTTCTGTGGATGGTGAAAAATTCCAGAAGACTGGGGTCCACATGATATCCGTTGTCCTCGCAGGCTTTTGCGGCAGTACGGATTCCGCCGTAAGGCTGCAGGCTCCGCTTGAAAGGCTTCTCTGTCTGGAATCCTACGATCCGTTCCTTCTCCCTGTCCAGATAACCGGGATCGTGAGAAGTGATCGTGGATACCACTGCCGTATCCATATCCAGAACGCCCCCGGCCTCCCGCTCCTTCTTATACAGCTCCATCACCTGCTGCCACAATGCCTTTGTTTCCTCCGTGGGACCTTCCAGAAACCCTTCGTCACCCTCATAGGGATCATAGTTCTTCTGAATAAAATCCCGCACATCCACCTCATGCTGCCAGTTGCCCGGAACAAAACCGTTCCAGGCAGCGGCAGCATCCTTCATCTGATTCATCCGCGCACACTCCTTCTGTTTATTTCACAAATCACTACGTATATCCGCCGCATCAGTCATGTCAAAGGCCGGATTCCGTTATGAATCACAAATTTCGTTATGAAAGTATTATGCGCAGAAAAAATTTTTTTAGTAATCGGTTCATTTATAAATAAAATATGACTTTCCTATGATATTGAATAAGAATCCTGCTTTGCAGGATTCTGCGCCTGCGGCGGGTCGCCCCGACGACATTTTACCATACCGCCGCAGTGTGATCCTGCCCGGAGGGCTTTTGTATCATAGGGAAGTTCGGAGGACTTTCCTATGATACAAAAACAAAAACGACAGATTCATGTCCGGACATATCATGAATCTGTCGTTTTTTAAAGTTCCATTTTTTCAATTACACAGCTATGCGGCTTGTTTTTATTTTTGCTGTCATAGCTGATTCCGACCAGCAAAACCTCACCGGAATATCCCTCAAAAGCCTGCGTATAGCGCCGGTCTTTGATCTGCCGTATCGCCGTATCGACCGTTTTGTCATACTTTAGTTCCACCACCAGCGCGGGCCTGTCCACAGACGGCAGCGGAAGGAATACAACATCTGCATAGCCTTTCCCCGCAGGCATTTCCCTGACCAGCCTGTAATCCTTTCTTGCGCTGTAATATGCCAAACCAATGGCACAGCTTAATGCGTTTTCGTCATTATAAGTCAATATGGACGCAGCCTCCGTATGGGCCCGGTCAAGCCCCTCGGCCACCTCTGCTTCCCTGCAGGAAAGTGTGTCCGCAAGCAGTTGTTCCGATGCTTTCAGAATGCGTATGACCTCTGACCATCCGCCCACACTCATGGCGTTCTCAAACTCTCCGATAATCTCCTTATTGGGAATAAAGGTTTCCTCTGTCTCAGAATCATAGCCCAGATAGCCCAGATGAATCAGCAATGTAAGAATATCGTCCTTGGTTCTGAAACTGTGCATATCATTCTGGAAACTGCGCGTATTTACCCTTACACGGCCATTTCCAAGCAAATGTACGATATCCGAACGAAGTCCGTCAAAATCCATATCCATGTAAACCTTCAGCGCCTCGTAAGTTTCCGTAGCCGTCCAGTAATTGGAAAACCGGCGGCGGCGCATTGCCTCCACTACCGATCTCGGATTATATACATGGCGAAACCCCGTAAGCATATATCCGTCATACCAGAGCTTCGTTTTATCGAAATCCATGGAAAACCGCCGGCACAACGCTTCTACTTCTTCCTCGGTAAACCCCGTATATTCCTCAAAAATGCCCTGGTCCTTCATGGAGTATTCAGAAAACATATTCAGCGCAGAGTGCTGACCGTATTTTTTTACCGGCAGAATCCCTGTCATATAGACCAGCGCCACATAAGGCTGATCCTTTAAAATATTTCGCAGAAAATCAAGATACTGTCTCTGCAGCAATTCTGATTCCTGTCTCTCCCGCATCACGCAGTCCCATTCGTCGATCAGAAAAATAAACCGTCTGCCTGTCTGGGCAAAAATCCGCCGCAGCCCGGCGGACAGCCCTGTTTTCTGCCCGTCTAAAATTTCTCCATATGCACGCGCAAGCTCCCATAAAACTTCCCGCTCCAGGTATTCCGTTACGGTCTCTGTCTTAGCCTCAATCAGAAACTGCTGCATATTCAGAAGAATAACCTCGTACCGGTTCAGATGTTCACGGAATGACTCACTGTTTTCTATTTTAAGTCCTTTAAATAAATCAGCAGAATCACAGCCGCGGCTATAGTAGGCGGCAAGCATTTCAATCGCCATGGATTTTCCAAATCGCCGGGGCCTGCTGACACAAATATATTTATCCTTTGTATTAACCAATTCATTCGCGCATGCAATCAGCTCTGTCTTATCCACATATATTTTAGAACGAATGGCTTCCCAAAAGCCTGTGTTTCCCGGATTCAGATAAATTCCCATCCATTGCTCCTCCGCCGTTTTTACGAGTTTGTCATAAAATGCCCCGCGTTGTAAATTACCGCTTCTGTTTTTCCTGCCAGAGCCGCCGGAAAGAAACAAAAGCGGTAATTTTTATATGCCTTCTCTTACATAATCGGCTCCAGTTTCAGCACCGGATGATTCTTCTCATTCAAAAATGCCATCAGCGTTTCCTCATCCGTAGCAATCGTCTCGTCCGCAATCATGTCGCAGAAGTTGTCAATTCCATATTTTTCTTTGGCGGACTGGTTCAGCCGTTCTGCCACGTCGTCTTTCAGTTCCTTGGGCATCCACACGATCCGCTCAAAGCCGCCCTCCGCGCTCATAAACTTCTTGGAAGCGATAAAATGTCTGCCGTGTCCCATAAAGCCGGGGGTCTGCACGCCGCCGCCTGTCATGGAAGCCAGCTCGCCGAAGGTCATGCCAAGAGGGGTGATGCCTGCGTACTCACGGTTGGCGATAATGACGCCGTTGGAGAAAGGCTCGATGCCGCAGATACACTCGAAGCATCCGCAGGAGGTCATGGGATCTTCCATAATGGAGTACAGCGTCACTCTGCTTAAAGCGCCGTGGGTGGCTTCCTCCACCATCCGGTTTGCATCGGGATAAACGCCCTTTACCTCATCCTCACAGCCTTCCTTGGAAATGGGCTGACAGGGGCCGGTAGGAGTCAGTTCTTTCGTAGCCTTCGCATCCAGCCATGACACGGCTCCGCACAGTCCCAGTCTCTCAGGCGTTACCACGCAGCAGTGAGACGGCGCAAAGGACTGGCACAGGGTACAGGTATAGAATACGTCCACACTCTCGTCTGTCAGAGATTTCAGCCGCTCGTCTCTGGCCCCGTAAGCGGGCATGGCCACATGGTCCAGAATCTCCTGCACTTTCGCCGTATCGGTCACGATGGTCACCTGGCACTTGTCCACGACAATATCAAACTCGTCCATAATCATCGTGTAGAGAACCTCCGCAAAATGGGTCAGGCGCAGGCCGTTTTCAAAAGCTTCCTTACTGATGCGGACACGGAGCTGATTTCTCTGTCCAGTGTGCATCACACCTTCCATATAGTTAAACCATGCATGGATTTTACGCTCGATTACGGACTCAAAATCAGGCTGCATCTTCTCGCCGGCCACCTCTACCATCGTAGCCAGCGCATAGGTCTGTCCCGGCTCCAGCTCGTCCAGATCTTTGCCGACAATGATAATCTTATGGTCCTCGATCTCCTCCTCCGCTCTGGTCTGAACCAGCTCGCAGGTGGG
Organism: uncultured Lachnospiraceae bacterium; assembly: GCA_948470335.1. Lineage (GTDB taxonomy): Bacteria > Bacillota > Clostridia > Lachnospirales > Lachnospiraceae > Paralachnospira_A. The sequence goes on along the minus strand of CAOKOL010000026.1, from coordinate 54,861 downwards.
CTGCTTATGGGAACTGAATTCCACCTGCATGTCGCTCTTACGAATAATTTCACCTTCGAATGCAGAAGCAAAGGCAGCCGGAATATTCAATTCCTTCACCTTAATCTTAATGTTCCGCAGCTCTAAAGATTTCTTTACGGTCGCGGCATAATCGGTCACGGATTCCAGCGCACCCGGCACCTGATTCTCTCCCAGGTCGATATCTGCCACTACCGGGAAACCTAAAGCGATGGCTCCTGCGCCTGCCGATACGACCACCTCGTTCAAAGCGCCGAAGGTATTGACAAATGCAGGTACTCTCTCTTTGGTATAAGCCAGAAGCCCCGGCAGATCTCCGGGCGTCACATTGCCGAAAATCAGCGCCGCACGGATCGCGACAGTTACCACATGGATCACAGAAGTCACTTCATGTCCCAGGGGAACCACACGTAAATCAAGACCTACTTTTACGCCGCCGTCGATACACTGTTCGATCACGTCGCCGATCAGGAAGGTCATAATTCCTTTGCTCTGATAGTCTTTTACCACGTTCACCACGTTTTCTGCGCTGTCAGCTTTTCCAAGCACGACGGCCACGCCGGGAATATCGCCGGTTACCAGCGGTACACCGAGGGAACGGATCACCGGGTCCGGCACAAAGCCGATGCCGCTGTCCGCCTCGTAAGGATTCTCATTTTCCACATATTTCAGCGCTTCGATAATCTCTGCCCCTACCGCCGTGGCAAGACCGGCATTCAGCGCGTCTCCTAATTCCTCTTTGTTGGTGATCAGACTTTTCATCACACCCACACAGGCAGGCAGATCGCCAAGCCTTGCCACCTTTACGCCGGTAGCCGCATAGATCGTCGGCAGAAAATAAGCCGTATCGGGCATCGCCACTTTCTGGTCCTCTCCATACTTTGCAATCGCGTCGTTTACCGCCTGTTCGGTCAGTCCGAAAACCGCGTTGGAGCCTCCGTAAATCAAATCTGTCAATGCGCTCATTGTAACTGTCACTCCTTTGATTTATTATTATAAAAATTTTTTACCGCATTGATTTTATCACTGTTATAAATGGAAGTCAATATTCCGTCTCACCGGACTTCCCGGTACTGATATTCTATGGTCTTTCCCTCCAGATATTTCAGAATCCAGTAAGGATTCAGGCTCACCTCCTCACTGGTTCCCGCGTTCAGATATATCCCCACATGAAGATGGACGTCAAAGTTTCCTGTGGTTCCCTCCACGGTACTGTAGCCGCTGTCCCCCATAAACCCCAGCAACTGCCCGGCTTTCACTTCCGCGCCCTCCTTAAGTCCTTCGGCATAAGACGCCAGATGGGCATAGTAAAAATAGCCGCCCGAAGGGGACGTAACGCCCACCCGCCAGCCGCCCAGCTCCAGCCAGCCAAGTCTGGTAACGGTTCCGTCCGTCATACTGACGACAGGCAGAATACCGCGGGTATTTTCCCGGTCCATCAGGTCAATCCCTTCATGGGGACGTTCGCCGCCGTAGGTCCGGAGATCGCCCCAGCCATTTTCATAGTACAGCCGCTCCGGATTCCAGGCAGCGCTTTTCAGCACCGGAAAACAGCGCAGGTCGGCAAGGGCTGCCTCATAGCCGTTGCGCAGCTTCCGGTATTCCACCGGCTTCTGATTCTGCATGCCCGCATACAACTGCTCAAACTGCAAATGGGACAGCGCCCTGGCTGTCCCTGCAAAACGATAGCCCGCGTCGATCATGGCCGTCGTGATCACGTCGTAAGGATTTTCCTCCCACTGCCCCGCCAGAGCATACAGGCAGGCCAGTCCGCCGTCAGGGAAACTCATATTCCGGAAGTCCTCCCCTGACAGCGTATCGTGGGCTAATTGATAATATGATGTATTTACCAGAAAAAAATCATGGAGAAGCAGGATCATCAGCCCTAAAATACAGGTCGGCACAGCAAAGCGAAACAGCGCCCCTTTCAGATGTTTTCCCAAGTCATACCTCTGATAACCGTTATGTTCTTCTTATGTTTATGCGGGGCTGTCTGATTTCATACTTGATTCTGTTTTTTCTAATTTTAGTTCCGCAACTCCCCTCCCAAGCCCCATTAAACTGGGAGAATTTCCAGCCACTAAAGTGTCTGTAAATCCTCCCGGAGCTTGTCCGGTCCGTTGCTGTTTTTTCATAAATCACACTTTCCGGCTCTCTAAAACCCTTTCTTCATAGCCGCCAGCACCTCTTTCAAAAAAGCATAGGTCCTGGCTGTGGAATCAATATTCAGCCGTTCTGAGGGGGTGTGTACGTCTCTCATATCCGGACCCATGGAAACGGCGTCAAGGCCGGGCATTTTTTCCATGAGCAGGCCGCATTCCAGCCCGGCATGGATGGCCTGCACCGTCATCTCTTTTCCGGTGACTTTCCGGTAAATGTCACAGATCAGCGTGCGCAGCCCGGATTCCTTCTGATACTGCCACTCCGGATAATCTCCTTCCCGGACAAATTCGCCGCCTAAAAACCTGATCAGATATTCCAGCCTGTCGGCAAGCAGTTCTTTTCTGGAACCTATGCTGCTGCGGACGGCGTAACGGACACGGAAGGTCTCCTGTTCCAGTTTTAAAATTCCCAGATTCAGGGAAGTCTCTACCAGCCCTTCCATCTCCATGCTCATATGCTGTATGCCGTAAGGCGCTTCCAGCAAAAGAAACAGCAGCTTCTCCTGATCCACGGGGGAAACCACGGATTCCGTTTTCTCCCCCTCCTCTGTCACGGTAAGGGTAATGTCCGGATCCGTGCTCCGATATTCATTTTTCCAGATCTTCATCATTTCCTGAACGGCCTGTTCAAAAGCCGGACGGTTTTCTTCCTCCACGGCGATTACGGCCGTGCTTTCCCTGGTAATCACATTGTCCAGAGCGCCGCCTGCCATTTCTTTTATAACAAAAGGAATCTTCTTTGAAAGAAAATACAGGAAACGGCCCAGCAGCACATTTGCATTGCCCCGTTCCAGGCTGATATCACTGCCGGAATGGCCGCCCAGAAGGCCGCTAAGCTTCACCGTATAAAAATAGCCGCTGACAGGAACCCGGCGCACCGGCAGCGTCAGGTCACAGCGCATGCCGCCTGCGCAGCCGGACAGCAGATAGCCTTCCTCCTCGGAATCCAGGTTAATCAGATAACGGCTCTCACAGTCTGAAAGATCAATCCCTTTCGCTCCGTCCATTCCCACCTCTTCCTCGGTGGTAAACACACATTCCAACGGCGGATGGGCCAGCGCATCATCCTCCAGAAGCGCCAGGATCAAAGCGACGGCGATGCCGTTGTCTGCGCCGAGGGTAGTGTCCTTCGCGCCGATCCAGCCGTCTTCCACAAACAGCTCCAGAGGATCTTTCAGAAAATCATGGGAAGAACTGCTCCGTTTTTCCGCCACCATGTCCAGATGCCCCTGAAGCATCACGGCAGGAGCGTCTTCATAGCCGGGTGCTGCCGGCTTTTTGATGATAATGTTATTCCATTCATCCTGACGGCAGAACAGTCCCATCCGCTCTGCCTGGGCTTTACAGTAATCGCTGACCTCCTTCGTATTCCCGGAACCCCGGGGAATACGGCTGATCTCCTCAAAATAATAAAATACTCCGGACGGCTCCAGACCTGCCAATTTGTACTCCATATCAAAACCTCCTCATCCAACTTAGTTCCGCAGCTCCCCTCCCAAGCCCCCTGAATCTGGGAGAATTTCCAGCCACTAAAGTGTCTGTAAATCCTCTGGGGCTTGTCCGGTCCGCTGCTGTTTTCACAAACCACTTGATACTACCTCCCATATATGGCAAATATGAATTGTATGTGAAACACAGCTTCATTATATATGATGTTTCCTGTAATAGCAAAATATTTTTTCATGGATTCGGTTTCTCATCTATCAAAAATAATATCCTTCTGATTTCCCCGTTTTCTCCGGCAAAAAGAATCCGTGTTTCATGCATCCCGCATAATTTCCCTGCGGCAGGAATAAAGTAAACCAATGACATTCCAACTTTCGGAGGCGTTCACTTGCATCATCGGAAACCAAACAGGCAGGAACTGAAAAAAAGAAGCGTCCACATTCTGTTCTGCCTGATTTTTATATGTTTGCTCTGCTTCCCCCAAACTGCCCGAACAGGCGCCTACGCAGGAATGACGCTGTGGGCCAACACGGTCATTCCTGTTTTATTTCCTTTTCTTCTGGCTTCCGGTCTGTTTGCGTCCCTTGGAATGGCTTCGGGAAAATGGTATGCGGTTCTTCTCGGCTTCCTGTGCGGTTATCCGATGGGCGCGAAAGCCGCCTGCGATCTGGTGAAGGAGGGTTCTGTCACAAAAAAACAGGGACAGTGGCTGATGTGCTGCTGCAATCTGCCCAGTCCCATGTTTCTGACCGGATTTATCCGGATTCCGGCAGTGACATGGGCTGTCTATGTGCCTGCGGTTATGCTTCTGATTCCGGTTTTCTTTTTTCCGGAACATAAAAAAAGAAAGCTTTCCTCCGAAAGCCATTCCGAAGACCTGCCGGGAATCATGCCGCTTCTGGAACAGGCCATGGACTCTTCCGTTAAAATAATGATTAAAATCGGTATTTATATGATGGTTTTTTCCATACTATCCGTATGGATTCAGACTTTTCATTTTCTAAGCCCTTTTATGCGGACACTGCTGCCGGGCCTGAGCGAAATGACCATCGGCATCAACGCCGCCAAAAACGCCGGCTTTTCCATGCGGCAGCAGGCCGTATTGTGCGCCATATTCTGTACCTTCGGCGGCTGCTCCGGTCTGTCCCAGACTAAAAGCGTAACGGAGGACGCGGCATTTTCCATGAAATTTTACATATTGATCCGGCTGCTCCATGTGGCGGCTGCCGTTATCATTATTTGCTGCTGGCATTTTGAATAAGAATCCAAAATCTTACATTGCCCCCAAAACCTTCTAGTGTATTCCCGGACAGACGGCACATACTATGGATGTAACATAAAGTTACACAAAACAAAAAGAAAAAGGAGGCGTTTCATTATGTCTAATACGACAAGAAACAGAATCGAAGTACCTGACGCAAAAGAAGCAATGGATAAATTCAAAATGGAAGTGGCGGACGAGCTGGGCGTGCCCTTATCAAACGGTTACAACGGCAACCTGACTTCTTACCAGAACGGTTCCGTAGGCGGCTATATGGTTAAGAAGATGATCGAGGCCCAGGAAAAGCAGATGTCCGGCAAATAAGCTGAAAACAAAATCGAACACTGTTTGAAAAGCTGAAAAAGGGAGGACCGGGAAATGAATCATTCATTTCCCGGTCCTTTCCCTTTATTTCACCCCGTTCTTCCCGCACAGATCCGCCACACAGCACTGTCCGCAGTGAGGGACGGTCCGGGCCGTGCATACGTCCCGGCCGTGATTTACCAGTCTGTGGCAGAAATCGCTGCCTTCTTCCGGCGGAATAATCTTCCACAGCTCCATCTCCACTTTTTTCGGTTCCTTAACGCCCTCTACCAGTCCCATCCGGTTCACCAGCCGGATACAGTGGGTATCCGTCACAATGGCAGGTTTTCCGAACACATCGCCCATAATCAGATTGGCGCTTTTGCGCCCTACGCCCGGCAGCTCTAAAAGCTGATCGAACTGGTCCGGTACCTTACTGTCATATTTTTCTTTCAGCATCCGCATACAGGCGCTGATATCCCTGGCTTTGCTGTTTCCCAGACCGCAGGGGCGGACAATTTCTTCGATCTCAGACGGGTCCGCAGCCGCCAGAGCGTCCACATCGGGAAACTTTTTATACAGGTCTTCCACCACCACATTTACTCTGGCATCGGTACACTGGGCGGCCAGGCGGACGCTTACCAGAAGCTTCCACGCTTCATTGTAGTCAAGCGTGCAGTCAGCGTCCGGATATTCCTCTTTCAGCCGTTCGATTATCTGCAGCGCAAGCTCCTTTTTCTCCCGCAGCTTTTTTTCTTCCGCCTTTGTCAGTTTTTTCTCCGGTTTTCTCCCGTTCTTTTTCTTCTCCATGTTCTCTTTTGTCTCCTCGTCCCGCTTTGTTCTCTTATTTCGCACCTTTTCCCGTCGCCACCAGCACGATGGTTTTCAGCAGAATCTTAATATCCAGCCAGATCGACCAGTTGTCGATATATTCCAGATCCAGTCTGACCACTTCCTCAAAATCCGTGATATCACTTCTGCCGCTGATCTGCCACAATCCGGTAATACCCGGAGAAATGCTTAAACGCCGCTTCTGATAGCCCTCGTACAGCTCAAATTCCTCCACCGTAGGCGGCCTGGTTCCCACCAGGCTCATATTTCCTTTCAGAACATTCCAGAACTGGGGCAGCTCGTCGATGCTGGTCTTTCTGATAAAACGCCCTACCTTTGTCACCCGCGGATCGTCTGTCACCTTAAACATATTTCCCTGCATCTCGTTCTGCTCCATCAGCTCGGCTTTGTGCTGTTCCGCATCCGCATACATGGACCGGAACTTATAGATCTCGAAAATCCTTCCGTTTTTTCCCACCCGCTTCTGCTTAAAAATCAGCGGACCGGGAGACTCAAGCAGGAGTACGGGCGCCAGAAACACAGCGACTGCCGCCGTAATCACAAGTCCCACCGCCGCGCCTGCAATATCAATGAAGCGTTTGACTAACAGCTTCCGGTAATCGAACAGCCGGCTGGAAAACACCAGCGTATAGTAATCTCCCATCCGGAAAATCCGCCGGCTGTCATCCAGGCCGAAATCGAACATATCAATATTCAGATGGATGACCACGCCCATTTTCTCCAGTTCCAGGATCACATGCTTTAAATCATTATTTTTAATATCCGGCAGATGGATAAACACCTCGTCGATGGCTTCCCTGAGCACATAATCCATAAAATCCGCCCTGCCGGCCACCACCGGGATCCCCCGGACGCTGCGGCCGGTCAGATCCTCATCCATCACTGCCGCGGCCACCACCCGGTAGCTCCAGTCCGCAGGTCTGTCCAGTCCTTTTAACACATCTTCCAGCCTGTCCTTTACCGTGACCAGCATCACCTTGCTGGAAGACATATTGTTCCGGTATATATGAATCATATAGTACTTATAGCACTGATGAGCAATATATATGGTAATCTGGCAGAAAATCACCGTATATCCTGCCGTCAGCCTGGACAACATAAAGGCGTTCTTGATACTGAACGCCACCGCCGTGATCGAAAAGGTAAACAGCAGGTTGTATTTCAATATTTTTATAAATTCTTCCAGCCATCCCCGGACACATATATTTTCATAAATTTTGCTCAGATAAAAACTGGATGCATGGATCAGTATCATGCATACCAGAATATAAGAAATATTCGCTTCCTGGTTAAACACATCAAAAGATCTGTACCGCACAAACCCCGCCAGTATAAAGCTGATTCCCACACATATCCCGTCGATCAGGCAGACAAAAAGCTCCTGAATCTGATTCCGTCTCTGGTACATCACAACTCCTCTGACTTTGCGGAATTTCGCCTGCGCAAAATTCCGTGCCAATCGTTCACTGCTGTTTGCTCCGTAACCGGCAGCACCCTTCGCAAAAATAAGCGGTGCCCAAACAGCAGCATTCGTTATACTTGTGCAAGTATAACATATTTTATTTTAAATAACAATTCATCTTCCTTGACATTTTCAACTCCCTTTGCTATACTCAAGAGCATATTATCCGTCGGATGATTTACCTGTTTCCCGAAGCGGCGGGCATAGATCAAAAGGTCATTTCACACAGGGAGTTCCATATGAATCACACGCACACACAGGAGAGTTTTCCGGCTTTTGGCCTGTCTCTCCTTTTTAAAATACTGATTGCCACCGCCATACTGTACCCGGCCTACTCCGTGGAGTCAAACAGCACCTATTATATACGTCTCGTGCTGCCCAATATCCTGATCGTTATCACGCTGGTCTGGTACCTGCTCTTTTGCCCCCGGCAGTTCAAAGCCGGCCGGGCCGCCCGCATATTTTCCGCAGTCTGCATGATTACGCTGATCCTGTATAACGCAGTTTCTTACTATTTTAACGGCCTCTACGGTCAGTGGTACTGGGACCAGGTGAATTACACCGTCGGCGTCCTGTTTTTTCTGTTTCTGATCCTGTGTCTGTCCGGACAGGAGCTTAAGCAAATGAACCTGCTGCGCTTTTTCTTCTTTGTCACGGTGATCTCCACCCTCTGCTGCTTTTTTATGTTCCACAAATACGGACTGCAATCCCTCAATATCCGCTGGGACGCCCCGTCCCGGAACAGTCAGGTCGAAATGTTCGGCATCCGCTGCAGTTGGCTTTTTCCTCATAAAAGCCAGTACGCGCTGGTACTGCTTATGAGCATTTTTCTCGTTCTGCGCCGCCGCAGGGCATTTTCCCGTCAGTGGATCGGCTGGGGAATCTTTCTTCTTTTGCTGTATGGATTGTATATCTGCGACACGATGTCTGCGTTCGGAGGACTGGTGCTGGGCATCGGCGGAATGTTTTTAGACTATCTGAGAAAAAAAGGGCTTCGGCTCAACAAATATACACTGGCCGGCGGCGGACTGCTGACGGCGGCAGGGTCCGCCGTTCTCTTTGTCATCAGCCGGCAGCGGAACCTGGGCACACTGGGCGCCAGAATTCCCATATGGACGAAATCCCTTCGGATTATCCTGGAGAATCCCGCAGGCATCGGGCAGCGTTTCGGGACCCATTTCGGCATGCAGGCAACGGAAACGCTGTCCGTGGACAACTGCCACAATGTTTTTCTGAATCACGCCTTACGCTTTTCCATTCCTGCCGGCATTCTGTTTATGATACTGATCCTGCTGATCGCCGCCTACGCGGTCTATGTCAGCCGCAGTTTTTTCGCGCTGGGAAGCTGGCTGGGCATCCTAATTCTGATGAATATGGACCAGGCCCTGAATCCGATCCAGTTCGCCTACTTTATACTGCTGGTCTTTTTCATCTATCTGTATGAGCCTTCGGAGCAGGATGCACCGGCAGCGTCCGGTTCAAAAGATACGTAGCTTTTATCAAATATTTCTCTTTTGATATCCTCCGCCAGCATACTCGTGTAATGTTCGGCCCCCGGCGTGTTGCAGTGCATCACGCCGTTATAAATTTCTTCTTTCGGCATCAGCGTATCCCGGATATCCGTAATCACCGGAGCCGTCACCTGTTCCCGAAGCCATCTGTCAAAGGCTTCCAGTTCTTCTTCGCTGTTTTCCACTGCTTCATCCAGAATCGTGGGGTAGGTCAGACAGAACACCGCTCCCCGTTCCCTGCAAAAGGCGTCAAATTCATTGAGAAACGCAATATATTCCTGAGAGTAGGCCGCGGTATCATAACGCTTTTTCTGCTCTTCGGGCACAGGTTCCGTCCAGCTCTCCTGACGCAAAGCTTTCATCGTCCCCTTTTCATCAAAGGAATCAATGGTATAGATCGGATCCACACCGCTGTCCGCCCGCTCCCGTTCCCCGGGAAACAGCCCCCGGCGCAGCGGCTCGTACAGCTTCTTTGTGATAATATCCCGGCTGCCCGCCAAAACGCCTTTCACGGCCCCTGGCGGAAGAGAAAACAGCAGATCCATCCTGCCCTCAATGCCTGTGAGAATCAGTTCCGTCCCATAATAATTCATGTCGGCTTCCCATATGGGATATACCACGATATCCCCCTCGCCGATCCATTCTTCCGACATATCGAAAAAATATCTGGTTCCCATTCCCAGATGACAGCCGAAAATCTGACAGGGCATCCCAAGCTTCTGCTCCATCAGATCCGCATCTACGGAAAAAGTTACATAAGAAGTGCCGAGCACAATCACCTTCGGTTCCTGAATCTCTTTCAGACTGTCATACTGACGCACCACCACACTCTGATAAGAATCCTGATACAGAGGCGGCAGCAGACAAAAGGCCGCCAGAAAAACACAGGCATAAAGGACCAGTGCCGTCAGTCCGACGCAGGCGGCCCGAAACGCCAGCTTAAGCATTCCCCGGCCGTTTCCCCTCGCCGTTACGGAACCGTCCGGCTTCGAACTGTCCCGGATTCCGGTCTGATTCTCCACTCGTTCAGACATATCGCTCTCCCATCACTCAAAACTGAAAATAAATAAACTGGCTGGGATCCGTAATACCGTATGTCCCAAAAACCAGAATGGCCGTAAGCGCCGCCGTATAAAAGGCGAACCGCTGCCAGCGGTTTAACATTCCGATTCGTTCCCGCACCGAAATTCCCCGGTTCTGCATCACTTCCACGACAGCCAGCACACAGATTCCGACAAAAGCGCAGAACAGCGCCCCGAAATTTTCATACAGCAGGCCCGCGAAGGGTTCAAAACCGCCGGGACTGACAAGCAGACGGATCATCTTCCATGCGTCGCCCACAGAGGAGGCGCGGAAAAACAGCATGGCAAAAGAGAACAGACAGAACGTGCGGACCATCTGAAAGCAGGAAAACCAGCCGGCATCCTCCCGGATATGCAGCCCCCTTCTGATCCGTTCCCATACCGGCTGCAGCACTTTGCCCGACACGATATAAAACCACTGAATCAGGCCGCTTGCCAGGATAAACTTCCAGTCGGCCCCATGCCAGGCGCCGATGAAAAACCAGAGGCAGAACATGCCTGCGTAAGTCGTAACCTCTTTTCCCGTTTTTTTCCCGAAGATCCGGCGGCACTCTTTTCCCAAGCCTGCCCAGAGCGGGGATTTCAGCAGCGGATAAAAGACATAGTCTTTAAACCACTCCCCCAGGCTGATATGCCATCTCTGCCAGAACTCCTGGATGCTCCGGGAGAAAAAAGGGTTCCGGAAATTTTTAAACAGCCGGATGCCAAACATCTGGGAAACCCCTTCCGCAATATCCATATAACCGGAAAAATCCGTATACAACTGCACGACAAAGGCACAGCCTCCAAACGCCGCCCCGATTCCCGGATACGCCTCGAAATTCCCGAAATAGGCGTCCACCGCCCGGCCCAGTTGGTCGGCAATCACCAGCTTTTTAAACAGCCCCCATATCGCCAGCTTAAGCCCTCCGGCCACCTCCCCCGCGTCGAACCGATGCGCAGCGTACAGACTACGTTCCATCTGGGGATACCGGCCCACCGGACCCTGGAGAATCTGAGGGAAAAACAGAACGAACAGGGCATATTTTGCCAGATTTTTCTGAGGCTCATAAAGCCCTCTGCTTACATCAATCACATAGCCCAGCGCCTGAAACGTATAAAAAGAAAGCCCTACGGGCAGTGTAAACCGAAATACCGGCAAAGCTGCCTCCAATGAAAACAGGGCAAACAGACCGTTGATATTTTCCGCCAGAAAGCCCGCGTATTTCATCAGAAACAGCAGGCCGATATTCCCGACCAGCGCCGCATACAGCCAGACGCGGCCGATCCGGCGGTACCGGGCCTGAATCGCCTGTTTCTGCTCTCTTTGCAGTTCCCGGCCTCCGGCTCTGATCTGCTCTTTCATCCTCCGGTTGTTTGCGCCGATCCGCAATGCACTCCAATAGGTGAGCAGCACGGTAAATAACGGATAGAAAAGCATACCCCATCCGGCGTACAGATAAAAAAACAGACTGGCCGCCAGCAGAACCGGCCATTGGAAAAAAGGGCTGACCGCATAGTAAATTCCGATCACCAAAATCAAAAACAACCAAAATTCTACCGAGTGAAATAACATTTAAGCTTCCTGAATCTCCTTGCGCATTTTTTTCTCAGCAGTCCCCAGTTTACCGGCCGCCGTCTGTAAAACTTCCGGATCATGGCCGCCGCCGTCTCGTCCTCCGTCTCCGGATCCTCCAAAAGCCGGGCCAGTCCCTCGCAGGGAATAAACCGGTTGGGCACAATCAAATAGGCGTCCGCCGGCCTTTTTCCCGGCGTCAGCACCATATCCCGCTTCTGCAGATGAATGTACATAAATTCCTGCCGCACAAAGTCGCACCGGTCCCGGTAATAGCGGAACACCCGGCACCGGCCCCCCTTATCCTTGCGCCACAAAAATACCTGGGGACGCTGTTTGTCCCACTGATCGCCGTTTACCGTAAAGTGATAATCATCCGCATAGATATCGGCCACCACCCGGCCGTCATAAACCGGGATCTTCTGCTCGTCAAAAATCCGGCCGATCCCCGTCCATTCGTCGAACACCCAGGGGGCGGCGTCCTCAAATACCTTCCGGTACAAAGGCTTTCCTTCCACCGGACAGCGGTACAGTCCGTTTATTTTTTCCGTATTCCGGTACAGGCTGAAATGTCCCCGATAAAACAGCCGGTCATAACGGTTCAGCAAGTCTTCGGATACAAACTCCCGCAGCGCCCCCCAGACCACATCCAGGTCGCAGTGCCCCCAGAAATCATACCCGGCAAGCTCACCGGCAAAAATCTCCCCGTAAGCCGGACGGAAATCGCAGAGCTTGTACGGCCGGGATATTTTTACCGGAAATGCAAAGCAGTCTCTGACTTTTTTCTGCATCTGCTTCCAGCCAAGATACGTCACTTTCACATTCTCCGGCCATTCAAAAGGACGCCTGTCATCCGTAAAGACCAGAAAATCAACATCAGGATTACATCCGCAGGATAAGAGCCACAGCGGAAAATAATCCGGAAAGGTTCCGAAATAAGGAACCACCATCCCAATCCGTTTCACCAAACCCCTCCTCCCCCCCATATGCTACCGCAGCAGCCGGTAAAGGTCAAATTCATCCAGGTCGCTGACCAGCTTATATCTGGTTTCCAGCACGGCCCCCAGATATTCCAGCTCGTTTCCCGCTTCCTCCACATTATAAACCACAATCCACCGGGGGAAAACCGTGTCCAGCATCCTGTAGATTTCTTCCGCCGTCTCCGGCGCCATACTCACAAAGGTTCCCTGATAGGCACAGAACCGGTTGCAGGGCTGGATATCGTTGATATAGTACCAGGCCGGATGAATGCCGTAGCCCCATACCAGCTCTCTCTCCTCCTCAGGAATCAGATTGCCCTGGGCTCTGACCGTCTCCGTCCATTCTTTTCCGCCCTCCGGACTGATCAGTGCGTTCAGATTTGCGGAAATCTTAGACGTAATCCCCCCATGGTAATTCATAAACGAACTTCCCAGCACCGCAATATAAGCCGCCGTGAGAAACAGCGGCCAGGGAGCCTTTCTCTGCTCCCGCTCTGACAGTAGCTGTCCCGTCATCGCAAGCCCTGCCACATAAGAAGGCATCGACAGCGTAAAGTAATGGGCAGAGGTCCTCCCCATATTCAGCGTAATAATCAGAAGAAAAATGGAAAATGCCATCATATACCCCGTATACGGTTCCTTTTTTCTCCCATAGATCAGGGCGGCAAAAAATCCGGACAGCGCCGGACCGATATAATAGAGAATCGACATCCATGTGCTGGCAATCCGGTTTGTAACGCCGTCATTGGAATACATAAACGGAAACACAAAGGTACCGTACAGCATCTCCCCAAAAGCGCCCTTCGCAAGAAAATACAGCGCCACAGGTGCAAAGCACAGCGCCGCGCCAATGAGAAAGCCCGCCATATTGCGGAGCAGGTTGTTCCACTTTTTCGTAGCAATCAGCACTACAAGGACAGCGCCCACAATGCCGCAGATCAACGCGGCGTTGGTAATGCGGATCAGGGCCAGATACATAAAACAGAAGCCGTAAACAGCCGCGTAAAGAGGCGGATGCTCCGCCTCCCCGGACTCCCTCAGGCTTTCCCCGCATTTTTTCGTGTAGATTACCGCCAGCAGCTCACACAGCAGCACGGGCGGCAAAGAAAACTCCTCGGTAAAATTTCCGCCGGAAGATGTTGTGGACAGCACGAACAGGTTCAAAAGAACCACCAGAAGGGCCGGTCCCTCTTTCACAAACTGTCTGGCAATGGCATAGGAAAAACCTGTCGTGGCAAGAAAAAACAGATTCTGAACCAGAAAGATTCCCGTTTTTCCGTCAATCAGCCGCTGCCCCAGCCCCTCGATAAAGAAGATCATCGGCCCTTTCATATCAAAAAAGTCCAGATACGGCACTTTTCCGTCCGCCACCATACGTCCCGTCATCATAAAAAAGGAGGAATCCAGGCCGTGAATATAGGGATAAAGAGGACTGGTAGACTCATAGGCAAACAGCAGAAACAGCACTGAAATCACAGCCGTTACCGCCAAATATTCCCGGTCCTTTTTCCGAATCCCCGCTAATGTTTCTCTCAGCACCTTTTTCATTGCCACACTCCTGCCTTTTCCGTCTTGTGATCCAGTATTATCTCACAGATCCTGTCCACATCCTCAAGGGGCAGATCCGCGTACAGCGGCAGCGTCAGCACCTGCCGGGAAATCTGAAAAGCCGTCGGCGTGCTTTCCGGTGAGAACCGATCTTTGTAGCAGTCACAGGCATTGGTCAGCGGATAGAAATATTTCCTGGCGACGATGCCGTGAGATTTCAGCCTGTCATAAACCTGATCTCTGTTTTCACCGAACACGGATTCGTCAAAGATCACCGGAAAATATGCATAGTTGGATTCCAGTCCCGGCTTGTGGACAGGCAGCCGGAGCCCCTTAACGTCGCAAAGCCGCTTCATGTAATGCAAAAACACCTGTTTCCGCTTTGCGATTTCTTCTTCCAGATGGCGCAGATTACAGATTCCCATAGCCGCCTGAAACTCGTTCATCTTGGCATTGGCCCCCACGCCGTCGATCACTTCCTCCGATAAAATACCAAAATTCTTTAATTTATACAGTTCTTTTCCCAACGCTTCGTCATGATAACAGACCGCCCCGCCCTCGATGCTGTGAAACACTTTCGTGGCATGAAAGCTGAACATGGAAGCGTCCCCGAAGGCTCCCACACCGGTTCCATGATAGCGCTCCCCGAAGGCATGGGCCGCATCATAAAACACTTTCAGTCCATGTTTTTCGGCGATTGTTTCGATAGCCTCCACATCGCACAGGTTCCCGTACACATGCACCGGGATAATGGCCGACGTCCGGGCCGTAATCAGTCCTTCCAGCTTCGCCGCATCCATCGTAAAGTCTCCGGGATTAATGTCACAGAACACCGGCGTCAGCCCGTTGCGCACGATGGCATGGGTGGTGGACACAAAGGTAAACGGGGTGGTAATCACCTCCCCGGTCAGTCCCATGGCCTGAATCGCCATCTCCAGCGCCATATGGCCGTTGACAAACAGCTCCGTGTGCGCCACGCCCAGAAACTGATTCAGCCGTTCCCTGAATCTCTCATGGTACACGCCCATATTGGTCAGCCAGTGGGAATCCCAGATCGGCCTGATTTCTTCAATAAATTCCTCCAGCGGCGGCATGGAAGAACGGGTAACCAGAATTGGTTCTTTGGGGTCTTTAGGGTCTTTCATACGTCAATCTCTTTTCCATTAGAGTTCCGCAACTTCCGGCGCTTGTCCGGTCCGTTGCTGCTGGCAATCGGATTTCCGTCCGTATCCTAATCTTTTTCCAGACGGATCTCCACGAACACTTTATTGCCCTCTTTATCATAAAAGTAAGCGTTCCGATATCCCTGAAAGGTCATGGCCCGCAGAAAGTCGATGGCCTCCTGCCATGTCAGCTTCTGATCCGGATCCAGCCGGCACAGCTTTTTAAAATCCTTCTCCAGATTCACATTTCCTTCTGTTTCCGGCTGAAAGGTCCGGTAGGCTCCGGACAGCAGAACCGGGAGGAATTCTTTTAACAGCTCCACCTCCATCTGCTGAATCCTGGTATACACATCCAGAGAAGTATCCCAACTGTAAACCGGAACCTGACGCCGTAAGATAACGGGGCCATGATCCAACTGCTCGTCGATCTCATGGATCGTGACGCCTGCCGGATATTTATTCAGGATGCTGAACACCTGGGGATACCAGCCCCGGTTATAAGGGTTGAATCCCGGATGGACATTGATGCAGCGGTGATTTTTCACCAGTGTCGGAGGAAATAACTGTTTACAGTGAAGGGATAAAAACAGCTCGTACCGGCTGAAAAAGTCTTGTGTCGCCTGTTTCAGATCCACCTGGCCCGGACGGATCTGACAGCCCGGTTCCTGCCGCAGCGGATTGCCCGGAGAGCTGAAAAAATCAAAAGACTCGCTCTGATACCGGGCATCTTTAAGAATCAGCAGAAACTGTTCATATATAAACTGATTATCTGTAATCACACATACGTTCATGTCGTCTTCTTTCCTCTGCCTGACTTATCGTTCCCTGACGATCTTTCCGTTTTCCACCCGGTACAGAATATCGCAGTTTTCTATCGTATTCAGCCGATGCGCGATAATCACCATGGTTTTTCTGCCTTTCAGATGATTGACAGACTCCATAATCGCGGCTTCCGTCTCATTGTCCAGCGCCGAGGTGGCCTCGTCAAAAACCAGCAGATCCGGATCATGATACAGCGCCCTGGCAATTCCCAGACGCTGCCTCTGTCCCCCCGACAGACGGATCCCACGCTCGCCGATCTCCGTGTCAAGACCCTTCGGCAGCGACTTCACATGTTCTTCTAACTGGGCTTCCCGCAGAACGGTCCACACCCGCCCATCATCCACATTTTTTACGCCGAACGCCACATTTCTGCGGATCGTATCGTCCAGCATAAAAATCATCTGGGGAATATAGCCGATGTTTTTCAGCCATGCGGCATAATGGCCGGAAATATCCACGCCGTCCGCCAGCACCCGGCCCGACTCAGGCTTTAAGAGGCCCAGCATAATATCAATGGCCGTGGTTTTTCCGGCTCCCGACGGCCCGGCCACTCCCACCGTTTTTCCCACGGGCACCTCCATCGAAGCATCTTTAAAAATATACCGGTCCGACTGACCGTAAGAAAAAGTCACATGATCCAGCAGAATGCTCCGGTGCAGCTTCAAAGGCGCCGTCCGCTCATCTTCCTCAGTTTCCTCCAGCTCCGCTCCCAGCTTTAACTGCTCCATAAGATCGTCGCTGACCCGGATAAAAAAGGGCCGCAGATACGTGATGCTGTTCATGCTGGCGCTCATGCGGCTGACCGACGGCATAATTTTAATCGCCGCCGCCGCAAAAGCCGCAAGCTGGGACAGCATGGATGCCATATTCTGTCCTGAACCGACAATATATAACAGATACAGAAGAATGCCGGTCATCATCACGCTTTCCGTAATCATGCCGGGAACGCCGGTCAGCAGGTTATGCTTCCGGTTGGTCTCCGCATGAATCTTCCCGTGAACGGAATACTGATCCACAAAATACTGCTCTTTATTTGATATAATCACTTCTTTCACGCCAAGAACAGACTGGTTGATCCATTTAATCATCTGTCCGTTGTGAAACTGCTGGTCTTTTCCCGCTTTCAGCAGTATGGGCTTAAAGGCTTTTTTGATAATTACAAGAACCAGCCCCATCGTGACGCCCACCATCAGAGCCATCACCGGGTCCAGCACTAAGATCATAACAGCCAGCCCGAAAAATACCACGCCGTCGGAAGCCAGGGTCAGAATCTGCAGCACCAGACTGTAGGTATTAGCCACATCCGTGGTGACGGTGCGGATGATCTCGGCGCTGTTGGCATGAAGATAAAATTCATAGGGCCTGTCCAGATAAACCCGCATCAGCCTGCGGGCGGTCAGGAACTGATTGTCGCAGACAAAACGCAGTTGATAGGACCGCTGAAAATACAGATAAATATTTTTCAGTATAAACATGGCGATCAGCGCCAGAATCATAAACACCGTGAACTGGCCCATATTGTCCAGATGAAGCAATTCAAATATCTGCCGCATCTGGTCATGCTCTGCCAGATCATCAGGATTCATAATCACTTCGATCAGCGGGATCAGCATCGACACGCTGAGCGTTTCGATAAAAGCGCCGATCAGCATCATCAGTCCCAGCACCGCCATCTGGACCTTCTGCTTTCGGTCCATCACCTTCAGCAGCTTTGTAACGATATCCATATAAAGGTACCTGTCCCTTTCCCGCCTGCTTTATTATCGGATTAGAAAAGTATCCCATTTATTTTTCTTTTGTAATCCTAGCAGAAAACAAGATGAAATGCAAGCTTATTTCTTTACCTTCAGCCACAGCTTCCAGACAATCTGATAAAGCCTTTTATTCAGGCAGAACAGGTCAAATTCCAGCTTTGCGGCCCTGGAAAGCCCTGGGCCGCGCACTTGCCGGTATGCCCTGCGAAATCTCTGATCCAGCGTTCCGGGAAGCGCTTTCTCCTCCGGCAGATACCGTCTGACATCAAAATAGTGATTCCGGATGCTGTGGAGATAACTCTCACACGCTTTTGTATAAAGCGCTTCGTATCCCCGCTCCCGGTAAAAGCGCAGAACATGCTCCTGCGCATCCAGCTGATCCAGCCGCTTCTTATAGTAAGCGCCCGTAATGGAATCGGGCCGTACCAGATAATAATACAGCACGGCGTCCGTATAAACCACTTTTTCCGCCTGGTCAAACAGCATGGGCATCATATACGTGTCCTCATGAATTCTGCCCTCCGGAAAACGAAGGGAAGCAAGACAGCGCCTCCGATAAAGCTTCAGCCATACCACACCGTTCTGGATACACCAGGCGCTGTTATAGAACAAAAACTGCGCTTCATAACCGGTCTTCGTAAAGACCGTGTTCTCCCGGATTTCCTCCGGCTTTTCTTCATCAATCCGGTGGATAAAATCATAATTGCCCACGGCGATATCCGCTCCCGTTTCCTCCATCCTGGCATACAGAAGCTGACAGAACCGGGGATGAAGGCGGTCGTCCGCATCCACAAAGCTGATTATTTCTCCATGCGCATATTGCAGCCCGGTATTCCTGGCGGCGGAGGGCCCCTGATTGGACTGATGAACGACAGTAACCCTGACGTCCCGTTCTGCATATTCGTCGCAGATGGCGGCCGAACCGTCATCCGAGCCGTCGTCCACCAGAATCACCTCCAGCCTGGAATAGGTCTGAGCCAGAACCGAATCCAGACACCCTCTCAGATAGGGCGCCACATTGTAGACCGCCGCAATAATGGAAATCAATTCCTTTTCTTCCATTTTTTCATCCTCCCCTGTGTTCCCGGTTCCCTCCGGCCCAGGTCTCTGCCGGTCAGCCGCCGGCCTGCTCACCGTCTGTGCAGCATCTTTAATACCGGACCCGGAATCATCTTCCTGATTTTTCCGGCCATATGCTCATACTTTCTCTGATTCAGCCGTTTCTCATAATAATGCTTCCCCCACAGCTCCCGGTTTCTCCGGTAGGCCTGCTCCGTCGGCTGGTCAAAAATATGCAGAAGAAACTGTTCCAGCCGTCTGTAAGTCTCCTTCTGGCTGTATTCCTGAGATTTTAACGCCGGGGTCAGCAGCATCTTCCGGTAAAGCGCATCGTCCTGATCCACCAGCTTTACCGCTTCCACCGCCTCCTCAAAGGAACCATACCGGTGGCAGTTAATAAACGCTTCCTCATTAAACCCCAGCCCCACCAGCGGATCGCCCCAGTAAATCGGAACGGTTTTCGCGGCAAAGGCCTCCACCAGCTTTTCGGTGGTATAGCCCGGATGGGAACTGTTCTCAAAGGCTATGGCAAATTTATGTTCCGTCTGAAAGGCCAGCTTATCCTTAATCCCTTCGGGAACGCCGATATTGTTGCATAGCTGGCCGCCGGCATCCACCCGTTTATACCCGGACAGCAGCTCAAAGAACCGGGTTCTGGCAGGATTGCCCTTGCCGTTGCTGTAGACAAAGCTGCAAAACCCGGTTTTTGCCCGGATCTCCTCCTCCGTCGCCAGATGCTTTTTTACCATGCCGGAAAATGCCTCGTTCCACATGATATAATTGGGATAGCGAAAATGCCGGTCGCCGTAATCCATATATTCATAATCAATGCTGTAATCATAAAGATTATAATCGGGACAGAGATTTTCTCCGGTATAAAAGATCCTGACACAGTCATAATCCAGATAGGAATCCCCAAGAACCGATCCGAAGATATAGTCCGGATTCTCGGAAATTTCCACGTCATAGTGTTTCTGCAGAATCGGAAGAAACACATTGTCATTCTCAAAATTTGGCCAGAAATCTACGAAGTTTACCTTGATCTTTTTCATCGCGCACCGTCTTTCGCCGTCCTGTTTTCCTGCTTCAAACTCACGAAACCTACCCTTTCAGCTTTCTTTTTATCATGCCCGGAACCAAAGAAAGACAGCGGAACAGAAGAAAACCCGGACCGGAAATCTCCCGGATCACTTCTTTTAAAGCCTCCCGCCGTCTTTTGCAGGGATGCTTCAAAAACACGATCAGGGCATTTTCCTGCCACATGCGCATACGGGCATTCCCCTCTTTGGTGGGGCCGAATTCCTTTCTGCGCCAGCAGAGAAGCCTTGCGCTTAACAGGCACTCATCCACCTGCAGATCTCTGGTTATGGACACGGAATTCCAGTTTGTCTCGCCCACTTTTCTCACCAGACGGCGGCTGCTCATGGAATCGGTAAAGGTATAGATATCCCCCAGCGAAAGCAGTATCAGCGTTACCGTAACGTCGCTTCGAAAATCATGGGCTTTTGCCTCTATGGAATAATCATGAAGGGGATTTTTATAAATATTCCGGTATACCAAAGTCGCCGTCTGCCCCGGCAGATTTCCCTCCACCAGATAATCCTTCATCGTAAACCGGCCCGGCTCGCAGTAGCCGGAAAGCCCTTCTATGGGACGGCTGTTCTCATCCACCACATGATGCATATGGGCCGTGCCGATATATTCCGGGTGAGCTTCCAGAAAATCCACCTGTCTTTGCAGCTTGTGCGGGTCTGTCCAGAAATCATCCCCTTCCAGTTGGGCAATATACCGCCCTTTGCAGTGGCATTTGATATCATAGCTGTTGGCTGTGGCCCCCAGATTTTTTTCCCGTAGAAGCAGCAGGAAACGGCCGGGGTAACGGCCGGCATATTCCCGCAGAATATCCTGGGT
Organism: uncultured Lachnospiraceae bacterium; assembly: GCA_948470335.1. GTDB lineage: Bacteria > Bacillota > Clostridia > Lachnospirales > Lachnospiraceae > Paralachnospira_A. The sequence continues at coordinate 33,972 of CAOKOL010000026.1, read as the reverse complement.
GCCGTCAGGGGAGCAGTCGTCTCCCACCACGATCTCATAGGAAAAATCCACCTGCTGCATCAGAATGCTGTCCAGCGCCTCCCTGATATACGCCTCATGTTTATACGTGACCAGGGCCACGCTGACCATCGGTTCTTTCTCCGCCGCCTGTTTCAATTGTCTGTCCAATATTATCCTGTCATCCATTCCCGTTATCCTGTCCGATTTCCGCCCTGCTACCAGTAACACGCGCCTTCCACCCGGTTCGCCCCCTCCGGCTTTTCTTCCTCCGAAGGCCGCACCCAGTTCTCATTAAACAGCCGGGAAATAACCGTGTGGTTCTCCCAGCGGGCGCCCTTGATTCCAAACAGAAGCTGTGTGGCGCCGCCCAGATGAACGGCCTGACGGCCATGGGCTTTCAGTCTGGCAGCCAGCGGAAACCCGTAAGCGCCGCAGCCGATCACCGCGATGTCAAACGCCTCCTTCATAGCCTCCTGCTCCATCCACGAAAGAGCCTCAAACCAGTCCTGAAACCGGCTGTCTTTCGTCCCGGCGATGGTCTGCACCGCCTTTACCGTGCGCAGCCTGCACTCCGGCAGCAAATCGGTTCCCGGAAACAAAAGTTCTCTCTTTTCATACTGCTTCTCAATCGTTTCGGCAAACGGATGGATCACCAGCACCCGCCTGTCTTTAAGAGCAGCCGTCCAGGGCTGTTCGGAATACCAGGGTTCCAGCCCGCGCAGATACGTTATGGAAGCCTGAGGCCCATAGCGGGCAATCGTATAATCCTCCATCGGATTAAACCAGACGCCGATCAGATCCGCCTGTCCGCAGGCTTCCCGCATCAGTCCGGCATATCTGACGCCCATATCTTCCCGTTCCGGAAAAAACCCTGCGTTGCTGCACAGCGCCCTCATCGCTTTCTTACGCCCTGAAAAAGACCATCCGCTCCGGCCCGAAGGGCTGTCAGCGCCTGCCGCCCCTTTCCCGGCCCCAGTCTCAAATTTTGTCATGGCATTCAGCTCCACATTTCCGAAACGGCAGGCCATAAATGGACTGCCGGACAGCACCGCCTGCCGCAGCCAGTCATTTCCCGCCTGAACCGGCAGCACATCCTTTCCCCCATAACGGGAAAATTCCACCGGTTTTTTTGTGATTCTCTTTTTAATCTTTCGGTAAATCCACCGAAGCCTGTAATCATTCCGTTCCCAGTCCATCCGCCATTCTCCCGTTACTTTCCGTAAAAGCGTTCCCCGACTCTCGCCTTCAAACGGTTTTTCAGCCGCTGACAGCGGCGGTTCAGCTTTCCTCTTACCCCTGTGTCATACAAAAGACGAAACTCTTTTGACAGTCCGCCGTGCAGCTTTGGCGCCTGAAAGACACAGCCGTTATACTGTTCGTTCAGCCTGGTGTCAAACTCGCTGGCCACGGCCGCCGTATGGGTGCCGGAGCCGTCGTTGCCCATATTTCTGACGCGGGAAACACGGGGATATACCGTCAGCATATCCGCCATGCTCTGGGCATAGCACCAGCGGATGGCCCAGGAATCAATTTCCCCTTCCATCTGCTGCCTGAGCATCCCCGGCATGTCGCTGCCGCCCCTGGCCAGCTTTGCAATCAGGGCAGGATCTTTCACAAACCTGTCATACTCCCGCATCTCCCAGTCCGTCAGATCCCACCGGTCTTTCCAGGTCGCCCAGCCCCAACTGCTTGCCCGGTAAAAAAAGTAAACGTCCTCTTTCCACGTCTCCAGGCCCTTTAACGGCGGCGTATAACCGCTGACAGACCAGATCCGCCGATCCTGCGCGTAATAATCCAGGGCGTCGTTCATATAGGTCAGATAATCTCTGCCGGTCAGCAGATCATCCTCCAGCACAATAATCCGGCCGAATTTCTCCAGAAGTCCGGTCACGCCGCCTATAATCGAAAAAGCCAGACCCTGATTGCCGGAGGCCAGACTGACATGAATGCAGCGGAAACCGCCCTGGGCCGCAAACTCCCGGACAAAATCCTGCACCTGGGACACTGCCTGACGGTCCTTCTCATTCCTGGCCCCGTCGGAAAATATATACAGCTCCGTCTGCTCCGCCAGAAAATTGTCCCGCAGCGCAGCCAGCGTTTTCTCCGCGTAATCTTTCCGCTTATACACAAATACTGCCGCCGGGGCGCAGTTTCTATCCTCTGCCATATCGGTTCTCTCCCACATGATACTGGTTCCGCAGCGCCCTTTCCAAACCCACAGTCCGGTACGGTCCCGCTGCTACTCTTTATTCAGTACTTCCTCATATAACTGCCGGTACGCTCTTAACATTTTCTCCTGTGAAAAACATTCTTCCGCTTTTTTACGGCTCCGCATTCCCTTTTCCCGCAGCAGCGCCTTGTCCTGACAGGCCAGCCGGATCGTCTCTTTCAGCGCCGCAGCGTTTCCCCGCTCTACCAGCCAGCCTGTTTCTTCGTCCACCTGTTCCACAATGCCGCCGGTCTGAAACGCCGCCACCGGCGTTCCGCAGGCCATCGCCTCCAGTGTCACACAGGGATAGTTTTCCAGCATACTGGGAAGGAGAAACAGATCCGCCATGGCATACACATCCCGCAGCGTCTCTATTTCCCTGATATATCCGAAGGTTTTCACCTCGTACAGCTCACAGATATCCCGGATTTCCTCCAGCTTTCCCACGATCAGCAGCAGGTATTGTTCTTTGTTTTCCATCTGCCGCAGCGCCTCCGCCAGATAGGAAAAGCCCTTCATGGTATTCCGGAGCATATTGGTGAGAAACAGAAGTACATGCTTTTCGGTGCGGATGCCGTACTGTTCCCGCAGTTTTTCTTTATCGCCGGGATAAAAGCATTCCGTATCCACACCGTTGTGAATCATATGCAGCTTTTCCTGTCCCAGAAAAGACTTTTTTACCAGGTTGTACAGCCACTGAGAAGGGGTAACGAAGGTAATTCCGTTTTCCGTAAAATACTGCCGTTTCTGCCCCTGCAGCCTGGAAGCGCAGTCAAAATACAGCTTCGGAAACATGGCCAGATCCTGACAATGGGCGCAGCCCTTGGTCTCCCAGTGATCGCAGTCTCCCGCATAGGCACAGTGCCCGGTAAAGGTCCACATATCATGAAGCGTCCACACCACCGGAACGGCGGCGGCAATCTCCCTCACATTTCGGATTCCCATATAATTTCCGTGGATATTGTGAATGTGAACCAGATCAATCCGATTCTCCCGGACACAGGACAGAATCTTTTTCGCCGCAAACCGGTCGTCAAGCCTTGCATTGCTGGTCAGCTTGCCGTATATCCAGTTCCATCTGCGCCGGAACAGACTCTCATAGATTATCTCATACCGGGGGTCGGATTCATCTTCTTTTCCCACCAGCATATGGCTTTCCACACCCTCGGCGCCGATGCCCTCATAGAGCTGTCTGGCCACCCGTTCGGCCCCGCCGCCCTGAAATTTGGTATTCAGATACAAAACTCTCATGGTTTCCTCTTTCCGAAGCGCCTGCCGGGCTGCCCGGACAAAGACAGCATCGCTGCCGGCACTAAAGGGTTTTTTGTTTCTCTCTCACCGCGGCTTCCAGCACCCGGTCCACCCGCTCTCCCACGCTCTCCCAGGTAAACAGCCGCCTGCTGCATGCAATGGTTTTTCGGCACAGGGACAGATAGGCTTCCCTGTCCGTAAGAAGCCGTTCCAGTAAATCTGCATACTGCCCCGGCGGCGCATCCGCAGCCAGCAGAAGGCCGCTCTCCCCCTCGATCACCATATTGGACACGCCGCCGGCATCCGAAGCCACTGAGGGAAGGCCGAAAGCGGCGGCCTCCGCATATACGATGGCCGTACACTCATAAAGGCTGGGCATAAAAAACAGAAAGCTTTCTTCATAAAGCCTTCGCAGCCGCTCTGCCTGTCCGGCATCTTTTTTGCTGAGATATCCGTATAATCTGGCAGCCTTTTTTTCTTCCTCCGACAGACCGGGCTGACAGCCGGCAACAGCCAGTTTCACCGGATATCCCCGTCCGGCAAGAATCCGAACCGCTTCCAGCGCTTTCGGCCCGCCTTTCCGCTCCCATTCCACACCCACAAACAACAGATGCTTTTCTTTTTCTTCCCACCGCTTCTTCGCAAGCTTCATAATCTGGTCTTCGTCATAAGAGACAGCCACATTGGCGCCGAAGTTTACCACGTCCAGCTTATCCCCGTCGATGCCGTAACAGTCGATGGCCGTCTGTCTGGCCCACCTGGAAGAATAAATCGCTCTGGTACAGGTGGTAAGCGCCATTTTCTCATGGAAATTGCCGTTTTTTGAAGTGCGGGCGGAAACATTGGTAAAACTGGGATAGAATCCCTCCATGCCGCCGTAAGTGGCGTCCGTATACAGAACGGAGGGCTTTTCATCTTCCAAATAGCAAAGGCACATACTGTTTGGCGTAAAAATCAGGTCATAATCAAATTTTTTCTTCTCCCGGTCCCGCCGCCTTGCCATGGATTTTAATACGTTTGGCTCCCGGTTGGCCTTCACCTGTTTTCCTATAAGAATCCCCAGTCCTCTGTAAAAGCAGCGCAGAAAAAAGTTTCCCGTCAGATGGTCAATATAGGAAAGCTGATGCCCCCGTTCCTCCAGCATCCGGGCCATATGGGCCGTGGTGCCGGACCAGTTTTTCACATCGTCATGACCCTTGTCATTCAAAAAAAGTATTTTCACCTGTCAGCTCCGCCTTTCTGTCCATCCCCCGCATTTTTCTTCTCAGCTTCCTTAAAAAATCGGAAAATCCCCGGGGGGTATGATCCAATATCATCTGCTTAAACGCCGCAGCCCGCAGCTTTTTCTCATACTCCTTTGAGCAGGGATCGGTCAGCTCCCACTTCACCCGGACAGCCTCCGTTTCCCGCACCCGTTCCAGCTCATTGGTAGAGGATACGCCGTCTTTCATAAATACGGAAATATACTGATCCAGTTTATAAAAGGTTTTCCCCTCCATAAAGGTTTTCAGGAAAAAATCATAATCCGCCGCAATCCGGTATCCGGTGTCATAGCCGGCCTCTTTCATCCAGTCCGTGCGGATAAAAGAGGACTGATGGCAGATCAGAGATTTTTCCCGGATCCGGCTGATATCCCCCTCCAGATGGTAGGCCAGACCCGCTTCCACCTCCACCGTATTTCCGTAAACAATGGTTTCCTCATACTCTCTGGCAAACACCCGCTCAAGGGTATCGGGGCCGAAATAGTAATCTCCCGCGTTCAGAAAGGCACACCACTCCCCTTTGGCCAGCTTTAACGCCTGATTCATGGCGTCATACAGCCCGTCGTCCCGGTCGGATACATGGGTCACTCTGATTCCCTTTTCCTCAAACCGGGGCTTATAAAAGGCAATCAGCTCATTGGTCTGGTCCGCGGAACCCCCGTCCTTAAAAATATATTCATATCCGGTAAAGGTCTGGTTCAGCACGGAACGGATCGTCCGCTCAATCTCCTGTTCCGCCTCATAGCAGACCGTAATCACCGTCAGTTTTGGATTATCCATAAAAAGCTCTCCCGCCTATGACATGCTGGTTGTCCTGCGTAAAATCACCCCTGCCAGCCTGGCGGCAGGAACGGAAAAACAGGCAAGGGCAGCCGTCAGCCTGGTCTTTGCGGACGCTTTCGGATCCCTGACCACCAGGCGCCCGTATTTTTTTAAATTTGTTCTCAGCATCCGGTATATATCCCGGTATCCTTTCCCCCGGGGCAGCTCGGCAAGCACCAGAAAACAGGAAGTAAAAAAACGGGACCGGGCGGCTGGCAGAAGCCGGGGATATTTTTTCTCGGCAAATTCCAGGATTTTCTCGGAGAACCAGATCCGGTCCAGCCGCCTGCCGGTAAACTGGACATGGTGCATGGTACTCCCTTTCCGCTGTCTGTAATAATACAGCACCTGAGACGTGCAGGCGATCTTTCCCGCCGCCTCCACGGCCAGATACATCAGCCCGATATCCTCGAAAATCCGTCCCTTTTCAAACCGCAGGCCCGCAAACACATCCCGGTGAAACAGCCGATAACAGGGGGATGCCGTAATCTCCTTCTTATAAAACAAAGATTCCAGCGCCTCACAGGCCGTCATTACCCGCACGGCCCTATGCCTGGAATCCCCCTTCTTTTTCAGCAGTTCCGGCCCTAAGACAGATTTCCCCTCATCAGCAAAGGGACGGAATCCGCACACGGACATCCCGGCACCGGCAGACACCGCCATCTGATACAGCCGTTCTATATACTCTGCCGCGATCAGATCATCGCTGTCCACACAGGCCAGATATTCTCCGGACGCCAGATCAATGCCCAGATTTCTTGTGTCGGCCTGTCCCGTATTTTCCTTGTGGATAACCCGGATCCGGCTGTCCTTTTCCCGGTACTCGTCGCAGAGAGTTCCGCTGCCGTCCGCCGAGCCGTCGTCCAGCAGCAGAATTTCCAGATTTTCATAAGTCTGTGCCAGTATGCTGTCGATACAGGGTCCAAGATACCGCTCCACATTATAAATCGGAACGATCACTGTGATCAATGGCTCTGTCAATGCTTCTTCACCCCCGCAAGCTTTGCTATTTTTTCCGCCAGCTTTCCGGCGTCTCCCATGGGAACAAAATAAATGCCCGGCTGTCCTTCCCCGTACCGCTCATGATTGGCCGGGCTGTCCCCAAGAATCATGGGCTTTTCCATAGCCTCATAAATATAAGCCTTGCCCGGAATCGTGCGCCGCGCTTTCATAATCTGACCGTTGAAATGTCCGGCCAGACAGAGATCTGCCATGGCTATCAGTTCGGCCAGCCGTTCCTGGGACACCCAGTCCGCATACGTCACCGTATCGGACATCACCTTTTTATACCGTTTCTCCACCGGACCGATCAGATAAAAATGGATATCTTTCCGGTCTTTCAGCCGTCTGACCGCGTCCAGCACAATATCAAATCCCTGCAGCGGAATCACGGTTCCGAAATAAACCACCAGAAACCGGTCCTTCCACTCCGCCGGCTTTTTCTGAGGCCTGGGATAATAAATGGAAGTGTCCGCATTCAGATAGACCACCTCCATCTTTTCTTTTTTCATGCCGAAGGCTTTACGGAAATATTCGCCGTGGGCTTTTGTATCCACAATAATCTGATCCGCATAGCGGACCGAGCTGATGTCCAGCCTTTTAATCAGCCGGGCCAGCGGATTTTTCGGCCCCAGCATCTTCCTGTCATTGACCATGGAATCATAAAGAGAAACAAAAAAATCCACAATCAGCACTTTTTTCCTTAATTTCCTGTTCAGAAACGGCGTGACCAACTGGCACATATAGGAAACCACGACCACGTCCACATCCGACAGGGAAGAAAACAGCAGCGTGAAAAAGATTTTCGCGGCGCTGAGAATATGATTTCCTGTGCCGGAATAGAGGCATCTGACAGAAGCCCCCTGTCTTTTCATCTCCTCAATATGCTGGGTGTTGCGGATATAGTCGATTCTGTGGGTCGTAATAAACAGAACCCTTTTTCCTGACAGGCCTCCGGCCCATGATTTCTGCTCTCTGGCTTCACCGTTCATACGCACTCCATCTTTTGCCGGTCTGCCTCACACAGACCGGACTCCGCCGTTTACAGCTTCTCTTTTACATGGGCCTCGTTATACCTGCTGTGATACGTGGCGTCCACCAGCATATCCCCGATAAAGCCGATAGAAATCATCTGAATGCCCACAATCACCAGCAGCACGCCGAGCTGCACCAACGGCCTGTTTCCGATGGTCTGCTTGGTGGACCAGAGGTAAACCAGATAAAAACAGACCATTCCGCCCAGCATACAGAGAATCAGGCCGATTCTTCCGAAAAAATACATGGGCCGGTCGTAAAAGCGGCCGAGAAATGCTACCGTAAACGAATCGAACAGCCCTCTCAGATACCGTTCTATGCCATACTTGGACTTTCCGAATTCCCGCTTGTTATGGTGTACCACAATCTCCGTAATCCGAAACCCCTTCCGGTTCGCCAGCACGGGAATATACCTGTGCAGCTCTCCGTATATATCAATGCTCTCCACCACCTCCCGGCGGTAAGCTTTAAATCCGCAGTTAAAATCGTGAAGCCGGACGCCGGACAGTTTTTCCGTCACCTTATTAAACAGCTTGGAGGGCAGCCGCTTTTCCAGCGGATCATGTCTGTCCCGTTTCCAGCCGGACACCAGATCATAGCCCTCATTGATCTTCTCCACAAACCGGGGAATCTCACAGGGATCGTCCTGCAAATCCGCATCCATCGTAATAATGATATCGCCCTGGGCATTGCGGAAGCCGGTCTGCAGCGCCATGGCCTTGCCGAAATTTTTCCGGAACGTAATCAGATGAACATTTTTGTCCTCCTCCCTCAGCTCCTTCACATGCAGGACGGAATCATCGGTTGAACCGTCGTCTATAAATATAATCTCATACAGGTATCCCTGCTGCCGCACCTGCTCCATGATCTTTTCATACAGAAGCTTTATGGAATCCTGTTCATTCAAAACAGGGATCACAAAACTCAGCATCTGTTCCATTTCCTTTGTCCCTCCTAATACAGTTCCGCCTCCGGCCTTCTCGGTACCTCAATCGGCAGAGGATTCCCGGCCGCCCCGCGTCCGAAACTCCTCTGGGCACCGTTCAGTCCGGAGGCTGTTACAGTTCCGCCTCCGGTACCGCATTTTTATTCCTCTGCCTGAATCAGTACTTCCAGCTCGGCAATCGCCCATACGCAGTCAAGTTCTTCTCCGGGATCCCCGGTCATCAGGCGGATATAGCGGCCGGGCATACAGGAAAAATAATACCTCTCATGATCTTCCGTATATACGTCGGCCTCCGTCCAGGTTTCATTGTCTTCCGACAGGAACACCCGCAGCTTTCTCGCGTATGCTTCTCCGGTCACGCCGCAGTCCAGGCGGACGCCCGCCACTGGGTAAACCCCGTCCAGAACAATGTCATAGATCATCTGTGCCGTCTGATTCCGCTCCGTCTCCCATCTGGTAAGCGGGTCCCCGTCCAGTGCCACATGGGAATTGGCCGTGTTCTCATGGCCCGCCACCCGCTCAAAGGGCGAGACGGCGTAAGGTTCCGGCTTTGGTTCTTTCCGAGACCGGTAGAGCTGAAAATGCAGCAGGGCATATCTCTCATAATCCTCCTGCCCGCTGTCAGGATACGGACGTTCCTGAACAATCCTCACATATTTCAGTTTCAGCGTCTCAGGCAGGCGGGCCAGAATCGCATACTGGCCGGTAAAACAGCCCTCCAGCTCATTGATGCAGAGCCAGTCCTCCCCGTCCTCAGACAGCCAGATTCGGGTTCCCGGCACAATCTCCTCCCAGGAAGTATCCGCATAAAAAGCGTCGATGGAAACCGCCTCCTCATAAGTTCCGGTAAATACCGCCTCATCCTCCGTGATCTCCTGGGTCCAATGGATTTCCTGACGGTTTACGGGATAGACAATCCTGCCGGTTTCTTTATCCTGATACATGGACTGCCGGTCAAACTCCCGGTACACGCTTTTATAAATCGTACAGACGGGAAAGCCGTCCACCGTAAATTCATGGACTTTGTCATAATAATAATATTTCTGATATAGGCCCGTATCTTCCCCGCTCTGATAATTTTCTATCACATAATCCGCATCTTCCTCATCCACAAAAAAGACTCTGTCCCAGTCCTCCTCCGACAGAAACAGCTTGGAAAAGCCGTTGTAGGCATACAGATTCAGCTCAGGACTGTCGTCTGTCTCACAGATATATTGAAGTGCCTGATAAGTGGACATCCCCCAGTAGTCTCTGTCATAATTATTTTCCACATGGTTTCTGGCAAACAGGTTAAAATACACATATTCATAGGGATGATTGATACCGATCCAGACCGCCGTGCAGAAAACCTCTCCCACCAGCAAAAGCCGGCCGGCCCAGACCAGACGCCCCCGGTTCCCGGACCATTCCTCCCAGCAAAGCAGACCAAAAAAAGCCATCATGGCAATGACCGAATAGAGAAAATAAAAATGCCGCCAGCCGTTATAAATCACCGGCTTCACCAAAATCACATATCCCAGCGGAACAGCCGCGGTCAGAAACATCGCCAACTGCGCATACTGAACCCATCCCCATCCTTTCCGGCGAACCGCCAGAGTTACCATCTGCCAGAGGCTGCGCACCGCCCCGGCCGCCGAAAAGACCAGATAGACCGCCGGAATCGTAATCAGCATCCAGACAAACACATAAGACCGGCGCAGATCGTCGCCCGTAACGGTGCTTCCCTGATACACGCTGGTACCCGGCATCGCCGTATAATTTGAAAATGTGTCTACCGTATCCTTCAAGTTCCGGAACGTATTCGCCCAGATCCCCGGCGTCATAATAAAATAGAAAAGCAGACTGAGACACCCGACTCCCAGACAGATCAAAAACCGTCTTTTCACCTGCTTTTCGGCAATGCCCTGAACAAATGCCGCAAACAGGAATGCCGCGATAACCACGGCCAGCACAATCCGGGAATTCGTACCCAGAGCGCCGAAAAACGCAAAACAGACCATATCCCGCTTCTTCATATCCCGCAGCATCCGACAGCCAAAACAGATTATCATCATACAGAGGGAAAGAGCCATCAGGTCTTTGATATTATAAAAGGAATCCGCAAGCGTTCTGGGATTCAGAATATATACGGCCGTTCCGAGAAGGGCAAGACAGCGGTTTTCCGTAAAAAGGCGGCAGCACTTATAAAAACAGACCGACGATAAAAAGAAAAGGAAAAACGTATAAAAATGCCGCATCTGAAATATCGTCTTGAAGGGCATCAGAAATCCCGTCATATGCTCGGCAAATACCATGGGCAGTTGAACTGCCACACCATAAAACGACCGGCTGTCCCGCAGATCGCCCATCGCGGGAAAATTAGCCGCAAAGGTGGCAATATCCGAAACCGACGGCACCAGAAATTTATAATTGAGCAGACTGTGCCCCCGCTGGGTCATCTCGTCTACGGAAATCCCATAATCGGAAAAAACAAGACAGCCGTAAACAAAAAACGCCAGGAAAAACAAAAAAACGGCGGCTGTACCTTTATTTATTCTTTTTCTAATTCCATCAATATGAAACAATACCGCTAAATTCCTTTCCACAGGATACGCCGGCCGGTTTTCCGGACCGGCCCGTTTCCATGATTCTACTAGTTTACTATTTGCACCGGAAAAAGTCAACAATTCTCGGAAAAGGGCTGCCAGAAGGCAGCCCCGCAAAATAAGAAACAACTATACCAATCCATTAAAAGCCGGCGTAAAAATCCGGCTAAACACTGCTTTTCACATTCGAATACACCGTCTTTACCGAGACACCGCCAAGCTTTCCGATCTTCCCGGAAAGGGCGCTGATCACATCCTGGGGCGCATCCACCGCCACGCTGATGATATTCACCTTCCGCTCTCGATAGGGAATTCCCATTCTTCCTACGATATAGCTGCCATATTCATGTAAAATATGATTTAGCTGTTCCACGACTTCTCGGTTTTCCACGATCACTCCGATTAATGCAATTCTCGTCTCCATAAATCTCCCCGGTAATATCCGACAAAACACGACGCTGTACACCTGTATGATTTTATCATAAAATCCGGAAAATGGCAACGCCCTAATCCAGTTTCAGGTCATTCTCCTTTATCCAGCCTATTTTCCGAAGCCCCTGACCGAACAACCATGTCAAAATGGCCGGCAGCAAAAAACAGATCAGAATCATGCCGGCCCAGTCCATCCCCGTAATGGCGGTCTTCGCGCCGGAAGCCACGTCAGACACCCAGCCGGTATAGACACCGATCTGTCCCACCAGGCCGCAGGTTCCCATGCCGGAAGATACCGCCGCGCCGTTCATCTCCATCCGAAACAGACAGGTGGAAACCGGTCCCGTAACGGCAGAAGCCAGAATCGGCGGAATCCAGATCTTCGGGTTTTTCACAATATTGCCCATCTGCAGCATGGAAGTTCCGATTCCCTGGGCCAGCAGGCCGCCCCACCGGTTTTCTTTGAAACTCATCACCGCAAAGCCTACCATCTGGGCACAGCAGCCGGCCAGAGCCGCCCCTCCTGCCAGCCCGGTCAGTCCAAGAGCTGCGCAGATAGCCGCGCTGCTGATCGGAAGCGTCAGGGCGATGCCCACCACCACCGAGATAATGACACCCATAAAAAACGGCTGCAGCTCCGTGGCCCACATAATCAGCTGCCCCACAGAACTGGCCAGCGCACCGATGGCGGGCGCACACAGCACCGACAGGCCCACGCCCACGAAAATAGTGACAAAGGGCGTTACGATAATGTCCACCTTCGTCTCCTTCGACACCGCCTTGCCGCACTCTGCGGCGATCACCGTCACGATCAGCACCGCCAAAGGACCTCCGGCGCCGCCTAATGAATTGGCCGCGCCGCCTACCGCCGCAAGGGAAAACAGTACAAGAGGCGGGCATTTCAGCGCATAGCCAATCGCCACCGCCATGGCAAATCCCGTGGCCCCCTGGGCATACTGCCCGGCCGTCTCCAGTATGGAAATCCCCAGCTGGGTTCCCAAAGTCCCCATAATCGACCCCATCAGCAGAGAGGCAAACAGCCCCTGGGCCATGGCGCTCAGTGCGTCGATTCCGTACCGTTTTGCGGAAAATTCAATGTCCTTCCGCTTTAAAAAAGCTTTCAGTCTGCCGCCGTTTTCATCACTCATCCCTTTGATTCCTTTCCTGTTTCGTCCATACGTTTTTCTGCCCCCGATTTCTTCTGTCTGTTATGGGACTGACAATCCACCTGCCCGGCAGTCGATCAGAACCCACTGACAGCCATTGTCTTATCGCGGGCACCCTGTATTGACAGTAAAGTTTACAGTTGTCTTGTCAGTATGGATGTTATCATATCACAGAATGGCGGCCTTTGCAAGCGCCATAACGGATGTTCCGGCAAAAGTTCTCTCAGGAAAAATATTCAAATTCAACGGAAGCCCTGTCTGTTTCAAAGGCAAACAGGGTACGGCCCCCTTTACAAAACCGGTAGAAAGCCCGGCAGGAAGCACTTTCGTGAATCGTCCGCACCATGTCTCCCTTAAATGGGGCTTTCAGGGGGCGTCCTGATGTTTCCGGCAGACGGACTTCCAATTCCAGACCGCCCTGTTTCACCCGGACCATTTTGCTTTGTATTTTGACAGCTTTTGCGCCCAGATAAGTAGCGATCCTGTACGCTTTTCCCCGCCACAATACAACACCGATCACACCGGTAAAACGAATCCCCGCCATGGGAATATCCGCCACGGACAGCATCAAAGACCCCTCAGAGAAAAAACAGTGCGTCCAGATATACGCTCTCGGAAATGACCGGCCGCAGTCTCCTTCCCAATATCCCCGTGCATTTCGGAAAAAATAGTTCTGTCCGTTGATGCACACCGTTCCCCTGACCGAATGGCGCATACTCCAAACGCTGTGGCGGCATTCCATAAATGGCAGCAGAGCAAAAGGTCCCATAATATCATATTTTAATGGGAAAAGCGGTCCAAAAACCACTTTCCCCCTGACAATTACCTGCGGCGTGTCGATTGCCAGATGCATGCCTTTTTCACTGAATCGGTTTTCTCCGATCAAAATATTCTGTTTTGTCCGTTTAAAGGCATCCGCCGGAAACAGAACTGTCCAGGCATCATCGTCCGTGATGATCTGGATCGAGCAGGTGCGTTTATTTCCTGTATTGTGGATGGCAGGGATTACAGCCAAAGTCTGTGTATCGGACTGGCATTTCATATACCAGCCATAAAAAGAATGATGCATATGCTTATCTCCATAAAAAATAATATTTATTTTTCCATAGAGAAGCCTAAACTATTCATTTCTCCCATATCAAAAAGGCTGTCCATTCCTTTACTCAAAATCAAAAAGAGCGGAAAACCATTTTCGAGATTCCCCGCTTTTTTTGATTATCGAATATAGATTTCCGAAACCGTATTTTCCACGCCGTTGATTTGCAGTCTGACAAAAATCCTGCCATTCTCAAATTCATTCAGAGGATATTCAAGCGGTCCGGAAAGATTTGTAACATCAACGGATTTTGCCACCTCTCCCTGTACCAGCCACAAGACAAGCGTCGCTCCGTCCGGCACCGTGCCACAGGAAATATCAGCGCAAAGCAACTGTGTGTCTGCGTCCGCAATCGTCATTTTCTGTTCTTTCACAAAGCCTTCACCGGCACTTCTGAAATCCAGCTTCCAGACACCGTCCAGATAAGCGTTCTCATTCATGCTGATTGTGCCTAAATTCCATACCCGGCTGTCAGAAGCAACATCTGTATTGATGCCCTTTCCGGCGGCCGCACTGACGATAAACCCTGTCAGACATGCCAGCATAAGCACCATACTCCCAATACCGGCAGCAATCAATGTTAAGTGATGTGTTCCCTGTTTTACCATAATATCTTGATCCTCCTTTTCGATATGTGTTCCGCATTCTTCACAATATTTTGCCTTTCTTGAAATCCGTTGTCCGCAGGCTGGACAGATTGTTTTGATTTCCGAACGGCGCAGAAAGTAAACCAGCAGTCCGATAAAGGGCGTGGCTGCAAAAACCACAGCCGCCCACAAAACAGGGTCATCGCCCCGCCTTTTGCAGTCCTGATATACCCATGCCGCAAAAAAAGCAGCGGTACACAGCGCAAACAGGATAAAGCACAGAAGCAGGACGGGAAGCAGCATGGAAAGGCCGTCAAAACCGTCGCTTTTCAGAAAATACAGACCAAACCGCAAAAAAAGCAGCAGTAAGATAACCGGAATGCCAAGATACGGCAGAAGCCTGTTTTTCCTCACATGATTCATGTCAGCACACCTCTTTTCTCAATACGATATCAATACATTTTTCTATTTCCGCCGCATTCAATCTTTCACCTCCTCTGCCTGTTCACTCTATATTCGCCATGACTTTGTATACGGTTCATTTTTTCTGAAAAAAGTTTCGAAAACATCCGCATTTCCCCAGGCCCGAAAAATCACAAAAAAAGAGAAGGCATCCGACGGTATCCGATATCGTCAAATGCCCTTATTTCAGCGGTTTTGCGGCTATTCTTTTTTTCATTATTCCTGTGATGCCAAAAAGCAGATACCGGGATTTCCTCTTTCCTCCCGATATCTGCCATGCCTTTTTTATTCCACCTTGCCGCCTTCTACCACCAGACTGTCAATATCAATCTCGGAGCCGTAAACCGGTTCCAGCGTAGCCTTGTAGTCCGCATGGAAAAACTGCTCGTCGGCCAGTGCGGTAATCTCATCATTCAGCCATGTCAATAATGTTGTGTTCCCTTTGGAAACCGCAGGAGAAATCACATCCAGATCCCCCAGGGATTCGATCCCCACACTGAATCCGTCATTCTGCAACGCCCAGGCCAGCACCTCCGTGTTATCGGTGGAGAGGGCATCTCCCCGTCCGTCCAGAAGGGCATTATAAGCTTCCGTATACTGGTCAAATTTCAGCAGCTTCACCTCCGGATGGTTCTCGGTAAAATAAGTCTCCGCCGTCGTTCCCTTTGCCACGATCAAAGTTTTTCCGTTCAGTTCCTCGACGCTGGTGATCAGCGCGCTGTCAGGAGATACCACGCCAAGAGCCACCTTCATATAAGGAGCGGCAAAGTCCACCTCCTTGGCCCGTTCTTCCGTCACCGTAAAATTGGCCAGGATCACATCCACCTTGCCTGTTTTCAGATATTCCACCCGGCTGGCCGCCTCCGTGGACACATACTCCACCTCCACGCCCATATCCTTGGCGATCCGTTCGGCAAAGTAAATGTCATAGCCCTGATACTTGCCGTTCTCATCCACATATCCGAACGGATTCTTATCGCTGAACACGCCGATCACGATCTTTCCGCTCTCCTTGATCTCATCCACGGTGCGGTAAATCGCCCCGTCGCCCTGGGCCTGCGTTCCTGCGCCGTCTCCGCCCTCAGCCTGGGTCTCGGTGCCGCCCTTTTCCTTCGCGCCGCAGCCTGCCAGCGATGCCGCCAGCAGTGTGACTGTCAGTAACCATGCAATTGTTTTTTTCATAGTTTTTTCCACCCTTCTTTTTTATAGATAAATTTTATTTCTTCTCAAAAGTAAACGTATTTAAAAACCGCTGCGCCCTGTCGGTTTTCGGCTTGTCAAAAAATGCATCCGGCGTTCCCGTCTCCACAATCTCGCCGCCGTCCAGGAAAATCACCCGGTCTGCCGCCGCTCTGGCAAACTGCATCTCATGGGTCACGATCATCATCGTGGAACCGCCGGCGGCCAGCTCCATCATCACATCCAGCACTTCTCTGACCATCTCCGGGTCAAGGGCCGCCGTTACCTCATCGAACAGCATAATCTCCGGCTTCATAATCAGCGCTCTGACGATGGCCACCCGCTGCTTCTGTCCGCCGGACAACTGCCGGGGATAGACATCCTTTTTGTCCAGCAGCCCCACCCGCTCCAGAAGCTGACAGGCGTCTGCCTCCGCCTCCTTCCGGTTCCGTTTCTGCACCTTCATCGGCCCCAGCAGGATATTGTCCAGCACCGTCATATGGGGAAACAATTCATAGCTCTGAAACACCATACCGATTTTCTGACGCACCTCGCTCCATTTGGCCGTTCCGTCTGTGATGGACAGACCGTCCAGCAATATTTCCCCGGACTGAATCGGCTCCAGCCCGTTGATACAGCGTAAAAATGTACTTTTCCCGCAGCCGGAAGGGCCGATCAGCACCAGCACCTCACCCTTTTCCAGTTTCAGGGATACATCCTTCAGCACCGCGCCGTTGCCGTAATCCTTACGGAGATGCCGGACCTCCAGTAATATTGTTTCCTCGCTCATCTCTGTCACCCCGCTTTATAATTTCAAGCTTTCTGTTTCCATTGTTCCGATCTATCTCCACAGACCCTCAGTTTTTCCACCGCTTCTCCAGCCAGGATGCCAGCAGCGAAATCGGCCAGCAGGCCAGAAAATACAGAAAAAAGATCGTCCCGTATATCCAGAGCGCCGCATCCGGCACCGTATACCGGTTGGCCTCAATAATCTGCTGGGCCACCTTCAAAACCTCCACCACGCCGATCATCACAATCAGCGACGTTGTTTTAATCATACGGGTGGTCAGGTTGATGGCCAGCGGGATCAGCCGCCGCAGCGTCTGCGGAATCACGATATACAAAAAAATCTGACCTTTCGTCAGTCCAAGCGCCGCGCCGCTTTCATACTGATGGGCCGGAATGGAAATCAGCGCTCCCCGCACCAGATCTCCCATCTCCGCCGTGCCCCAGAGCGTAAACACGATCACCGCCGACACCTGGCCGGACAGGTTAATGCCAAAGGATTTGGTCAGCCCGAAATATACCAGAAACAGCAGCACCAACTGCGGCATAATCCGGATAAATTCCAGGTAAAACTTGGTAATGGCTTTTATCACCGGATGCTTGATGGTCATAACCACCCCAAGCAGCGTGCCCAGAACAACGGACAGCGCCACCGCCAGCAGAGAAATTTTCAGCGTAATCCACAATCCCCCCAGCAGACGGATAAAATTGTTTCCCATAAACAGCACTCTAATTCCCAAATCCTGCATACCGGAGCCTCCTTTCCAGCACTGCCGCCAGAATCGATATGGGCAGAAGCAAAATCAGATAGGCGATCACCAGCATCAGAAGCGCCTCGTCCGTCTTATAATACAGGCCGATCAGGTCTTTGGCCACATACATCAGATCCGGCAGCGCCACCACGCTGAACACGGAAGTTTCCTTAATCAGAAAAATCATATTGGCGCACAACCCCGGAACAGAGATGGCCAGTGCCTGCGGAAAAATTACGTACCGCATCACCTGGGCATGGGTCAGTCCCACGCTTAAAGCCGACTCCATCTGGCTCTTTTCGATGGCCTCCAGTCCGCTTCTGAAAGTCTCCGCCATATAGCTGCCTCCCAGAAAAGCCAGCCCGATTATGGCGCAGGCTTCCGAACTGATCCGGATGCCGACTTTCGGCAGTCCGAAATACAGGAAAAACAGTTGTACCAAAAGCGGCGTATTTCTGGACAGCTCAATATAAGCCGAGACAAGCCGCCGCAGTACCGGAACCCGGTAATAAAGGGCCAAAGAACAGACAAGGCCCACCGCCAGCGACAACAGAATCCCGATTACGCCCAGCCGCAGTGTCAGCTTTGCGGCTTCTATATACAGTGGCACATATTTCGTGATAAAGCCTATGTCCACACCCACATACCTCCCCTGTCATAAATTACGCATTCCTGTGTTGATGCAAAAAGGGCAGGGGCAAACCCCTGCCAATCCGAACCACTTCTATATCAGTCTATGCAATTGCCACGTTTCTTGTTACAATTCTGTCAAACTTTTTCACCTTAACGAATCATAGCATTGAATCAGAAGAATGTCAACCCCTTTTCTCTTACACCGGCGGACGACGAAGCGGGCAGCCGGACAGAGAAATATGCCCGGCAAGCTTCGCCATTTTGTTGTCTCTGAGATAATCCTGCAAGATAGCCATAGACTGGGTGGATTCCGGCCCTATAATAATCTCTGAAACCAGTTCCTCCGGCGTGATCCCGATTTTTTGGCACATGGCCATCAGATCCAGCGGATAATACTTTTTGATCCGCTCAACAGTCACATGGTAGCAGGGCTCCACATCAAAATACCCTTTTTCAAAAGGCGAAACCACCAGGCGCACTTCCCGCTCCGAGGAAAAAGAGGGATGCTTAAACACCACCGACTGAATCCAGGCCGCTTTCATAACGCCTTTGATCCGGGGATTCGCCCCGGTCAGCTCCGACTCCCCTTTCACCAGCCGGTAAAAAACGTCTACCAGCGGATGCTCGGTCATATCTTCCTGGTAGAAAACCTCCTGCAAAGACAGTTCTCCCTCCGCCATCTTTTCCAGAAAATCGCCCCGAAAGGCGATACACACGCCCCGCCCCCGGTTCCCGTACCGCTCCCACTGAGCCGCATCGTCCCGGTAAAGAGAAAAACAGGCCGCGTAGGCCGAATAAAAGAACTCCTTTTTCAGCTCCTCCTGAAACAGTTTACGGACTTTCTCCGCACGCTCCAGATCCCCTTCGGTTTTCAGCCGCTTGATCATCGCCCGGCACAGACCGGTCATAAAAAGACGCATCTCCGCCGCATCGTTCATATTCAATACATTATTTACCCGTAGCTGCGCCTGATGGAGAATTCCGTCCAGCGCCTGAAAATCCGTATAGTGATAAAGAATGTTTTTTTCATATCCGGCCATCTGCCAGCCCTCTCGTCTTTATAACATCGTTATCTGTGCTTCCTTTCTTTCATCAGCCGGTCTGCCATAAACTGATTTGCCCTGTGTTCCGTCTGGTCAGAAAGCTCAGAAAGGCTGATATCTTCCCCGTATTTGTGGGTCAGCGCCCGTCTGAGAAGATCGTCGCAGATCTCCGGATTTTTAGGCAGCAGGGGACCGTGCAGATAAGAAGCAATCACATTTTTATAGACTACGCCCTCCCATTCGGCTTCTTCGGTATTTCCGTATCCGTATACGACTTTGCCGAAAGGCGTATGGTTTCCGATATAAGTACGGCCGCCGTGATTTTCAAATCCCACCACCGGCGCTTTCGAAAGCGGACTTTGCAGAATGATATTTCCGGTCAGCCGCCTGGCATCCCATTCCGTATGGATATCCAGAATATCCAGCCCCTCGATCATCGTCCGGTCTGTCTTATAATACTTTCCCAGAAGCTGATAGCCGCCGCAGACAGCCAGCATCGTGCCGCCGCTCTCCACATACTCCCGAAATCCCTGCTTTTCTTCTTTCAGATACCGGCATACCAGCTCCTGCTCCCTGTCAGAACCTCCGCCCAGCAAAACAAGATCCAGTCCGGAAAAATCGACGGCCTCCCCCGACAGAAAATATTTCAGCTCCGCCTCAATCCCTCTCCATTCCAGCCGTTTCTGAAAACAGCGGATATTCCCTCGGTCTCCGTACAGATTCAGCATGTCCGGATAAAGATGTCCGATAGTCAGTTTCATGACTTCATTTCCTTTCTATTTGACTGATCCGCCCTTTTTCCCTTTTTGTTTTTTCTTCGACTCCTCCTGCAGTTTACGCAGCATCTGATTGGCCGGAAACAGCCCCGTATAATTGACGATCATATAGAGGTTCCCCGTTCCGTTTTCGGAAAGCTTTCGCACCGCTTTCTCTATATCCTCCGCCGGCTCGCAGGCGATATCCTCGTACTTTAAGCGCAGCGCCATATCCAGGCGGCGGATGCCCATCACGGTAACCGATGCGGCCGCGGCATCTTTCAAATACAGAAAGTCCACGTCCCAAAGCCAGGAAATATCCGTTCCGTCCTGAAAATTGTCATTGATTTGAATCATAATATCCTTTGGCTTCGGATCTTTCATAATCATGGAGATTTTCTGCTGGAAGCCTACCGGATTTTTCACGAGATGCAGTTGCACCCGCGCCCCGTTTACCGTAAATGTCCCCTCCCGGTTATTTCCATAATTAAATCCTTCAATCGTCTCCCGGAACCTGCCTACAGGCGCCTCCAGAACGCGCAGCGCGGTATAGGCCGAAAGGGTATTGTACACACTGTAGGGAGCAGAGGCCCTGGAACAAATAGGAACCCCGTCAATCACAAAGGCATAGCCCGTCTCCTGAAAACGGATCTGTTCCGCGGTGTAGTCCGGCACAGGCCGTTTCCACTCACAGGAGGGACAATGATAGATGCCTAACTGCCCGTAATGGAAAAAATCATATTCCAGCTTCCCGCCGCAATAACGGCAGAAGGTACTTTCCCTGACCTCGGAATTGGAAATGCCGTCAAAGATCTGTTCGTTAATCCCGTACGTCACCACAGGATTGCCGCATTCCAAAGCCAGCGTATAGGAAATAAAATCGTCACAGTTGGAGACAAACACCGCTTTCGGAACGCTGGAAATGGCCGCCTTGATCCGTTCCCGGATCGTATCAATCTCCCCGAACCGGTCGATCTGATCCCGAAACAGATTGGTCAGCAGCACACAGTCCGGTTTTAACCTGGGCAGAATCTGCGTGGACGCAAACTCATCCACCTCAATACAGGCATAATCGGCGTCAAACCGGCCTCCTCTGCCGGCTGCCTGAACAAAAGCGGCCGTCACGCCGTTTAACATATTGGCGCCGGCCCGGTTGGCGATTACCTTTTTTCCCTCTTCTTCCAGGGCATGATAGATCATACTGTTCACGGTTGTCTTTCCGTTTGTTCCCATGGTCACGACAATCCTGCCCTGGAATCTGTCTACCATATAAGAAAGAATATCCGGCTCGATCAGCCGGGCCACATGTCCCGGCAGCACGCTGCCTCTGCCTTTACCAATCTTCTGCACGATGACACCTGCGATTTTACCGCACAGCATCGCCAGTTTTCTTCGTAATCCCAACATCATACCTTTTATCCCTTTGACGCGTATTTTAACAAAATCTGCTCAAGCGCATATTGATTTGCCAGATGATTATACAATAGGTGTCTGCCGGCCGTCAAGCCGCCTTGCAATTTCATGTAAAAACCTCTTTCCAACTTCCCGTTTTTTTTGTATACTATACGGGGCGTGCCAAAAAGGCGGCACACGCCGTATGAACCTGTAGTTGTTTTTACATTATCAGAAGGAGTGTTTGAATGAGACATCTGATCAGTCCTCTTGATTTTTCCGTGGAAGAACTGGATACCCTGATGGATCTGGCCAATGACATTGAGAAAAATCCGGAAAAATATGCCCATGTATGCGACGGACGCATCCTGGCGACGCTGTTTTACGAGCCAAGCACCAGAACCCGTTTAAGCTTTGAATCGGCCATGAACAGGTTAGGCGGCAAGGTCATCGGCTTTTCCTCCGCGGCGGCCAGTTCTGCGGCCAAGGGAGAAAGCGTGACCGATACAATTCGGATGGCATCCTGTTACGCAGATATCTGTGCCATGCGTCATCCGAAGGAAGGCGCGCCTTTAGTAGCTTCTCTGCATTCTTCGATTCCCGTCATCAACGCCGGCGACGGCGGCCATCAGCATCCCACCCAGACATTAACCGACCTTTTAACCATCCGTTCCCTGAAAGGAAGGCTTGGCGGCATGACCGTGGGCCTGTGCGGCGACCTGAAATTCGGCCGTACCGTCCATTCCCTGATCAATGCGCTGGTCCGCTATACGGGGATCCGGTTTGTGCTGATTTCTCCCAATGAACTGCGCATTCCCAGCTATATCCGGGACAATGTGCTGGAGGCCGGTCATATCCCTTATACGGAGATGGAAAATCTGGAAGACGCCATGCCGGAGCTTGATATTTTATACATGACCAGAGTGCAGAGAGAGCGTTTCTTCAATGAAGAAGAATATATCCGCATGAAAGACTGCTACATTCTGGACAAGGCCAAGATGGCTCTGGGCAAAGAAGACATGTGCGTGCTTCATCCCCTTCCGCGGGTCAATGAGATTTCCACGGAGGTGGACGACGATCCGAGAGCCGTCTATTTCCGCCAGGCACGGTACGGCGTATATATCCGAATGGCACTGATTATGACTTTACTGGAGGTGAGTCCATGTTAAATATTTCAGGATTAGAAGAAGGCATCGTATTGGACCATATCCCGGCCGGGAAAAGTATGGACATATACAAACATCTGGGACTTGGCCACCTGGACTGCCAGGTGGCGATTATCAAAAACGCCCGCAGCGCAAAGATGGGGCGCAAAGACATTATCAAAATCGAAGGGGGCCTGGACACGGTAGATTTAAACGTCCTGGGCTTTATCGAACATAAAATCACGGTCAATATTATCCGAAACGGAGAGATCGCGGAGAAAAAGACGCTGCGCCTGCCAAAGAAAATCACAAATGTAATCCGGTGCAAAAACCCCCGGTGCATTACCTCCATCGAACAGGAGCTGCCCCATATTTTCAATCTGACCGACGAGGAACATAAAATCTACCGCTGCATGTACTGCGAAGAAAAATATAAATAGGAAGAAACAGAAGTCTGTCACAGAATCCGTTTCATTCCGGAGTCCTTTTTATCTGATCACCTTCCGCAACTGCATAAACGCTACCCGCATATAAGCCCGGATACGGATCTTGATCTGATGCAGAAAAACGTCGGTTTTCGTGATCCCCAGATCCAGCTCGCGGTAGCACTTGTCCACAAACAGTTTGTCATCATCAAAGATCCTGCCCACTGTCTTTAACAGTTGGGCTGTCTCTGAGGTGGTGGAAATGCGGAAGCTGTAAAGATACTCGTTGATATAGTACACCTTGCTGATCGCACACATGCGCAGCCAGTAGTTCCAGTCCAGCGTAAACCACAGATCCGGATCAAAGGAACCTACCTTTAAAGAGGTGGCTTTCCGGAACATCACATTGGAGGGCTCCGCATTGTAGTTATGGTTGCGGAAGGAACGGCGGGCCAGTTTTTTCCCGTCCCAGAGACAGGAGGAACGGAAGGGCCTGCGGTTCATCACCACCTTATTGTTTTCATTCACCACATGGGAACCGGAAAATACCATTCCCACCTCCGGATAATCTTCCAGAATCTCCACTTTTTTCTGGAAATTATCCGGTGTCAGCAAGTCGTCGGCACATAAAAGCTGCATATATTCACAGGTTCCGCAGCGAAGACAGTTATTCCAGTTCCCCACCATCCCCACATTCGTCTCATTCTGAATCAGCCTGATCCGGCTGTCGTCAAAAGAACGGACAATGGAAACCGTGCTGTCCGTAGAAGCATTGTCTATAATGACCAGTTCAAAATCGGAATAGGTCTGATCCAGCACCGACCGGATGGTCTGGGCCAGATAGGCCTCCCCGTTATAAACCGGAATGCATACGCTTATTTTTGGCATTTTTCTCCACCTTCGTATTCTATCTTTCTTTTTTAGGTATTCGGCTTTTAAAGCCTACATATCATAATATCACAGAAAACAGTCCAGATAAAGCACAAAATCCGCCAATCAGGGAATAAATTTCAGACAATATCATTTTTTCGGAAATTTTCGGCAAAACCGGATTTTTCATCAAATCCTTGAATCTTCTCTCTACTCATGATAAACTGTGTATAGCAAAATTTTGGAGGCTCTGAATTCATGAAAAGCTACATAAAAATTGCCAGACCGGACCACTGGATCAAAAATCTGTTTATCGTGCCCGGCGTGATTCTGGCAAACCTGCTGACAGAGACGGCATTTACCGCCGAAATCGGAATCCGGTTTATCATCGGATTTCTTGCCACCTGCCTGATTGCGTCTGCCAACTATGTGATTAACGAATGGCTGGACGCCAAATTTGATAAATATCACCCCACAAAGAAAAACCGCCCGGTGGTGGCGGGCAATATGAAATTCTCCCTGGTAATGCTGGAATACGCCCTGCTGATTGCCGCCGGGCTGGGTTTGTCCCTGCTGGTTTCCACGTATTTTTTATATATGGAACTGTGGCTGCTGATTATGGGCGTTTTGTACAATGTGGAGCCGATCCGCACCAAGGATATCGCCTATCTGGATGTTTTAAGCGAATCCGTCAACAACCTGATCCGGCTGCTGTTAGGCTGGTTTATTATCACGAATCAGTATCAGCCGCCTTTAAGCATTATGGTGGGTTACTGGATGGGCGGCGCTTTTCTTATGGCGACCAAGCGGTTTGCGGAGTACCGGATGATCGGCGATCCGGAACGGGCCGGGCTGTACCGGAAGTCTTTCCGGCATTATACCGAGCATTCCCTGCTGATCTCCGCCTTTTTCTATGCGCTGGCGGCGGCTTTTCTGATCGGTATCTTTATGCTGAAATACCGGATCGAATATCTGCTGGCCATGCCGCTGCTGTTCGGCCTGTTCTGTTTTTATCTGTACATAGCTTTTAAACCGGATTCCGCCGTGCAGAAACCGGAGAAGCTTTACCGGGAAAAGAAACTGTTTGTCTATATTATTTTTATGATCGCCGTTATGGTCATTCTGACTTATATCAGAATTCCGGCGCTGGATTACTTTGTGGAAACCCTGCTGATCGGGGTATGATCTCACGATGGCGCGGCGAATACGCGGACAGAACCCATATGAGAAAAGAGGAACCTATGCACATCAATTCCCACAGAAGGGCCCGGCAGTTTTTCATGGCCAGACCTTTCACAGATTATAAAGCCGTCATTTTTGACATGGACGGAACCCTGTATTTTCAACTGCCGCTCAGGCTTCGCATGGCCGGAAAGCTGGCGGCTTATTATCTGCGCCATCCGCTGCGGTATCAAGAACTGCTGGCCATAAAAACCTTTCGGGAAATTCGGGAAGCATGGCCGGAAACGGAACGGAACGGCCGGACAAAGGGCTGCGGCAAATCGGACCGGAAGAATCCGGCAAACGATCTTTCCGAATCTCTCGACCGGAGACAGTATGCCCAAACCGCCAAACGGCTGGGCGGCGTTACGCCGGAATGGGTAAAAAAGACCGTAGAGCACTGGATGTATCAGGTCCCTCTCGAACTGCTGCCCTCCTGCCGGGACCGGCAGCTTTCCGGGCTGATTTCAATCCTCCGGAAATCTCACACTGCCGTAATCATTTATTCCGATTATCCGGCCGTCGAAAAGGCCCGTGTACTGCATCTGAAGCCGGACTATATTTTCTCCGCCCTTGACCCGGACATTATGTGCCTAAAGCCCGATCCGAAAGGGCTTGCCCATATCCTGTCCGTCACCGGCCTTTCCCCGGACCAGGTGCTGATGGTAGGCGACCGGTATGAAAAGGACGGAATGGTCGCCAGGAATGCGGGAATCGACTGGCTGATTCTTCCTCACAGTCCCAAAAAGCGAAAAAAACTGCTAAAGGAGATTCTCCCTTATGTCCACAATATCCATAAAGGCTGAACAGAAAACCCTTTTTGCCGTCGGCTTTCTTGCCCTGCTGGCTTTCGCCGTCGAAGGGCTGTTTTTTAATTTTCACGCTTTCCGTCTCCTTGGCGGCGGTTTTTCTTATCACAATGTCCCTTTAAACCAGGTGGAGATGCAGGGATTTGAATATGACGAAGCCACCGGTTATCTGAACCATATCCCGGATCAGGGCGACTACTACTTTGAGCTGAAAAATTTCAATCAGAAAGCCGGAACCATCTATGTGGATTTCCTGATGGATGAAAAGGAAGGAGAAACGCCGGCTCAGGGAGAAGACGCACTGTGCGGCGGCGCTGTCTGGTACACGGACCAATCCAACGCGGAATATGCCGCGTCGGATTTACGGCCCCTGTCGCCCAGTGTGGAAGAAAGCAAATATTTCACTTGCTGGTTTTACGGCCCTTCCCGTGACCTGCGGGTTTATTTTGATACCACGCCAGTTACCATCACCGGCTTTGAAATCAACAAACCGGTTCCCTGGAAATTCGAGCCGCTGCGGTTTTTCATCGTATTCGGTCTTCTGCTGCTGACATACCTGATTACAAAAAGCCGCTGGTTTTTATGTCCTGCAGAAGAACAGAAAACCAGCCATCGGCTGGTAACTTTATGCGGTATCCTGGCTTTTTGGGCTTTTCTCTTTTTTACCGCCTATACCTCCCTGGAGCATAAGACCATGGGGCTGGATTCCGGAGACTTATACAGTCAGGACCTGACAGACGCGTTTCAGGCCGGACAGTTTTCCCTGCTGACAGAACCGGATCCCCTCTTACGGACACTGGATAACCCCTACGATATCAACGCCCGGCAGGCCGCAGGCCTGTATGCGGACTGGCAGTATCGGATGGATGTGTCCTATTATAATGACCAATATTTTTGTTATTTCGGGCCGGTTCCATCCCTTTTGCTGTTCCTGCCCTATACCCTGGCCACCGGCCAATATCTCCAGACAGGCTGGGCCTGCCTGATTTTTGCCGCCGCCGCCGCCCTGTTTATGGCGCTGGCACTGGAAGCCTTTGTGAAGAAATATTACGGCAGACTTCCTTACGGCTATCTGTTTCTGGGAAATCTGATTCTCTGGTTTTCCGGCGGACTTCTCTGGAATGTCAGACGTCCCATGTTTTATGAGCTGGCCATTCTGTCCAGCGCCGCTTTCGTGGCTCTGGGTTTCTATATGATTCTCACGGCCGTCAGGGAAGAAAAACTGTCCATGGCACCGCTGGCTGCCGGCTGTCTTTCACTGGCCCTGGCCGTAGGCTGCCGGCCTTTAAGCATTTTGTATTCCGCGGCTGTCATTCCCGTTTTATGGGGGCAGTACCGCAAATATAAAACGGACCGGATAACTGTCCGCCGGGCTGCCGCGGCCATCGCTCTGCCCTATCTGCTGGTGGGCGGACTGCTGGCTTACTACAATCTGGCCCGTTTCGGTTCCGTTACCGAATTCGGCGTCACCTATCAGCTATCCACCATCGACATGACCGGCGAATGCTGGAAACCCCAGGCTCTCCCGATCTGTATCTGGCTGACCATGTTTACGCCCCCCGTGATCAACTGCAATTTTCCTTTTGTATATGGCGACACAGCCGGACAGCTCCACTTTTTGGGAAGGCTGGCCCGGCAGAACAGAGAGATCGGCCTGTTTTTCCTGAATCCGGTTCTGTTTGTCCTGGCAAGCCCCGCCGCGTTAAGACAGGCCAAAAAAACATACGGAAAAGGCCCTGTCCGGGCCCTTCTGTCTGCGCTTTTCTGCGCTCTGGCCATATTTACGCTCAGCTCCTTTACCGGAGGCGTGGCCGTCCGCTATGCCACAGATTACGGCGTGGTGATGTCCGGCGCGGCGCTGCTGATTTTCTTTGGCCTGTATCCTGCCGCCGAAGAAAAAGAACTGACCGGCCTGTTGTCGAAACTGCTGCTGACTGCCGCCGCAATTGCCGTTTTTCTGGGATTTTTCCGGAGCCTTTCGGGGGAGGATCAGTTGCTTCTCAGATACCATCCGGATTTGTATACGAAACTGCAGTATATTTTCTGTTTCTGGATGTGAGGCAGCCCTTTGGCGGCTGCCTCAATTCTTTGTATCATAGGAAAGTCCTACGAACTTCCCTATGATACAAAAATGCTCCGCTTAGGATGCACACGCAAACGCAGAGGAAATTGTCGCTTGAAAGCGACGCGTTTGCGGCGCAGAATCCTGCAAAGCAGGATTCTTATTCTTCTCCCAGCGCCTTTCCTTTCCATTTTCCCCAGCGATAAAAAATAAACGTAATCACGGCGCCCAGCGTCCAGGAAAACAGCAGAGAGAAAAACACACTCTCACAGCGCCCGTTGGGATACAGTTCGCTTCTTGTCAGATAAGCAAGCCCATAAGCCACGGGAACGCGGACCGCCACCGTCGTAATCAGGGAAATCCACATGGGAGTTACCGTATCCCCCGCCCCGCGCATCACGCCGGACAGCGACTGGGTCACGGCCATGGCGATATAGCCCACCGCAAGAATGCGCATCATCCGCATACTCATATCCACCAGTTCTGCCGTCTCCGTAAAAATCCCCATCAGATATTTCCCGAAAATAAGGATCAGCGACGTAATCACCGCCGACACGCCCATGGCAATCCAGGTTCCCTGTTTCGCCCCTTTTTCCACCCGCTCATATTCCCTGGCTCCCACATTCTGTCCGGCAAAGGTGGTCATGGCTGTTCCGAAAGAGAAATTCGGCATCATCGCAAAGCCGTCCACTCTCATAACGATCACATTCGCCGCAATAAACAATTCGCCGAAGCTGTTGGTCAGCGACTGCACGATAATCATCGCCATGGAAAAGATTGCCTGTGTCAGACCGGAGGGAAGACCAAGGCGAATCGTCATCCACGCATATTTTTTATGTAATTTCAGATACTGTTTCTTAAAATCAAAGATATCTGACATCCACATCAGTTTCAGCAGACAGAGCACTGCGGAAATCGCTTGGGCAATCGCCGTGGCCAACGCCACGCCCGCTACTCCCATCTGAAAATTCACCACAAACACTATATCAAGCACAATATTGATCACAGTGGAAACCAGCAGATAAACCAGCGCCGACACCGAATCTCCCAGCCCGCGCAAAATACCGCTTAAAATATTATAATATGCCATCCCGGCGATGCCGATCAGAATAATATTCAGATACGATTCGCACCATCCCAGTATACTGTCCGGCGTATGCAGCAGTTCCAGCAAAGGCCGGGAAAACAACGGTCCCACGATCATAATCAGTATCGATGAAATCGCCGTCAGCGTTACGCAGCTTCCGATGGTCCAGGACAAATCCTCCCGTTCCCTAGCGCCAAAATACTGAGACACCATAATACCTGCGCCCACTGCGATCCCGACGAACAGCACCAAAAGCAGGTTCAGAATCGGACCCGCGCTTCCTACCGCTGCCAGCGCATTGTCTCCCACATATCTTCCTACGATAATACTGTCTACCGTATTATACAACTGCTGCGCAATATTTCCGATCAGCATGGGGACGGCAAACGCTACGATCTGCTTCCCCGGTGAGCCTTTTGTCATATCAATCGGTGCAAATAGTTTCTGTAACCCCTTCATTGGTATGAACCTCCCTTTTTTATCATAATCAAAATGCATTGAAAGTTACTCCTCATACTAAATAGCGAAACCGTCACCTTTTGCGAAAAGGTTTATACCCCATTTAGGGGGATAACATTTCCCTCACATATCTTTCACTATCTTTGTGCTAATAGATTACTTTCCTCTGTATACATAATTATCTAAATTAATCATTGCATGAATCTCCTGCGGCAACGTAATCTTATTAAGATTCAATCCCTTTGCCACATGCTTTACAGTAAAATATACTTCCGTATCAATATCCTTTTCCAAAATTGCTAAAACCTGTGATGGTGCATCTGTCAGCTTTTTTATATCTTCAAGTAACGCAGATGAAGGAACATACACATTATCTTCCCGGCTCAAACCAAAACAAAAATTTACACCTCCCATTACCCTGTCAACAAACAGGTATGGCCGAACATTATTATAGTCACCAGTTCCTTGGTGAATTTCATAACTTTGCCTGTAGTCTTCCAAAATTTAAAGAGAGAGCAATAACACCACTGTGCTATATACTCTCTCTTTGTGGCTCATTTTAATGTTGTCTGCCAACGACCAACTGAGTGCTGGTAAATATATCGGATTTTAGTGTTGCCCGCCAACGGTCAATCACATGACTGACAAGCATATCAGATTTAAGTGTTAGCCCACTAGAAAAGCACGCTTTTCTTTTAATATTATTATACGCAAATCTATTTTTTATGTCAATAGACAATTCTCCTCTTTCAATGCAAGATGCCTCTGATTAAGTGTTTTCCTTTCGGCGGTCAGTTTGGTGTACTCCGCCTGTTTATTTTCCTTTCAGCATTCTTTCCACCGGCTCATAAGCCATTCCGGCAATCACCCAGATCACCCAGGAAACACCCCAGGAACCGGTATGAAAGCTCCAGTTCAGATAAATAATCGACACAGCCAGCCAGTATACGCTGTCAAACAGTTTTAAAAATCCTGTTTTTTTTTCTTTCCGATATTTTTTCTCTTGCAGCAAGACATGGTAAGCCTCCTGCCGCATCTCGGTCCGTACCAGAAAGAGACAGCCGATTCCCACCAAAAATAAAAGGGTTCCCACGCTGAACAGGATCAATGTATCGGAAAGCTCCAGAACACTGCATACCACCAGTTGCACCGGGGAAAGAATACAGAGAATAACGCCAACGGCATTCTGCAGCACGAACGGCTGATGGGAAGCCTCCTGTTCCTCTCTGACAAACTGTTCGATTCCCGGATCAAGCCGGAACGGTTCTTTTTTCAGGTAGTCAAACTGCTCCAGTTTCGTTCCGGACAAAATAAACAGCGCCACGCCCGCCGCCACAAGGACAAACAGAAGAGCCAGTCCCAAAGCGACGCCCCAGTTTTCCTGCTCCGACAGGGACACCAAAGCCGCCGGTGCCCAGACACAGAGCATTACGCCCGCGGCGATACAGTTGGAAGCCTCAGCCGTAATTTGAAGATAGTCTTCCACTTCATTGAAAGAAACCCACCGTCTCTCGGACGCTTCCTGATCTGCGGATCTTTTCTTACTTCCCTTTTTCTTATTCTTTTTTTCGGAACGTTCTTTCTCTCCTTTTGTCTCTTCTTTTTCTTCTTGTTTTGCACTGTCGTCGGAAAAGGCCTGCTCCTCCTGACTGCTCAGCCCCAGTTCTTCTTTTAATTCTTCCAGATTCCCAAACTCGGAGATCACGATGCCCACCGCTTCGTTTTCCGGCTTTCCTTCGCCGATCAGCTCATGATACTTGTCTTCCATCATATCATACAGCTCGGATTTAACCCTCTGCACCTGTTCCGAATCCGGTATACTCAAAAACATATTGTCCAGATAAACTTTTATGGTTTCCATCCCGTGCTTCCTCCCGATTATCATTCCGCAACAAAGCGGCCTACCACTTCCATTACAATACGCCATTCTTCGCATTTCTGCCGGTAATACGTCCGGCCTTCAGGCGAAATCCGGTAGTAAGTTCTCCGCTTCCCGTTGGTTTCACTGCCATAAAAAGATTCTATGTGTCCGTTCTTCTCCAGCCTGGAAAACGCGGAGTAAAGCGTCGTTTCTTTCATCACATATTTTTCTTCCGATCGCTGCCTGATCTGCTTCGAAATCTCATACCCGTAAGAAGGCTGGTCCAGAAGCAGAAACAAAATCATAATATCCGTATAACCCCGGATCACATCACTGCTGATCACCCCGCACCTCCTATTATAGTACCGCTTCGCTCTTTCGCCGCCCACCTGCTCTGGAACAATTTCCGGTCACTTTTCGTGCCCGTAAATCGTTCCGTGGGCTTCTACAGAGCTCCGCTGTTATAGTACCGCTTCGCTCTTTCGCCGCTATACCTGCCCGGATACTATGTCTAACGTATTACGTCTGCCGTAGTAATATAGTTATAGCACACTTTGATAGCACCGTCAAGAGAAAAGATGCTCCAGCAGTATTTTTGCGCCCATAATAATCAGAATCAGTCCTCCGGCCAGCTCTGCCTTTGATTCAAATTTATTTCCAAACACATTTCCCACTTTAATGCCGGCCGCGGACAAACAGAAGGTAACAGCCCCGATAAACGCGACCGCCGGTGCGATCCGCACATTCAGGAACGCAAACGTAACGCCCACGGCCAACGCGTCAATGCTGGTGGCCACCGCCAGCAGAAACATGGTTTTTACGTCAAAGGAATCATCCAGATGCTCCCCCTGCGCTCCGGACTCCCTGACCATATTTCCGCCGATCAGGCCGAGGAGAATAAATGCAATCCAGTGATCGATGCTGGTAATCATCTGCTGAAACCGAATGCCCAGCAGATAGCCGACCAGCGGCATCGCCGCCTGAAATCCGCCGAAATACAGGCCTGCCAGCAGACAGTGCTTTGGCTCCAGCTTCCGCACACTTAATCCTTTGCAGATCGACACCGCAAACGCATCCATGGATAATCCCACCGCAATC
This sequence comes from uncultured Lachnospiraceae bacterium, assembly GCA_948470335.1. GTDB lineage: Bacteria > Bacillota > Clostridia > Lachnospirales > Lachnospiraceae > Paralachnospira_A. The sequence continues at coordinate 1,543 of CAOKOL010000026.1, read as the reverse complement.
ACAAATAATTCCACCAAGCTCATAAAACAATCCTCCCTTGTATATCATATTTTCCGGATGTCACATTCAGTCCAAAATGCAACAAAAAGACCCATAAGCAAAGGATAAACTTTTTTATCCCCTGCTCATGAGCCTCATTTTTTATTTCATTTTAGCGGCTTCCGATTACATTCATAATCCTCGTCGGCGACATATAATTCCAGGGAGAGATAATGATTCCTCTTCTGGAATTCGCCGCATGGATAATCTGACCGTTTCCGATATAGATTCCCACATGGTCGATTCCGCCGCCGGAGCTGTAGAATACCAGGTCGCCGGGAAGCATCTCTGACGAGCTCACACTCGTTCCAACGCCCGCCTGCGCGGCAGCAACTCTCGGAAGATAAATTCCGTAATTCGCGAATACCGAAAGCACGAAACCGGAACAGTCGGCGCCGTTCGTCAGGCTGGTACCGCCCCATACGTAACGGTTGCCCAGATAATTCATCGCAAAATTCACGACGCTGTTTCTTAACCCTGTCGAACCGGTCAGCGGAGAGAATTCATAAGCCTCAATCAGCGCATAACGGACATCCGCATATTCCGCGGAAATATAACCGTATCCCTCTTCCGCATTGTCATCCGCTCCTTCCAGAGCAATCTTCACCCATCCGTCTACTTCTTCCAGAACATCGTAACGCTCCTCGCTGCAGATCTTCGTGATAATTTCAGACTCCGTGGTAGGTTTCTCCCTTACGTTCAGATTTGACTCTGCCGTAACCACCGCTCTCAGCTTGGCCATCTCAATGGCTTTGATTTTCGCGTCCTCTCCTGTGAGGATAAACTCCTTTGAAACATATCCGGTTACCGGACCGGACTTGATCTTATACCAGTCGCCTTCCTCTTCCAGAATCTCACAGCCTGAATAGCGAATCATCTTACCGATAATCGCGCCGTCCGGCTTTTCTCTCACGTTCAGATAGCTTTCCACATTCGCCACGCCCAGATTCTGATAATTCTCCAGAACGGAAGCCACGTCGGAAGAGGTCATGGTAGCCAGCGCAATGGTTGCGGACTTTGACACCTCTCCGGACTCATAGGCCAGATAATAATCATCCAGCGAAACAGAAACACCTGCCATACCCGTATTCACATCGGTCATATCCACCCGGCTGTCCACGATGTTACGATACTCTGTCACCGCTACGGAAGCGCCTGCCAGGGCGGGATCTGCCTGCAGCGGCTCCTCCGCCGCATAAACAGCTTGTCCGGCCAGCATAGAACCGCACAGAGCAATCGTCAGTATTCTTTTTCCGGCTACATTCTTCATAGTATCAATCTCCAAATTTTATGCACGTTAGAATTTTAATCTTTTATTTCAATTGTTACATATTTGTTAAATATTATTACAAACTCATTATAACAACTGTGCCGGAATTTGTCAACTGCTCTTTTTGATATCTTTTGGCCTTATTTTAGTCCATCTCTTCTTATGAATTTAATATTTCCCCGGGCGTTTAACAGCTATATAGCAGAAAAAGTCTCTATAGGCCGCATATTGCCT
>CAOKOL010000025.1 GCA_948470335.1 uncultured Lachnospiraceae bacterium | reverse complement strand
TAGGCAATATGCGCCCTATAGAGACTTTTTCTGCTATATAGCTGTTAAACGCCCGGAAAAGGGAAAGAAAAGAGCCGGTTGTTTTGCTGTCCTTTTTTTTCGTTCTGTGTTATGATATCAATATAAATCCTATGTGCCCGTAACACCCCCGAAAGGATTTACAGACGCTAAAACGGCTGGAAATTCTCCCAGATCCAGAGGGCTTGCGAGGGGAGCTGCGGAACTAAAACAGAGAGGAGATCGTGCCATGAAACTTACATTTATCGGCGCCGATCATGAGGTCACAGGAAGCTGCCATTATATGGAGATCGGAGAGAAACGCCTGCTGGTGGACTACGGAATGGAGCAGGGAATTGATATATTTGAGAATCAGGAGGTGCCGGTCAGCCCTTCTCTGATTGATTTTGTCCTGCTGACCCATGCCCATATCGACCATTCGGGGATGCTGCCTCTTTTATATAAGCAGGGCTTCAGAGGACAGGTGTACGCCACCCAGGCCACCTGCGACCTGTGCCGGATTATGCTGAAAGACAGCGCCCATATCCAGGAATTTGAAGCAGAATGGAAAAACCGGAAAGCCCGCCGTTCCGGCCAGGAGCAGGTAGAGCCGGTTTATAATATGGATGATGCCTGCGGACTGCTGGATCATCTGACAGCCTGTGAGTATGATCAGATTCTGGAGCTGGCAGAAGGCGTCCGGGTGCGGTTTACGGATGTGGGCCATTTGCTGGGTTCCGCCAGCATCGAGGTGTGGGCGACGGAAAAAAATATAACGAAAAAGATTGTCTTTTCCGGAGATATCGGCAATCTGAATCAGCCTCTGATCAAAGACCCCAAGTATGTGAAAGAAGCGGATTATGTGGTGATGGAATCTACCTATGGAGACCGCAGCCATGGAGAAGTGCCGGATTATGTGGGCGCGCTGACGCAGATTTTACAGGAAACCTTTGACCGGGGAGGAAATGTGGTGATCCCTTCCTTTGCCGTGGGAAGAACCCAGGAAATTCTTTATTTTCTGCGGAAGATCAAGGCGGACGGTCTTGTAAAGGGCCACGAGCATTTTGAGGTTTATGTGGACAGCCCTCTGGCCATCGAGGCCACGGGTATTTTCCAGAAAAATATTAGCTGCTGTTTTGATGAGGAGGCTATGGAGCTGGTAGAACAGGGAATCAATCCCATCAGCTTTCCGGGGCTGAAAACGGCGGTTTCGGCGGAGGAATCCAAGGCGATTAACTTTGACGCTGCGCCTAAAGTGATTATCTCCGCTTCCGGCATGTGCGATGCCGGCCGGATTCGTCATCATCTGAAACATAACCTGTGGCGTCCGGAGTGTTCCGTTGTCTTTGTGGGATATCAGTCCGTGGGGACTTTAGGACGGAGCCTGCTGGAAGGCGTGCCGGCGGTAAAGCTGTTCGGCGAAACCATTGAAGTGTGTGCCAGAATCCTCAGGCTGCCGGGAATCAGCGGCCATGCGGACCGGGAGGGTCTGATCCGCTGGCTTGAGGAGATCTCCCCGAAGCCGCGGCACGTATTTGTGGTTCACGGCGAGGACAGGGTCTGCGATTCCTTTTGCAGACTGATTCAGGAAGAATATGGCCAGAATGCCTCCGCGCCCTACAGCGGAGCGGAATTTGATATGGTCTCAGGGGTATACGTAAAACAGGGCAGCATGAAACGGGTGGCTGCCGCGAAGCCTGCCTCTGTCCATGCTGCCTCCGTATTCAGCCGGCTGCTGGCTGCCGGCAAGCGCCTGATGGAAGTCATCTACCACAATGAGGGCGGCGCCAATAAGGATCTGACCAAATTCACGAACCAGATTCTGGCTCTTTGTGAAAAATGGGACCGATAAAATTATTTTTGAAAAAAATACCGGTTGGCAGACGGTCAGCTCAGCTTTCCATCTGCCTTCCCAGAAACGCCGCCGCCGTATAGGCCAGCTTCTGTTCCGTGTCGCCCATTTTCCCCTTTGTATCCTTGGTGAGAATGGCCACGGAACCGATGGCGTCTCCTTCACTGATAATCGGATAGATTACCTGATACTGATATTCGTCGGTATCCCCCGTCATAACGGTGATAAAATCCTTGTCCGATTTGGAGAGGGCGGCGGTGTCTCTGTTAAGAATCAGGGTTTCTAACTGTTTGCTGATGGGTTTGCCGATATAGTCCTTTTTCATTCCCCCGGCCACGGCGATAACCGAGTCTCTGTCGGTGATGCAGACGACACAGCCGGTAGTCTGGGCCAGGGACTCCGCATACTGTCTGGCGAAGGAGCCAAGCTCCGCCATGGGAGAGTATTTTTTCAGGATAATTTCGCCCTCCCGATCCGTGAAAATTTCCAGCGGCGTGCCTTCCCGAAGCCGCAGCGTTCTGCGGATTTCCTTGGGGATTACCACCCGTCCAAGATCATCTATTCTTCTTACGATTCCTGTAGCTTTCATGTCTTTATTCCTCCTAGTACTGCAATAAAACTCCCATTTCTGGAAGTAGTATCTGTAATTGGAGAAAATTTATTCTTAAATTTCCGTTCAGGAAAGGGAAACGTCCGGGGAAGAAGACTCTGATGCGGACGCATTGCGCGGTTCGGTTTCGCCGGAAGGAATCATAACGCGCCGGTTGGCTTCCTGAAGTTCAAAAAAATGATAGGCCAGAGACAGTTTCATTCTGGTCCAGTAATCATTCAGGTCGATGCCCAGAAGATCTTCGATCCGGGAAATATGGTACAATACATTATTTCTGTGCATATGCAGCAGTTTTCCGGCGGCAGTGGCTCTGCGTTCGGAGACAAGGTAAGCATAGAGCACTTCTGACAGACGGGTGTCGTTTTGCCTGTCATAGTCCTGCAGTCGTTCCAGAGCCGCGATATGACCGGTATTCCGAAAAGAATGAAAAGGTTCCGACTGACCGGCATGCAGCATAAAATAGACGCAGATCTCGTCATAAAAGAAAATATTGCTGTTTTCAAAGTCTTTCTGAAAGCAGTTGGCCGATTCCCAGACATCCCGGTCGAAATTTCTGAAATTCCCGGCTTCTCGTATCCGTATTCCCAGCGTATAGGCTCTGGCCGCCTGTTCACAGGCGTGAAAGAAATCAGGTAACATAAAAAATCCTTCGCTTACACCGCATATGGCCCCATAGGAATCAAAGAGGGTCCGGGCAATATGCAGATTGCGCAGAGACTGGTGGCGGATATCATTGGCGGAGTAAATATTCAGCACGGTTACTTCATAGTTATGGGCCACGATTTTTGATTTGGGCAGGCAGGATATCAGCTCCTGTACAAACCGTCCCACCAGGATGCCCGCATTGTTGATAAAAGTGATTCTGTATGCGTCGAAACAGCCGGTAAAAGGGACGTTGGAGGCGTTGGCCCGCTCGTTAATCACAAAAGGGTTGTCCAGTCCGTCGTAGATCATATCATGGAGCAGCGAATTATATAACCGGGAAGGGTTTGCGCACTGTTCTGAGAGAAAGCATTTCTCCACATATTCCATGAATATTTCAAAAAGGTCGACCAATCCCTGGGATAAAGGCGTCTGCACGCACATCATAACCGTGTGAAGCAGCAGTTCGCCGCCGTACCGGCACCATTTGTTTACCGTTTCATACTGGGTGATCTCGCCCCGTTTTCCCAGGATAATCCCATGCTGGTCGGCATAAACCTTAAAGCGGTTTGCTTTCCTGAACTTTTCCAGAGTTTCGGCGGTGTGATAGCCGTATTCAATCAGGGATACGGCAACGGGGTCGGAACAGGTGATATTTTTGGTATATGCCAGCAGTTTATAGGAGGAATCCAGAGTGGCCACAAAGTTGCACAGTATGGGTTCGCTTAAATCTATCAGCTTCTGATAATCACAGCCGCCGAGAAGGGCGGACTGCATGTCGGCCTGCCATTTGGTCAGCTTGAGAAACCGTTCCTGAATCAGATTGAACAGCCAGGGGACGCTGCGTTTTTCGTTGATGATAACGGTGTTTGTCAGAAGCTCCGCGTCATCCTCGTCCGTAAAACAGTCGCAGATACAAAGATAATGAAAAGTGCCCGGAACGGACCGGTTCAGACAAATGGCCTGAGACAGATTGCAGACATAGAGCAGATCTTTTTGCATATCTTCGGCCTGTCCGGGGAGCAGGGAAATCCAGCGGTAGTTTCGGGTGTCCGTATGTTTCAGGTGATTTGTCCCTTTATAGACTTTCAGAATATCCAGGACGATGTTTTTTGTAAATTCCATGGTATGAACCTCAGGTTTTTGTGCTGGCTTTATCATAACATAAAAGGGATAAAAACTGCAAGTTAGACGGCGGATATAAGAGCAGCAAATCAGGCTTACAGCCGTATCAATCTCTCCGATTCCTGCTACTCTCTGCATTTTGCATAATCCCAAGAAGTTTCAGTATCTGCGTTTATAAAAAAACCGGTACGGGCGGAGACGGCAGAGCTCCCTTTTGTTGCGGAAAGTAAAAAATTCTGTTTTGGAAATTGAGGATATGCAAATGATTTATATGAAATCATCATGTATACTTAAACATATATACAACAGGATACTGAAACGGCCGGCTGCCGGCAATGCCTGCCGAAAACATTTTAATAGGAGGAAAGTACATAATGAAACCTGCATTTGATCCAAAAGAATTGGAAATCGTCGGGAACAATCCGCCGCTGCGACAGGGGGAAAAGGGAATTCCCGTATTTAACCGGCCCATTTCGCCGAGAGAAAATCTGGAACTGCTGTTTAACGGCGAAACCCCTTACTGGATGCCGGTGGTGGGCATGCGGGGATGGGATGTGCATGTGTTCAGACCCAGGCTGTTTCCGGACAATGTGGCTACCCATCTGGTTTATGATGCACAACCGCAGATTCCGTATGAGAGTCATCTGTGCAAAGGCTGGTTTGATCTGGAATGGGAGTTTGTTCCGCAGGCGGGAGGCGCTACGGTACATCCCGGAAAACCTAAAGTCCCCAGTATGGTAAACTGGGAAGATTATATTTCTCTGCCGGATGTGGAGTCACTGGACTGGGCAGGAAGCGCGGAAATAAATAGGGAATATCTGAAAACAGATAATGTCCGTCAGATCGCATTCCTCTCCTGTCTGTGGGAGCGTCTGATTTCCCTGATGGATGTGGAAAACGCGGCTGTGGCGCTGATCGACGAGGAAGAACAGGAAGGCGTACACCGTCTGTTCGACCGGCTCTGCGATATGTATGACAAAATGATCGGGAAAGCGAAGCAGTATTATGATATCGACATGGTACTGTGGCATGACGACTGGGGAACCCAGAGAAGCACCTTCTTCTCCCCGGATGTTCACAGAGAGATGATTCTTCCTTATCTGAAACGGATCATCCATTCCTGCCATTCCCGAGGACTTCGCTTTGAGCTGCATTCCTGCGGACTGAATGAAACGCTGGTGCCGCTGATGATTGAAGCAGGCGTGGATATGTGGTGCGGACAGGGGGTCAATGATTTTGACAAACTGGCTCACCAGTATAAGGATGCTCCCATCGTATTCGGAATTCCGGCGCCGGCCGCCGCACCCGGTACGACGAAGGAAAATATCATCCGCAGCGCGGAAGCGCTGGTGGAGCGGTACAAAGGATGCAAAGTGGCGATTAACTGCCTGTTTGAGTTTGCCGATCCGGATATGGCGAACGCGATTTATGAGGCAAGCCGGAAGGCATATTTAAAAGGGTCATGAAAAAAGACATGGGTAACACAATGTTCTGAGAGGGGACTTTTATGAGTGAAAAGAAAAAATTAAGCGCATCGCTGAAATACTTTTTCGGTATCGGCGATTTCGGATTTAACCTGATGACCAATGTGGAAAATTATTATTTCCAGTTCTTTCTGACCAATGTAGCGGCATTTTCCGTGGGACTGGCAGGCGTTATCAGTACGATTTACACAATTGTGGATGCCGCGCTTTCATGGATTTACGGCGCGATTCTCAACGGAATCAGGCCGAAGAAATGGGGCCGTTACCGTTCCTGGCTGATTTTGCTTCCCTGGATCGTACCGTTTCTGTACGCGTTCCAGTTTATCCGGATCAGCGACAATCCGGTTTTGTCGGCAGTGATTATTCTGACGGCCACGATTTCCTCCCATATTGTCTGGAATTTCCCCTATGTGGCAAATGTTTCCATGATTAATGTGGCGGCCTCCACGCCGGATGATAAAATTCAGCTTTCCGCCACCAGGGGCGCATGGAACAATCTGGCTTCCGTTGCCTTTTCTTACCTGGGCCTGCCTTTTGCCACCATTTTAGGCGGCATTGTCGGCGAGAATAACCGTTTCGGCGCGCTGGCCTTTGTTATGGGCGTTGTTATGGTGGCCGGTTATTTTGCCCATTTTAAAATGCTGGACGGCTATGAAGAAATAGAAAGTGAAGAAGATTCCGCGGCCAAAAAGGCAGCGGCGGCAGCTTCAAAAATGTCCGCCGGCGAAATGGCCGGAGCGCTGTTTTCCAATGCGCCGCTTCTGGCGCTGCTGCTGGTAGATCTGGCAAAATGGATGATGAAATTTGTGGTCGGCGGCGCGGCAATCTATTATTTTACCTATGTGGCCAGAGATACGGGACTGATGGCTACCTATCTGCTGATTTCCAATATACTGGGAATTGTGGGCGCTTATATGAGCAAAAGTCTGGCGAAAAAGCTGTCCACCCGTACGACTATGATTATCACCTTTGTCACGACCGCGGCCTGTATGCTTGTGGCTTTCGTTTTACGGGAAAATGTATTGGCAGCCGTTGCGCTGATGTGTGTGGCCCAGTTGGGCTATGGCGTGGCATATTCCGGTACGCCGGCTCTGTATGCCGACGCCGTGGTGTACAGCGAATGGAAGATGAAGAAAAATGCCACCGGACTGATTATGGGTCTACAGAACTTGCCTTTGAAGGTTGCTAACCTGGTAAAAGCAGTGGTGATTACGGCCTGTCTGGCAGCCGTGCATTTTGACGCTCAGATCGACCCTGCGGCGGCTACGGGCGCTTTGAAAGCCGGAGTCTGCCTGCCCTTTATGGTGGTGCCTGCCGTTGCGCTGATTATCGGCGCGCTGCTTCTGATCTTCTGCTTCCGTCTGACGAAAGAGGATGTGGTGAGATATCAGGCGGAGATCGACCGGAGGGCATAAACAGATGCCTGAAAAAACCGGATGAAATGGTTTCGGACAGCCGGATGTGTTTGAATAAGCGGGGTTGTCGGGAAATAGATCGCTCTACACAGTGGCAGGTGTGATCCATACGGATCATGCCTGCCACTGAAATTTATTCATAAAAAAGAAAAAAGTAATGGAGAAATTAGATTTTTCGGCCTTCTGGCCTGCTATGCCGAAAAGAATCCTGACCGGAATAAGGTTATGAAGATCAACGAACGGTGGGAATTTCTACCGGACTGTCTTCTCCTTACCTATCAGGGGCATAAATCGTTATTTCCCGACAGCCCCTTACGTTGTTATTTTGATATTAAATTGTTTAATTGATTATGCTAACTGCATAACCTCGGTTTCAAGTTCTTTTAATTCATCAAGTGACAATGACGGAACGCAATCCGCAATTTCATCAAGTGACATTTTACCTTTTTTAATCAATTTTTTTGCTGTTTCCCGTGCGCTTTCCTGCACCGCTTCATACCGCTCGCTTTTGATAAACGACTTCATTATCTGTTCTTCATCAAACAAACTCATCATAATCGTCACAACCTCCTTTTCCCTGTCAAGCAAATATTCTCTTAAAACATTCCTGTCCTTGCATATGCGAATTGTTTCCGTAACTGCCTTTTGTGTCATTCCACACTGTTTTGTCTGTTCGTTAAAAACTTTACAGAAAATGATGTACTGATTGATAATATCATCTGTATTGCTTTCATAGATAATCTTTGCTTTTACTTCAATGTCAATATCCGCACCTTCAAAAAATTCTTTTGACAAAAATATTTTATCGGGTTTCCGCCCTTTGTTTCCTGTAAAAATCACATAGAGTTCGGGCTTCGGCATTTTTACTTTCTTGCTTTTGTAATAGTTTTGGCTGGTACGTTGAAAATATTCGTGATAACTTTGCGCCAAATACAGCAAAACTCTTACTAAAATATTCATTGTCCATGTAGACTGTGCTTCTATGAGAATCATCAGCTTATTGTTGACAATAAAGCCTAAGTCATTATACAGATTGTCGGTCAGCACATTTTCTATCGTTATATCAGTTAGTGAGTCCTCTGTCGCTGTGGTGTCCTCTGGATGTAGTGTTTTATACAGTTTTAGCAGATAACTTTTATTTTGAAAAAGGTCAATGAATATACTGTTTTTTGCGGTACGTTTTGCCATGACCTCCTGTGGCTGCTTTATATTGTCCTGCACTTTATCACCTCGATTTCTAAAATCAGTGGCAAAGGATACGATATAGCTTACTTCTTCCACATCTAAATTATATAAAAAAACGCCTATCTTTACAATAAAATTCACATTAAATTTTCCACTATTATCTATATTTACAAAAACGTATAGATTGGTTTCTGTGAGCCCTGTCGCTGTGCAACTACTCCATTGCAGTTAAATCAAATTGTATTGCTTCATTTCTTTCCCTCCCCCCGTCTCATTTTTCCCTGTTGCCTGTTATGCTGTCGGCTCTCACTCTGAAGCTCCCTCTCAAGATTCTTCTTGTTATAACTGATTACCTCGGCATAGGCTAATTCTGTGGAGGTCTTTTCCTGTCCGAAAAAGACCCGCTTGCGAAAATACAAAAGCTGTGATAAGATTCCCATATTGACAGGGAAGAAGGAATCCGGTATAGTGAGATTCCGGGCGTACAGTTGTTTCAAACGGAGGAACATAATGGAGTATACGGAAAACACAGAGAAAAAATATGTTATGGGAATCGACACAGAGAAAGAGGGAGCCTACTCTTTTCGCGAGCTGGAACAGATCGTCGCCGCCCTGCGCAGCGAGCACGGCTGTCCCTGGGACAGAGCCCAGACCTATGAGTCCATGAAAAAATGTCTGGCCAATGAGACGGAGGAAGTATTCCAGGCCATTGACAACCAGGATATGGAAAATCTGTGTGAAGAACTGGGAGATGTGCTTTTGCAGGTGATGCTGAACAGCCAAATCGCCAGGGAGCGGGGAGACTTTACCATCGACGACGTAATCGACGGTTTATGCCGGAAAATGATCCGCCGTCACCCGCATGTATTCGGGGAGCAGCAGGCGCTGACGCCGGAGGAAGGGCTGAAATTGTGGAACCAGATTAAGGCGCAGGAGAAAAGTGAGAAAAAATAGGGCTTTTTCGTAAGTATTTTCCTGAATATCCTTGACAAAACAGATAGAAAAGTATATAAATTAATAGCGAATGTACGTTGCGCAAAAGCACGTAAATGTGTGGATTTAGATTAACAGGAGGAAAGACAGCATGAACAAAACAGAGCTGGTCGCAGCAGTTGCGGAAAAAAGCGGTTTGGCGAAGAAAGATGCGGAGAAAGCAGTAAAAGCTTTTACTGACGTTGTGACAGAAGAGTTGGTTAAGGGAGAAAAAGTGCAGATTGTAGGCTTCGGAACATTTGAAGTATCTGAGCGGGCAGCCAGAGAAGGCCGGAATCCCAGAAGCGGCGAGGCTATGACCATTGCAGCATCCAGGATGCCGAAGTTCAAAGCTGGAAAGGCTTTAAAAGACATTGTGAATGAATAATTAATTTTGCGATAAAAAGGCTGCCTGACGGGCAGCTTTTTGATATCACAGGAAAATTCTGCGTACTTCCCTGTGATATTCATATCCCGGAAAAAGGAGGCAGACGCAGTGAGACTGGATAAATATCTGAAAGTATCCCGCCTGATTAAACGGCGGACCGTGGCGAACGAGGCCTGCGACGCGGGCCGGGTGCTGGTGAATGACCGGCCGGTAAAGGCATCCTATTCGGTAAAGGAAGGGGATGTGCTGGAGATTGTCTTTGGCAATAAATCCGTGAAAGTGCGGGTGTTAAGCATACGGGAGACGGTGAAGAAAGAAGAAGCAGCGGAGCTGTACGAATATATCTGACAGGTATATTTTCCGCCGGGGGTTCATATATTGTGAAAAACACAGAGAACGCCGGAGGAACATATGGAAGAAAAAATGCCGGTAAAGATGGCACATAAAATGATATGGACGAACCGGAGCTTGGGCAGCATCACCGGCGTCAGGGATGTAGTCTCTTTTGATGAAAAAGAAGTGGTTCTGGAGACGGATCAGGGTATGCTGACCATCAAGGGACAGGAGCTGCATGTAAAGCGGCTGACGCTGGAAAAGGGAGAGCTGGATCTGGAAGGGCTGATGGAAGGTCTGTCCTATGCGGAATCCAGAACGCTGTCAAAACAGGGCGAGTCGCTGTTTAACAGGCTGTTTAAGTAGCGATGAGTCCGGCAATTATCCAGGAGATCAGACTATTTCTGATTTCCGCCGCATTTGGCATTCTTCTGGGCATCGCTTACGATGTGCTCCGGATTTTCCGGAGACTGTGGATTCACGGCGTCTGGTGGGTGGCCGCAGAAGATCTGCTGTATTTTTTCTGCGCCAGCCTTCTGGTCTTTTCCATGATCTTTGCCGAGAACGACGGGACGGTTCGCTTCTTTTCCCTGGGAAGTCTGATTGTGGGCGTGATTTTATATTACATATCGGTGAGCCCGTATCTGGTCCGCTTTTTTGTATGGCTCATCGGCTTTCCGTTTCGTTTTTTTGCCCGTATTGTGAAAAAAATCAAAAAAATACTTGCCAAACACGGAAAGGTCAGTTAGACTGAGATTGTAGCTGTATAATGACTGTGATAAAAGGTTTGTTTTTGCAGAAAGATTTCGGGACAAAAGCGGCGGTAGAATATGGCCAGAAAAAGAAAAAAGAGAGTAAATCGTTTGGGGATGACAGGGATCTGTATCGTGCTGATTACTTTTACCTGTATATTATCCGTGAAAACGGTGCAGTTAAAAGATAAGCGGAAGGGATATCAGAGCAGAATCGAGGTTTTGCAGGGCCAGATCGGGAAAGAGGAAGATTATGCCGCCCAACTGGAAGAAAAACGGATCTATGTGCAGACGAAACAGTACGTGGAAGAGATGGCCAGGGAAAAGCTGGGTCTGGTGAACGCGGATGAGCTGCTGATTAAAGCCAATGACGATTGAGCGATACCGCCGGTCTGCGGAGTGAATAGAATAAATGCAGGAAGCAATGAGGCAAAATCTCTGCGGGCCATTCAGAACGGTTCGGAGAGATTTTTTGTCGAAAACTTTTTTTGATTTCCGCCCGGTTGTGACAAATTACGCAGGGCTCCCCGGATATAATGGTAAGCTGTCAGGAAAAAACTGGAAATCATATGATGACAGTCAGGGGGAGCGGCGAATGGAATTGGAAGAAAAAAGAATCGATGAAAAGCTGGCCGACAAAAATAAACTGGAATGGTGGATATTCCGCTGTGCGGCCGTCGTATTTACCGGGATATTTTTATGCAGTTTTCTGATGGGGAGTCCGGCGCTTGCCCAGGCGGCCGGCGTGCTTTTGTATTTCGCGGTGACAGTGGCCGGCAGCAGGTACGGCATGGGCGCAGGCGCGCTGGTCGGAATGATCTGCGGCGTGGTCCAGACGCTGCGTACGGAGGATATGGCTCTGCTTGGAATCAGTTGTGTAACCGGCGTATGCGCAGGCATGTTTGGCTGTCTGGGCAAGCTGGGCAGCGCCGCCGGCTGTCTGGCCGCCGCCGTGGGAATCAGCGCATTGACCGAGACGCCGGCGATTCAGGCATATATCGGAGAACTGCTGTTTGCACTGGCGCTTTTTGCGGTACTGCCCGGCCGGCTGGTAAAAAGGAAGGTGCAGAAAGAAACTGCGGACATGCATCCGGGCGTTCTGGCAGGCGATCAGGTTTCGGCCCGCAGACTGATGCTTTTGGCGGAGGCCCTTGAAAAGCTGGCCCAGACCTTTGGTTTGAGCTGCCGCGGGAAGGACGATCAGACGGCATGTACCGTTCTGGAACAGGAACCGGAGAATATGGAGTGGAAAAACCGCTACTTTGAAAGCCAGCGGGCCATAGGCGATCAGTTCCATGAGATGGGCGCTATGGTGGCAAAGGTGGCCGGAGAGGTGGCCGGGGTACGGGATATCACTGTCTCGGTGGAGGATGCGATTAAAAGGCAGTTCAGGCGCCAGAAGCTGTTCCTCAGTCATCTGCAGGTTTTGGAATATGAGAATGGAAGGCAGGAGGCTTACCTGACCCTTTCGACAAAAAAGGGCAGGTATCTGACGGCCAAGGAAATATCGGAGATGATGACCAGAGGGACAGGCCGCCGCTTTTGCCCTTCTCTCGACGGCCGGTCTGTGGTGGCCGGGGAGCCGGTGACAGTCAAGTTAGAAGAAGAGGCAGGCTTCCGCATCCTTACCGCCGTAGCCAGACAGACAAAGGAGGAGGAAGTGATTTCAGGAGATACCTTTTCCACGGCCCTTCTTCCGATGGGGAAAATTCTGCTCTGTCTTTCCGACGGCATGGGTTCCGGAGAGAATGCGTTTGCCGAGAGTGAGATGGTTACGGATCTGATGGAACAGTTGCTGGAAGCCGGTTTTTCCGTTCCGACCTCGGCCAGAATTGTGAATTCGGCCATGGTGTTATGCAGGGAGGAGCAGCACCCTACCACACTGGACGTATGTGTGGTGGACAGGCATACGGCCAGATGCGAGCTGTTAAAACAGGGGGCCTGTCCCACGTTTATCAAACGCCGCAGTCAGGTGGAGGTGCTGGACGCGCCAATGCTTCCGGCGGGGATTCTCGGCGGAATAACGCCGGACTCTTCTTTTTTCCAGTTACAGGCCGGAGATCTGATTGTTATGGTGACGGACGGCGTGTTGGAAGGGATGGAAGGGGAGGATAAAGAAGAAGCGTTTAAGGATTTCCTGCGTGCCTGTCCTGCTCAGAATCCGAAAGAACTTTCCTCCGAAGCTCTGTCTGTGGCTTTGTCCGGCAGTGAGGCAAAGGATGATATGACGGTGCTTGTGGCCTCGGTATGGAGAAAATAAATGAGTACTTTGTTCCGTAAAATTTTATGGGGGTATCATGGTTCAGGCAGAAGAAAAAAACCGGCAGAATCCGCAGAAGGCCTGTTCTTTTGCGGATCCGCTGGAGAATAAAGTATACGATTATATGTTGAAAAACAGGCTTTTACATTCCGGATGCCATGTGATTACGGGGGTATCGGGAGGCGCTGACTCTGTGTGCCTCCTTTTTCTGCTGTATGGGTTTCGGTCTGTTCTGAATCTGCGGATTACGGCAGTTCATATTCACCACGGAATCCGGGGCGAAAACGCGGACCGGGATGCCCGGGAAACAGAAAAGCTGTGCCGCTCACTGGGACTTCCCTGTCTGGTTTTCCGGGAAGACGTGCCCGGTTATGCAAAAAACCAGGGGCTTTCCGAGGAGGAGGCAGGCCGGATTGTCCGTTATCGGATTCTGCGCCGTGTCAGGGAAGAACAGTCGGCGGATGTGATTGCGGTGGCTCATCACAGGGATGACAATGCGGAAACTGTCCTGTGGAATCTGATCCGGGGAACAGGCCTTGCGGGGCTTGGCGGAATGACGCCGGCAGGCAGAGGTCTGATCCGCCCGCTGCTCTGCTGCGCAAAAAAAGAGATTGAGGCCTATCTGAAACGGCGGCAGATTTCCTGGTGTCAGGATGAAACCAACTGGCTGCCGGCATATACGCGGAACAGGCTTCGCCTTGACATTATTCCAAAGCTTCAGCAGATCAATTCCAAAGCGTCGGAGCATATTTGCCGGACGGCGGAAATGATCGGCGAAGTCAGGCAGTGGATGGAGCTGGAAGCAAAACGGTGGATCTCTCAGAATGCAGAGACAGATGAGGGGCGGACGATACTGCCCGTAGCGGCTTTGAGAGATGCCCACAGGGCGCTGCGGATGCAGGTTTATCTGCTGGCGCTGTCCAAAGTAAATCAGGAAAACAGAGAGCTTTCGGACATGGCCAGAGGGGCGCTGAACAATCTTTCCGGAAAGCATCTGTTTCTGATAGACGGACTGCTGGAACAGGAGCATAACGCGGCGGTACAGCTTCCGGGGCATCTGTGGGCCTGGCGGCGGTATGACAGCCTGGTTTTGGGAAAACGCAGAAAACGGCGGGACAGGCCGGCAGGCCGGGAAGCTGATTTTTCGGAAAGGAAAGAAATCAGCGTGAAAGTTTTTCCGTCTGAGCAGGAAATCTTCGATGATTTTTCTCCTCCGGGAATTTTGTGTTTTCAGTTATTGTCCCGGAATGGCTGTGAAAAAATTCCTGAAAAGATGTATACGAAATGGTTTGATTATGATAAAATAAAAAATACTTTGTCGGTCAGAACCAGAAAAACCGGCGATTATATCCGGATTATGCCCGGGTACGGAAAGAAGACGGTAAAGGCGTTTATGATTGATGAGAAAATCCCCCGGGAGGACCGGGACCGGATTTGTCTGCTGGCGGACGGAAGTCATATTCTCTGGATTGTAGGCTACCGTGTCAGCGAAAAATATAAAGTTACGGAACATACGAAGACCATATTACAGGTACAGATGAGGAAGGTATAGCAGGATGAGTGAGAGAATACGGGTATTGCTGCCAGAAGATCAGGTAGATGAAAGAATCAATGAGATCGGCCGTCAGATCAGCGAGGAGTATAAAGGAAAAAGCGTGCATCTGATCTGTGTTTTAAAAGGCGGCGTGAGTTTTACCTGTGAGCTGGCGAAACGGATTACGGTTCCGGTTTCCTTTGATTTTATGGCGGTATCCAGCTATGGCGGCGGAACAGAGTCCAGCGGCCATGTAAAGATTAAGAAAGATCTGGATGAGCCGCTTGAGGGAAAAGAGGTTTTGCTGGTGGAGGATATTATTGACTCAGGGAATACGCTGTCCTGTCTGCTGGAGATTCTGAAGATGAGGAATCCGGCCAGCCTGAAAGTCTGTACGCTTCTGGATAAGCCTTCCAGAAGAGTCAGGGACGTAAAAGTGGATTATGTGGGCTTTTCCATACCCGATGAATTTGTAGTGGGGTATGGGCTGGATTATGACCAGAAATATCGAAACCTTCCTTATATCGGAGTGGTGGAATTTGACGACTGATGGCAGGCAGCTTTGTTGTTAAGGAGGTACGCAGTTGAGAGTGCAGAGAGGATTTGGGTTTTACCTTGGTCTTATGCTGTTGGTAATGCTGTTTTTATCATTTGCCAGACAGAGTTTTATGCTGGGTGAGCTCTGCAGCTATAATGAATATATAACGGCGGTGGAACAGGGTGACGTGGTGACAGCCACGGTGACGCCGAACGCGGAAACGCCTACCGGCAAGATCACCATTGATACAAAGGACGGCGGAGAAAAACAGTTGTATGTGACGGATGTGAATCGGGAATTTGACCGTTTGAATGAAGCTGGAATCGTTGTCAATGTAAACAATGTTCAGAAGGATAATCTGTTTCTGATCGTGGTGCTGCCGATTCTGGCAGGCATGGTGATCGTGGCGGTTCTGGTGGTGATGCTGAACAATCAGGCCATGCAGGGCGGCGGCGGAAATAAGATGATGAATTTCGGCAAGAGCCGGGCCCGGATGGCGGACGGTTCCAGGCTGGTTACGTTTAAAGATGTGGCAGGGCTGAAAGAGGAAAAAGAGGATCTGGAGGAAATCGTGGATTTCCTGAAAAATCCTGAGAAATATATTCAGGTAGGGGCCAGGATTCCGAAAGGTGTTCTGCTGGTGGGCCCTCCCGGAACCGGTAAGACTTTGCTTGCCAAAGCCGTTGCGGGGGAAGCGGGCGTACCGTTTTTCAGCATTTCCGGTTCTGACTTTGTGGAGATGTTTGTGGGCGTGGGCGCTTCCCGTGTCCGGGATCTGTTTGAGGAGGCAAAGAGAAACGCTCCCTGTATCGTGTTTATCGACGAAATCGACGCTGTGGCCAGAAGAAGGGGCGCCGGAATGGGCGGCGGCCACGACGAGCGGGAACAGACACTGAATCAGTTGCTGGTAGAGATGGACGGCTTCGGCGTCAATGAGGGCATTATCGTTCTGGCGGCCACCAACCGGGTGGATATTCTGGACCCCGCCATTCTGCGTCCCGGCCGTTTTGACAGAAAAGTAGGCGTAGGCCGTCCGGATGTGAGAGGACGGGAAGAAATTCTTTCCGTTCACGCGGCGAAAAAACCGCTGTCCGACGACGTGGATCTCCATAAGGTGGCCCTTTCCACTTCCGGATTCACCGGCGCGGATCTGGAAAATCTGATGAATGAAGCGGCGATTCTGGCGGCCAGGGAGGACCGGGCCGTGGTCTGTCAGGGAGATATCAACCGTTCTTTTATTAAAGTAGGCATCGGTGCGGAGAAAAAGAGCAAGGTTGTGTCGGAGAAAGAAAAAAGAATTACGGCTTTTCACGAGTCCGGTCATGCGATTCTGTTCCATGTGCTGCCGGATGTGGGGCCTGTTCATACGGTGTCTATTATTCCCACAGGAATGAGCGCCGCCGGCTATACGATGCCCCAGCCGGAGCAGGATGATATATTTAACACAAGGGGTAAAATGCTGCAGGACATTATGGTGAGTCTGGGCGGAAGAATTGCGGAGGAGCTGGTTTTTGACGATATCACAACCGGCGCTTCTCAGGATATCAAGCAGGCGACGTCCACGGCCAGAGCCATGGTTACGAAATACGGCATGTCTGACAGAGTGGGTATGATCCATTACGGAGATGACGACGACGAAGTATTTATCGGAAGAGATCTGGCCCATACCAGAAGCTACGGGGAATCTGTGGCGTCCATGATTGATGAGGAAGTAAAGCGGATTATCGACGAGTGTTATGGGAAAGCCAGGGAGTTGATTCTGGCACACCGGAATGTGCTGGATGCCTGTGCGCGGCTTTTGATTGAGAAGGAAAAGATCAGCAGAGCCGAGTTTGAGGCGCTGTTTGCGCCGAAAGCCGTTGTGGAAGAAGCCGCGGGGCTGAATGAGTAAATAATTTTAAGAGAAAGAGCAGGCGATGTGGCTTTATGAATAAGCGCGCACTTTTTTCAGATGAAAGTTCGGAATATAGAATCCCTGCAGAGCCGGAGATCAATCAGCCGGTAACGATTCGGTTCCGCACGGCGGCCGGTGATGTGGACCATGTATGGCTGATTCACAGAGGCGTCCGCCTGAAAATGGAAAAATCTTTTTCCTATGGCGTTTTTGATTATTATTCATTGACGATTCCGCTGCGGGAGTCACGGTATGCCTATTATTTTAAGATTGTAAAAGGGGAGCAGGTTTGTTACTACACAAAAGTGGGTGTGTCCGACGAGCCTTATCTGGAATGCAGATTCTGGATTCTGCCGGGGATGAAAACGCCTCAGTGGGCAAAGGGAGCTGTCTTTTATCAGATTTTTACCGACCGCTTCTGCAACGGCGACCCGACGAATGACGTAGTGAATGACGAGTATGCCTATATTGACGGGTGTCATGTGAAAAAGATCGATGACTGGTATCAGCCGCCGTCTTCCATGGATGTCCGGAATTTTTACGGCGGTGATCTGAAAGGCATTTTGGATAAGCTGGATTATCTTCAGGATCTGGGTGTGGAGGCACTATATCTGAACCCTATTTTTGTTTCTCCCTCCAATCATAAATATGATATTCAGGATTATGATAATGTGGACCCGCATCTGGGCGTGATCCTGGAGGACTGCGACGGCGTGCTGGAGGAGGATGAGACAGCCGCTGATAATCGTCAGTCGGACAAATATATCCGGCGCGTTACGACTGAGAGAAATTTAAAAGCCAGTAATGAACTGTTTGCCCGGCTGACAGAGGAAGCCCACCGGCGCGGAATGTTTGTGGTGATCGACGGCGTGTTCAATCACTGCGGTTCTTTTAACAAATGGATGGACAGAGAGCGGATTTATGAGGGGCAGGAGGGATATGCGCCGGGGGCTTATGTGTCTGCGGACAGCCCTTATAAAGATTTTTTTCAGTTTTATGAGGATCAGTGGCCTTATAATGCGGCCTACGACGGATGGTGGAGTCACGATACGCTGCCCAAACTGAATTATGAGCAGTCGGCCAATCTGGCTGACTATATCATGGGAATTGCAAGGAAATGGGTTTCTCCGCCTTACAGTGCTGACGGATGGCGTCTGGATGTGGCGGCGGACCTGGGGCACAGCGAGGAATATAATCACAGGTTCTGGAGGGAATTCCGCAGGAATGTGAAGAAGGCAAATCCGGAGGCGGTGATTATTGCGGAGCATTACGGAAGTCCGGTAGCTTGGCTGCAGGGGGGCGAATGGGATACCGTGATGAACTATGATGCCTTTATGGAGCCGGTATCCTGGTTTCTCACAGGGATGGAAAAGCACAGCGATCACTATGAGGAAGGGCTTTTGAATAATGCGGAAGCTTTTTTTCATGCCATGGTCTGGAATATGAACGCTTTCCATCAGTCCTCTCTCCTGACGGCGATGAACGAGCTTTCCAATCATGACCATTCCCGTTTTCTGACCAGAACCAATCATAAGGTGGGGAGGCTGGGGGATTTGACCAGCGAGGAGGCCGACGAGGATGTAAATCTGGGCGTGTTCAGAGAAGCTGTGATGATCCAGATGACCTGGCCGGGGGCTCCCACTATCTATTATGGGGACGAGGCCGGCTTATGCGGCTTTACGGATCCTGACAACCGGAGAACCTACCCCTGGGGCAGAGAAAATCATGAGCTGATTGAATTTCACCGCAGCCTGATTTATATCCGAAAGAATAATGAAGCGCTGCGTACAGGCTCCTGGAAGCCTCTGACCGCGGAATACGGCGTGATTGCCTATGGCCGGTTTGTAGGGGAGAATATTCTGATTGTTGCGTTAAATAACAATGCCTCTGAAAAAACGGTAAAAATCCCCGTATGGGAAGTGGGCGTGGAAGACGGTGATGAGATGGAGCGGCTGATGCTTACCGATGAAAACGGCTATAATGTGGGCCGGATTTGTTTTGAGGCTCATGACGGTATGATTCAGCTTCAGCTTGGCGCATACAGCAGTATACTGCTGCGAAGATGCGCGGAAATTTAAAAAATTTGAAAAATCTTCATCTATAGTTTTCATTTTTTCCGGACAGACTATCTAACACAGGACAGAATTCCAAAATTCTTCTGTCCGGGAAAGGATGAAAGGATGAGCCCGAAAGAATTGTCTTATTTAGAAGATGCGCTAGGTCATGAAACTTTTCTGAAAACCAAATGCTGCGATACCGCTTCCCAGCTTTCCGACGCGGAACTGCGCCAGTTCGCCAGAGAGATGGAGGAACGGCATCAGCAGCTCTTTAACAAATTCTATAATCTGGTCTGAGCTTACAGTAAATGTGCCGTGGAGCCACATCAGGAAATAAGAAACCGGTAATCAGAAAGGAGATCTGTAATGGGTGATAAAGAGAAGATGGAAGATCTTTTAATGAGCACAAAGGGAGTATGCGATCTGTACCTGCACGGTACGATTGAATCCAATACCTCAAATGTTCACTGCGCCTTTGATGATGCGCTGAACGAGTCTCTGAAAATGCAGAGCGAGATTTATCAGAAGATGGAGCAGAAGGGATGGTATCCCACGGACAAAGCCGAGCAGAAGAAAATTCAGCAGGTAAAACAGAAATTTGAGGACAAGATGAACGCATAACACAATGCCCCCGCCTTTGAAGATAAGGCGGGGGTAACTTTTTATTCAATTTCGTAATTATTTTTCCAAACCGGACAATATTGACATGGCAGGATCGCGGCATATATATTAATATAAAAACAGACAAAATTCGACAAAAAGTGATAAAGGGGGAACGGTTTGGCTCATGATTACCGGCAAGGATCTTAAGGAGGCACGGCAGCGCAAACATCTGTCCCAGGAGGAAGTGGCGGAGCTGTCCGGATATTCCGTAAGACAGATCAGCCGTATGGAGAATGATATTAATATAGGGCAGCTGCAGCGTAACGTAGAGTTGCTGGCCTGTCTGGATTTGATTCATATAAAGGAACAGGAATCGGGGAATCCCGCAGGAACCGCTTTAAAAAAGGAAGGGAGAGTGTTATAATGTGCCAAAAGGACTGAGATTACATACATATTTTGGAGGACAACATGAAATTTTCTAAGCGAATGGAGCATTTTGGAACAGGTATTTTTTCGATTCTCGCAGAGAAAAAGGCAGACAGACTAAGCCGGGGGGAGAACGTAGTGGATTTAAGCATCGGCGCGCCGAATATTCCGCCGGCGCCTCATATTATGGAAGCACTGGCAGAGGCGGCCAGGGAGAAAGAGAATTATCTGTACGCAATCCGGGATACGGATGAGCTGCGGACCGCGGCGGCGGCCTGGTATGCGCGCCGGTATGGCGTAACGCTGGATCCGGGGAAAGAGATTGTGGCGCTGATGGGTTCCCAGGAGGGCCTGTCCCATTTCGCTCTGACGATTGTGGATGAGGGGGATACGGTGCTGGTGCCCGATCCCTGCTATCCGGTATTCGCGGACGGGCCTGTGCTGGCGGGCGCAAAGCTGCATTATATGCCGCAGCGGGAAGAAAACGGCTATGTGATCGACTTAAAGGAAATCCCGGAAGATGTAGCAAGGCAGGCAAAGCTGATGGTGGTTTCCTACCCCAACAATCCGACAACGGTTATGGCGCCCGATTCCTTCTATGAGGAATTGATTGCGTTCGCCAGAAAATATGATATTATCGTACTTCATGACAATGCCTACAGCGAGCTGGTATTTGACGGCGCGGTCTGCGGCAGCTTCTTAAAGTTCCCCGGAGCGAAGGAAGTGGGTGTGGAGTTTAATTCTCTGTCCAAAACTTACGGAATGGCCGGCGCACGCATCGGATTCTGTCTGGGAAATGCAGATATCGTGGAACAGCTTACGGCGTTAAAGTCGAATATTGATTACGGGATTTTCCTTCCGGTGCAGAAAGCGGCGGCAGCGGCAATTACCGGAGATCAGTCCTGTGTGGAGGCGGTGAGAAAAGCCTATGAGCGCAGAAGAAACGTCCTGTGCGAAGGGTTAACCTCCATCGGCTGGAAGGTGGATAAATGTCCGGCCACCATGTTTGTATGGGCAAAGCTTCCGCCCCGTTTTCTGGGCCGGCCCGACGCGTCGAATGCCTTTGTGATGGAACTTCTGGACCGGGCCGGCGTGCTGGTAACGCCGGGCAGCGCCTTTGGTCCTTCGGGAGAAGGATATGTACGGATGGCACTGGTACAGGACGAGGATGTGATGGAAAGAGGAATCCGGGCCATTGAGGAAAGCGGTATTTTAGTATGAAATTTCTTCTTGCGGCAGTCAATGCCAAGTATATCCACTCTAATTTAGCCGTATACAGTTTGAAAGCTTATGGGGAAGAACGCCGAAAAGACAAACCGGATTCCGGTCTGCCGGAAGTGGAACTGGCAGAATATACGATCAATCAGAATACGGCGGAGATTTTGGGGGATATTTATAAACGTAAGCCGGATGTGATCGGGTTTTCCTGCTATATCTGGAACATGGAACTGATCGGACGGCTGGTGTCCCTGCTCCATAAAGTGATGCCGGATATACCGGTCTGGCTGGGCGGGCCGGAGGTATCCTATGAGGCGGAGGAATGGCTTTCAAGGCTTCCAAAGGTTCGGGGGATTATGATCGGCGAGGGAGAAGAAACCTTTTCGGAGCTGCTGGAATATTATGGAGGGGAACGGGATTCTCTGGCAGAGATCGCCGGGTTATGCTATCGGGAAGACAACGGAACCCGGATGCGGCCTGCGGATGAAACCGAAGCCCCGATATGCCGGACGGCCCACCGGCCTCCCATAGATCTGAGCAGTATCCCTTTTCCCTATCGGGAGATTTTCCGGGAAAAACAGAACCCTTTTGCGCATAAAATCATTTACTATGAAAGCAGCAGAGGGTGTCCGTTTTCCTGCAGTTACTGTCTGTCGTCCCTGGACAGAAAACTGCGGTTCCGTGATCTTGAACTGGTCAGAGAAGAACTGCGGTTTTTTCTGGATGCACGGGTGGCACAGGTAAAGTTCATCGACCGCACCTTTAACTGCAGAAAAAGCCATGCTATGGCAGTCTGGTCTTATCTGGCGGAACATGACAACGGCGTTACCAATTTTCATTTTGAAATCGCCGCCGATCTGCTGGATGAAGATCTGCTGGCGGTTCTGTCCGTGATGCGGCCGGGATTGATTCAGTTGGAAATCGGCGTACAGACTACCTGTGAGGAAACCCTTGCGGCTATCGGGCGGAAAACCGATCTGGACGGGATCAGAAAGATGGTGCGGCGGGTTTCTTCTTTCCGCAATATCCATCAGCATCTTGATCTGATCGCGGGGCTGCCCATGGAAGGGTATGAGCGGTTTGCCCGTTCTTTCGACGACGTATATGCCATGAAGCCGGACCAGTTGCAGCTTGGGTTTTTAAAAGTGCTGAGAGGGTCCGCCATGCGGGAGCAGGGTGCCCGGTACGGACTGGTATATGATGACCGTCCGCCCTATGAGACGCTGTCTACCCGCTGGCTCTCTTATGGGGAGATGCTTCGTCTGAAACAGATTGAGGAGCTGGTGGAGACTTACCATAACAGCGGGCAGTTTACGCTGACCCTCAGGGCGATGGGACACCGCTTTACATCGCCTTTTGCCATGTTTGAGGAGATGGCGGAATATTTTGAGGCCCATGGGTTTTTCGGTCTGAATCCTGACCGGGAAGCCCGTTACGGACGGATTTTGTCGTTTTTTGGGGAAAAATATCCGGAATACAAAGAGGCTGACCGGCAGCTTCTGACCTGGGATTTTTATCTGCGGGAAAATGCAAAGAAGCGTCCCGGCTTTGCCCTGGATCAGCTTCCGTGGAAAGAGAAGATTTCTGCCTTTTATGCGGAAGAGAATAAAACCGGACGGTATTTCCCTCATTACAGAGGACTGTCCTGCCGGCAGTTGATTCACAACGTACACCTGGAGGTATATACCCGGGATATTCTGTCGCTGGCGGAAGAAGGGGCGGCGAAAGAACGTCTGACCTGCGTCTGTTATGATTACGGGATGCGGGACCCGCTCAGTTATAACAGCAGTGTCACGATTCTGTGAAAAGTCTTGCCATACCGGCGAAAATGACCTAAAATAGAAGCCTGATACAAAAATGCCGCACCGCGGCAGAAAACAGACCCGAAAAGCGGTTGCCTCAGGTGCCCTGAAACAGCGCCTGGAACGATAGGTAGTGTCAAGTGATTTATGAAAAACAGCAACGTACCGGACAACAAAATAGTAAGCGGCTAAAAGACACCCGCTAACAATTTTGTATGCATCGCACGTAAGCCCCTAAAAGACAGGGGCTAAGTGCTCATAGCAAAGCCCCGGGAGGATTTACAGACGCTAAAGCGGCTGGAAATTCTCCCAGATCCAGGGGGCTTGGGAGGGGAGTTGCGGAACTGAGGAAGGGATAAGTATGTACAGAAAAAAGACGCAGAAAATGATCATATCAATTATGGCAGTAGTGCTGGTGATCGCCCTTGTTGTGCCTACGGTGCTGAGTTTGTTCATGTAAGGGGGACCGGACTGCAAAAAGGAGCGAAAGCCGGCGCAAGGAGGGTGTTATGAAAAAAAGAAACGCAGCGGTCTTTGTACTGACCGCGGCAGTTTTGTTCTTTTTGTGGCCCGCACGCGCTTTTGCTCAGGAAGAAGATGTTATTGCCCAGGGAATTTCCGTCGGGGGTGTGGAGCTTGGCGGCCTCAGTAAAGAGGAGGCCAGGGCTGCGGTGGAGGCCTGTGTGGAAAAGCTGGGAAAAAAGACACTGACAATCAAGACGGATACCTATGAGGATCAGATTACACTGGAACGGCTGGGCATAAGCTGGGACAATGACGAGATTATCGAGGAAGCGTTCCGGTACGGAAAAGACGGAAATCTGCTGGCCCGGTATAAGGCGCTGGAGAGTCTGAAATACGAGCGGAAAACCTATGCGCTCAGTCTGTCCTTTCATGAACGGCAGATCCGGTCTTTTGTGGAAAAACTGGCTGTCTATGACGTGGAACCGGTGGAGCCGACCCTGGTCAGGAGAGACGGCGCTTTTGTGGTAGAGGGCGGAACCAACGGCATCCGGGTAGACATTCCCGCAACCGTCGAGCGGGTAAAGGAAACGGTAAATGCCTGGAACCAGGAAACGCTTCTGGTTGAAGCGGCGGCGGAAATCACAAAGCCGGAGCGGGACCCGGAGCTTTTGCGG
The DNA here is from genome assembly GCA_948470335.1 of uncultured Lachnospiraceae bacterium. Taxonomy (GTDB): domain Bacteria; phylum Bacillota; class Clostridia; order Lachnospirales; family Lachnospiraceae; genus Paralachnospira_A. The sequence goes on along the minus strand of CAOKOL010000025.1, from coordinate 38,780 downwards.
GCGGTGAAGGACCAGTTAGGGTCCTATTCCTCCAATTACGCATCCGGAAACCTGGGCCGCTCCCAGAGCCTGGAGCTGAGCGCCAGAAGGCTGGACGGCACGGTGATCTATCCGGGGGAGACGATCTCCGTCTCCGCGCTGATGGGGCCGAGAACCATTGCCGGCGGCTACGGCGTGGCAGGCGCTTACATCGGCAATGATGTGGTGGACAGTGTGGGAGCCGGTATCTGTCAGACGGCCAGCACCCTCTATGCGGCGGCGCTGTATGCGGAGCTGACGATTGTGGAGCGGCATAACCATTCCATGACGGTAAATTATATGCCGGCGGCTTTGGATGCCACGATTTATGCGGGCAATTCCTACACCAGTCCCCAGAAAGATCTGAAAATCAGAAATGATTACGGCTATCCGGTGTACATCGCCGCCTATGCGGGGGACGGAACCGTTTCTTTTGTGATCTACGGGAAAGAAAGCCGTCCGGCGGAACGGTCCGTATCCTATGTGTCTCATGTTATCAGCGAGATCTGGCCGACGGAGATTACGTGGACGGAGGACCCCGGCCTGCCATACGGATATCAGGTGCGGACCCAGGGCGCCTATGCAGGCGTGACCGCGTCGCTGACAAAAGTGGTGTCGGTAAACGGAACCGTAGCGGAGCGGACGCTGGTTCACACGGATAAGTATAAAATGGTAAATGAAAAGTGGACGGTAGGCGTGAATCAGGCGCTGGCTTTCGATGCGGCCGGAAATATCGTGGCGGCTGAGCCGCCTTCGCAAAAGCCGCCGGAGGAGGGGCAGGAAAGTCAGGAGGGGCAGCCCGAACAGACTGTGCCTGACGGGCAGCCGGCTGAGGGAAATACGGAGAGTCAGGGACCGCTCCCGGAAGAACAGCAGGTGCAGGAACCGCCGCCACAGGAGTCGGCAGCCGGCCAGGAACCGCCGCCGGAGGGAGAGGCCGGGCAGCAGGTATAGATTACGGAAAAGCAGGATTGAGAGATGACAGATTTAATGGATGCGGGCCGGCAGGAGCGGCAGCGGCTGGAACAGATTTGCAGTGAACTGGGAATTGCGCAGGTCTGGGACAGGGAAGAAGGCGGCGGGCTTTTGTCCGGGGTGAAGCCGGGGCAGGATCTGGTGATTGCCGGGTATATCGGACTGGGCGGAACCGTCTGGATGGCCCGGCATAAAGCGGATATCCTGAGAAAGACGCTGCCGGAGGATTACGTGGAATCCGGCGGGGCTTTCCTGGCAGAGATCGAACGGGTGCAGACCGCCGCGGTTTTGGAACCGGATACGGGCGCCGCGGCTTTGAAAGCAGACAGGGGCCCATATGGCGCTGCCGCCGTATACGGCGTTGTGCAGGGGGGAATCTTCGGCGCGCTCTGGGAGTTTGCGCAGGCTGCAAAGATCGGAATCCATACGCGGCTGAAAGAGATCCCGGTCAGACAGCAGACCATTGAATTCTGCGAAGTGTTCGATCTGAATCCCTATCAGCTTTTATCCGGCGGCTGTCTTCTGATGGCTGCGGATAATGGCTGCGACCTTCTGTTCCGGATGAATCAGGCCGGAATTCCCTGTTCCGTGATCGGAAAAGTCACCGGGGACCATGACCGGGTTGTGGCCCATGACGATACCTGCCGGTATCTGACCAGACCGCAGAAGGATGAGATTTTGAAGCTGTTATAACAATGGTTACATGTTTTTTGTCATATAGATTAAAGGTAGTGTCAAGTGGTTTATGAAAACAGCAGCGGACCGGATAACAAAATAGTAAGCGGCTAGAAGACACCCGCTAACAATTTTGTATGCATCGCACGTAAGCCCCTAAAAGACAGGGGCTAAGTGCTCATAGCAAAGCCCCGGAGGATTTACAGACACTTTAGTGGCTGGAAATTCTCCCGGTTTAAAGGGGCTTGGGAGGGGAGCTGCGGAACTAAATTGGAGGTTAAGCAATGAGAGAAAAGATTTTGGCTGTCATGGAGAAAAACAGCCGCATTGATTTGAAAGAACTGGCGATTCTGCTTGGTGAGGATGAGGTTGCGGTGGCAAACGCCATTGCGGATATGGAGAAAGAAAATATTATCTGCGGCTATCACACCCTGATTAACTGGGACAATACCTCGGAGGAAAAGGTGTCCGCGCTGATCGAGGTGCGGGTAACGCCCCAGAGGGGTATGGGCTTTGACCATATCGCGGAGCGGATCTATCAGTATCCGGAGGTAAATGCGGTGTACCTGATGTCAGGGGCCTATGACTTTACAGTAATTCTGGAAGGAAAATCCATGCGCGCGGTGGCGCAGTTCGTGTCGGAAAAGCTGTCCACGCTGGACTCCGTATTAAGCACGGCCACTCATTTTGTGCTGAAAAAATATAAAGACCACGGAACCGTACTGAGCAAAAGCCAGAACCGAGATGAAAGGATGCTGATTACACCATGAGAAATCCCATATCTGATAAAAGCGCAGCGCTGAAACCCTCCGGTATCCGTAAATTTTTCGACGTGGTGAGCGAGATGCCCGACGCGATTTCTTTGGGCGTGGGTGAGCCGGATTTTGACACGCCCTGGTTTATCCGGGACGAGGGTATTTATGCGCTGGAAAAAGGCCGTACTTTTTATACGTCAAATGCAGGTCTGAAAGAACTGCGCCAGGAGATCGCCGCGTATCTGAATCGGCGCTGCGGCCTGACCTATGATCCCCTTCATGAAGTGGTGGTTACAGTAGGAGGCAGCGAGGCCATCGACATTGGGCTTCGGGCCATGCTGGACCCTGGAGACGAAGTGCTGATTCCTGAGCCCTGCTATGTTTCCTATCTGCCCTGTGTCCAGTTGGCAGACGGCGTGCCGGTGCCGATCCGGCTTCTGGAGGAACATGAGTTCCGCCTGACGGCCGGGCAGTTAGAGGCAGCGATTACGCCGAAAACCAAAGTATTGATTATGCCGTTTCCGAACAATCCCACCGGGGCCATTATGACCAGGGAAGATCTGGAAGCGGTGGCCGAGGTGGTTCTCCGCCATGACCTGTTTGTGATTTCGGATGAGATTTACAGCGAGCTGACCTATGGGGGAGATCATGTTTCGATTGCTTCCATGCCGGGGATGGGAGAGAGAACTGTCGTGATTAACGGTTTTTCTAAGTCCTATGCCATGACCGGATGGCGGCTGGGATATGCCGCGGGTCCCGCCCCGATCATTGAGCAGATGACGAAGATCCATCAGTTTGCCATTATGTGTGCGCCTACGGTCAGCCAGTATGCGGCGGTGGACGCGCTGAAAAACGGCGATGAGGCGGTGGCACAGATGCGGGAGTCCTATAACCAGAGACGCCGGTTTGTGGTGAGTACCCTGCGGGAAATGGGGCTGGACTGCTTTGAACCGCTGGGCGCCTTTTACGTATTCCCCAGCATTAAAAAATTTGGTTTAAGCTCCGAGGAATTCTGCAGCCGGCTGTTAGAGGAAGAAAAGGTGGCGGTGGTGCCGGGAACGGCGTTCGGAGACAGCGGGGAGGGGTTTGTCAGGATTTCCTACGCCTATTCGCTGGATGCGCTCAAAGAGGCGCTGGGCCGGGTACGCCGCTTTACGGAAAGGCTTGAACATGCTTAATATCGTGCTTCACGAGCCGGAGATCCCTGCCAATACGGGGAATATCGGCAGAACCTGTGTGGCAGCGGGCGCAAGGCTTCATCTGATTAAGCCGCTGGGCTTTCAGATCAATGAGAAGGCTCTGAAACGGGCGGGGCTGGACTACTGGGATAAGCTGGATGTGAGGGTTTACGACAACTATGAGGATTTTCTGGAAAAAAATCCCGGTGCGGTGATTTATATGGCAACCACCAAAGGCCGGCATGTGTATTCGGAGGTGTCTTATGAGCCGGACTGTTATATCATGTTCGGCAAGGAGAGCGCAGGGATTCCGGAGGAAATTCTGGTAGAGCATCCGGATCGGGCAATCCGTATTCCGATGCTGTCGGAAATCCGTTCGCTGAATCTGTCGAATTCTGTCGCCGTCGTTTTGTATGAGGCGCTGCGGCAGAATCATTTTGTACAGCTTGAGCGGGAGGGGCAGTTACACCGGCTGCAATGGAAATAAGTAGTCCTGTCATACATATGGTTCCGTGGTTTTCCGGGCGGTTCGGATGACGGGGACGGGAACTGAGAGGCGGAATAAGAAGGAAGAATGGGAAAAGGAAAAACATGGGCTGTCCTGGCCGTCTGTCTGCTGCTTGGAACGGCATCCCTGTCCGTAAGAGCGGAAAAGGCGGAAGAAGGTATGGCCTCTGTGGCGGCGGCGGAGCTGCCCGGGCGGCTTCTGACGGCAGAGGCAGGAGAGGAAATTGAATTATACGGAACCGTGACCGTAGACGGCCCTCTTTCTCTGGAAGGAAACGGCGCCGTGCTGGTGCGGGCGGAGGGCTTTGACGGGCCCATGTTTTACATAGACGGACAGGGAAGCCTGGATATGGGCGGCCTTGTTCTGGACGGCCGGGGCAGCGGACTGTCCGACAGCCTGATTGTGAATGAGGGAAGCCTGATGATTCGGGATGGCTGTATTCTGCGGAATAATCACAGTGAGGACGGCGGCGCGGTGTACAGCACGGGCCGTCTGATGATTAACGGCGGTATTTTTACCGGAAACCGTTCCGATTTTCATGGAGGAGCCGTCTGGAGCGGCGGCTATCTGGAGATGAACGGCGGTTCCGTATACGGAAACCGGGCGGAAGGCAACGGAGGCGGTTTTTACTGTGACTATGGGAATTTTATGCTGAAAGGCGGCAGGATCGAGGGAAATGACGCTCTGTGCGGCGGTTATGATCTGTACAGTCAGTATAAAGTGCTGTATGAGCCGGGCGTGCTCAGTTCTTACCGATGCTACGGGGAGCTGGAACGGTACAGAGACGGCGAGTGGGAGCAGGATGCCTTTCAGGACAACGGGCGGATGTGGTTTGAGTCCAGGCCCAGCAATGCCAGTTTTATTGTGGGCGGTTATGACAGCCAGGGCGGTTTTTACAGCCTCACCTATGCGGATTACGGTTTTGAAGCATTTTTGCAGACGTCGGACCGGCAGATGACGCTGATCCAGACCGGACAGGGAGAGGAAAAAGAAACGGTTCAGGGGCTGATGGTGAGTCAGTCTCTGGAATTTACGGATGACGGCGCCGGCGTGCGGGTCAGTTATCATATCCGGAATGTCTCCGACCGGCAGCAGAATTATTCTCTGGGCATCGGCGGGGATGTGCAGGCGGATTCCGCCCGGCATACGGCCATATACCGCAATTATCACGGGTTTACCATAGAGGACACCAGGATGGAAGACGAAGCACGGCGCCCCTGTTTTCAGATTCTGTGCAGGAATGGACAAAAGCTTTGGGAAGGAAGTTCGGATGCCGATGCCAGGTGGCTGGGAGATTCGGAGGACGGGACTTACTATCACAATCTGTTTGCGGACAGCCCGGATATCACAAGACTGGAAGAAACCGATATGCTGTTGGCTTTTTCCTGGCAGAACCGGACGCTGGCGCCGGGTCAGGAAGAAACGGTCGGCTTTGAAATTCGCCTGACTACCATGGGTCAGCAGTGGAAAGCGCATGCGAAAAATCTGATTTTGAGCCATGGGGCCCAATAGCAGATACGCCTGCAAAGAGCCCGCCGGGTCAGTTCCATTCCCCGGCGGCTCTCTGCAGCGTAAAGATAAATTCCGTCCCCACGCCCTCCGTGCTGATCACGTCGATATTTTCATTATGGGCCTGGATGATTTCCTTTGTGATGGAAAGTCCCAGCCCGGTTCCCTTCTTATCTTTTCCTCTTGACAGGTCAGTTTTGTAAAATCTCTCCCATATTTTCCCGGTACAGTTTTTGGGAATGCCGATGCCGGAATCTTTGACAGAGACGAAAATTTTTTCGTGCTGGTCATAGGCTTCGATCCAGATGACCGAATCGTGATGGGAAAATTTGATGGCATTGTCCACCAGGTTGTAGATGACCTGCTGAATCTTTCCCATATCCGCATGAACGGTCAGCGCTTTATCTGAAAATGTCAGATCTACGGTGATTCCCTTGGCGGAACAGGAGCCCTCAAAAGTGGCACAGGTATTTTTGATAACCTGATTAATGTCGAAATCTGTCATCATCAGCTGCTGGCCCTTTTCATCCAAGGAGTTCAGGGCCAGCAGACTTTCTGTCAGTTTGTTTAGCCGTTCGGTTTCCGAGATTACGATGTTCAGATACCGCTCCTGATTTTCCGGAGGGATGGTGCCGTCTAACATGGCCTCAATATAACCTTTGATGGAGGTCAGCGGCGAGCGGAAATCATGGGAGACATTGGCGATAAATTTTTTCTGATATTCTTCCGAATTATACAGTTCCATGGCCATATAATCCAGCGTATTGGCCAGATATCCAAGCTCGTCGCTGGTGCGGATGTTCAGCCGGTAGGTGAGATTGCCGGAGGCGTATTCATTGGCGGCCCGTGTGATTTTCCTGATGGGCAGGTATACGGTAAGCTGGAAGGTCAAAAGCACCAGCAGGGACAGAAGAAACACGGCCAGATAAGCCACATAGACGATATTCAGAAGATCATACCGGTTTTGCAGCACCACGGATTCCGGCATGTGAATCAGTATGTAGCCATAGGTGCTGAACCGTCCGGTAATGGGCGCCGAGGCCGTGAGCACCGGTTCCCGGAAGCTGTCGTGAAAGTCCTGGAAGCGGTAGTTGTCCATGGTCATGGTGGCGGCAGGGTCAAAGTCTTCAAATGTCAGCCCCACATGGTTTGGCTCCCCGCAGGTGTCATACGTAACCCGGCCGTTCCGGTCCATAATCCAGATATGAGATTCCAGATGGGCGGCCAGCCCGGCTAACTGAGGCTTCATGGCGTCCAGGCTGACCAGGGTGCCGGAATACTGTCTGCTGCACTCAGAGGCCAGGGCATGGGTTTCCTGGTACAGAACGGATGCCTTCTGGCGGGCCAGATACCGGTAAATGCTGCGGGAGGAGACGGTGGCTACGAATATAAAGCCCAGAACGCCCACGGCCAGATAGCTCAGAATCAGTTTTAAGTACAGCCGTTTATTCATAAGTTTTTTTCCTGATTTCAATATTTGTGATGCCTGATTTTTTCATGACCGGGTACAGCGGTTTTAAACCTTTACTTCGAATTTATAGCCCACCCGCCAGACAGTGGAGATGGCCCAGGCACTGTGATCCCTTACCTTTTCTCTGAGACGCTTGATATGTACGTCTACCGTACGGGTATCCCCGGCGTAGTCATACCCCCATATATGTTCCAGAAGCTGTTCTCTGGTAAATACCTGATTGGGCGAGGAGGCCAGGAAATATAAAAGCTCCAGTTCTTTTGGCGGCATTTCCACGGAATGTCCCATGTAAATAACGGAATAATTGGTGATATTAATGGTCAGATCCGGGTATTCCACAAATTCGCCCCGCTGTCTGCCGGTATCGGAGGCGTCGGGAGCCGGGGGCACGAAGGTGCGCCGCAGCACCGCTTTTACCCGTGCCACCAGTTCTTTGGAATCAAAGGGCTTAATCATATAGTCGTCTGCCCCCAGTTCCAGTCCGAGCACTTTGTCAAACACCTCGCCTTTTGCCGACAGCATAATGATAGGCACCTGAGAGTCCCGGCGGATCTCCCGGCATACCTGATAGCCGTCGATGCCCGGCAGCATCAGATCCAGCAGAATCAGGTCGGGCCGGAAAGAAGAAAATTCCTTTACGGCATCCTCTCCGTTGTCAACGGTCATTGTCTCAAAACATTCCTTCATCAGATAAAGGGAAATCAGCTCGGCGATATTGGCGTCGTCGTCTACGATTAATATTTTCTGTTTCGCAGTCAAATTTTGTTCCTCACTGTTAAAATTTAAAAAGGTTTCCGAAAAGGCCCTTTCATTGATGGCGGAGCCGGTAAGAGCCGGCATGGGCGTTACTGCGCAAAGTCTACGATGGTTACGCCGGTGTCCCCTTCGCCGAAGGTTCCCAGCCGGTAGGACTTCACATATTTCAGCCGTTTCAGATGCTGATGAACAGCTTTTTTCAGCGCGCCCGTGCCCCGCCCGTGAACGACCCGCACCTGGGCCAGATGGGCCAGATAGGCGTCGTCCAGATATTTGTCAAGCTGGGCGACAGCTTCGTCGGTGGTCATGCCGATCAGGTTAATCTCGGAAGACACCTGGAACGACTTGGACATTTTAATCTGGCTGGCGCCGGAGCCTTTTTTGCTGCGGCGGGCCACGTCGCCGGCAGGTCCGGTAATCGTAGCCTCCGGGATCAGCTCCAGGTCTTTGATATTCACCTGAGAGCGGAGAATACCCATCTGCACAAACAGGTCGCCTTTTGCATTGGGCAGGGAGCTGACCGTGCCGTTCAGATTCAGGGAGACTACCCGCACGGCGTCTCCGATTTTAAATTCTTCCGCTTTATGGACCTTCCGGGGCTTCTGCTGCTTTTTCGCCGCTTTTGCTTCCAGCTTGGAGATTTCGCCGCGCAGTTGTGCCCGCTGTTCTTCCAGCGCCCGGCCCAGATCACTGTCAGCGCCCAGCTTATTGATATTTTTAATGGTGCGGTCGGCCGTGGATTTCGCTTCCAGAACAATCTGCATGGCTTCCTCTCTGGCTTTGGCAAGCATTTCCTCCCGGCGCTTGTCGAACTGCTCCTGCCTGGTCTGCAGCCGTTCTTTCAGTCTTCTGGCTTCCTCCCGGTAGCGGGCGGTTTCTTCCTGCTCCTTTGCCAGTGCCTCACGGGAAGCATCCAGCTCGGCGATCACGTCCTCGAAATCCTTTTCCTGCTTGCCGATAAAAGCGGAGGCGTCCTCAATCAGATGCTCCGGCAGTCCCAGCTTTCTTGAGATGGCAAAGGCGTTGCTTTTGCCGGGGATGCCCATCAAAAGCCGGTAGGTGGGCTGCAGTGTTTCTACCTGAAATTCACAGGAAGCATTTTCCACACCGGGCGTAGACAGGGCGAATACTTTCAGCTCGCTGTAATGGGTGGTGGCCATGGTGCGGATTCCCATTTTATGGAGCCAGGTGAGAATGGACATGGCAAGCGCCGCCCCCTCCACCGGGTCCGTGCCGCCTCCAAGCTCGTCGAACAGCACCAGGGAATCGGTGTCCGCCTGTTCCAGAATCCGGACGATGTTGGTCATATGGGAGGAGAAGGTACTTAAACTCTGCTCAATGCTCTGTTCATCGCCGATATCCGCGAAAATTTCCGGGAATACGGCCAGTTTGGAGCCTTCAAAAGCAGGAATGTGCAGTCCTGCCTGTCCCATAAGCTGGAGCAGCCCCAGGGTTTTCAGGGAAACGGTTTTGCCTCCCGTATTTGGCCCGGTTACAATCAGCAGGTCAAAATTGCCGCCGATGGTGAGATCGACGGGAACGACTCTGGCCGGGTCCAGCAGGGGATGGCGGCCGGATTTGATTTCCACATAGCGGTTTTCGTTGAATAAAGGCTCTGTTCCTTTATAATGCCGGGCCAGGGCGGCTTTGGCAAAAATAAAATCCAGTTGGGACAATACGGCGATATTTTCCAGAAGCATGTCGGCGTATTCCGCCGCCTGCTGGCTTAAGCCTGCCAGAATCACGTCGATTTCCTTCTGCTCCGCCAGTTCCAGTTCCCGCAGCTCATTGTTCAGCTTAACGATGGCCATGGGCTCGATAAAAAAGGTGGAGCCGCTGGAGGACTGGTCGTGGACCATACCGCTCACCTGGCTTTTGTATTCCGCTTTTACCGGAATGCAGTAGCGTCCGTTCCGCATGGTGATTACCGCGTCCTGCAGGTAGGTGCGGTGGGTGTTTACCAGGCTGTTTAACTGGGTGTGAACCCTGTCGCCTGTCAGCCGTATGGAACGCCGGATCTGCCGGAGTTTCGGGCTGGCATCGTCGCTGACTTCCTCCTCTGATAAGATGCAGCGTTTAATCTCCGTGTTCAGCGGCGTCAGAGGCTCCACTGCGGAAAACAGAGGGGAAAGGCTGTCGCCCTGACTTTCTTCATTTTCCTGCCGGCCGTAGTTCTTGGCTCTGGCGGCGCAGTCTAACAGGGAGCTGATGTGCAGAAGCTCCGTGAGATTTAAAGCGCTGCCAATCTGCAGCCGTTTGATGGAAGCCCCCAGATCTCTGGCGCCGGAAAAGGAAATGCTTCCTTTTAGCCGTACCCGGTTCTGGGCGTCGGAGGTTTCCTGCTGGGCGGTTCTGATCCGGTCGATCTGATCCATCGGCAGAAGTTCCCGGCACATCCGGATGCCGATCGGCGTCTGGGCGTATTCAGCCAGCTTTGTGATTATTTTGTCATATTCTAATGTTTTTAATGCTTTCTCATTCATAATGTCCTCTTTCAAACATTGTTGCAAACGTTCCGTTTCGGCGCAGATATGGTTTGTGTGGGTATATTTGCAGCGCTGTTTGGGCTGATCTGAACGTTTTTTTCGGGTTTTTCTCTTCCTTCATTGAGTATTATACACTAAAGTTTATGGTTTTCCTATATTATTTTTCTGGGAAACACTTCACAAGGCCGCGGTTTTCATCTATAATATTGGTCAGGAGAGCCTTGTGTCAGAAGGAGGATTCCCTGGGTATGACGGAGCAGGATAAGAAGCTTAAGGAAGAACGGAAGACAGCGGATGAAAAAGGCGGGCAGCAGGCAGCGCCCCCTTCTTTTATCAGAGAAAAGATTGTGAAAAAACCGGTGCGTTTCAGAGAACGGATTGTGCGTTTCCTGACGCTTTTGATTCTGGCCGTGCTGATGGGCGCCGCCGCCGCCATTGCCTTTGTGACGGTCCGGTACAGGATGGAGCAGAAACTGTACCAGGAGGAAACAGGGGAAGCGGTGGTGATTCCCAAAGATACGGACCCTCATGAGACGCAGACAGAACCGGCCCAGACGGTGGAGGAGACGGAACCGCAGACAGAAGAAACGGTGACAGAGGAGGATCTGGGCGAGATGATCCAGTCGGCCGTGGATGAAAAGAAGCTGGAGCTGTCCGATTATAAACGGCTCAGCACACTGACTACAGGCGTGTGGAAGGAAGCGTCGAGAGGGTTTGTGACCATCACCTCCGTGCGCCAGAATGAAGACTGGTTTGACAATGTGTATGAAAATGAGGGACAGACTTCCGGAATCATCACCCAGGTGTCCGGCAGAGACGTCCTGATTCTGACCCGGTTTGACAAGGTGCAGGATACGGACGAGCTGGAGGTGACATTTGTCAATGGCTTAAAGGCACAGGCTCAGGTCAAGGGGACAGACAGTCTGACCGGGCTGGCGGTACTGAATGTGCCCACATCTTCGCTGAAACCCTCCGATCTGGAACTGATTACGCCGGCCGCGCTGGGAAATTCCTATGCCTTAAGCCCCGGAACACCGGTGATTGCGGCAGGGGATCCCTACGGGATGGTGGGTTCCATGGCGGTGGGTTCCGTGGTTTATACCCGTACGGACGCCGGCGGAATCGACATGGATCTTCGCGTGATCGACACCGATCTGGGGCTGCCGGAACAGTCCGGAGGATTTTTGCTGAATTTGGACGGAGAAGTGGTTGCGGTATTTACCGCCGAATACAGCGGCAGCGACGGTTCCAGAACGTCTGCTTTGGGCATTTCCAATATTAAGGGCATTATCGAAAGTCTGTGCAACGGAAAAGGCGTGGCCTATATGGGTGTGAAGGGACAGGCAGTCACGGCGGAGATAGCCGAGACCCACGATCTGCCCGTCGGGGTGTATATCACGGAGACGGTGCAGTCCGGACCGGCTTACCGGGCGGGGATTCAGAACGGCGATGTGATTACCGAGGTAGGCGGAATGCCCGTTGCCAGTATGCGGGAACTCCATGAAACACTGCTTACCCTGGCACCGGACACAGAGGTGGAGGTGACGGCGGTGCGCAGAGGGATCGACGAGGAGCGCAGGCTGGAATTTGCGGTGCAGCTCAGAAACAGGTAGGATGTAAAATGACGGAAACCCGGACAGCGGTCATATGAAAAGTATCGTTACATACTTTTGCGGAATTGTCACAATGGCTGCCGGTTGCTGACGGCGCTGACCGAATTCAGAAAAATAGAAAGAGGAAATCTCAGTGAAATTTATCGAACTGTTAAGAGAAGGGGAACACACTTCGGATATCTATTTATGTAAGGTAAAACAGGTGGCGAAGACCAAGGCGGGGAAAAATTATTATTCTCTGATTCTGCAGGACAAGACAGGGACCATCGACGGGAAGGTATGGGATCTGAGCAGCGGAATCGACCATTTTGAGGCGATGGATTATATCCGGATCGAAGGGGACGTCACCTGTTACCAGGGAGCGCTGCAGCTGAACATCAAGCGGATTCGGGTGGCCAGGCCCGGAGAGTACGAGCCGAAAGACTTTCTGCCGGTTTCCCAGTATCCCATCGACGGCATGTACCGGGAGCTGCTTGGCTATATCGACAGATTGGGCAACGAGCATCTGAAAGGTCTGGCCCGCAGATTTTTTGTGGAGGATCAGTCCTTTGTTCAGGCGTTTCAGTCTCATTCGGCCGCCAAAAGCGTGCATCACGGCTTTGTGGGCGGTCTGCTGGAGCACACCATCGGCGTGGCGAAGCTGTGTGAATTTTATACGGTCCGCTATCCGATTCTGAACAAAGATCTGCTGATTGCGGCAGCGCTGTTCCATGATATCGGGAAAGTGCGGGAGCTGTCCGCCTTTCCGGCGAATGATTATACGAATGCGGGACAACTGCTGGGACATATTGTGATCGGCGTGGAGATGCTGGATGAAAAAATCCGGGACATTCCGGACTTCCCTCCGATGCTGGCGATGGAACTGAAACACTGTATTCTGGCCCACCACGGGGAATATGAGTACGGTTCGCCCAAGCTTCCGGCGATTATAGAGGCTATGGCGCTGAACTTTGCGGACAATACGGATGCAAAGCTGGAGACGATGAAAGAATATCTGGAAGGAAATCATGCGGACGGAGAGTGGCTGGGGTATAACCGGCTGTTTGAGTCAAATATTAAGAGGACTTCGAAATAAAGGGTTGAAGTGCTCTTTCAAATAATATATGGATTGTAATCAAAACAGGGTTTGAAAATGATGAACAGATATAAAAGCAGAAATATTGAATCCGCCGGAAAGAAATTGCAGGCGGAGCGGGAAACAGAGAAAAGCGGGATTGCAAAGAATCAGGTTGTTACGACCGTAATAGAAGATATGAGTGAAAACGGAGAGGGTATAGGCAAGGTAGACGGCTATACCCTCTTTGTTAAAGATGCGGTTGTGGGAGACCGGGCAGAGGTGAAAATAGTCAAGGCAAAGAAAAGCTACGGCTATGCCCGGCTTGTGAAGCTGCTGACTCCTTCCCCCGACCGTGCCGTGCCGGTCTGCCCCGCTGCCGCGCCCTGCGGCGGCTGCCAGCTCCAGGCCATGTCTTATGAGGCACAGCTTCGGTTTAAAGAAAATAAGGTAAAAAACCATCTGGAACGCATCGGCGGGTTTACGGATGTACAGGTGCTGCCGATAATCGGTATGGAGGATCCCCTTCACTACCGGAATAAGGCTCAGTTTCCGGTGAGCAGAGATAAAGACGGGAATATCCGGACGGGTTTTTATGCGGGGCGGACCCATTCCGTGATCGAAACGCCGCACTGCTATATCGGTCATCCGGTGAACGACAGGATTCTGGCGCTGGTGAAGGCGTATATGGAGAGGGAAGGTATTCGGCCTTATGACGAGAATCTTCATAAAGGACTGGTGCGCCATATTCTGATCCGCCGGGCCGCCGCCACAGGGCAGATTATGGTCTGTCTGATTATTAACGGCAGGAAGCTTCCGGCGGCAGACAAACTGGTGCGGTCGCTTTCGGAGGTGGAGGGGATGACCACCGTCGGTTTTAATGTGAACAGGGAGCGGACGAATGTGATTCTGGGCGAAAAAACGGTGATCCTTTACGGTCCGGGGTATATCACGGACCGGATCGGAGCCCTTTCTTTCCGCATTTCTCCCCAGTCTTTTTTCCAGGTGAACCCGGTGCAGACGGAAAAGCTGTATGAGAAGGCATTGGAATTTGCTGATCTGAAGGGGGAGGAAACCGTCTGGGATCTGTACTGCGGAATCGGAACGATTTCTCTGTTTCTGGCCGGGAAAGCAAAACAGGTGTACGGCGTGGAGATTGTGCCCCAGGCCATTGAAAATGCCAGGGAGAATGCGGAACTGAACCGGATCGAAAACGCGTCGTTTTTTGTGGGAAAGGCGGAGGAAGTGCTGCCGGAGTGGTATGAAAGACAGTGCGGGAAGGCACGGCAGGACAAGGCGAAGAATGAAAACGGGGAAAAAGAGGTATGTGAATGTAGGGACGGGAAAACCTGTGCCGATGTGATTATAGTCGACCCGCCGCGCAAAGGCTGTGACCAGAAACTGCTGGATACGATTGTCCGGATAAAGCCAGAACGGCTGGTTTATGTCTCCTGCAATTCGGCCACCTTGGCCAGGGATCTGAACTATCTGTGCAGGGAAGGATTTGTGCTGGAAAAGGTGCAGCCGGTGGATATGTTTGCGATGACGGTGGGGGTGGAGTGTGTGGCGCTTCTGACCTTTATAGAATAAGGGTTTTTAAGCTGATAAAAGGTGCAAAATAGGTGATTTGCCACCGATTTGCCACCGGTTCAGCGAGGATTATAATACAAAAATGAATAAGGACTGAATACGGGGCGGATGCTGCCGTGCCAGTCCTTTTTTAATTCATGTTTTTATTAATCAGTTATTTTCAGCCTTCTCCGACTGCCTGCTCAAAGATATCAACGGACCGTGTGGCCATAACCTCCGTATCATGCACATAAGTCTGAAGAGTAGTCTGGATGTTGGAATGGCCTAATCGAACCTGCACATCTTTTATGTCGGCACCTGATTCGATCAGGATTGTGGCGTGGGTATGTCTTAGAGAGTGGTAATCGAAGGCAAGTAATAATTCTTTGTGGATCACTCGGGAACAGTATTTGAATGAATCTGTGGAGGTATACTCCCCAGTTTCGGCAATACAAACCATTTTAACACGAGACAACGATGATTCCAGGCATTTTTGAACAGGGATGATACGCCACATATCGCCGCCCTTTTCATCAATTTCCTTTTTTATAACGTGAATTGTGTAATATTCTCCATATTTTAACTCGTTTTTAATCTGTGTGCTACGTTCTTGTTTTAATGCCTGATAGAGTGTTTCGCCAAATTTTATGGTTCGAGTGGAAGATGATGTTTTTGTGGTAGTAAAGTACCAGGAAGATCGCTTTTCCCTTCTTCCGGCTTTTTCAACCGCTTTACGGACATCAGCTCCAAAATTCCGTTTTACAATTTGTTTATTGACAGTCAGTGTTCTGTTGTCAAAATCGATATCTTCCCATGTCAGCGCAAAAGTTTCACTGATACGCAGGCCTGTATAAAATCCGATCATTAAAGGAATGTGGAAACGAGAACCGGGAGGAAATCGCTCTATAATTTGATTCCAGTCATTCAGGGTCAGAATAATCCGTTCGCGAGGTGGTTTTTCTACCTTTGGGGATTTTACATAGCGCAAGGGATTGGACGTAAGGTAATGCAGAGGCTCCACAGCATAGTCCAGAGAAGCACTGAATACGGACAGGATGCCGTCTATATGTGCTTTGGACAGGCCGTTCATTTTCAGGTCGTTGGCATATTCCTGCAGAGCGGCAGAGGTGATGGCCTTTAAGCGGTATTTGCCAAAGCGAGGCTTCAAATGCCCTCCCATGATCCGCAGGTAGCCCACCTGCGTAGTGTATTTCAGATTCGGTTTGCAGTACAGGTCATACCACTGATCCAGGTAGTCAGATACAGTAATGTTGGAAGGCTCAAATAGCTGCCCTCCGGAAGTGTACTCGGTGATGGCTTTGGCAAGGGCTGCCTCCGCTTCCTTCTTTGTTTTGAAACCGCCTTTTTCTTTTTTCTGGCGTTTGCCGCCTACGGTGCCAAGGTCAAAATAATATGACCATGTTTTTCCTCGTTTTCTGGTTCCGCCTGCCATAAAAAATCATTCCTTTCTTTTTTGTTGTATTTTAAGGAATGAAATGGTATAATTGCCTTGTATGTGGGCTGACCATTTCATTCTGTGGTTAGTGATTGGGACGCTGGGAGCGGCAACTCCTGGCGTTTCCTTTTTTGGTTTATTTTTCAGAAATCATCAATTTGAATATTACGGATTTAATGTGATAGTCTCATTTGCAAAGCCATCTGACAGTACATTATCCGAATCATATGCTTTAAATAAAAATTCGATTTCTTCTATTTCTTTAATGTCATTTTCTTCTAAAGTGTTGTCAGACCAGGAGATGGAACTGAATGCGCACTTTTCAGGCAATACGGTTGTAGCATAAAAAGGATCCACCATATAACCGTTGACAGATACTTCGTCGGTGCTGAACATCACCTCTTTATCAGTCTTATTTACCAGGAACAGGTCTACGGTATATCCCCAGATGTCGTCATGTCTATATCCGATTACTGTAACTGTTATG
This sequence comes from uncultured Lachnospiraceae bacterium, assembly GCA_948470335.1. Lineage (GTDB taxonomy): Bacteria > Bacillota > Clostridia > Lachnospirales > Lachnospiraceae > Paralachnospira_A. The sequence goes on along the minus strand of CAOKOL010000025.1, from coordinate 22,270 downwards.
TATTCATTATCAATAATAACGTTGTCTGTACTTTCTGGCTCTCTTACAAATATTGTAGCATTTTCTTCACCATAAGGATATACATGCACAGTTTCCTCTGCTACACTGTCAGATGCCCAATCATTACTGTCATAAACGCGGAAAGAGAGCTGGATGTCAGTAAAATCGGAAATCCCATTGTCTTTAAGGGTTGAGTCTGTGAATGTGATTTCGTTATTGGATTTCTTTCCGGCAGCGACTTCCGTGGCAAATAGAGGATCACATTGTACACCGTTGATGGCAGCGCCGGCCACAGAGAACATGTACGTTTTATCTGATGATTTATTCTCCAATTTTGCTTTTAAGGTATATCCCCACATATTGTCAGGGTCAATTTCTGTAATTATGATGCTGCAATACTCGTTATCAACAACAGTTATTTCGTTAAAGTCAAGTTCTGCTATCGGTTCTTCAGTACTCTGGGTTTCAGGCTCAGCAGATTTCGTGGTTTCAGTGGTCTCAACGGACTGCTTGGAATCAGTTGTCTTAGTGGTGTCTGTCGGTGCGCCGGAGTTTCCGCATCCGGACAGCATCAGAACAGATGCAAGGGTTAAAATAGCTAATTTTTTTCTCATTTTCTGTTTCTCCTTTGGACTTGTTGAATTTAGGAGAATTATACCATTATCTGGATTAAAAGTAAAATATTATTATGGTTAAACAGTGATATTTTAACAATGTTACTTTTTTACAACTCCTTAGATTGTTTAGGAGCTTTATTTCATATTATTGACAGTCGAACAAATGTTTGATATCATAGTTGTATCGCTACTTTAGAACGTGCGTTTGCATGGGAGATGATGCGGCATGGACTATAAGGTACTTATTATTGAAATGCTTGATGAGATAGATAATGAGAAATATCTCAAATACCTTTATCAGCTTATCAAGACATTTCTGGGCTGACGCATTGCGTCAGCTTTTTTCTTTACACAGTTTTTCGGCAATTTCTGCCAAAGTCTCCCATTGGCTTTCCGTTAAATTCGCAAGTACAGATATTAGACGGTTCTTAAAAGAATCTTCTTCTTCATCCAGTAACTGTTTTGTTAATGATGCGATTTGTGCTTGCCGATTCAATTCTATAAACATATCTCCTTCGCCAGTGCGAAGCCAGGCCTCGCTGACGTTGAAGGTTTTGCAAATATTATTTATTACAGATGCCGATGGGTTACGACGCCCTGTTTCATAATTGGTAAGAACGTTTGCGGTAGTTCCGATTTTATTTGCAAACTCTTGTTGTGTAAGATCCAGTTCTTTTCTAATTTTTCTAATCCGGTCTTTCAAAATTTTCACCTCTTTCTGTATCCTGATTGTAACATTGGAATACGTCATTGTCAAGAAAATACTGCAAAGAAGGAAAATAATATTGACAAATACGTCATAGCATGATATTCTATCGTCATAGACGAAAATAAGAGAGGTGATAGAGTGTCAGAAAAAGAAAAGAAGGCTTTAGAGATTATCTTTAAGGCGGTTCCTCAAATGTCGGAGTTTCAGAAAGGTAGACTTTATGGAATTGCTGAAACGATGGAGGAACAGAACAAAAATAAAGATCGTCGTGAAGTGAGTGCAGAAGGGAGGTGATCCGATCAGCAGCGGAATGAGGATGAAGGGAGGTGAAGGAGGATGTCAGGATTAACACCAGAACAGATTTTAAAACTGAATAGCCACATGCGAAAGAAAGCTGAGGAGCGTGCGGGAATCAACTCTGAAAAAGTTCAGCAGACTGTCTCCATCTATTTGCAGATAGCCAGAGACAATCAGTTGAACTATAACGAATTGCTACAGGTGTTTACTCTTGCCAAAGAGTCGGTGCTTCAGTCTTTAAATAAAGTTGCGATTTCAACACTGCCGGATATTATTTCAGATGTGGCGAAGGTGTAGTCCGTTATGAAGTTTGTGAATTGCGTTTGCATAGACATCTTGTCATCGCCGGTGTTATCACGTGAGTTCATTCTACAAGTTGCAAAAGCAATTCCAATGTCATGGGCTCGTTGTTCTAAAGTCATAATAATTTCCCCTTCCTATGTACTCAGCTCTGGCGGGAGCCTGTACATGGAATATATCACAGAATGGGAGGAAAGACAATCAGAAGGGAGGTGAAGGAGAAATTTGATCAGCATATAGCAGAGTGTGCTGCATCGAAGATACGGTTTGAAGTTATTGGTTGATTTATTTAGCCATGATATACAAAATTGGGCCACTACCAGTTACAAAGTAAGACATAGCCCAAAGAGTATATCCTTCTTTTTCAAGAGTTCGTACCTCTTGAAACGAATGTACAAACTTTTTCTGGATGTTATCACCTCCTTTCATAGAGGCGATTTACAGCACACTCAGCTATATGCTGATCAAGTAAGGGAAGTATACCACATTCCAAAAGGCGATTCAATCAACAAGAATAAAGCGGAAGGGAAGTGAAAAACTCAACCTATGAACAATATAGATAAGAAAGTCGAAGCCGTAAAAGCGTTACAAGCAGAGCCGGATCACAAAACCGAGATCGAGAACCAGGCTATCCGGTTGATCAGCGAATGCAAGTTCCAGGAGGCCGATAATCTGTTCCATTCGTTGAATGACAGCATCGTCAAAGATGAATGGAATGCAATAATACGAAAGGAGGAATGAGTCGTTGTGTTTGGAAAGAACCTGAAAAGGATTATGGAGGAAAGGGGAATTACCGGAACGGCATTGGCGCAGGAGACCGGATGCAGCAAGGCGTCGATCAGCCAGTACATAAACGGGATTAACCTCCCTTCGCGGGGAAGATTGGAATCCCTTGCTACAGCACTGGGGGTCAGTATGGAGGAACTGATCGGTGTGGAAGAAAGGCCTGAACCAGTCCGGGAGATCAAGCCGCTGCAGCTATTCGGGAGACAGACGCTGACCTGCAGGGAAGCGGCTAAGCTGATGGGCAAGCATGAAAATTATGTCAGGCAGGGACTGCGTGAGCACTGGCCAGGCTTTGAGTTTGGGTCGGCGGTCAAAACCTCCACGAAATGGTCTTACTGTATTTATGCGAATAAATTTTCGGAGATAACCGGGATTCCTGTGAATATTTGAAAATGTGAGGTGATTATGGGAAAGAAATCAAATAGGACGGATCCATGCCGCCCGGAGACAATTGGCATCCGCCAGTTGTCAGCGGAAGTTTCGCTGGGGCTTCGGTCGCCGGTTACGGTCAGGGCCGGGGAGGTATCAGGAGGCAGGCCGGGAATACAGCTTGCAAGGCTGTATGCGTATATGCGGGCCTATAATACGGCGACTGCAGCGACTGCGGGGAAGGAGTGACAGTATGTTTATTATCAATGCGACATTCCCGGACGGGGACTCACAGAGCTTCGGTAATCCGGAAGATCTGCTGAGATATATGAAAGAGGAAGGGTACACGGAAGTACGGGTGGACGCCCAATACATATTTGATACTTTTGCAAATATGTTCATGACAACTGATGAAGTAGAGCGCTGGATTGATATGAAAGCTGAACTGGATATGAAGATGGATGGTTTGAAAACAAAAGATGAAAGCGGCCTGCAAAGCGGGAACTTTGACAGGCCGTAAAAAGTACTCATCAAGGTTATTGTAACACAATGAGGGAAAATTGCAACCGATTTTTAGGAGGAAAGCACGGATGAGCATGAAAATAAACAAACTTGAGATTGAGAACGTCAAGCGGGTAAAGGCGGTGCGAATCGAACCGACGGCCAATGGCCTGACGCTGATCGGCGGGCGGAACAACCAGGGGAAGACTTCCGTCCTGGATGCCATCGCCTGGGCGCTGGGCGGCGAGCGGTTTCGGCCTTCAAAAGCGAAAAATGATGCTTCCGTAATCCCGCCGAATTTAAAGATCGTGATGAATAACGGCCTGGTGGTGGAGCGCAAAGGGAAAAACAGTGATCTGAAAGTAACAGATCCCGACGGCAAAAAGAGCGGACAGCAGCTGTTGAATGAGTTTGTCAGTCAGCTGGCCATCGATTTGCCGAAGTTTATGGAGGCTTCCGGAAAGGAAAAGGCGCAGACCCTTCTGCAGATCATCGGCGTGGGAAATCAGTTGGCAGAGCTGGAGCAGGAAGAAACGGAGCTGTTCAATGAGCGGCTTGCGATAGGGCGTATTGCGGACCAGAAGGAGAAGTTTGCGAAGGAGCAGACTTATTATCCGGAGGCGCCGGCGGAACTGGTATCGCCTTCCGAACTGATTAAACAGCAGCAGGAGATTTTGGCTCGGAATGGGGAAAATCAGCGGATGAGGGAGAACCTTCACAGGATGGAACAGGAGTTTCAGCAGGTGAACGATCAGTTGAGCGAGTTGTTAAAAAAACAGGCGAAGCTGAAATCCGACATTGATACCGCAAGGAAGTCAGCGGCGGAATTAAAGGATGAGTCTACCGCAGAGCTGGAGGCGTCGATTGAGAACATTGAGGAAATCAACCGGAAGGTGCGCGCGAATCTGGACAAGGAAAAGGCGGAAGATGATGCGAAAGAGTACCGAAAGCAGTATGAAACCCTGGCCAAACGAATCGCGGAGACCAGGGAGAAGAAGACCGATCTGCTGGGGAATGCTCCGCTGCCATTGCCGGAACTTTCCGTAGAGGATGGGGAACTGGTGTATAAAGGACAGAGATGGGACAACATGTCCGGTTCTGACCGGTTGAAAGTGGCTACGGCGATTGTGCGGAAGCTGAACCCTAATTGTGGGTTCGTATTGCTGGATAAGCTGGAGCAGATGGACCTGGAAACGCTCCAGGAGTTTGGCCAGTGGCTGGAAGCGGAAGGGCTGCAGGCCATCGCCACCAGAGTGAGCACCGGAGGGGAATGCAGCATCATCATAGAAGACGGCTATGTGGCCGGGAAAGAACCGGAACCGGCGGCAGAGCCGAAAGCGTGGAAGGCAGGTGAGTTTTAATGAAGATCATCAAAGGAAAGATCGCGGGGGCGAAGAAAGTGGTCGTTTATGGCCCGGAAGGGATCGGGAAGTCCACGTTTGCTTCCCGGTTTCCGGAACCGTTGTTTATTGACACGGAAGGAAGCACAAAAGACCTTGATGTGGCCAGGACGGAGCCGCCGTCCAGTTGGCCTATGCTGTTGGACCAGGTGCAGTATGTGAAATCTGACCCGAATATCTGCCGGACGCTGGTCATTGATACGGCTGACTGGGCGGAGATGCTCTGCGTGGAAACTGTATGCGGCAAAGCCCAGAAATCCGGGATAGAGGATTTTGGTTACGGAAAAGGATACACATACCTGGCGGAAGAATTTGGCCGTCTGCTGAACCTGCTTAGTGAGGTGGTTGACCGGGGAGTTAATGTGGTTATGACGGCCCATGCAAAGATGCGCAAATTTGAGCAGCCGGATGAGATGGGAGCGTATGACCGATGGGAATTAAAGCTGCAGAAACAGACGGCGCCTCTTTTGAAAGAGTGGGCAGACATGGTACTGTTTGCCAATTATAAAACGATTGTGGTCAACGTGGACGGCCAGGGGGCACAGAAGGGCAAGAATAAAGCTCAGGGCGGCAGGCGTGTGATGTATACGGCCCATCACCCATGCTGGGACGCGAAGAACCGTTACGGCCTGCCGGAAGAAACACCGTTTGAGTATGGGCAGATCGCTCATATCATAGAGACCGCGGCCCCGTTGGTACAAGGGGAAAATACTGCCGCTGCGGTATCGCAGCAGGAGAAAGAGGAAACTGTTGCGCCGACACGACAGGAAGAAAAACCGGCTGTACAGGATAACTTCTCCGCACCGGAGCAGATGCGGCTGCCTGTGGACAACAGGCCTGCCGCGGAGGATAACAGGGACAGTGCCCTGTACATTGATGAGCGTATCCCGAAAAGCCTTCGAGATCTGATGATCGCGCATACGGTGATGGAGGATGAGATCCAGCGGGTGTGCGAGGCCAAGGGATATGTGCCGCTGGGGACGCCGCTGTATGAATACGATACAGTCAATCCGGGGATCGTGGACGGCCTCTTAGTCGCCTCCTGGGAGCAGGTAAAGGCGGCGGTTATAAGCATGAGGGAGACGGAGAGTATTCCGTTTAATTAGACAGAAGGGAAAAAAATATGGCTGAATATATGGAAGGAAGGGAACTGGATTGGGATGAAAGTATTCCCAGTGTTTCAGAGGGATTTGAACTGATCCCGGAAGGGAATTATGATTTCGTGATTGAGCGGTATGAGCGGGCACGGTCCCAGGGGAACGATAAACTGCCGCCCTGCAACATGGCCATCGTGTATTTCAGGGTAAATGACCGTGGCAGGGAGGTGGTTATTCGGGAAAATTACATTTTGCACGATAAGTTTAGTTGGAAGCTTGCCCAGCTGTTCATCGGGGTCGGGGCAAGGGTAGTTGAAGAAAAGGTGCAGATGAACTGGAGCATGTTGTCGGGCGCGACCGGACGGGCGAGGGTGTCCCTGGATGCGGATCGGAATGATCCGTCAAAAAAATATAATCACATTAAAAAAATTTACCCGAAAGAGATCAAACAGTTTGAGCCGGGCAGATTTTAGAAGGAGGCCGTGATGGAATTAAGGCCATACCAGGAGGAGGCCAGGCAGGCCATATTTGACCAGTGGAACAGCGGCGTCAACAGGACGCTGCTGGTGCTCCCCACGGGTTGCGGCAAGACGATTGTTTTTGCCAAGGTGACGGAGGACTGTGTCCGTAACGGAAAGCGTGTGCTGATTCTGGCGCACCGAGGCGAGCTTTTGGAGCAGGCGGCTGATAAGATACATAAATCAACAGGGCTTGGATGTGCGGTGGAAAAAGCGGAGTCTTCCTGCGCCGGCAGCTGGTTCCGGATCGTAGTCGGCTCAGTGCAGACATTAACGCGGGAGAAGCGGCTGGCTCAGTTTCCGGCAGATTATTTTGACACGATCATTGTTGATGAGGCCCATCACTGTCTGTCAGACAGCTATCAGAAAGTATTAGGGCATTTCCCGGATGCTAAAGTGTTAGGCGTTACGGCCACGCCGGACCGCGGGGATATGCGGAATATGGGAGAATTTTTTGAAAGTCTGGCGTATGAATATACACTGCCAAAGGCCATCAGAGAGGGATATCTTTCCCCGATTAAAGCGCTGACACTGCCGTTGAAGCTGGATCTGTCCGGTGTTGGCATCAGCGCAGGAGATTTCAAAGCGGGAGATCTGGGAACGGCGCTGGATCCGTACCTGCATCAGATAGCCGATGAGATGCTTAAATATTGCGTGGACAGGAAGACCGTGGTTTTCCTGCCTCTCGTTAAAACAAGCCAGAAATTCAGAAATATTCTCTGTGAAAAAGGCTTCCGGGCCGCCGAAGTGAATGGCGACAGCCGGGACCGGGCGGAGGTGTTAGATGCCTTCGACCGGGGAGATTATAACGTCCTGTGTAATTCCATGCTTTTGACGGAGGGCTGGGACTGCCCATCCGTGGATTGTATTGCGGTGCTGCGGCCTACAAAAGTCAGGAGCCTGTACAGCCAGATGGTAGGCCGGGGGACCAGGCTGCATCCTGGGAAAGAGCATCTGCTTCTGCTGGATTTCCTCTGGCATACGGAGCGCCATGAGCTATGCTATCCGGCCAGTCTGATCTGCCAGGATGAGGATGTGGCAAGGCAGATGACGGAAAATATCGAGAAAGCCGGCGGGCCGGTAGATATTGAGGAAGCGGAGAAGCAGGCGTCAGAGGATGTTGTGGCGCAAAGAGAGGAAGCGCTGGCAAAGCAGCTTGAAGAAATGAAACGGCGGAAAAAGAGGCTGGTGGATCCGCTCCAGTTTGAAATGAGTATACAGGCAGAGGATCTATCCGGGTATGTACCAGCTTTTGGCTGGGAGATGGCACCACCATCTGACAAGCAGAAGGATACCCTTGAAAAACTGGGGATTATACCGGATGAGATCGAAAGCGCCGGGAAAGCGGCAAAGCTTCTGGAGCGGCTGGACAAGCGTAAAATGGAAGGGCTGACCACGCCTAAACAGATCAGATTCCTGGAAGGACGGGGATTTCAGCATGTAGGTACATGGCAGTTTGAAGCAGCCAGAAAAATGATTGATCGTATTGCGGCAAATGGCTGGCGTGTGCCATTGGAAATCATCCCTCAGGAATACAGTCCGATAGGATAAAGAAAATTTATTTGTTTAACGTCTGGCACCGGCGAAAAAAGATAAGCCGGGTACATGAACGGGAGTCACAGGATTCGGCGGATAGCCCGTCGTCATGTGTGGCCGGTCCCGGTATGGCTGCGCGGCGGCTAACCCGGACGTGGGCAATAGGGAGACTTGAAATATGAGGCATGATTCCGGCGGCAATAACTTGGCGGAGATAATTGAATATATGAATCCCGCTGATCTGGAATACCAGGAATGGTGCTCGGTGGGGATGGCTCTTAAATTTGAGGGTTTTCCCGTGACGGTCTGGGACCAGTGGAGCCGGAGAGATTCCAAACGGTATCATGCCGGCGAGTGCGAACGGAAATGGGAAAGTTTCCAGGGGGCCGCCACGCCAGTGACCGGCGGCACAATCGTTCAGATAGCTATGGAACATGGCTGGGTACCTGAATATGGTCACGAATTGGATTGGGACGACACGATCTCAGTCGACAGGGACAGCTTAGTTGTGGTGGATAAAGACTGGATTGAGGGGAAAGAGATTGGGGAGCCGGAGGGATGGGATCCGGTAAAGGAATTGACCACTTACATAGAGACACTGTTTGGACCTAATGATTTTGTCGGCTATGTGACCAAAGTGAATGAGAGAGACGGCCAGAAGAAGCCGTCAAGAGGATGCTGTGACCGGACTGCTCAAAAGCTGCTGGAAGCTCTTGAAAAGTGTAAGGGAAAAGATGTCGGGAACGCGGTGGGGGACTATGATCCGGAAGCGGGAGCCTGGATCTGCTTTAATCCGTTGGATGGAAAAGCCAGGAAAGATGAGAATGTGACGGACTACCGTTATTCGCTGGTTGAATCTGATGACGTTGAATTGGAAAAGCAGAATGCTATCATCCATGAGCTGGAGCTTCCTGTGGCCTGTCTGGTTCACTCCGGGAATAAAAGCCTCCATGCGATTGTAAAAGTGGAAGCGGGCAATTATGGCGAGTACCGGAAGCGGGTGGATTATCTGTACAAGGTATGCGAAAAGAATGGCTTGAAGGTGGACCGGAATAATAAGAACCCGGCCAGGCTGTCACGGATGCCTGGCGTGATTCGTAATGGCAGGAAGCAGTTCTTAGTGGATACCAATATCGGCAAGACATCCTGGGATGAATGGTATGAGTGGATCGAAAGCGTCAATGATGATCTTCCGGAGCCGGAAGGGCTTGCGGATGTCTGGGACAATCTGCCAATGCTGGATCCCTGCCTGATCGACGGTGTGCTGAGGATGGGCCATAAGATGCTTATATCCGGGGCATCAAAAGCGGGCAAATCATTTCTGCAGATAGAACTGTGCATAGCCATAGCGGAAGGCCGCCCCTGGCTGGACTGGAAGTGTGCCCAGGGACGGGTGCTTTATGTGAACCTGGAACTGAACAGGGCAAGCTGTCTGCATCGGTTTAAAGATGTATATGAAGCGCTGGGATGGGCGCCTGAGAACCTCAGGAACATAGATATATGGAACCTGAGGGGGAAGTCCGTGCCAATGGATAAACTGGCGCCCAAGCTGATCCGGAGGGCGGCGAAAAAGAATTATACGGCGGTTATTATCGACCCGATCTACAAAGTCATCACCGGTGATGAGAACAGCGCCGATCAGATGGCGAATTTCTGCAACCAGTTTGACAAGGTGTGTACGGAGCTGGGCTGCGCGGTTATTTACTGTCATCATCACAGCAAAGGAAGCCAGGGGAATAAGCGGTCCATGGACCGTGCCAGCGGTTCCGGCGTGTTTGCCCGTGATCCGGACGCGTTGCTTGACCTGATCCAGCTGGAGGCCACGGATGCTTTAATAGCTCAGGAAGAAAACAAGGCCATCTGTGCAACTTGTAAAGATTATCTGGATGCGCAGCGTATCGCCTGGAATGACGATCTTTCCCAGGACGACTTGCTGAGCAGCCGTCAGATGCTTGCCTATTGCGGGAGTAAGCTGGACCGGGGGCGGATGGATGAGCTGAACCGGCAGATCCGCGGCGCGAAAGAACGGGTGAAACGGGTGACGGCCTGGAGGATCGAGGGGACGCTGAGGGAGTTTCCGAAGTTTGACCCGGTTAATGTGTGGTTTGATTATCCGGTGCATAGATTGGATCAGACCGGGTGCCTGGGAGACGTGCAGCCGGAGGATGAGAAACCGGTGTGGCAGAAAAAGAAAAAGACCCCGGAAATGAGAAAAAAGGAAAAGGACGCCGGCCTGTGGATGGCATTTGAAGCGAATGATATGGAGGGAACAGGCCAGGTAAAACTATCGGACCTGAGCGAGCACATGGGCGTGTCTGTGAACACGGTAAAAAAATATGTGGATGAGTCAAAAGAATTTAAGCGGGAGAATGGGATGGTGTCAAAGGTGTCAAAAGATAAATCTGACACCTGACAGCGAAGGGGTGTCAGCTGTCAAAAGCCGATTTTTGACACCTTGACGGCAGGTGTCAAAAACAGGTGTCAGGTGTCAAAAACACGATATTTGACAGTTGCAGTGAGGTGTCAAAAAAAGGGGTGTCAAATATCTCTCTAAAGAGAGAGATATTTGACATACACCCATTTTTGACGCCACACCTCTGGGGCGGAGGTTGACAGGGAAAACTGACACCGGGAAAGGAATGAGTTTTATGGTCATTGAATTTTTTATGCCGATGATTCCGCCAACCTGCACCCACCAGGAAAAGAAGGTGGCGATCATCAAGGGGAAGCCGGTGTTTTACGATACGCAGGAGGTAAACGCAGCAAAGTTGAAATTGACCGGATATCTGTCAAAGCACAAACCTGAAAAGCCTTATGTCTGCGGAGTGCAGCTGGTTACGAAGTGGTGTTTTCCGCGGGGCAGGCACCAAGACGGGGAATACCGGATTACAAAGCCGGACACGGACAACCTGCAGAAGCTGCTGAAAGACTGCATGACGGCCTGCGGTTTCTGGAAGGATGACGCACTGGTGGCGTCGGAAATCGTGGAAAAGTTCTGGGCGGAAGTGCCGGGCATCTACATCCGGATCGAGGAATTGTAAGATGGATAACGCGGAGGTACGGGATATGTTCAACCTGGCGTATAACACGTTCTGGAACCGGTACAAAGGCATGAACGGGGAGCAGCTGCTGCGTGTGTCGAAAATGCTGGTGGAGGATGCCGGCAGGATCATGGTGGCGCATGACAATCCTCTCTGTCATGGGATTATGCGGGCGCTGTTAGACGAACTGGATAGAAGGGTGATGGACACATGAAAGCAGTGGTGAAATACCCGGGCAGTAAATGGTCGCTGGCCAGGTGGATTATCTCTTTCTTTCCGGAGCATCACAGCTACCTGGAACCATTTTTTGGCAGCGGGGCGGTCCTTTTTAACAAGCCCAGGAGCAATATCGAGACAGTCAATGATCTGGATGACAATGTGGTCAGCCTGTTTGAGTGGATCCGCCGGGATCCCGAACGACTGGCTAGGGAGATTTATTACATGCCTTACGCCCGGCAGGTCTATGATATGGCGTTTGCAGCAGAGCCGGAGGACAGCTTCGAGAGGGCTGTAAACTTTTATATCCGGCTTAATATGGGTCACGGATTCAGAACCAATGGCGAAAAAGTCGGCTGGAAAAACGATGTGCAGGGGCGGGAGCGGGCTTATGCGGCACTGGATTGGTGCAGCCTTCCGGAAAAGATTATGCAGGCAGCCGAGCGGCTCCGGGGTGTGCAGATCGAATGCAGGCCGGCGGCGGAGCTGATAGCACGGTTTAACCATCCGAGCGTGTTGGTTTACGCCGATCCGCCGTACGTGTTGGGAACCAGACATGGGAAGCAGTACCGATGCGAGATGGGCGATCAGGATCATAATGATCTGATCGATGTGCTGGAGGCCCATAAAGGACCGGTTATCTTAAGTGGCTATGATAATCCGCTGTACAGAGACCGGCTGAAAAGATGGCATAGGGAAGAAGCCATAAGTTATTCCCAGGTATGTTCTCGGAAAAAGGAAATCCTGTGGATGAATTTTGAGCAAAGTAGGCAGATGAGCCTGTTTGAAATGGATAAAATCATTTGAGGATAGGATGTGATGAATAATGACAGATAATGAATGGCTTACAATGATGGGATTGTGTCATAAATGCAGAAAACAGAAGGTAGCGCCAAATAAAAAATTCTGTTTTGACTGTCTGGATAAGAAACGGGAGGAAAATGCGAAATGGTATGCCGAACACGGTCTGCAATGGTCGAGGCAGTACCAGGAAAGGCGCAATGAAATCCGCCGGGAAAAAATAGAGAATGGAACCTGCATCATGTGTCGGAAACCGGCGACACATGGAAAATATTGTTATGAGCATTCCATATACATGAAAAGAAAGAATATGATGATTGCGTACGAGAAAAAAATGAAACGCCATGAAAAAGGATTGTTGAAGGACAAGTGGAGAAGGGAAGGGCTGTGCCTCTGGTGCGGGGAAAAGGCAGCTGTTGAAGGAATAAATGTCTGCGAGCGGCATAGCAAGATATTTTCCATGGCGGGTAAAAAGGGAAAGGCTGTTGCGACGTCGCAACAGAAATATAAAAAAATTGTGCCGGCACAATTTCCGTTGCCGGCCGCTGAATGTACAGAAACCAATAGGCAGGGAGGAAGATGGAATGATGAAGATTGAAGAAACCATAATCGGATTTATTATTGCTTACTATAAAGAAAATCAATTTTACCCGAGTTATGATGAGATCGCGGACGGTGTCGGCAGGGCGAAAGCGACCGTCCATGTCCATATGAAAAAGTTAGAGGATGAAGGAATTATTGTCCGGAAGTCAGATCGTTCATCGCAGTACAGGTTGATTAACATGGACTTTATTTGTGCCCATGGACCCGTGAGGGTATGTGATGATACAGGGCGAGCAGGTGGAATGAGATACAAGCTCACGCATCCAAACGACTGGGATATTGTAGACACCAAAGAAAAGAACGGATTGGTTGTCTATAGCATGAGGTCACACGACATGGCAGCGGCTATCTGCGCCCTGCTGAATGAGGGAAAGATAACAGTTGAGCAATTGCATTGTGAGATGTACCATTCGACCAAAGCGTTTGATGATTTGATTAAAAGAAAAATGGAGTCGGAAGCGTACCACGCCAGTATTAGGGAGCAGATTGACGGAATGGTGAGGCATGTCTGTGATGGTTTATGCAAATATCCAATTATGCTGTCCTGGCAGGACGATCTGGATGATGTCTGCGCGGAGTGCGAACTGGGTGGATATGTGTGCCGGCTGCTGAATCTTCTGGAAAAGATGGGAGTGAGAAATGAGGATTGTGATTAGTATAAGCGGCTGGGATCCGGCCAAGCGGAAAGAGATTGTTAATTCCATAAAAGGTTTTGTACGATCTCTGGCAAAAAGGTTCGGCTTTCAAGCAGAGTTTAAGCAGGTCGAATAAAAAGTGCAAGAACGGAGGAAGGATAAGTTGGATAAGGAAATATTGATCCAGTATTGTGAGATGAAAGAAGAAATCAAGGATCTGCGGCGAAGAATCCGCGAACTGGACAAGTTTCTGGCGAATCCTCCCATTGTGGCGGACGTGGTGAAGGGGACCAGGAGAGACGGGACGCTCGGGCCGATCAAGATCACCGGGATCCCGAATCCGGAGTATAACCGCAAAGCAGGCGCCAGGGAGCGGTACAGGCGGTTGTTGGAGATAAAAGAGGCGGAACTGCTGGAACTTACCTGTCAAGCAGAGGAATACATAGAGGGCCTGGATAAAGCGGAGCTGCGGATCATGTTTAGATTGTATTTCATAGATGGATGCAGTTATCCGGAAACAGCTAGGCGGATGAATGACTTGTTTCCTAAGCGGATGGTGAAATACACGGACGAGAACATAAAGAAGCGCATTCAAAGATTTTTTTGAAAAAAATTTTAAAATGTCCCTCAATGTCCCGATGAAACGTGGTATTGTATAGGCTGGAAGTGGCGTATTCGGAAGACCTCCTTCTTCAACTTAGCCTGGTTTTGGGTTCTCCACCCAGACATTCCAGGCGAAAAGGAGACATCCTAGAGATAGGGTGTCTTTTTCATGTATATATTGACAAAACTGAACATATGTTCTATAATTTGGTATAAAGAATATATACAGATATATTTGGTGTGGTTTTCCAGTATGACATGTGCTATAATGTAGAAAAATGTCAGATTGGAGAATGTGATATGGGCAAAAAAATAGGGCTAAATGTATATGGATTGAGTATTGTTTTTGGCGATGGGTTCATAGAATTACATAATATATGGGGAGGTAAATCATTAATTGATTTAATTTACGATTTTGCCTCTGAAAATCAAAACAAATTATCGAAAGACTCAAAACGAGAAGCCGTTTTTTATTTTGATAGAATAGAAAAAGAAGAAATATGTACAATAGATGGAAAAAGAGAATTTACAGCTTTATATGGCAGAGTAAAAACAGGCGAATATGGCATCGAGTCAGAGCTATTAGATATAACAACTGGAAGCAAATATGATAGAAAAGCAACACAGGCCGATCTTTTGCCTTTTGGGTTTTGTATAGCAGTTCCAGAAGGAGAAATAAATAAGGGCATTATATTATTGCAAACAATTGGAAATTCTGGAATGAAAACTGGATTACAAAGAAAAATTCAGGAATGTTTTGAACAGCTGGATACAGGATTTATTCCTGTATGGGGACAGATTCTTCCAAAAGCATATATTGATAGATTTTTTAAAGAAGGTGTGTTGCAAAAAATTAGAATGATTCGATATGAAATACCACAAGACGTTTCTGACAAAGTTGGAATAAACTATGGAGTAAAACAGACAAGGGAAGAAAGAGTAATTGTCAGACCTATGGGATTTCTGGAACGGAAAACGAGAGAACTTTCTGAATGGGCTGCCGGACAACGTAGTTATACTAATATTATTGAAATTGATGACTTTGAATATGATGATTTGAAACTTGAATTTAAGCTGGGAAAACTCAATAAAGTTATTAGTTTAAATGATACGACAGGATTAAAAGTAAATGAAGATATTACACAATCCGTTAAAATGCAAGGAGGTAACCCAGAGTATGATTCCTTAAAAATGGTAATGACAGAATCCGCGAGAGAGTATCTTATAGGGTTGGGCTTGCTAAGTGTAGAGGATTGATTGGGTTGAAAATTATTTTTGGTGTTTATACTGTTAGTGGCAGTAATGCAATGGATAATGAAATCAAAGAATTTTTACGACATCCAGAGATAATAGTTGTTATTGTGGTCATTGCAATTTATATGATCAGTAAATGTTGTCTGAAATTAGGGTATCTCTCGGTTATGGATATTCTAAAGCATCATATTGATTGCTTTAGAAATTCCAAGAGTAAACAAATAATGATTATTCCAATTTTTGATTACTTGATTGCCCCGTTTGTAATGGGGTTTGTGGCAGCGTGGATGAAAATTATTGATACGGGGATAGTGAACATTATTACCGTTATTGTTTCCGTACTTACTGCTATGTTATTTACGCTTTTAGGTATGATAATTGACATGAAATCAAAAATTAAGGATAACCCAAACTATTTCAGTACGGAGGCTGAAATATCAAAGAAATCGTTGATAGAAACTTATTATACAGTAATGTTTGAAATTTTGATTTCAGTTTTATTATTAATATTGTGCCTTTTTAATGTTTTTACAAAAATGTTCGGTTTTATACAAAGTTTTTTGATATACAGTTTTACATTTCTTTTAATCATTAATTTATTGATGATAATGAAGAGAATATTTAGAGTCATAGATATAGATATGAGAAAGTAATTTACAGAAACTATTTATTAAAAATGTATTTTTAGGCCGTCAGAGCAATAACCTGGCGGCTTTTACAATAATACAGAAGGGACAGCTTCGGCTGTCTCTTTTTCTATACTCAAAACAAATACAAAACGAGGTGGTGATACTTGGCAAGAGCACCGGACGCCAGGGTGGAGCAGGCGAAGGAACTGTTTCTGTCCGGCAAAAAGCTGATTGAGATCGCCCAGCTTTTGGGGGTTCCGGAAGGGACGGTCCGAAGCTGGAAGAACAGGTACAAATGGAATGGCAGTAATAACGCAACGTTGCAAATGTCGAAACGCAACGTTGCGAAGCGTAGGGGCGCCCAGCCAGGGAACCGGAACGCTGTCGGAAACAGGGGCGGGGCTGCTCCATTGAAAAATAAAAATGCTGAGAAATTTGGATTCTTCTCAAAGTATCTCCCGGACGAAACCCAGGAGATTTTTTCTGCTATTGAGCAGGCAGATCCACTGGACCTTCTTTGGCATCAGATACAGATTGCCTATGCCGCCATCATCCGGGCGCAGCGGATCGCTTATGTGAAAAACCAACAGGACAAGACTGTTGAAAAAGTTGAAAAGAAAGATGGTAATGTCATCGGTGAACGCTGGGAAGTGCAGCAGGCCTGGGATAAACAGAATGAATTTATGAAAGCCCAGGCCAGAGCTCAGGGGGAGCTTCGGGCGATGATTAAACAGTATGACGAGATGCTGCATAAAGACTGGGAATCAGCCAGTGAGGAGCAGAAGGTTCGGATTGCCCAGATGAAAGCACAGACCCAGCGGATATCGCTGGAACCGGCCGGAGCCGAGGATGACGGAGTAGAAATTATCAATGACACGCAAAAAGAAGCAGGTGCGGATCTCAGAGATCATCATTCCGAAGTATTACGGGATATTTAATAATCGTACCTATAAGCATATTATTCTGACCTCCGGACGGGCCGGTACAAAGTCGAGTTTTGCCGGTATTTGGGGCATATACCAGCTGGTGGCGGATTCTTCCGGATCAGTGGTCGTTCTGCGTAAGCGGCACAATAAGCTGCGTAAAACGGTGTATAAGGAAATGCTGAGAGGCATTAACCGGCTGAAAATACCAAAAAAAAATTTTATTATTACAAAGTCCCCCATGGAAATTACCTATAAAAAATACGAAACCACCATGTATTTTGCCGGTTCTGACGGTATAGACGATACAAAAGGAATCATTGACGAAGATAAACCGATCAAGTTGGTCATACTGGACGAATTAACGGAGTTCTTTGACGATGGTGAAGGAGAAGACGAACTTCTGAACATTGAAGCTACTTTTGCCAGAGGTAACAAAGGTGATTTTCAGATGATCTATCTGTTTAACCCGCCAAAAAACCCGAACAGCGACATTATGAAGTGGCTGACCAAAATGAAGCAGCGGCCTGACTGCATACACATTCATACGGACTACAGGGATGTTCCGGCTGACTGGCTGGGGCCTGACCTGATACAGTCAGCGGAAACGCTGCACATGATAGATCCCCGTCAATATGAATGGGTATGGCTGGGGAAGTGCATCGGCATAGACGAAGTGATCTACTATATGTTCAGCCAGAAGCACATTGACCGGCCACTGACAGGGATTGACCGCTTTCCCATTATCGCCATCGGCGGGGACTATGGACAGCAGAACGCCACGACATTTCAGGCTGCGGGGCTTGATCTGGCGCACAGGAAGCTGCGGGGCCTGAATGAATATTACCACAGCGGCAGGGAAAGCGGAAAACAGAAAGCCCCTTCCCTGTATGCAAGGGATTTTGTTCAGTTCGTTCAGTTGTTGGGCGAACAGTACGGAACGCAGGGAGTACGCTTTTACATGTTTCTGGATCCGTCTGCACAGGGCCTGCAGGAAGAAATAAAACGGGCCTGTAGGACTGCCGGTATACCCATTTCAATCCGGGATGCTGACAACGATGTGAAATTAGGGATCAGCCGGACACAAAAAGCACTGACCTTCAACATACTGTCGATTTCCCCTAGACAGGAGAACGCTATTAATGAATTTGGGGTGTATGGGTACGATCCAAAGTCCATTGAAAAGGGCAAGGAAGAACCGGTTAAGCTGGACGATCACTGTATGGATGCTATCCGGTATATGGTCATGGGTATGTGGATGAAGATTAAACACTGGCTGCCGCTTTCGGAACAGGAAGATGAATAATAATCAGGGAGTGAAAGACAATGGATATTTTCAGCTATTTCAGAAATAAAGGAATAGATACGCTGGATCCGGCGTTCTATAAACAGATTAAAATATGGCGCAGTTGGTATAATTCTAATGTGCAGAAGTTTCACAAGTATAAAGTATACCGTGGAAACGGCACTTCTGTGAACTGTACCCGGTATGCCCTGGGGATGGCGAAAAAAGTGTGTGAGGATATGGCGGATCTGTTGCTGAATGAAAAAGTGACTATTACCATATCGGATCAGGCCACGGATGCTTTTGTGAAGGAAGTTCTGAAAGCGAACACATGGGAGGAACTGGGAAACGAATATCAGGAATGGAAAGCCGCGCTGGGGACTGTGGCTTATGTGGTGTATATCAGGGATGCAGTGGTGGATGAAGCCGGGAACATGACCGGGGGCAGCGTGGGGATCAACTACGTGGAGGCGGCTAACATCTATCCCACCAGCTGGCAGAACAAAGTGATTATGGAATGTGTTTTTACGTTTATAAAAATACATAAACGTAAAAAACACATTCATTTCCAGTATCATAAATTGGAAGATGTGCCAGGGGAGAACCGGAAACAGTATGTGATTGAAAACACGGTTGTGGAGAATACCACAGGAGCCGGGCACGAACTGACGCCTGAACAATGGGAAGAAATACCTGCTTTCTGCGGGCTGGCCGAACGGATTGAAACAGGTTCGGACCAGCCGCTTTTCATTATTGACCGGCTGAATATGGTGAACAATGCTGATGAAGATACTACTAACCCGATGGGCGTGGCTCTGTTCGCGAATGGCATTGATGTGATCCGGAAGCTGGACCTGGAGTATGACAGTTACGCGAATGAGTTTTCACTGGGACGTAAGCGTATCTTTGTTGCACCGGAATTTTTGACCACGCAGGGCGGAGATGTCGTCTTTGATCCACAGGATACAGTCTTTTATGAATTGCCCGAAGATTATTTCAAGGACTCGAAGGAAGCGATGCATGAAGTAAATATGGAACTGCGAATTGACGAACACAGCAAAGCGATCAATGACGATCTAAACTGGCTTTCTTTCAAATGTGGTTTTGGTACTGACCGGTACAAGTTTGAAGGTGGTCAAGTCAAAACTGCTACAGAAGTGATCAGTGAAAATTCAGATATGTATCGTACTTTGCAGAAACATGAACTGGTGCTTGGACGGGTGCTGGTCCAATTGATCCAGACGATCATCCGGGCTGGTATCAGCATAGGGATTCCCAGCTTGAAGGAAAATACGGCTGTCACTATCGCTTTTGATGATTCAATTATTGAGGATAAGACCACAGAACGGCAGAATGATCGTCAGGATGTGGCAATGGGGGCCATGTCCGTGGCCGAATACCGGGCTAAATGGTATGGGGAGACATTGGAAGAAGCAGAGAAAAATCTCCCTGAGCAGTTTGGTGATGGGGGTGTTATTCCTTAATGAATCAGGCATACCTGTCAATTTTGTCTGCTGGTCCGGAAAAAAATTTTCTGAATCTGGAAGAAGAGATTATGAAGGATATCGTGCGCCGGGTACGGAAGGCCGGGAAAATCACGTCCACGGCCGACTATCAGCTTCACCGGTATATGATTCTCGGACACAGCACGGAAGATGTGGAAAAGCTGATCCGTCAGGCGGTCGGGAATGATTGGGCGGATACCTTTGAGCTGTATGATCAAGTGATCGAAACGGAATACGTCCGTGCAAAGCGTCTGTATGAGCAGGTCAATGCGGAATTTATTCCATATGAGCAGAATCAGGAACTGCAGCAGCTTACCAATGCTCTGATCCAGCAGTCCAATGACGAGCTCTTTAATATCAGCAGGTCATTGGGATTTATGGTAGATATGGGGAATGGCCGCAAGGTTTTTACGCCCTTATCGGAAATTTATAATGGTTATCTGGATAATGCGATTATCATGATGGCGTCTGGAGCGTTCGATTACAATACGCTGATCCGTAAAGTTGTGCGGGAGATGACTGCTTCCGGCCTGCGGACAGTCAGTTATTCCACATGGCACAGCAATCGGGTGGATGTAGCCGTCAGGCGGGCACTTCTCACAGGGATGGGACAGCTGACAGGGCAAATATCCAGAATGAACGGCCAGGCGCTGGGAACAGACAAATATGAAGTTGACTGGCATCCGGGGGCAAGGCCGGATCATGCGAAATGGCAGGGCCGTGTATGGACATACCAGCAGCTTGTAGACGTCTGCGGGCTGGGTACCGGCCCCGGCCTGCTTGGCTGGAATTGCCGTCATACATACTATCCTTTTGTGGATGGGATATCTGTCCGAAATTATTCTGATGAATGGCTGGCGGAGATGGACAGGAAGGAGGCCCGGAAGGTAAGATTTCGGGGAAAAGAATATAACACTTACGAAGCCACGCAGAAACAACGGCAAATGGAAACAGCGATGCGGGTACAGCGTGAAAAAGCTATGCTGCTGAAAGAAGGAAAAGCGGATACTGACGATATTCTGAACGCACGGTGTAAATATCAGGCCATGCTTGACGAATACAAGGCGTTCAGCAAAAAAATGAAGCTTCCGGAGCAGCGGGAACGAATTTATGTCGATTTACGGGGGCGGGTAGCTCCTTCAAAACATACATATCAGAAATGGCAGGCGGGACAGCCGAACAAAGGACGCAAAAGCTATATGTCAATGCGGGAGCGGGCAGAAAATGCGCGCCGGGGGGATATGGACAAAGCGGCTAAGTCTGGTATAATTAAGTTGTCAGATGATGAACAGTGGGCATTGAACAAATATTTAAGTAGCAGTTCATATAAAATTAATGATAAGCTGAGAAGAAGTGTTCCTTTATCGAAAGAAGAACAAAATCTTATCCGGAATCTGGATATTGCTCTTAATAAAATGCCAGAGTACCAGGGGACGGTATACCGTTCGGTTTCGGATTTTGGCATTGAAGATGTGGACGTTTTTATAAAATCTCATGTAATTGGCGAGCCATACGTGTTTGATTCATACTTATCTGCTTCAGAAACAGTATATGATGAAAGTTTTCCAATACAGTATGTCATACAGTCAAAGCATGGAAAGGATATCAGAATATATAATCAACAGGAGCATGAAATACTGTTTAAACGTAGCAGTAGATTTCTGATCACGAAGGTGAAAGAAAATACTATTTACATGGAGGAATTATAATGGAGAAAAAACCATATTCTGATCCCAGATGGTGGGATAATCCCATGCCCAAAAGCAGTGCGTGTGGAAATTGTAAATTTTATCGGGGGTTTTTAAAATGTGAGAAATATAACCCTAAAATACCAATGGCTATTTTAGATAAATCCTTCCCTGGAACAGAAGAATTTGATGAGAATTACTGTCCGCACAGAACAGAAGGAGATAAGGCATGATCACGGTTCTGGTAACACCAAACAGGATCCATGTATCAGGTCACGCAAACACAGCCCCGCGGGGGTCAGATATTGTCTGTAGCGCCGTTTCTGCCCTTACCCTTACACTTATTAGGGGGTTGAAAGAAATCGTCCACATAGGACTATATGAAAGCGTGGAAGGGGGAAATATCTGTATTGAATGGCAGGACATAAATGACACCGGTAAAGCGCTGGTTGATACATGGTTTTTAGGTATCTGCGGAATAGCTGCGGAATACCCGGTAATTGAATTTTTATAATGAGTGAATGACGCATCCTGAAAAGGGTGCTTTTTTCATGCCTGACAAGGCAGTAAACATGGGATTATCACAGGAAAGTGAGGATGAGGCAATGAGAAAAAGATTTTTTGATTTACAGCTTTTCACTGACGGCGGTGAAGGTGGCGCTGGCGCTGCGGGTGCTGGTGCAGGAACAGCCGGGAATGGCAACGGCGGCCAGAATAATGCCGGGGGAGCAACCTACAGTTATGAGCAGGCCGAACAGATTGCGCAGGCACGGGCTGACAGGGCGGAAAAGGCGGCGCTGGCTGATTTTTTCAAACGTCAGGGAATGAGTGAGGATGAAGTTACTGCTGCCCTTGCTGATTTTAAGGCAAAAAAGGCTGCACAGCAGCCCAATGTCACAGCTGTGGAAAAAGAACGGGATGCGGCGCTGGCACAGGTGGAAGAAATGAAGAACACCA
>CAOKOL010000024.1 GCA_948470335.1 uncultured Lachnospiraceae bacterium | reverse complement strand
ATAGAGAAATTTCTAAGTTGAATTACAGGATACATACAGATGCAATTAAAGAAAATCTAATTCCCCCAGAATTAACATCCGCACAGGTGGCGTATACCTATGCTAATGAAGCAGATATGTTGAATGTTGTTTTGTTTGGAAAGACGGCAAAGCAGTGGAAAGATGACAATCCAACGGTGAAAGGAAATATGCGGGATGTGGCGATTTTAAATCAGTTGCTGGTACTGGCAAATTTGGGAAGCTATAATGTTGTACTGATTAAACAAGGAAAGAATCAAAAAGAGCGGATGGAATTGCTTCGGCAGTTAGCAGTACAACAGTTAGAAACGTTGGAAAATGTGAGCTTAAATAATTTGTCGAGATTAAGAGTAAATTCATAGAAAGAAATAATGTTAGAAAAATTCAGATTATTAAAAGTGAAGTAATAATAATGAAAGGAAGGGCGATTCATCAATCTTTAATTGACAGACAAGTGGATTAGTGAACTTTCTAATTGGACTGGTAAGGAATACAATATATAATCAATGTTCGGATGGGGTGATTTGAATAATACAGGTGTGTATTTTTATCAAAGAAAAAGTTGGAAAATGATAGGGTAATGGTAAAAATTAGGATATAGTTGGCTTTGGTTCATAATTCTGTTTTCTTTTTATGTAGCTATAATAAATGTACTTGTTTAAATTAAGAATGAAGATGATACAAGGGGGGGGATGTTTATGGATATGGTCGGAACTGTGAATATAGAATTATGGGCAGTTGTGTTAGGCGCTACAGATGCATTGCTAAATTTGGAAATGCCGTATGGTTATGTTTTGAAGCATTTAAAACTCAAGGATACTCCTCTATATAATGAAGTGGTAAACGCAAGGGGTAACTTAGATATTAAGTATATAGCAAGTAATCTTACTGATGAAAGAACTCCAGAATTTATCTTTTTATGTAAGACGGAAAATAATTCGATGCCATTAGAATATTTTTCAATTGGAGAGATGTTAGGAGGATATGAGAAGGCAGGAGAGTATTTCGATACAATTATCAATAAATGGAATAAAGAGATTTTCTACATATTGTCTATATTAAGATTAACCCAAGAGGGAAATATAGAAGTTGCTGATAAATTTTATAAAATTAAAGCAAATTATAAGTGTAACAATATTAATAGAAGCGGAGTGTCTTCTCAAGATAGTTCTATCAGTATATATGATGACCTGTATGAATGGAACAACGATAATTTGACCTGTTTTGAGAATATGGTTGGGTTGCCAGAAGTGTTAAAAGATGAGATGGAAGATGTTATGGAGCGATTTGGAAGAGGATATAGTGCTTCCAGATATGACGATGCATATAAGAATCTTGTGACTTTAGCTGAAATTATTCTGATAGGTTACAATTCAAATGATAAAAGTGGTGGAAAAAAAGAAAAGTTTGCGAATCGCTTAACAGCGGCAATAGCACAAGATGCAGATGTGCAGTCAGTGCATGACAATGCACTAAGAATGTATAAAGAGCGTTCGAACGAAACTCATGAAGGAAATAATCTAAATATTACAAAAGAAGCGTTGAAAGAATTGCGTTGTGCAGTAAGGGGACTGGTGCAGAACTTTATAAGCTTTTCCAAAAGTCAGTATGGAAGTATTGCCGATAAAACATTTAATGGCATAAAGAGAGAATATATAATAGGCTTATTGGCACGGATTAATATATTGCAAACAAATGGTTTGTTATAGTTATGTAGAGATGGAGTTTCTGTAGATTAAATATTTATTATTTGTAAAGGACAAAAGATGTGAAAAAAATATTAGATTAAATTATTTTATTTGAACGTTGGTAGATCTAATGGATTGCCTATTTATGATATAGATACTTTTTTATTATATTTGAACTGTTCGAAATCTTTACATGCTTTATGATAAAAGATGAACCCTCTGCGGACATGAATTCTTGTAAAATTAAGTTGGAGTTAGTCAAAGAGTTCTTGTGGGAAAGGGGTAATACCGTTGAGACAGTGATGCTTTTAACCCGCATAAAATAAGGATTCTTAGGATATATAAGGTGTAAAATGGGTGATTTGCCACCGATTTGCCACCGGTTCAGCGGAAAATATAATGCGAAACTGAAAAAGGACTGAACATGGAGCCAATGTTGCCGTGACAGTCCTTTTTATTTCTGTTTTTATTTTTACTTTTTACGCGCAGTTCATGAGAATTAGCGCACATCGCGGCAAGAAACGTGCATATGTAGCCGTTGCGCATTCTATGCTTACAGCAATATATCATATCCTCAAGGATGGTGTAGTTTTCAAGGATCTGGGAGCTTATTACTATAATCAGTTCAACAAGGAGCGCAAGATCAGTGCATACCTTAAAAAGTTAATAGCGCTTGGCTGGGAAGCTCCTGTAGTTGTCGCATAAGCCTTTCGGTTAAGCTCAGAATTTACGATACAAAAAGTTTGATAGGGGTAGTCTGCGCTTTTTTGCTACCCGGAAGATTTTGTTTCAGAGTAAGGGTATAATATGGGCGGTTGCCTTTCCTATGTTCATAATATACCATGTTCAGGAGGATGTTTCAAACCCTCTTTTTGCTTTAATCTCTGGTGTCATCCTTCTGATAGGAGCCTTTTCCTCATAAAAACGCACAAAATAGATAAGATGAAAAGAACATCAAAAAATTGATTCCATATGAGTTTCCTCGTCAGGAAAACCCAATCCAGTACACCAACCAATATAAAAATCAAAACCGAAGCCAAAGCCGGAAGCGTAACGCCAACTTTGCCCTTATGGGAATTTTTTCGTTTGAGCGCAATAAAAATCCTTGCGCTTAATGCCCACACCAGGCAGAAAACAATTCGAACTCTATATAATGGCAGATAGTAGAAGGTCAGCCTTGCGTATCTTACACACAAATCTTCCAAATAAATCTGTAATATTATCATTCCGCAAATAACCAAAGAAATGAGAGCGGGGCAAATGATCTCTTTCATTGTATGATTTTTTATCATAGATTTATCCTCCGTTTTTTGTGAGAATTTTTTGAGTCTGAATTTTTTGCTCAGTCTCAGCTCGATGCTGCTCCGGAAGCTGATTTTGCATCATAATAATCTTACTTTCCTAGTCATAGCTGCCGTTTCTTTCTTCTGCTGTTATCTTGAAATATACTCGGTTTTATTTACATTGTCAATGTTAGGTATTCAATTTTTGTACAGCCTCAGACGGTACGGCATGGTTTATCGGCTTTACAGAAAAAGAAAACACAAACACATACTTTGCAGTATATTTAGATGATGTTTCATCGGGTGAAATCAGCGGAACCAAAGCGCAGGAGATTGCATTTCATATTTTGTACGGAAGATAATAATAACATCCTTACTGCATTCCGCAAGAAAAGGAGCACGGTAATTTGCAGGCAAAAGATAAGATGGCCAAAGTGCCGGGCAGACCGTATGCCGGGCACTTTAACGGTGTTTTTATAACCAGATACCCATATCCTCCAGTATATGGAAAGCAATATCAGAGGCTTTGCTTCCGGTAGCATTTGAAGCGGCGCTGATGTTTAAAGCAAAAAAGTATGTGTTGTCAGAGGTTTCGATGCAGCCGATAAACCATCCGCGTATGTTTTCGCCGTTAATCTTTCCTGTTCCGGTTTTTCCGTATAAGCTGCCATTGGAAGTGGCGGAAAGCAATAAGGCATTCTTTACGGTTTGGACATGATCCGTATCAAAATGAAATTCATTCATATACAGCCTCTTAAAAATTTCCACTTGTTCAACAGGAGAAATTTTGAGGGAAGATTCTGCCCAGTAGGAGGAAATACCGCCGGACAGGTCCTTGTTGCCATAATGAATGCTCGTGTAGAATGCTTCTAAGTCTTCCAATCCAGCGGCCTGGTCCAATGACTGAAAATACCAGTTGACAGAGTTTTTGAATGCCGTAGTAAGGGTTTGACCGGTATTCCATTCTGCGATGGGATAGTGCTGTCCATTCCACGCCATACTGTTTGAAGTCGGAGTGATCGTTCCATTCTCCAGTGCGAACAGAGCGCTGTATATTTTGGACGTGGAATCCGGAGAAACTCTTTTTTGCGCCGCTTCTTCATTATAGATTTGCCAGCTCTTTGCAGAGGTGTCAAACAAGACAAAACAACCCTGATAACCGTCAAAATATGCGGATAAATCAATATAGGAAATGGGATTTTCATTTTCCTTCATATGATAGGTATTTTCCGTTACGGCATGGACAGACAGCACAGGAGTAAATGCGGACAGAAGGCAGGTGGTGAAAAAATAGATGCAGATACCTCCGGCTTTCTGTAATTTTGTAACGGGCCGATAAGAAGCAATGTTTATGATTCTCTTTCTGATCTGCCGCTGATTGCCGCCCAGATTTGAGATAAACGGAAAAGCAGGGAATGACATTTTTTCCGCATACCTGATCAGGGTGTTTCCGTATTCCGCATAATCCTGTTCTTTCAGCATATCCAGTACGGAAGAATCGCAGGCAATTTCTCTGTCATTCCGCATTTCTTTTAATGAATACCAGACCATCGGATGAAACCAGTATACAATGTTTACCAGATTCATAAGCCCGTTTATAAGAGCATCGCCATGTTTATAGTGCTGTAATTCATGCAGCAGCATAAAACGGCAGTCCGCCGGATTGTAATCAGAAATCAAATGTATTGGCAGGTAGATACGGGGTCTGATGAATCCGACGGTAAAAGGAGATTTTATATAAGCGGTGCTATAGATGGGTATCTTTTTGCGGATTCCCGTTTCTTGCAGACAGTGGTTATATAATCTGTGAACCTCCGGGTTTTGAAGGGGAAGGGCAGATTTCTCCAGAGCGTGTAAACGGAAAGCGGATTTGATTACCAATATTGTCATGGCAAGCATACCGATCCCCCATATCCCCAATAACAGGTATCCGGCAGTGGATGGCGTCCGGCTGTTTACGGAAAGAGCAAAATCATTTATCCAATCTGCGTTTCCGGTCAGACTGGTACCCGCAGTTTCCGGCACAGTGGTTTTGGCATCGGAAACGGGGGAATGAATCAGGCTGCCGAGCCAGGAAAAAATTTTCAGGGAAACAATTTGCGGAAATCTGGTTAGACGAAAAGGGATAAAAGGAACCGCCAGCAGTCCAAGCAGCAGGAACCACAGGTTATACTGCATCCGGCCGGACAGGCTGTTTCGGAATATCCGCTTAACGATCAAAAAAATGCCGATGATACCGCTGATCAACATATTGTATATAAAAAAGCGCAGCATAAAACCGGCCATGTCAGTGCTCCTCTTCTTCTTTACGCCGGGAGAGAAGGGAACGCAGTTGTTCTATTTCCGTATCCGACAGTTTGTCGTCCTTTATATATGCGGACACCATGGCGGTGAGATTGCCGCCGTAGAAGCGGGCCAGAAAGGAGCTGCTTTTCCGGCTGATATAGTCGCTTTCTTTGATTGTCGGCGTATAGACAAATACCCGGCTTTGCTTTTCATATGTCAGTGCGCCTTTGGTTACAAGACGTTTAATCAGCGTCTGGATCGTTTTGGGGCTCCAGCTTGTAGTCTGCAACAGCTTCTCTGTGATTTCATTGGTATTGATCGGAGCGTATTTCCATACGATTTTCATGACTTCATACTCAGCTTCGGAAATCTGGGGGAAACGGTTCATTTTAAAATCTCCTTAGGTATTACGGATGTAATAAGAATAGTATAGGGGAGATTTGGGGAAATGTCAAATTGGAAAAATAAGAGTTTTTAATGTCTCAGACATAAAGTGAGATTGACTTTTAACTCTTACTGATGTAATATTTATATAATGCGTTCGATCGGATTTATATTATTTTTTGTCATTAAATCTTACAAAAGTAATATTAAAAGACACAACGCCATACGGTGCAGTCCTGCGGGAAGAAAGGAGATTGCCATGAAAAAAGAACCTGCAAAGATATTTGAAAAGAAAAAAATCCGGTTTCTGTCCGTCAGCTTTGCGGCGGTATTTTGCATTGCAGGATGCGGCGGCATCATTTCGAAACGGTCCCGGCCTGCGGAATTTACCGGTCAGATAGAGGCCGTTTGTCCGGATTTTTACCGGCCGGTGACGGAAGATATTACGGAGGCTTTTTCTCCGGACTCCGCAGAGCAGCCGCTTATCCGGCCTGACGCCTGCCTGATTTCGGAGGACGAGCGGAAACAGCTCGAAACGGAAGCGCTGTCGGCGGCGGAAACGGTGGGCGGAATCTATCGGAATGCCGGAATCAAAGAGGTGTCGGATCTGTTCTCCGGCGTTTATGAGCTGACTGCCGAACAGCAGAATCAGGTGGTGGAGGAGCTGGGAAAAAGCGGGCTGGTAAGCGTGGGAGAAACTATCAATATGCAGAATTATGAGGCGGTAGAAGCGTTCTATGACGAATACCTGGAGGGCCGGGATGCCATGGTCACTGTTTTTGACGTGCAGGGAAACGGCATGATTGGTGCGGTGACTTTGATCCACCGAAAGGGTGAATTGCAGACTTTCTGTGTGGGAGTGCGGTGGGAAGAAGGCGGCATTCCGGAAATAGAAAGTACCTCCATAAATGACGTGGCTGAAATCAGGCTGACGGAAAAGGGATATCTGATCTACGCATATGAAACGGTTGTGGCTCACGGAAGCCTGCGGGAGTACTGGCGGGTGAAACCTCTTTCCGGGAAATGCCGGGAGCTGACGGAAACGTATATTACCGGGCTGAGCTATGTAAACTATCGTATGCTTGTCACAGATTGGGACGGCAGCAGCGTGGAAAAAATCCTGGAGCCCCGTATGTTTGCGGATATTTACCGTATCTGCACAGGCGAGATTCTGAGGACGGAAAACCGGAGGATTCCGGCGGAGCAGTATGAAACAATCATGACCGCCTGTTTTCCGGTATCTGCCGGACAGTTACGGGCATACTGCGGGTATGATGCGGACAGTGACAGCTATCCCTTCGAAATGATGAATGCCGTGCCCCATCCTCCGTTTGGGGAAGTGATTGATTATACGGAACATGAGGACGGGACAGTCACACTGATTGTAGACGGCGTATGGCCCGATTACAATTCCGACTGCGCATTTACGAACCGGATTCTGGTACAGCCTTTTGCGGACGGGACATTTCGGTATCTTTCCAATTCCATAGAACAGAAAGAACTGGAAATTCCAGGAAGGAATGGGACGGGGCAAACTTCGTCAGAGGGAAAAAAGAATAGGGATCAGAGTCAGAGACAGGAGGGAGGATACCGGAAGCTTACGGCGGAACAAGGCCCGGAAAAAGAGCGGAAAACAATAACGACGCCGGCAGACATGGCAATAGGGCAGTTGTCTGAGACAGAACGGTGGGCGAAGGGATATGCCCTCCCGATCAGCGGACAGGAACGAAAAGAGGCGGAGACGGACTGTAAAAATGTGATGGATATGCTCCGCCATATTTACATGCAGGCAGACAAGGGGGAAGCCTCCAATATTGTTCTTTCTGACGATGCCATTCTTGAAATGCGGGACAGAGCGGGAGAGACGGGCTGTCCGGTTTACACGGCGGTATTTTATTCCGATATGGAAAATCATGAGAAAATGGAGGAATTTCTGCAGGCCTGCGCCGATGGCAAAAAGGGCTCTCTTGTCACCTATGTGATTCGCCGCAGCGGCGGAATCGGAAGAATTAAATATCTGTTTGACGGAACGGCTATGTATGCTTTAAATGCAAATGCGGTGTGGAATGAAAAAGCTGCGTCAGGCACGGACATCACCGATATTTCTCAGACCAGAATCAGAGAATGGCGTTATACCGGCAAAGGCTGGTTCTGCTATGAATTGTGCGTTCCGGAATATCCCGACGTGACGGAGGCAGTCAATGGGAGCCGGCTGGTCAGGGTCAGACCGATGACAGGAGAGCAGCGGGAGCTGTCTGAAAAATGTGTGCTGGGACTGGGCTATCAGGGGAATAACCTGCTCTGTTCAAACTGGGATGCCGAACACCTTGACAGGCTGGATTACAACGGCATGTACGAATACCTGTATGCAATCAAATATGGAAAAAAGTTTGTGCCCGATGCTGACAGTGCCGATGGAATTCCCGGTGCGGAATTTGAAAGCCTGATTATGGAATATCTTCCGGTTACGGCAGAGCAGATACGGGCGTATGCGGTAACCAATGAGAAAAACAACGAGAAGAATCACATGAAAAATGATAGAAAGAGTAATGCGGAAGATTGTGAGACTGACGAAGGGGAGGAGCGGACTTATGCCTGGGTGGGACTGGGATGCGGAAATTATGCCCCCACTTTTTTCGGAACCTCTCTGCCGGAAGTGACTGCTGTCAGCCACAATGCCGACGGCACCGTCACATTGACAGTGGACGCAGTGTGCGGCATGATTCTGTGCGACGATGCGGTTATTACCCATATGGTTACGGTGAAATTTGACGACGCCGGCAGCTTCCGGTATCTGGGAAATGAAATTTTGAATAACGGAATCAGAGACATACCGGACTATCAGTACCGGATCAGCGAGCTTGAAAAAAGCCGGTAAAAACATAATTTTCAGACAAGGAAAGTATGAGCGGATTTGAAGGGGAGAAATTGACGAAAAAAACCAGATGGTAAAAAGTGTGCGGTTTGGCTTATGAAACCTCTTGACATCCTCGTTCGTTTCTCCTATAATAATTAACTGTTAGGTTAAATGTTAAATAAAAGGACGTGATATCCCTATGGCGCTGCAAAATACGTTAAAAGCGCTGGCAGACCCGATCCGCCGTGAAATTTTGAATATGCTGAAAAACGGAAGGCTGTCTGCCGGTGAGATCGGAGAGCGTTTTCCGGTGACAGCCGCATCGGTTTCCCGGCATCTCTCCGTTTTAAAGGATGCGGAGCTGATCAGAGATACAAGAGAGGGAAAATACATTTTTTATGAGTTAAATACTTCCGTGCTGGAGGAAATTATGCTGTGGATCACGGAGCTGCAAAACTAAATTAGGAGGAGCTGAACATGAAGAAAATACTGACGGAAAATAAAGGAAGGCTGTTTTTTTCATCCCTGATTATTTTGCTGCCGTTTCTTTGTTCCCTGCTGATGGGAAAGGAGCCGTTTTACCGCTCATTCCTTTTGCTGGCCATTCATTGGCTGTGCCTGTCTGTTACATGCAGGGACCGGAAAAACGGAAACCAGAGCAGGAAAGCGCTGCACATGATTTTCTGGCTTGTACCCGTACTCGCTATGGTGCAGGGAGCCGTTTTTTTTCTTGCCCATGACGATACGATTGATTATTCGGCCAGAATTGTGGTGATGTGTTTCGGAATCGGCCTGGTATTTCTGATGGCCGGAAATTATCTGCCTAAAATCCGCCGGAACAGAACGCTGGGGATTAAGGTCAGATGGGCGCTGGAAAATGAAGAAAACTGGAATGCCACACATCGGTTTGCGGGCAAAGTGTGGGTGATCGCCGGTTTTACCTGTATGGCCTGCGGGCTGATTCCCCAGAAGTTTTCGATGGCGTTGTTTCCGGCGGCGATTTTGCTGGCAGCCTTTCTTCCCTGTATTTATTCCCGGCAGTATTACGGAAAACAGATAAACGAGGGACGGGCGGAGCGAATCCGGAGCAATCCGAAAGCGATTATTTTTTCGGGAATTGTTATGGCGGCCGTCGCGGTCTTTGTTCTGTGGGTGCTTTTTACCGGCTCTCTGAACATTGTCTACGGGGAGCAGTCCTTTACGGCGGAAACGCCGAACTGGAAAAATCTTACGGTGCGGTATGAGGATATCCGGTGCCTGGTTTACGAACCTGAGGGGCTGTCCGAAGGGGGAAAGAATATCAGAACCGGCGGATTCGGAAATCTGAGACTGTCCCTAGGCGCATTCTCGAATGACAAATACGGCCCTTATACCCGTTATACGTTCGCTTCCTGCGATTCATATGTGGAGATGACGGTAAACGGGAAAATCATAGTGATAAACGGACCGGATGAGGATGCGACAGAGAGCATTTATAATACGCTCAGGGATAAAATAAAACTTTCAGAGAACGAATGACAGTGTGAGGAAAATGTTCTTTTTTGACCTTTGCGGATATGCAGGAAAAACCGAATGAACAGTCTGGCCGCGTACGGTAAATCCGGTAAAATGTGCCCGCACCGAGAAGAAGCCTTATGCGGAGGCGCAGAATCCAACAAAGCAGAATGTTTATAACGATGTTTTATTATGAAGAATCCGGCAAAATGCGTCAGTGACATGTTTTGCCGGATTTTTGTTGACACCCCGATATCTATGTTTTATAATATACTTAGTTATACAAAGTATATGGAGTGCCCTATGAATGACAAATATGAAAAGCAGATGAAAAAAGGCGTCCTGGATATGCTTGTCTTAAAGCTGCTTTGGTCCGAAGCGAAATATGGCTATCAGATCATTCAGGAATTGAGGGAAAAAAGCGACGATGCCTTTTTGCTGAAAGACGGCACGCTGTATCCGGTGCTTTATCGGCTGGAGGACGACGGTCTGGTGGCAGGAAGTTGGAGCGAAGCCAAAGGCAGGCAGACGCCGAGAAAGTATTATCAGATCACCGGAGAAGGCCGGCAGGCCCTTGAGGAGATCGAGACAGTCTGGAACCGGATTGCCGACGGAATCACAAAGATAATGGAGGAGTAGGCCATGAACGCGGAACAATATGTAAATGCTGTCGCGAAAAAAGTAAAATGCGGAAAAGACAGGAAAAGAGAAATCAAAAAACAGTTGATGGCAGATATTGAAACCCGGATGGAACAGGGGGAGCGGCCGGAGGAAATCATTTCCCGGATGGGAACGGCGGAGGAGATGGCAGACGGCTTTAATGAGACGATTCCGGCGGCGGAGCAGAAACAATATAAAAGAAATAAGACATTGAAAATTTTGTTTTCCATAATCGCAATCCTGGCCCTCCTGGCTGCGGCCGCCTGGTGGATGCTTCCCAAAGGCTCCGAGATCGAAGAAAGCGATTATTTTGACAAGGCCCAGGTGGAAACGGCCATGAAAGATGCGATAGAGCTGTTTGATGCGGACGATTATGATTCGATGCGGGAAAATGCCATTCCTGAGATGGAGTCGGTTTTGAATGCCGGGACGATGGCGGAGGTGAAAAAACAGATCTCCGACGACTGGGGCGAACGGCAGCAGTTCGGCACGGTTTATATGAGTGAGATCGAACAGAAAAACCAGCATTTTGCGGTGGGCGAAATTATGGTTGTTTATGAGAATGTAAGCGTGGTCTACCGGCTGACTTATGATGAGGAGATGCGGCTGGCAGGGCTGTATATCAGGTAGGGTTTTTCCCGTATCTCTGTCATATTTCAATGGGAAAATGGACACACTGACCTTATGACCGCAGGCCGCCGACTGCCTGCACAAAGCCGGGACTGGGGCAAAGGCCGGTGCCGGGCATAAGACAAAGAGCGAAAAGGCGGGATCCGTTTGAATATGACGACAATATGGAACCTTCTGCTGATCTGGTATCTGTTTTTAGGCGTAAGCTTTGCGTTTTGGACAGAATGCGGAGATAATGATTTACAGTTTAAGCAGAAATAATAAACGCCGGAGGCGGTAAAAAAGGAAATCCAAAGTTCTTACAGGGACTTGGATTTTCTTTTTTGTGAAATGGATTTCCGGTGAACCCTCCCTGTAAAGGGCTTGATTAACAGCCAGTTTATCGTGTATAATGATGAGGTGTCTGTGACAGAGGTCAGTTCCCGTTCCGGCCGTATGATTTCTGAGAACGGCAGGGCGACGGGCATCTCCGCCGCAGGGCCGGCGGCAGGTTCGTTATGGGCAAAAAGGCGGCAAGAGATATTCTGATTTTTCCTGACACGGCACAGATGCTGCAAAACTTTCATTGCAGCATCTGGTTTTCCGGGGGCAGGGGGCCCGGAAGGGGAGTCAGAAATTTAAGTTTAGGAGATGAAAAAGCGATGTTTGAAAATCTGTTTCACTTGAAGGAACACAAGACGACGACAAGGGTGGAGCTGATGGCCGGTCTGACCACCTTTGTTACCATGGCCTATATTCTGGCTGTGAATCCGAATATGCTGTCCGTAGCAGGTATGGATCGGAATGGCGTGCTGGCGGCTACCTGTCTGGCCTCTTTCATAGGCTGTCTGATGATGGCGCTGCTGGCCAACTATCCCTTTGCGCTGGCGCCGGGCATGGGGCTGAACGCTTACTTCACCTATACGGTATGCGGCGTGATGGGTTATCCCTGGCAGGTGGCTTTGCTGGCCGTATTTGCGGAGGGGATTATTTTTATCCTGCTGTCTCTGACCAATGTGCGGGAGGCGGTGTTTAATGCGATCCCCATGTCGTTAAAGCATGGGGCCAGCGCCGGTATCGGTCTGTTTATCGCCTTTATCGGTCTGCAGAATGCTCATATTGTGGTGAAGGAAGACTCCACCCTTGTAACCAGCGTAAAATTCGCCGCCAATTTCCATACGGAGGGCATCTGCGCGCTGCTGGCGATAGTCGGCGTGCTGCTGATCGCCATTCTTTATATCAGGCAGGTGAAAGCGGCGATTTTAATCGGTATTGTGGTGACCTGGCTGTTAGGAATGGTCTGTCAGGCGGCGGGGATCTATGTTCCGGATCCGGAGGCGGGATACTATTCTCTGTTCCCGGCCCAGATTGTGAATTTCCATATGGGCAGTCTGTTTCAGTCCTTTTCCACCACGGCATTTCATATGTTTGACAATGGTCTGGGGGGCATCGGTATTCTGGACTTTATTGCCGTGATGTTTGCGTTCCTCTTTGTGGACCTGTTCGATACGCTGGGCGCACTGATCGGCCTGGCAAGCAAAGCGGATATGCTGGATGAGAACGGAAAACTGGAAAATGCCAGAGGCGCTCTGCTAGCCGATGCCATAGCCACCAGCGTGGGCGCTCTGTTCGGCACTTCCACCACCACTACTTATGTGGAAAGTTCTTCGGGTATCGCGGCAGGCGGAAGAACGGGACTGACGGCTCTGACGACCGGCGTTCTGTTTTTGCTGGCGCTGCCTTTCGGACCGCTGTTTACGTCGATTCCCGGTTTTGCCACCGCGCCGGCATTGATTTTTGTGGGATTTCTGATGATTTCCTCCGTACTGAAAATCAATTTCGACCAGTGGGAAGAAGCGGTTCCCGCTTATCTGTGTCTGCTGGTAATGCCGCTGGCTTACAGCGTTTCGGAAGGCTTGTCCATCGGCATTATTTCCTATGTGGTGATTCATGTATGCATGGGAAAAGCGCATATGAAGAAGGTGACGCCGCTGATGTATATTCTTTGTCTGCTGTTTGTGTGTAAGTATATCTTTTTATAAGCAAAAGGCTATAGGCAGAAATTCTCAGGCCCCGTAACTCCGGGGCCCGATTTTTTTGTACGATAGGATAGTCCTGCGAACTTCCCTATCGCCGGCGCTGTTTTGCCGGATGGAAATATTTATGGCTTTTCATGGGCAATTTTACAGATTTTAATAAATAATTTATACCTTTTCCGGGCCGGGAGTGGTATAATGTTCACGTAAGCAATGAGCGGGATGAATTTGAGTGAACAACGCTTTCATTCAGAGAATGAAAGCTGCACAAAGGGGATGAGTAATAGATGAAGCAGGAAAGTTTTTTTTCGAAAGTCTGGAGAGTATTTACGCCGCTGGCCGCGTATTATGTGCTGCAGATCATAGCGACAATCGGCGTATGCACCGTATTTGCCATGAAGTTTGTAGGCCAGGCGGATTTGACCAGTGCCAGCCTGGACAGTATTTATCAGTCGATGATGCGGTCAGTTCTGAACAGTATTCTGGATATCTCCTTCTGGTGTACCGTATTCAGCGCGGCGGCCGTGATTCCCATCTTGCTGCTGTTCAGAAAAAAAGATCAGAGACGGGCGGATCAGATGGGCAGACGCACTTACTATACCAGACCCGGCCCGGAGGCTTATCTGATTTTTCTGGCCCTTGCCTGTGCGGCTTCCCTTGCGGGCAATAATATGATGATGCTCAGCGGTCTGCTGCGCGGGATGGAAAGTCTGACGGATGTGGCCGTGCTCAGTCAGTCGGTTGTGATGATTTTGTTCGGTATGGGGATACTTTCTCCTGTTGCCGAGGAGATGATTTTCCGTGTGGTGATGTACGACCGTGTCAGAGAGTATATGCGTCCGCTGTATGCGGGGATTCTGACTTCTCTGCTCTATGCCTCTCTGCATGCAGGGCCGGTACAGATGGTTTATGCTTTTTTGATGGGCAGTCTGTTTTCCTATGCCTATGAGAAGACCCACTGCTGGGCCGTGCCGGTGCTGATGCATGTGGGGGCGAATATGATGGAAATTCTGCTGACGGAAACCGATCTGTTCCGGTTTATGTTTGCATCCAGGATACAACTGATCGGCACAACGTTAATCGGCTGTGTGGCGGTTGTGGTTATGGTGTATCTGTCAGAACTGAAAATTAAAACCCTTGAGATTTCAGAGACAGCCGCCGTCGTTTCTGCGGACAGTCAGGAGCAGGAAGAAGCGTAAGGAGAAATCTGCCGCAGGTAAGTCTTTCCGGGAGGGACTTGCCTGCGCATCCGTGATTGTCCGGAACATGCCCGGAGGCTTCTGAAACCGAAAGACCGCAAGAAATTTGCGGTAAAAAAAGAGATATAGCTTTCACTATATCTCTCGTAGCGGAAATTGGATTCGAACCAACGACACCACGGGTATGAACCGTGTGCTCTCGCCAACTGAGCTATTCCGCCATGGTATGGGGCCTATAGGGCTCGAACCTATGACCCTCTGCTTGTAAGGCAGATGCTCTCCCAGCTGAGCTAAGACCCCATGCGGCAATCTGTTTTGCGACTGCCTAGATAGTATAAGCGCAACGGGACAAAAAGTCAAGTGTTTTTTTGAAAAAAATTATCAGGTATACTTATAAATGATCACAGGTACGGGAGCGGATATGATTTACTTTATCGTAAACCCGAAGGCGGCTTCGGGAAGATCACTGAAGAAATGGGAAACACTGGAACGCCTGATCGGAAAAAGAGAGATGATGTATCAGGTTTATATGACGGAGTGTCCGGGACACGCCGTAAAGATAGCGGCGGCCCTCACGGCCGGGGAGGAACGGGCCGTGGAGAAAACGCTGGTGGTTTTGGGCGGCGACGGCACATTGAACGAGGTGCTTCAGGGACTTCGATTTCAGGCGAAAATAAAACTGGCTTACATACCTGCGGGCTCGGCCAATGACTTTTCAAAAGGGCTTGGCCTTCCGGCGAATCCGAAAAGGGCGCTGTCTTATATTCTGGACAGAGAATCCCCGTGCCGTGTGCTGGACTATGGGATGATTACCTGTGCATCCGCCGGGCATGCGCCCTTGCACCGAAGGTTTCTGGTCAGCAGCGGCCTGGGCTTCGATGCGGCCGTGTGCCGGAGTCTGAACGGCTCACAGGTGAAAAAGGTATGCAACCGATTACATATGGGACGTGTCGCCTATATGGTGGTGGGACTGTGGCAGCTTCTGATTCACAGACGATGCAGCGGCGAGCTGGTGCTGGACGGCGGCAGGAGGATTCCCCTTCGGAGAATTTCCTTCATTTCCGCCCATATCCTTCCCGGTGAGGGCGGGGGGTTCCGGTTTGCTCCGGATGCGGACCCTCAGGACGGGACGCTGTCTCTGTGCGTGGTGTCGGGCGTGTCAAAACTGGAGCTGATCCCGATTCTGGCTTTTGCGCTGTTTGGAATCCGGCGTCTGCCAAAGGGGGCGGAAAATTTCCAGTGCCGGGAGGCGGAAATCTCTTTGCAGGAGGTGCTGCCGACCCACACGGACGGGGAAGTATTCGAAAAAATGAAAGAAGTGCATTTCCGCTGTGAAAGCAGGAAGCTTCGCCTGATTGTGGATCGGAAGACACTGCCGTCAAAAAAGGAGGGAAAACGTCGATTCCGCAAGAATTAGTGTCAAGAAAATTACCAGATTCTTAAGCTTTCTAAAGATTTGCCGAAGGGCCTTGCCGGAGATTTTAGACTGTGCTATAATCACAGACATCAAAGAAAAAGGCATTTACCGAATGAAAGTATTAGGAAAGGTTATCATTTGTTATGAAAGAATTTTTGCGGAAATATAAACATGCATGGGTGTTTTTGTACGGTTTGCTTTATTTCCCGTGGTTTTTCTGGCTGGAACAGAGACATGTGAGCGGCTATCATCTGATCTATGCGTCGCTGGACCGGAAGATTCCTTTTTGCGAATATTTCATTATTCCTTATCTGCTGTGGTTTGCTTACGTGGTTGCGGCGCTGCTGCTGTTTCTGTTTACCCAGTCGAAAGAGGAATTTTATAAGCTGACCGGGAATCTGTTTGTGGGGATGAGCATCTGTCTGGGAATCTGCACGTTATGGCCGAACATTCAGGTGCTGCGGCCCGTAGTCGATCCGGAGGAGAATATTTTCTGCCGGCTGGTAGCGATGATCTACCGGGCGGACACGCCGACGAACGTATTTCCCAGCATTCATGTGTATGCGTCGATTGGCGTTCATATCGCGCTGGCCAGAAGCACTTACGGCAGGAAATATCCGATGTTTCGCTGGGCTTCCGGGCTGCTGATGATTTCCATTATTCTGTCCACCATGTTTTTGAAGCAGCATTCGGTGCTGGATGTGATGGCGGCCATTATTTTAAGCAGCGGGATGTATTCGCTGATTTACCGGACAGAGTTCGGCAAGGAAGGGCATCGGGTGTTCCGACGCAGAAGAAAGACGGTGAAGGCGTAACAGAACTGCATTGACGGAATCCCGCAGGACAGAACCGCATATGGAGGTAGCGGATGAGAATTGGGATGGGATATGACGTACACCGCCTGACGGAAGGCAGAAAGCTGATTTTGGGCGGTGTGGAGATACCATACGAGAAAGGGCTGTTAGGCCATTCGGATGCGGATGTGGTGGTACATGCCATTATGGATGCGCTGCTGGGGGCTGCGGCCCTCGGCGATATCGGACAGCATTTTCCGGATACTGATCCCCGGTATAAGGGGATTTCCAGTATCCGGCTTTTGGAGCGTGTGGGGGAACTTTTGGAGGAGCATTTTTATTTTATCGGAAATATTGATGCCACGATTATCGCCCAGCGTCCTAAGCTGGCGCCCTACCGGGAGGAAATGGTAAGGAATGTGGCGCATGCCCTGGGAATCTCCGAGAGCCAGGTGTGCATCAAGGCTACCACCGAAGAAGGACTGGGTTTTACCGGACAGGGCGAGGGGATTTCCGCCCAGGCCATCGCGCTTTTGAATCAGGCGGCGGATTACCGCTATGTATCGGTTGAAAGCGAAGAACGTTTGGCTGCCGAAGGGGGGCGGGGCAGATGTTCCGGATGCGCGGGATGTAAGCGGCACGAAGACGGCGGTTCGGAGCCTGCCGAGTAGGCCGGACGCCGTATCTTTAAGGCTGCGTTTTTGACATCAGTCTGCGGGAGCCTGCCGGAAAGACACTGCTATATCATGCGAAAGAAGGATTACTGACAGGAGAATGGAATTATGAACGTATTGTTTTTTTTAACACCCAAGGCGGAGCTTTCATATATATATGACGATGAAACGCTGCGTCAGGCGCTGGAAAAAATGGAATATCACCGCTATACTTCCATCCCCATGCTGAACCGGAGGGGGGAGTATATAGGGACGATCACAGAGGGGGATATCCTGTTTTATATAAAAAATGAGTTCTCTCTGAATTTTAAGGATGCGGAAAAAATTCACGTGAAAGAGGTGGGCAGGCGGCGGTATAATGCGCCGATTCGGGTGGATGCGGATATTGAAGACCTGATTCAGAAAGCTACGACGCAGAATTTTGTGCCGGTGATCGACGATAAAAACAGCTTTATCGGGATTGTCACCCGTCAGGACATCATCCAGTACTGTACGAAGCGGCTGAAAGATCTGGAAGGGCAGAAACAGTGAGAGCCAGAGAAAAAGCGAAAGCAGACTTTTTCATGAAGGACTTGACAAAAAAGAGAATTTTACATACACTGTAGTAGAGCAATGAAACAAAAGGCTTTGAACGGAAAAGTAATTCGTACGGGGAACGCAGAGAGGGACTGCCCTGGGCTGAAAGCGGTTCTGTGATCAGTGCGGATGAAGTGCATCCGGGAGCCGGTGCGGTGAAGTTTCGGCAGATGCCGGAATTAGCCGGACCCGTGTCGCTGGCGTTAACAGTTTGAGTGAGGGGATGAGGTCATATCCCCTTAATAAGAGTGGAACCGCGGATAAACTTCGTCTCTTTAGGGAGATGAAGTTTTTTTGTGTCATAGGGAAGTCTTACGTACTTTCCTATTTTAAGGAGAGACAAATGCGCATCATTCAATATGTCAAAAACGAGATTGCCATCGTGCGGGAGCGTGACCCGGCGATCCATTCTTCCATGGAGGTGCTTTTGTATCCCAGTTTCTGGGCGGTGCTGGAGTACCGGCTGGCCCATCGGCTGTATGTGAAAAAGCATTATTTTCTGGCCCGGCTGATTTCTCAGCGCTGTGCCAGAAAAACCGGTATTGAGATCCATCCGGGGGCGAAGATCGGGAAAGGCCTGTTTATCGACCACGGCCATGGCGTAATTATCGGCGAGACCGCACAACTGGGAGACAATGTGACGTTGTTCCAGGGTGTGACTTTGGGGGGAAATGGGAAAGAAAAAGGCAAACGTCATCCAACGCTGGGAAATAACGTGATGGTCAGCGCAGGGGCCAAGGTGCTGGGCTCTTTTACCATCGGCGACAATTCCAAGATCGGAGCCGGCTCGGTGGTGCTGTCCACCGTTCCGCCCAATTCTACCGTGGTCGGCGTGCCCGGACGGGTGGTAAAACGGAATAACGTGCGACTGCCACAGCAGGATCTGGATCAGGTCAACCTGCCGGATCCGGTAAAAATGGATATTCAGGAGCTGAAAGAAGAAAATATGCGGCTGAGAAAAGACATTAACAGGCTGTTCAGAATCTGCAGGAGCAGAGAGCGGGTGTAACCGCAGAAGTCTTATAAAAGACTGTGTGCGGTGCCGCATCCTGTTTCGCGGGATTTACTGCGAAATAATCCGGCTGGATGCGCCAGTGACGTATTTTGCCGGAATCAGGTGTCCGGCAGGACACAACGGTGACGCGATTTATTGGATTTAATTATATTATACGTACAGAAAGGACAGATACCGATGAAACTCTATAACACGCTTACCAGAAAAAAGGAAGAATTTGTGCCCTTAGAGCCGGGCAGGGTGAAAATGTATGTCTGCGGCCCTACGGTGTACAATTATATCCATATCGGAAATGCCCGGCCGATGATCGTATTTGACACGGTGCGCAGGTATTTTGAGTACAAGGGCTATGAAGTGAATTTTGTCTCGAACTTTACCGATGTGGATGACAAAATTATTAAGAAGGCCAATGAAGAAGGTGTGAGTGCGGAGGAAATTTCTTCCAGATATATTGAGGAATGTAAAAAGGATATGGAGGGCATGAATATCAGGCCCGCCACAACCCATCCCCTGGCCACTCAGGAAATCGGCGGAATGCTGGAGATGATCGAAACGCTGATCGGCAAAGGCTACGCCTATGCGGCCGGAGACGGGACAGTGTATTTCCGCACGAAAAAATTTGCGCCTTATGGAAAGCTGTCTCATAAAAATCTGGATGACCTTCAGGCCGGCCACAGAGAAATCAAGGTGGTGGGAAGCGGCAAGGAAGATGAGCTGGATTTTGTGCTCTGGAAGCCGAAAAAGGAAGGAGAGCCTTACTGGGAGTCTCCCTGGTGTCAGGGCCGTCCGGGCTGGCATATCGAATGTTCCGTGATGTC
Source organism: uncultured Lachnospiraceae bacterium (assembly GCA_948470335.1). Lineage (GTDB taxonomy): Bacteria > Bacillota > Clostridia > Lachnospirales > Lachnospiraceae > Paralachnospira_A. The sequence goes on along the minus strand of CAOKOL010000024.1, from coordinate 44,602 downwards.
CAAAAAATATCTGGGCGATCAGATTGACATTCACGCAGGCGGCGAGGACCTGATTTTTCCTCATCACGAAAATGAGATCGCCCAGAGCGAGGCGGCCAACGGAAAGGAGTTTTCCAGGTACTGGATGCACAATGCATTCCTGAATATCGACAACAGAAAAATGTCTAAATCCGAGGGGAATTTCTTCACGGTGCGGGAGATCAGTGAAAAATATGATCTGCAGGTGCTTCGTTTCTTTATGCTCAGCGCCCATTACAGAAGCCCGCTGAATTTCAGCGCCAGCCTGATGGAAGCTTCAAAGAACGGCCTGGACCGGATTCTGACGGCGGTGGAGCGGCTGGATGAGCTGATGGAGCGCGCCCTTCCCTCCGACGATATGACGGAGGCGGAGGCTGCCCTGATGACAGGAAGGGTGCAGGAGCTGGTGAAAAAGTATGAGGCATCCATGGAGGACGACTTTAATACCGCCGATGCGATTTCCGCTCTGTTTGAGCTGGTGAAGCTGTGCAATACGGAAGCGGACGAAACCTCTACGAGAACCCTTCTGATGCAGTTAAAGACGACGGTGGAGGAACTGTGCCAGGTACTGGGCATCAAAACCAGACGGGAAGTACAGCTTCTGGACAGCGAGATCGAGGAGATGATTGCCAGACGGCAGCAGGCCAGAAAAGAAAAAAATTTCGCCTTGGCGGATGAGATCCGGGATCAGTTGGCCCAGATGGGAATTTTGTTAGAGGATACCAGGGAAGGGGTAAAATGGAAGAAGGCCTGAAACAGTATGCAGGAGAGTCAGAGAAAGAGAGCCGGCAGGAACATGAAGGTGTAGCCGGCACAGACCGGCGGGAAAAGGGGCAGGAGGAGTATATTGAAAAAATTTCCGGGCTTCTGCGGCTGTCTGCGGTGGATATCCGCACCTATTCTCCGCTGACTCTGGCGTATATCGGCGACGGGGTATATGACCTGGCGGTTCGGACCGTGCTGGTGAACCAGGGGAATTGCAGGCCTCATAAGATTCATCTTCATTGCAGCCGCCTGGTCAGGGCGTCAGCGCAGGCGAAGGTACTGGAACTGTTTGAAAAAGACGGAATTCTGACGGAGAAGGAGCAGGCGGTCTGCCGCCGGGGATGCAATGCGAAACCTGCCACGATGGCGAAGAATGCCACGGCGGATGATTATAAAAAGGCAACCGGCTTTGAAGCGCTGATCGGGCACCTGTATCTGACCGGACAGATCGAGCGGATGCTGACACTGATCCGCCGGAGTCTGGATATTCTGGAGCGGCAGAAGTAGAAATGCGGAGGCTTCGGCAGGCTGTGCAGGTGATATGCTTTGCCGGATTTTGAAAGGAAGAAAGAATGGAACGGAAGCAAAATAATTCGATCCCTGAAAAAAGAACCTATACGCAGGCAGGCGCAGAAGGGGAGGACCAAAGCCTGATTGAAGGCCGGAATCCTGTTCTGGAGGCACTGCGCTCCGGCCGCCCCATACATCGTCTGTATGTGCAGGAAGGCTGTCAGGACGGACCGGTGCAGACCATTGTCCGGGAGGCGAAAAAACGGGATGTGATGTTTCAGTTTGTTTCCCGCCAGCGGCTGGACCAGTTGTCTGAGACCGGGAAGCATCAGGGCGTTATTGTGCAGACCGCCGCTTATGAATATGCGGAAGTTGAAGATATGCTGGAGCTGGCCCGGAAAAAAGGAGAGCCGCCTTTTCTGTTTCTGCTGGACGGCATCGAGGATCCCCATAATCTAGGGGCAATTATTCGGACGGCAAATCTGGTCGGCGCCCATGGTGTGATTATTCCAAAGCATCGGGCGGCGGGACTGACCGCAGTGGTGGCGAAAGCTTCCGCCGGGGCTCTGAATTTTACGCCGGTAGCCAGGGTAACGAATCTTTCTGCGGTAATCGGGCAGCTAAAAGAGGAAGGACTCTGGTTCGTGTGCGCCGATATGAACGGCGAAATCATGTACAGGATGAATCTGACAGGCCCCATCGGCCTGGTGATCGGCGGCGAGGGAAGCGGCGTCAGCCGTCTGGTCCGGGAAAAATGCGATATGACTGCGTCGATTCCCATGAAAGGGGAGATCAATTCCCTGAATGCCTCTGTGGCGGCGGGTGTGCTGGCTTATGAGATTGTAAGGCAGAGGATGGGGTAAATAAATATATTTTTTTCCAAATTTAAAATTTTGCGTCGGATGATAAGAAAACCCGCGGGAAACCAAGTATCGGATTATTTTGGTTTTTCGCGGGTTTTTTGTATCACACTGCTTTGCATGCTATTACACGAAGGTCGAAAAAACCTTATAAAATCCGTATAGCCTTTCCTGGAATTGCAGAGACTAAAGAAAGATTACAATAAAGGAGCCTGAATATGAATGAAATATTAGAAAAAATCGGGAAAACAGCGATTGTTCCCGTGGTGCTTCTGGAGAATGCAAAAGATGCAAAGCCTTTGGCCAGGGCATTATGCGACGGAGGCCTGCCCTGCGCGGAGGTAACATTCCGGACAGAGGCGGCGGAGGAAGGGATCAGGGTGATGGCGGAAGAATTTCCGCAGATGCTGGTGGGCGCGGGAACGGTGCTGACCACGGATCAGGCGGACAGGGCCATAGCCGCCGGAGCCAGATTTATCGTCAGTCCGGGTCTGAATCCAAGGGTGGTAAAACATTGTCTGGAGAAAGGGATTACGATGCTTCCCGGCACCGCCACGCCCAGCGATGTGGAGCGGGCCATGGAATTCGGCCTGGATGCGGTGAAGTTTTTCCCGGCGGAGGCGGCGGGCGGACTTGCAATGATCCGGGCCATGGCCGCTCCATATATAAATATGAAATTTATGCCCACCGGCGGAATCAATGAGAAAAATCTCAGGAGCTATCTGGATTTCCCCAGAGTCCTGGCCTGCGGAGGGAGCTGGATGGTAAAGGGAGAGCTGATCAGAGCGGGAAAATTTGACGAGATCCGGGAACTGACGAGAAAAGCGGTGGAACTGGCAGGCAGGTAAGAAGAAAAAACAATCAATCAGGCAATGCGGAGGTAAAGGAAAATGGCGAAAATCGTTACTATGGGCGAAATCATGCTGCGGCTGTCCACGCCGGGCAATAAACGGTTTATCCAGGCGGATACCTTTGAGGTAAATTACGGCGGCGGCGAGGCCAATGTGGCGGTGTCTCTGGCAAATTTCGGTCATGAGTCGGAATTTGTGACGGCGCTGCCGGACAATCCCATCGGAGACTGCGCGCTGGCTGCGCTGCGGAAATACCATGTGGGCACCGGACATATTGTCAGACAGGGCCAGCGGCTTGGCATTTATTTTCTGGAAACAGGCGCCGCCATGCGGGCATCCAATGTGGTCTATGACCGGGCGGGCAGCGCGATCTGTACGGCGAAGCCGGAGGATTTTGATTTTGACGCGATTTTTCAGGACGCGCAGTGGTTTCATTTTACCGGCATTACCCCTGCGGTCAGCGGCACGGCGCCGGCGCTTACGGAGGCTGCGCTGAAAGCGGCGAAGGACCATGGCGTAACTGTGTCGGTGGACCTGAATTTCCGGAAAAAGCTGTGGTCTTCGGAGCAGGCGCAGAAGGTGATGACGGGTCTGATGGAGTATGTGGACGTCTGTATCGGCAATGAGGAGGACGCCCATAAGGTGCTTGGGTTTACGCCCGGCAATACGGATGTGACGGCGGGCGAGCTGGAGCTGGCCGGGTATGTGGATATTTTTAATCAGATGGCAGACCGGTTCGGCTTCCGGTATGTGGTAGGTTCCCTGCGGGAAAGCTTCAGCGCTTCCGACAATGGATGGTCCGCCTGCATCATGGACGGGAATACCAGGGAATTTTACCGTTCCCGCAGATACCGGATTACTCCTATCGTGGACCGGGTGGGCGGCGGCGATTCCTTCGCGGCGGGGCTGATCTGCGGTCTGGCCGAGGGAAAAGAGATGAAAGAGGCGCTGGAATTTGCCGTGGCCGCCTCCGCCCTGAAACATACGATACCGGGAGATCTGAATTTGATCGGCAGAGAGGAGGTTGAGCGCCTGGCCGGCGGCGACGCTTCCGGACGGGTACAGAGGTAAAGGACATGAAAAAGAATCCTGCGAAGCGGGATTCTTTTTCATGTCCGAACGGAAGTGTATGGTGTGAAAAGGCGTAAAAATAAACTGTGGCACGCGAAAACAGATGCGGCAACCATATACGAAAAGTGATAAGCGAAAAAACGGAGATAAAGTTGTTTTGCGGCAGTAAACGTGGTAAACTGATAACAAAAGAAAAATTTTTGCTCGAAAGGGGCGTATGTATCTGTGAAAGAGACAAAAGAGGGAGCATCCGGCCTTAAATTTTTGCGCTGGCCCTGGAACGTGGTCATTTATATCGCGCTGGTTCTGGTTCTGCGGATTTTCGCGGTCCCGATTATTCTGCTGCTGATGGGGATGCAGAAGAAAAACAATCCCCATGGCGTGGAGGAAGGATACTGTCTGACCCGCACAAGGAGGCGGCTGATCTGGTGTCTGTGGGCGGCAATTCTGCTTGTATTCGCGGCGGGGATGGGCGTGATGTTTTATGTGGGGCTGGGACAGGACCGTACATACTGGGAGACGAAGGATTATGTGGTTCTGGCGGTGTCTGGCGGCGGGGCGGTATTTATGGCGGTCCTGGCAGTCTGCCTGGGTTATATGGGTATCCGGGATGCGTTCTTTCCTGAGAAGGGCACGCTGGCTCAGTCGATCAGAAATCAGCTTCCCTTTCCGGACGGAGCGCCGCCAGTGGATCAGCTATTTGCCATGGTGGACAATGATCTGAAAGAAAACGGAAGCTGGTTTGGCGAGGTGGGAATCGGAAAAGAATGGGTTCTGGGCGACGAGGCCAACCGGCTTGACCGGATCAGAGGAATTTTTACGGTGGATAAGATTCATCAGCGCAGCACCCAGACCGGAACCCGCACCAGCCGGACGCTGGAGCTGGTGCTGATTGATAACCGCTGGCAGAAATCCGTTACGGACTTTAAAGATCCCCAGGATCTGCGGGCGGCGGCAGAATTTATCGCGCTGCGGGTGCCGGATGCCGTGCGGGGTGTAAATGACCAGTACGCGGATTTCCTGAAAAAGAATGATATAGAGCGTGAGAACTTCGAGCGGGAGTTTCAGCAAAAGCAGAATCTCCGGGCTTCCGAACAGGCATTGCGGGGGAACGGAAGCAAAGAGCCGCAGGAGATGATTCTGGAGGCAGAGGATGGCTCAGTGACCTCCCGTGTGACAGCGGCTTTGGTAGAGGAACACTTGCGGCGGTGCCTGTCGGGGGAAGAACGATATTTTGTACTGACGCCTACCCGCAGGATAGAGACGGGGAATCAGGCATTCCGGGCGATGTATTGTTATGCGCAGAGGGAAAGCCCCGGAAGTGAAAAGGTGATGCTGGCTGTGGAGCCGGTGTCCGACGGGGACGGCCGGACCCTGTTTCGAATGCTTGTTGCCGACCGGTGGGAGGCGAGAAGCATTCTGGAAGGCTGGCTGGGGCGGCAGGCGCCGGATACTGCGGACTGGCAGTTGGGCATGGGGCTGGGGAATGGGCGGAATCCGCAGCAGGATTTCCGGCAGCGTCCCCAGGCCAGACTTTCGCTGGTGCTGAAAAGCGGCGCTGCGGAAAATCATACCACCTTTACGAGAGAGGATGTGCAGGTGGCCGCGGATGGACTGGCGGACGGCACATACCAGTTGGTGGATCTGACGCTGCCTCAGGGGTATCTGTGGATACGGGCGACGGCGGGAGATCGGAGCGACGGCCGCTGCACCGTGGAAGCCACCCGGCCCGACGGGGGGATGCTGCGTTTCTACTCAGCAAAGATGTCTCCGGGAGAAGCGGCTTCCTGGCTGAAAGGATATCCCGGCGAAGCGTATCAGCCCGGCGGCAGGGGGTGGAAAGACTGCACGAAGCAGATGACGAAAAGGGATAGGAAATAAAGTCCTGAAAACGGCGTTGCTGCCCGATTATTATAAATTTTATCCGGATTTTAAACAGCATGGATGAAGCATATACAGGATAATATGAAATAACTAACAGAAAGGAATGTGTAAAAATGAGCAGAGTATTAAGCAATGAAGTAAAGCAGGCGCTGAAAGACATTTATTACAATGAGTGGACCGGAAAAGGCAAAGAGGCTTTTGCCATGCTGGAGCGGGCTTCCGCCGCCGGGGACGGGGATGCCACCTGTCTGCTGGCCCGGTGTCTGTGCGGCCATCAGTATGTGTGGGTCGGTCATGGATTTCCGGAGGACGACGACAGGGCGACGGAGCTGTTACATAAATCGGTGGAGCAGGGCAGCGCTCTGGGCGTGATGGTGGCCCTGCGCAGCGGGGAGCTTACGCCGTCGGTAGAGAAAAAAATGCCATTTGCCAGCCTGCAGGAAGCCTTTGACGAAGTGCTGGCGATGGCGGAGGAAGGGGACGCGTTCTGTCAGTATACCGTGGCCAATTCCTATTTCTGGTGGGATTTTCTGCGGATTCAGAATAAGGGAAAGGATTCCTTCCCCAACCAGGCGGCTTATAAGGCATATCTGTCGGAAAATATCGCCAAATGTGAGGACTGGTTCTGGAAAGCGCTGCGGGGCGGCATGTATTTCGCGGCCAATAACCTGAACCGCTATTATACCCAGGGGGATGAGGATCTGATTGCCCCCCGGCCGGAGAAGGCGAAAGATTTGTTTAAGATCGGCGCGGAATACGGTCATCCCATTCAGCAGGCCATTTATGCGGACGATCTGGACGAAGCGGGACGGCCGGAAGAAGCGATGATCTGGTATAAAAAGGCGGCCGAGGGCGGCCATCCGGGGGCGTGGACCGACGTGGGACACTATTATTTTGAAGGAACCGGCGTGGAAAAAGACGAGGCCTACGCCGTGAAATGCTATGAAAAGGATATGTCTTCCAATGTGCTGCGCACCCGCAATTATCTGGGCAAGGCATACTTTTTCGGAAGAGGCGTTCCGCAGGATTATGCCAGGGCATTTCAGCTTTTGTCCTACGCGTATGACAGGGGAAGCAAATGGGGCGTATTCTATCTGGGCAAATGTTGTTTTTATGGCCTGGGCACGCCGCAGGACTATGGCCGCGCGCTGAAATTCCTGGAAGAAATGAACTGGAATTACTGGGAGGCCGACTATCTGCGCGGCATGATCTACGGACAGGGGCTGGGCGTGGCTCAGGATATTCCCAAAGGGGTGGCCTATCTGCAGAAAGCCGGAAACCATCCGGAGGCAAAGGAAGAACTTCTGCATTATAAAAAGAAACTGTTCGGCGGATGGGTTCGCCGTTAGACACGGACTTTCAGACCGGCCGGAAGGATGGGGAAAGCGGATAAAGGCAGTTGTGGAGGAGAAAGGCAATGGCGGGAAGATATATCTGTCCGGTGTGCGACCGGCGTTTGAAAACGAAACATTTCTGTACCTATTGTAAAAGCTTTGTGAAGGAACCGGTTTTTTACACCGGCCCCGTAGCCAATGAGCATTATGACAGTTCCGGCCGTCAGAGCTGCATGGCAGATCAGCATTATGGACTGGGGCATGTGCATGGTCCCGGGGACAGACAGAAGGAATACGGACATCACAGGGCAGGGCAGTCAGTGTCCGGCCGGCAGAATACATATGCCGGCGGGAACCGGCCTGCGCAGCGGCCTGTCCGTTCCGGGCAGAGCGCCGGATATGGCGCCGGGTCTGTCCGGGGACAGGCGGCCGGCAGCCGTAATTATGGAACCCGCCTGAATTCTGCGCAGTCTGCCCGTCCGGGACAAAACGGCGGTCGCCCGCAGCAGGAAGGCGCAAGTCCCAGGGTGAAAAAATTTTTGGTTGTGTTCTGGGTGTTTATCATTATGATTGTGCTGGGACAGGTGATGTTTTCCTATGTGGGGAATGAGCTTCTGGGACTGTCGGGGGGCGCTTTTTATTTCATTCCCCTTGCGTTTGTGGCGCAGTTAGTGGGCATGGTTTTTCAGTTTGGGTTTGTGGGACTGATTATATGGGCGATTGTGCGGAGCGTCAGAAGGAAGTGAGAGGGAAGGCGGCATAGTTATTTGTAAAAGAGGGTGTCAGGCCCTCTTTTTATGTGGATTTTTTATGCGGAGCAGGCAAAAAACCCTTGACACATTATTCAAGTTATTATATTATATGATATATAATATAACTCATCAAATGATATTATAGAATAAGGAGCTGGTGATATGGTATTTAATACTGGCGCTGCTTTGCTGGATGCCATTGTTCTGGCGGTTGTTTCCACCGAGGCGGAAGGAACTTATGGCTACAAGATCACCCATGACGTGAGGCAGGCCATTGCGGTATCAGAGTCCACCCTGTATCCGGTTCTGCGGCGGCTGCAGAAGGAAGAATGCCTGGAAGCCTATGACAGAGAATTTGCCGGGCGGAATCGCAGATACTATAAAATTACGGATAAGGGACGGGCGCAGTTAAGACTGTACCGGGAGGAGTGGATCAGTTATTCCTCGAAAATAACTCGTATTTTTTCGGAGGTTAAATGTTGAGTATGAAGAGAGACGAATTTTTATCTGAATTGGAGCGGCTTCTGTCAGGGCTTCCGCAGCAGGAACAGGAAGAAACGATGCAGTATTACAGGGATTATTTTGACGATGCCGGGCCGGAACACGAGACGGAGGCGCTTCGGGAGCTGGGCTCTCCTAGAAAGGTGGCCGCCGCCGTGATGGTGCAGTTTGAGGAAGAAGACGGAGAATTTACGGAAAAAGGCTTTGCGAATCCCCGATGGGAGGAACCGCCCAAAGAAGTGATCGTGGTGGAAGACAGGGAGGAACGGCAGCGGAAGTGGATTAAGATCGGCATCGCGGCATTTTTTGTCCTGTTTATCCTGCCTGGGATTCTGCGGATCATCGGCAAGCTTTTTGGATTTTCTCTTAATTTCGCGCTGGCGGTGGTGGTGCTGCTGATCGGTATCGGCGTCTGTACGGTAGTCAGCATGATCGCCGGCGTGGCCGGAGTTGTGGTCGGATTTTTCCTGTTGTTCTGGATGCCCATGAGAGGACTGATGGTATTAGGACTTGGATTCACTTTGCTTGGCATTGGCTTCCTGGGCAATGTGCTGAGTATGAGATTTTATGGAAAATGGCTTCCCGCCCTGCTCCATGCGGCCAGTGAGCAGGTAGGAAAGCTGAGCAGAAAACGCAGAGGGGGTGCGGAAGAATGACAAGGAAGGAAAAATTATATCTGCGGCTGGGCTGTCTGTTTCTGGCGGTAGGGCTGGTGATTACGTTTTCCTGTGGAACCTTAAGTTTTGGGCGCTGGGGCAGCCGTACGGAGCGGCACAGTGAATTGGCGCAGGTCTTTGAGGCAGAAGAACAGGCGATTGTGGAAGAAATGCCGGAGCCGGAGAATGTCGCAGAGTTTTCAGAGGTTCCGGAAGCCGTGGAAGGTACACAGGTGCAGGCTTCCGATTCGATTAACCAGGCGTTTCAGGGATATGAGATCGAAAGGCTTCATATTGACAGCGGTGTCGGGGAGGTTTATCTTAGAGAAGGAGCGGAGTTTTATGTGGAGGACAATGACGGAAGAAGAAGAGACGATGTCTATGTCAGCGGAAATACCCTGTATGTGGAAAACCGTGTGAACCGTGAGACATTGCTGATTACCATTCCGTCGGAATATGTCTTTGGCACCGTGGAGATAGATGTGGAGGCAGGGTATCTGGAGATTGAGCGTATTCAGGGAGAAAATATGAATCTCTCCGTGGGAGCCGGCGAACTGGAGGTAAACAGCCTCATATCGGAGGGCAGCTGCCAGATATCCTGCGGCGCAGGCTCCATCACTGCCGACGAGATGACGGTAAACAGTCTGGCGGCGTCGGTGGGACTGGGAAGCATTGATCTGACGCTGACCAAAGTAGAGACGGTGGATGTAAAGAACGGTATCGGCGAGACAACGCTGTATCTGCCGCTTGGCAGCGAAGACTATGACTACCAGATTTCCTGCGGAGCCGGCGATGTGGTCATAGACGGAGACAGCTACGGCGGTCTGGGACGGTCTCACGGCGTGGTCAACGGACAGGGCAGAATGATCCGGGTGGACAACGGCATGGGAACGACAGAGCTGTATTTTGATGAATAACTGTTTTGGAATACGGACCCGGAAGTATGTTTCGTGAAGAAACCGATACAATATAGGATGAACGGTTCGTAAATGCAGATCATATATGACAGTATGGAACGAATCAATTGACGATGTGAATTTGTTTTTGAAAGAAACGGATTCGCGGAAATGAAGTCTGACATATGTGAAAGTAATTTTAACAATGATCGAAGTGATGTGACAGGCACATCAGAAAGAGAGGAAATGATGAGTGACAGGAAGTTGCGCAGATCGACAGTGGACAGAATGCTTTGCGGCGTCTGCGGCGGCGTGGGAGAATTTTTCGGAATAGACGCTACGATTATCCGTCTGATCTGGGCGGTGAGCGGCGTGATGGGATATGGAATTGTGGCTTATATACTGGCGGCAATTATTATTCCTTCCGATATATAAGTAAAGGTCTGAGGAATTTCCCGGCGGCCGGTTTTCCGGGAATATGGAAAAGGCCGGCAAAGGGGCAAAAGGAACCCGTGGATTCTTCCGCTTATGTATGATTCCCTGAATTGGGGAAAGACTATAACAGATAAAGTGTTACAGGAAATGTTACAGGAGCAGGAGGAACCCATGGGTAAGAAAAAAGACAAACCAATCGACGTAAATAATATGACTCCCGATGAGAAGCTGAAATTTGAGGTGGCAGAGGAAATCGGCTGTGCCCAGAAGGTGCTGGAAGGCGGATGGCGCTCACTGTCGGCAAAAGAAAGCGGAAGAATCGGGGGGATTCTGAATAAAAGAAAACGACAGATGAGGGCGGAACTGGAAGCGGCGGCCGAAGAACAGGAGCAGGGCTGATGTAACAGAAGCTTTTGCGGCACAGGATTCGGCAGAATGCATTTCCGGTGCGATTGGCCGGATTTCCCGTTCTGTCCGGACGGACAAAAGATGATGACATTTGAAATTTCGCTTTATGTGCTGGCAGTCAGCCTGCTGGGGCTGATTGTGTCGGCGGTTATACACAAAATGAACAAAGGCTGGAACGTGGTGGCGGTGACAGTGCTCTGTACCGTGACCACGTCGGTCTGTTTTCTTTATTGTATGGCAGTGGTATTGATGGCAGCGCGTTTCTGACCTTTTTTGCCGCATATAACAGATTTTACACCCCGCAGTCCGCTGCGGGGCATTTGGCGTGCCAGAGAATCTCAGAGATGCCAATTACCGGAAAGCTGTGAACCTTCCAAAATCCGATTGCAGGAAGCGTTATTTCCCTGTATAATAGACCGCGAAGAGAAAATTTGTATTATTAAAAGAAATTGCTATTTAACGGTTTTATAATGAGGATACGATTATGAGAAAATCACAGAAATCTCAGGCCGAACATACGATAGATTTGATGGATACGGCGCTGGGCGAGATCAGGAAAGCATTGGAGCGGAAGGAGACCGGCCTTGTTCTTGATCTGCTGGGACAGTGTCAGGATGCCGCGATAGCGGTGGGGAATATGATCGAGGCCGAGGAGGGGGAAGGTACGACGGCAGTTCATTTGCTGGAAGAGTACTGCGAACTGCTGTATCAGATTTATGAGGCGGTGACCCAGGAACAGCCTGTGAATGTGCCAGGCAGTTGCAAAGTTCTGCGGAAAAAGCTGGTTCAGGTCAGAAACAGCATCAGAAATGATATTCGAATTCGTAAAGAGGTGGTATTTCTTCCTTACAAGGCTTCCATGTGGGACTCGCTGGAGAGTGTCTGGCGGGCGGCTGTGGAGGATGAAAACTGCGACGCCTATGTGGTGCCGATCCCCTATTATGATAAAAATCCGGACGGGAGTTTCGCACAGATGCATTATGAAGGCAGCCTGTATCCGGAGGATGTGCCGGTGGTAAATTATGAGGAGTATGATTTTGAGGGCCGCAGGCCGGATATGATTTTTATTCACAATCCTTATGACGAATGTAACTACGTAACCAGCGTCCACCCGTTTTTTTACTCTTCAAATCTGAAAAAGTTCACGGATAAACTGGTATACATTCCCTACTTTGTTCTGAGTGAGATTGATCCGGACAATCAGGAGGCGGTGAAAGGCATGGCCCATTTCTGCACCTGTCCCGGCGTGGTGAATGCGAACCGGGTGATCGTGCAGTCAGAGAACATGCGCAAAGCCTATATCAATGTGCTGACGGAAGCCATGGGGGCGGATACCAGAAAAATATGGGAGGAAAAGATCCTGGGTTTGGGCTCTCCGAAATTTGACAAGGCACAGGGGACCAGAAGAGAAGAGATTGACATACCGGAGGACTGGCTTCGGATTATTGAAAAGCAGGATGGAAGCCAGAAAAAGATCATATTATACAATACAAGTGTAAACGCCCTGCTGCATTATGACAGGAAAATGCTGGAGAAGATTAAAAGTGTTCTTGAGATTTTCCGGTCGGAGAAAGAGGCGGTTGCGCTGCTGTGGAGACCCCATCCGCTGATCGAGGCGACGATTGCCTCCATGCGTCCCAAGCTGTGGGAGGACTACCGGGAGATTGTGGAAAAATACCGGCAGGAGGGATGGGGGATTTATGACGATTCGGCGGATCTGAATCGGGCCGTGGCTCTTGCCGATGCCTATTACGGAGACGGGAGCAGTGTGGTGCAGCTTTGCCAGAGTGTCGGTATGCCGGTTATGATACAGCAGCCGTGAGCAAAGCAGGTTCGGGTACCATGCCAGGAACAGAGATCATATGCAGAACGGAAAAGAAAAGGAGTGGATTGGATGAAACGATTAAAAAAGGGTCTGACACTGGCGGCGGCTGTTATGTTGATTTTGTCTCATGGAACCGGCGGGTTTCTGAGCGTATCGGCAAAAGAAGGGGGGCCGGCTCCCTCTGCCCATGGGGGAGAAGAACTGGTACATGTGGAACTGCCTGCATTTCCGGAAGAAAATGGTTCTGTCTTTGATTTTATCATGGACCCGCAGGGACTGATCGAGGCGACGGATGCGGTGAAATATGACGGAGCCAGTTTTGAGAAAGGACGCACCCTTTATTTTAAAAACGAAGAAGGTGCGTATGCCTATTCAGGCAGCAGCGACCGGCTGACGGTTACGAATAAAAGCGCCATGCCGGTAGAGGTTACGGTTACGGCGAAGCTGGATCATTGCGAAGGGCTTGCGCTGGCCGGAGATGAAGCTTTTTCCGATGGGAACGGGGAGATTTTTCTTGCCGTTACGGATGACAGAGGAACGGTGACACCGCTGAATGGATCGGAAGAAATATCCGTTACCGGCAGGCTTAACGCCGTATCCGAACAGGGTGCCGATACATATTCCTTTGGTCTGACCGGCGCCTGTAATCCTGACGGCGACTGGGAGGGCGTTTCGGTTCAGCCAGTTGTGACGGTGACCTGGAAAGTGACACCGCTGTTTCCGGCGGGGACAGAATCCGTTTCCGAAGAGACGGTTTTCCCGGAGACAGAAGAATTCACAGATGAAGAACCGACGGCTGAGGAACCGACAGCTCCTGTTGACGGGACAAAACCGGTTGGGAATCCGGCAGAGTCTGAAAGCCGGGATGAAACGGGAGCAAAGCCGCAGCCGGATCAGTCCGTATCATCGAATAAACTGGAACAGAAGTAGAGGAGACAGTTATGCAGTTTGAATTAACCGCATCCATGATGTGTGCAGACTATGGCAATCTGGAACGGGAAGTGAGATGTCTGGAAGAAGGGGGGATTGACTCCTTTCATATTGATATTATGGACGGACGTTACGTTCCCAATTTTGCCATGTCTTTAAATGATCTGCGCTATATAGCCAGCGCGACGGAAAAACCAATGGACATACACCTGATGATTGAACATCCGAACAACCATATCAGCCTGTTTCTCCAGTCTTTGCGGAAAGGGGATACGGTTTATATCCATCCGGAGGCAGAGTATCATCCGTCTACGACATTGCAGAGCATCATCAATGCCGGAATGGTGCCGGGGATTGCCATTAATCCGGGGACTTCCGTGGAAACAGTGCTGGAGATGCTGCGCATCGTGAAAAAAGTGCTGGTTATGTCGGTGAATCCGGGCAATGCAGGGCAGATGTATCTGCCCTATGTGGGAAAGAAAATCACGAAACTGCTGGCCATGAAAGAGGATATGGATTTTGAAATCTACTGGGACGGCGCATGCAGTGCGGATAAAATTTTAGAATTTGCCCCAAAGGGAGTGAAGGGGTTTGTGCTTGGGACGACGCTGCTGTTCGGAAAGGGACAGCCTTACGGAGAGGTACTTGAGAATATACGGGCGCTGAAATTCTGACGCCGTCCTTTTTCGAAAGTGTGTTTCGGTCAAGGGGGGACAGGGGAGGTTCGGTTATATGAATACGGCGTTAATTTTATCCGGCGGCAGAGGACTCAGGCTCGGATCGGATATCCCGAAACAGTATCTTGAGGCGGGCGGCAGGCCGGTGATCTCCTATTGCGTGGAAACCCTGTCGCTGCATAAAGAGATAGACGCAATTCAGATTGTGGCGGAGCAGGTATGGCGGGAGCAGATTCTTGCATGGCTGGAAATAGCTGACAGGAATAAAAAGTTTAAAGGTTTTTCCCTGCCGGGAGAGAACCGTCAGCTTTCGATTTTTTACGGTCTGGAAGATATCCGCAGATATGGGGCGGCCGATGACTGCGTGCTGGTGCATGATGCGGCCCGTCCGCTTCTTTCGGCGGAGCTGGTCACGGAATGCCTGCTGGCGGTAAACGGGCATGACGGCGTTCTGCCGGTGCTGCCCATGAAAGATACGGTATATGCCAGCGACGACGGCAAAAAAGTATCTTCCCTTTTACAGAGAAGCCGAATTTTTGCGGGACAGGCGCCGGAGCTGTTTCGGCTGGGGAAATATTACGAAGCCAACCGGCGTCTGCTGCCGGAGGAAATTTTAAAGATCAACGGTTCCACGGAGCCGGCGGTCATGGCTGGTATGGATATCGTGATGATTCCGGGAGATGAAAGAAACTTTAAGATCACTACAAAAGCGGATTTGGAGCGGTTTCAGGAGATTGCCGCCGGCAGAAAAACAGGGGAGATGTATTGATGAAAGCATGGGTTTTGCATGGAATCGGCGATATCCGTCTGGAGACGGTGGAACAGCCCAGACCGGGCGCCGGAGAGGTACTGGTCGCCGTGAAAGCGGTCGGCATATGCGGTTCTGATATTCCGCGGATTTATCAGACAGGAGCCCATCTCCATCCGTTGATTCCGGGACATGAGTTTTCCGGCGTGGTGGCGGAAACGGGCGAAGGCGTGTCCGATACATGGATCGGGCGGCGTGTGGGCGTTTTTCCGTTGATTCCCTGTGGGGAATGCGGACCCTGCAGGAAGAAACAATATGAGATGTGCAGAAATTACGGATATACGGGTTCCCGGCGGGACGGAGGATTTGCGGAATATGTGACCGTACCTGCCGAAAATCTGTTGGAACTGCCCGATACGGTAACTTTTGAGGAGGCCGCCATGCTGGAACCGATGGCAGTGGCGGTTCATGCCATGAGGCGGACGGTGACGGCCGGTTCCGGCACTGCGGCGGTATGCGGTCTCGGTACGATCGGAATGCTGCTGCTGATGTTTCTGCTGGAAAAGGAACGGCAGGGCGGCGCGTCAGATCCGGCGCCGTCTTTCAAGATTCTGGCGGTGGGAAATAAAGCTTCACAGAAACAGGCTGCTGAGCGGATGGGGCTGTCCGGGGAACAGTATTGCAGCAGCAGAGAACAGGACACGGCACAATGGCTGGCGCGGCAGACCGGGGGCACAGGTGCGGACGTATTTTTTGAATGCGTCGGAAAAAATGAGACAGTCTCTCTGGCAGCGGCAGCCGGCGCTCCGGGAGGACAGGTGGTACTGGTGGGCAATCCGGCTTCGGATATGCTTCTGGAACGTGACATCTATTGGAAAATACTGCGGAACCAACTGACTCTGTCCGGTACATGGAATTCCTCTTTTACCCATGAAGCAGAGGACGACTGGCATTATGTTCTTGACCGGCTTTCCCGCAGGTGTATTGCGCCTGCGGATCTGATCACCCACAGGTTTTCTCTGGAAGAACTGGACAGCGGATTTCAGATTATGCGTGATAAGTCGGAGGAGTATATAAAGATTATGGGGATTGTGAATTGACAGGAAAATGAAACGATACAATGTAGTTTCAGAGCCTTATCACACCTGACTTTGCGGCTGATTTTCCGCCGGATGCCGGATGCACTTAAATTTGCAGCGTATGCTTCACGTACACCGCATATATTTATGCATATCTGACCAAAAATCATCCCACAGAATCAGGCACGGTGAGATTCGAGCGCACATTACGAAGTTCAGGAGGACAAAATGAAAAAGATTGTACTTTCTCTTTTAATGGAAAACAATGCCGGCGTGCTAAGCCGGATCGCGGGACTGTTCAGCCGCAGAGGCTATAATATTGACAGCATTACGGCAGGGGAAACCACGACGTCGGGCGTAACCCGTATGACGGTGGTAGCCAGCGGAGAAGACGAACAACTGGTGCAGATCAAAAAGCAGCTTGCGAAGCTGACCGAGGTGCTGGAGATTGAGGAATTGCCGGAATATGATTCGGTGACGAGAGAGCTGATTCTGCTGAAAGTGCGGGCCAAGGCGGAGGAGCGGCAGCAGATCATTGCCGTGGCGGATGTGTTCCGGGCAAAGATCGTGGATGTGGCCAGGGAGTCTCTGACGGTAGAACTGACCGGCAGCCAGAGCAAGATAGATGCGTTTATTAATCTGCTGGAAAACTATGAGATTATGGAGATGGCCAGGACCGGAATCATCGGCGTATTCCGGGGCATGAAGTCTCTGGGCCGGGCATATGAGTAGAGGAAACATAGGGTGTGCTGTCCGCGGAACCTGGCAGGCGCCGTATGGCAGTCATAACTTATTGATATGATAATTGTGAAATTCCTTTATTGACATTATACCTGGGAGGCTTATAATAGATAACTAAATAAACATAGCTGTAAAAAGTGTTAAAACATACAGGAGGAAAAGAAATGGCAAAGATTTTTTATCAGGAAGACTGCAATCTTTCTTTATTGGAAGGAAAGACCATCGCGGTAATCGGTTACGGCAGCCAGGGACATGCCCATGCTTTGAATGCAAAGGAATCCGGCTGTCATGTGATTATCGGTCTTTATGAGGGAAGCAAGTCCTGGGCAAAGGCAGAGGCACAGGGCTTTGAAGTTTATACGGCGGCAGAGGCCGCAAAAAAAGCAGATATCATCATGATTCTGATCAATGATGAGAAACAGGCGAAGATGTACAAAGAGTCCATCGAGCCGAATCTGGAAGAAGGCAATATGCTGATGTTTGCCCATGGCTTTGCAATCCATTTCGGACAGATCGTGCCTCCGGCCAATGTGGACGTAACGATGATCGCGCCGAAGGGACCCGGCCATACGGTAAGAGGTACTTATCAGAAGGGACAGGGCGTACCCTGCCTGGTCGCGGTGCAGCAGGATTACACCGGAAAAGCGCATGATCTGGCGCTGGCTTACGCGCTGGCTATCGGCGGTGCAAGAGCAGGTGTGCTGCAGACCACGTTCCGCGAGGAAACCGAGACGGATCTGTTCGGTGAGCAGGCTGTTCTCTGCGGCGGCGTGACCCAGTTGATGAAAACCGGTTTTGAGGTGCTGGTGGAAGCCGGTTACGAGCCGGAGAGCGCATATTTTGAATGTATCCATGAGATGAAGCTGATCGTGGATCTGATCTATGAGAGCGGATTCGCCGGTATGCGGTATTCTATTTCCAATACGGCGGAGTACGGCGACTATATTACGGGGCCGAAGATCGTGACCGAAGATACCAAGAATGCGATGCGGCAGGTATTAAAGGACATTCAGACCGGCGTGTTTGCAAAAGACTGGCTGCTGGAGAATCAGACCGGATGCCCCAGCTTTATGGCGAAGAGAAGAATGGAGTCTCAGCACCAGTTAGAGCAGGTAGGCGCAGAGCTTCGCAAGCTGATGAGCTGGACGAAGGAGAGCAAGCTGCTGGATAACTAAAGAGCCGGCGGTGAAAGAACAGACCATGAAAAAGCCGGCAGTGAGAGAACTGGCAGACTGACGGCCGATCAATCGATACGACTTTCTGCAAATGATAGGGGAACCTGAAACGGCTCCCCTTTTCTGATATTATAGGAAAGTCCTTCAAACTTTCCTATGATACAAAAATGCTCCGCAAGGATGCACAGGGTCTGCCCCAGCGAAGTGAGGGTACGCAAACGCAGAGGAAATTGTCGCTTGAAAGCGACGCGTTTGCGGCGCAGAATGCTGCAAAGCAGGATTCTTACATTATGTTTGCCCTCAATCCTGAAACGGATATGACTTATAATAGTCCATAAATGCCTTTACGGCGCGGGAGTGGCTCCCGTTCGGCCTGCTGACAAACCCGATGGTGCGGGGATGGATGCCGGGCGACAGGGGGATTTCGGTCAGCAGCCCCTGATGCAGATCTTCCAGGACAAAGTCTTTGATTACACAGCCGATGCCCATACCAATGCGGGAAAATTCAATCAGCAGGTCCATACTTGTAACCTCAAGGATCTGGCGGCATTCGATGCTGTTTTCCATCAGATAGTTGTCGATATGGAGGCGGGTGACATTGCTGTGGTCTAACAGCATGATATTGCCCTTTTCAAACCAGGATACGTCAGGATTTCCTTCCCGCAGCCGCAGATTGTCCAGGTAGCTGTCCGTGGCTACGAAGCAGTCTTCGATGGACCGGACCGGGAAAAAATCTAGCCGTTTGTTTCGGGGCTCCGCCACCAGTCCCACGTCGATCTGACCCTGTTCCAGCATTTCCAGGCTTTTAGAGCTGGACTGGCTGAAAATGGAGATTTTAATGTGGGGATGATCCTGAATAAATCCTTTCAGATAGGGCAGCAGCATATAGCGGCATAACGTGTTGCTGACGCCGATGCGCAACTGGCCGATGCCAAGCTCCTGGTTCTGGCGGATCTCATCCTCCCCGCGGGTCAGGGCGTCGAAAGCAGCCTGCACATGTCTGTACAGCATCCGGCCGTCCTCCGTCAGTTGCACGCCTCTGGAATTCCGGGTGAATAATGTGGTTTTCAGGTTGCTTTCCAGCTTGCTGATGGATTTGCTGATGGCCGGCTGGCTGATATAGAGTTCTTTGGAGGTGCGGGAAATATTTTCCGTTTTCGCTACCTCATAAAATATTCTGTAGAGGGGTAAATTCTGTTCCATGGCAAGAGGCCTCCTGTCATTTGCGGGTTGGTTTGCAGGGAGAACTTCTATAACTGAAATTTATATTGTATATTCATTATATGTATTTCAATTATAACAATAAACGTGTTAGAATGGCAACAGAAAAAATGAAAGTTTATATATTCATAGAAGACAGCAGCGGGTCGTATACCCCGGAAGGGGAGTTGCGGAACCATCAAAAACAGCAACGGACCGGACAAGCCCCGGAAGGATTTACAGACGCTTTAGCGGCTGGAAATTCTCTCAGATCCAGGGGGGTGGAAGGGAAGTTGCGGAACCTATATAGGAGGAAATATAAAAATGGGAATGACAATGACGCAGAAAATCCTGGCTGCCCACGCAGGGCTTCCTGAAGTAGCGGCAGGGCAGTTAATTGAGGCGGATCTGGATCTGGTTTTGGGAAACGATATCACTTCTCCGGTGGCGATCAAAGAGATGGACGCCAAAATGACAAAAAAATCTGTGTTTGACAAAGATAAAATTGCTCTTGTGATGGATCATTTTGTTCCGAACAAGGATATTAAGTCGGCCGAACAGTGCAAATGTGTCCGGGAATTTGCCGCAAGGCATGAAATCACCAACTTTTTTGATGTGGGACAGATGGGAATTGAACATGCGCTGCTTCCGGAAAAAGGCCTGGTGGTGGCCGGAGACGTGGTGATCGGCGCCGATTCCCACACTTGTACATATGGCGCTCTGGGAGCGTTTTCCACCGGCGTGGGAAGCACGGATATGGCAGCCGGGATGGCCACGGGGAAAGCGTGGTTTAAAGTACCTTCTGCTATCAAATTTGTGCTCACGGGAAAACCGGCAAAATGGGTCAGCGGCAAAGATATTATTTTACATATTATCGGTAAGATCGGCGTGGACGGCGCTCTTTATAAATCAATGGAGTTTACCGGGGACGGCATTGCCCATCTTTCTATGGATGACCGGCTGTGTATCGCAAATATGGCCATTGAGGCCGGCGGCAAAAATGGTATTTTCCCGGTTGACGATGTGACCAGAGCTTACCTGAAAGAACATTCCATGCGGGAATATCAGGTATATGAGGCCGATGCGGATGCGGAATATGAGCAGGTGATTACCGTCGATCTGTCTCAGTTAAAGCCCACGGTTTCCTTCCCGCACCTGCCGGAAAATACAAAGACCATCGACCAGGTGGGAGAAATTGCCATCGACCAGGTGGTGATCGGTTCCTGTACCAACGGAAGGCTGGAGGATTTGCGGACTGCCGCACAGATCATGAGCGGGAAAAAGGTAGCGAAAGGTCTTCGTGTTATTGTGATTCCGGCTACTCAGCAGATCTATCTGCAGGCCATGGAAGAAGGACTGCTGAAAATCTTTGTGGAAGCCGGTGCCGTGGTCAGCACGCCTACCTGCGGCCCCTGTCTGGGCGGCTATATGGGAATTCTGGCGGAAGGAGAACGGTGCGTATC
Source organism: uncultured Lachnospiraceae bacterium (assembly GCA_948470335.1). Classification (GTDB taxonomy): domain Bacteria; phylum Bacillota; class Clostridia; order Lachnospirales; family Lachnospiraceae; genus Paralachnospira_A. Next base: position 23,823 of record CAOKOL010000024.1, on the reverse strand, counting down.
CACCACAAACCGTAATTTTGTAGGCCGGATGGGCCATGTGACTTCTGAAATTTATCTGGCCAGCCCTGCCGTAGCGGCTGCCAGCGCACTGGCGGGAAAAATCGCCGGACCCTGTGAGTAAATGAAAACAGTTGCAGAACTGTAATAAAAGGAGATGTATGATGAAAGCAAATGGAACTGTGTTTAAATACGGCGACAATGTGGACACGGATGTGATTATTCCGGCCAGATATCTGAATGTATCGGAGCCCTCGGAGCTGGCGGCTCACTGTATGGAGGATATCGACCGGGAATTTATCCATCATGTAAAGAAGGGGGATATCATCGTGGCGAATAAAAATTTCGGCTGCGGATCCTCCAGAGAGCATGCGCCGATTGCCATCAAGGCAGCTGGCATCAGTTGTGTGATTGCGGAAACCTTTGCCCGGATTTTTTACAGAAACGCGATTAATATCGGTCTGCCGATTATCGAATGTCCTGAGGCGGCAAACGATATTGAAGCGGGAGATCAGGTGGAGATTGATTTTGATTCAGGAATGATCTATGACCGCACAAAGGGAACGGAGTACAAAGGTCAGGCGTTTCCGGAGTTTATGCAGAAGATTATTGCGGCGGAGGGGCTGATTAATTATATTAATAACAGGTAGTGAAACGGCCGGCATAAAAAGCCGGGTATCCTACTACAGTAACAGATGTTCACGAAAGTACAGATTTTTGTATGGGACGGTTTCTGCGCCTGCAGATTCCTCTGTTTAGAGTGGTATCCATCTGTTTTTCGGTATGGCCGGAAAACAGATGGATACCATTTTTTTCCTCTTTGGAATAAGACCTGGGATTGGTGGCTATAATAGAGATAAATACAAAAAATTAACAAATATGTAATAAAAGGCATATTTTGTTAATATAATTGTAATATGTGCTGCTTTCAGCACAGCCAGGCCGCAAGGATTACAGGTCTGGTATGTTCCAGAGAGGAGAATGAAATGGAGACGAAATATCGAATACAGAACAGAGAAACTATAAATAGAAAATATCCGGCAAAAGCCTGGGGGACCGGGCTGGCAGCGGCTGCCGTTCTGACGACGGGCTGCTTTGCTCTGGCGAAACCGGTACCTGCTTACGCTGCGGTTATGCAGCCGCCTCAGATGGTATCCGCGGGTCTGGATGTGTCAGCGCTGGAAGGAGATCCGGGATTTCTGGCGGATGAGGGCGCTCAGTTAGAAGAACAGATTACAATGGAAGCGTTCTCCGTTCCCAGGACAATGGTTGGAGATACGATCAGCGAACAGGCGGAAGAAGCTTATGTTCCTCCCTTTGTTATTAATTTTTCAGAACAGGACTATGACGTACTGCTTCATATCGTGGAGGCGGAAGCCGGCGGCTGCGACCATCAGGGAAAGGTGCTGGTGGCAAATGTGGTAATCAATCGGGTGAGAAGCGGCGGATTCCCTTCCACAATCACCGAGGTGGTATATCAGAACAATCAGTTTTCTCCTGTGAAAAGCGGAACATTGTATTCCGTATCCGTGTCGGAGGGAACCCAGGCAGCGGTAAACGCAGCGCTGACCGGAGAGGATTATTCCTGCGGGGCCCTGTTTTTTGCGGCCCGTTCCAAAGCCAACCCTTCGAATATGAGATGGTTTGACAACAATCTGCGGTTTTTGTTTGAGCATGGCGGACATGAATTTTTCACACTGCCGTAAATTTCCGCTTTCTTTTCGCCATTGCCGTAATCATCAGGATTTTAAACGCAAAAGGATCTGGTAAGATGACCGCCGGCGGACGTGTTATTACGCCAGGTTATAACTTACTTTCTGAATTGCTTTCTTTACAGAAAACCCCGTATGTGATATTATTGGCACAGAGTACCGGTAATATCACATTTTTTATATCATGGGAGAGTCCTGCGTACTTCCCTATGATACAAAAGCCCTCCGGGCAGGATCACACTGCGGCGGTAAGGTAGAATGTCGCCAAAGCGACCCGCCGCAGGCGGAGAATCTGCCAAAGGCAGATTCTTATTTGTATCATGGGAGAGTCCTTTGAACTTCCCTGCGATATAAAAGCGCTCCGCTTAGGATGCACACGCAGACGCAAAAGAATTATGCCGCTGAAAGCGGCGTGTTTGCGGTACGGAATTGGGCGGTGCAGGATTCTTATTCATATAGCAAGGGGAAAAGAAGATGGAAAATATTGTTTATCAAAGTACCAGGGGAGGAGAACAGGATGTAACCGCTTCCGCGGCGATATTAAAAGGACTGGCGGAGGATGGAGGCCTGTTTGTGCCTCAGCAGCTTCCGGTTCTGGATAAAAGTCCGGAAGAATTATCTGCCATGACATATCAGGAGACGGCTTACGAGGTGATGAAACTGTTCTTTTCTGATTTTACGGAAGAAGAACTGAAATTCTGCATTTCTCATGCCTACGATTCCAAGTTTGATACAAAGGCTGTGGCGCCGCTGGTAAAGGTAGACGGAGCCTGGCATCTGGAGCTGTTTCATGGGGCGACCATAGCCTTTAAGGATATGGCCCTTTCGATTCTCCCTTATCTGATGACGACGGCGGCAAAAAAGAATCATGTGGAAAATGAGATCGTGATTCTGACGGCTACTTCCGGCGACACGGGAAAAGCGGCGCTGGCAGGCTTTGCGGATGTGGCGCACACGAGGATTATTGTATTTTATCCCAAAGACGGTGTCAGCCCGATTCAGAAAAAACAGATGGTGACGCAGAAAGGGGCCAATACGCTGGTCGTAGGCGTGGACGGCAATTTTGACGACTGCCAGACCGGTGTGAAGAATATATTCGGAGACAAAAAGCTGGGTGAGGAGATCGGCGGAAAGGGATTCCAGTTCTCCTCCGCCAATTCCATCAATATCGGCCGTCTGGTACCCCAGGTGGTATATTATGTATATGCCTATGGGCAGATGCTGAAAAAAGGTGAGATTGCCTCCGGTGAAAAGATTAATGTGGTGGTTCCCACCGGTAATTTCGGGAATATTCTGGCTGCCTACTATGCAAAAGGGATTGGACTTCCCATTGATCGGCTGATCTGTGCTTCCAATGAAAATAAGGTGTTGTATGATTTCCTGAACACAGGGGCATATGACCGGAACCGGGAGTTTATTTTGACCAGCTCTCCCTCCATGGATATTTTGATTTCCAGCAATCTGGAGCGGCTGATCTTCCGGATCACCGGGGAGGATGCTGTCAAAACCAGGGAGCTGATGGATTCGCTGGGCGCTGCCGGCCGGTACGAGATTACGGAGGCCATGAAAAAAGAACTTTCCGGCTTTTACGGCAATTTTGCTTCCGAACAGGAGACGCAAGAGGGCATTCGCGTGCTGTATGAAAAGACAGGATATGTAATGGATACCCATACTGCGGTGGCCCGGCAGGTCTATGAAAAATATAAGGAGCAGACCAAGGATCAGACAAAGACGGTGATTGCTTCTACGGCCAGCCCCTACAAATTCACCAGAAGCGTAATGACGGCTATCGATCAGGCGTTTGACCATCAGGACGATTTTGCGCTGGTGGATGAACTGAACAAAATTTCCGGGGTTCCGGTTCCCGCGGCAATTGCGGAAATCCGAACCGCGCCGGAACTGCACAAAACGACATGTACGGTGGACGGGATGGAGCAGGTGGTAAAGGATTTTTTAAAGTAACCCTTGTCTAATTTTGATAAAACCCAAAGTGGTTTGAATCGGAATATAAGCAGTTGGTCAATTGACTTTTGGCGGAAACTGTGCGAAAATGTAACTGTTTATTTTAGCGGCTTTTAACGGTATGTACTCTCGAAGTCTCCCTGTGCCTGTTTTTGTGAGATTCCGGGAGTACGTCGGTATATGGCAGTGTCAAATGATTTATGAAAAAACAGCAACAAACCGTACGGCAAAATAGTAAGCGGCTAAAAGACAGAGGCTAAGTGTGCATAGCAAAGCCCCGGAAGGGGAGTTGCGGAACTAATATGAAGGAGGCAATTGCAATGGCAGAAACTTATGGAATCGAAAAACTGGGCATCATTGAGCCGAAGATGGTTTACCGCAATTTATCACCTGCACAGTTGACAGAAGCGGCGCTGCGCCGGGGAGAAGGCGCGCTGAGCAATACCGGCGCGCTGGTGGTAACTACGGGAAAATATACGGGGCGTTCTCCTGAGGATAAGTTTATTGTAGACAGCGCGGGCGTACATGATGAAATCGCCTGGGGAAAGGTGAACTGCCCGATCAGTCAGGAAAAATTTGACGCAATCAAAGGAAAAGTAGCGGCGTATCTGCAGGGCCGCGAGGTATTTATTTTCGACGGATTTGCAGGCGCCGACAAAAAATACACGCAGAAATTCCGTGTGATCAATGAACTGGCCAGCCAGAACCTGTTTATCCGTCAATTGCTGATCCGCCCGACGGAGGAAGAACTGGAAAACTTCGGTGAGCCGGATTATACGATTCTCTGTGCCCCCGGCTTCAAGTGCGATCCGGAAGTGGATGGCGTTCACAGCGAAGCGGCGATTATGATTGATTATGAAGCCCATCTGATTGTCATCTGCGGTTCTCAGTATGCGGGAGAGATCAAAAAGAGCATCTTCTCCACGATGAATTATGTGATGACCAAGAAAAATGTTCTGCCTATGCATTGTTCAGCCAATATGGATCCCGAAACAGGAGAGACTGCCGTATTCTTTGGCCTTTCCGGAACCGGCAAGACCACCCTTTCCGCCGATCCGTCCAGAAAGCTGATCGGCGACGACGAGCATGGCTGGTCTCCTGACGGCGTCTTTAACTTTGAGGGCGGATGTTATGCAAAGTGCATCAATCTGTCCGCCGAGAATGAGCCGGATATTTATAACGCAATCCGGTTTGGCAGCCTGGTGGAAAATGTGGTGATGGATCCGGAAACCAGAGAATTTGATTTTTATGACGACAGTCTGACGGAGAATACCCGTGTGGGCTATCCGGTGAATTATATCAACAATGCCCAGATTCCGGGAGAGGGCGGAATCCCCAAAGTTGTAATCTTTCTGACGGCGGATGCCTTCGGCGTACTACCTCCGATCAGCCGTCTGGACAAGGATGCCGCCATGTATCATTTTGTGACAGGCTTTACCTCCAAGCTGGCAGGAACAGAGCGGGGCGTAACAGAGCCTCAGCCTACTTTCTCCACCCTGTTTGGCGAACCCTTTATGCCGATGGACCCTTCCGTATATGCGGAAATGCTGGGTGAAAAGCTGGAGAAATATGGTACGAAAGTATATCTGGTAAATACCGGATGGGCCGGCGGCAGCGCATCGGACGGTGCAAGCCGTATGAAGCTGGGCTACACCCGGTCTATGGTCAGCGCGGCGCTGAACGGCGATTTTGACAAGATTGAGTTTAAGCATCATGACGTATTCAATGTGGACTATCCCGTAAGCTGTCCGAATGTGCCGGATGAGAAGCTGGACGCACGGGGCATGTGGGCGGACAAAGAGGCATATGATGCACAGGCCAATAAACTGGCTCAGATGTTCGCCGACAACTTTGCAAAGAAATATCCCAATATGCCTGCGGAGATCGTAAACGCAGGTCCGAAACCAGTAAAATAGAGTAGAAAGGTTATGGCCGGATGTTTTGTCCGGCCATAAACACAGTCAGTCGGAGGAGGAATGCCGGTGAGAACCAAAATAAAACAGAAAGCCCAGGCCTTCCTTTATGATGTGGCAATGTTCATGGAACTGATGATCGGCCTGATTATTATAGCGGCGCTGGTGATTTCCACGCTGGGGCTGCTTCACGGGCTGACGGATCTGTATGCGGACCGATTCGGTGATTATGCGTTCCGTGAATTTTTGGCAGGAGCCTTTAACGTGGTGATCGGCATAGAATTTTTAAAAATGCTGTGCCGCCATACGCTGAGTTCCGTGATCGAGGTGCTGCTGTTTGCCATAGCCAGAGGCATGGTGGCGGAGCATACGACGCCGTTGGAAAATCTGTTGTCGATTGTGGCCATCGCGATTCTGTTTCTGGTCCGGAAATATCTGTTTATTCCGGGGCTGGATGATAACCGGGAGCGGGATGAGCATATCTGATCGAATGACAGTCAGTCCATAAATTCCGTCATGTTTTTACGGTACCAGAGTGGCAGATGGTTCCTTTGGCAGCGGGGATTCACCCGCTCTTTGATGGCGATGGTTTTGTGAAAGACCTTCCACATAGAGCGGTATTGATCCTCGCTTTTTATATCCGGAGACAGCCGGTGTCCCGGAAAGGATGCCGGCTGGTCTTCGGATACGGGCGTAAAAAACCATTCCTGTCCGGCGGGGTGAAATACGGCCAGATTTCTTGTTTCGTCTAAAAGGGCCCAGGTTTCGGAAGGCATACGGTCGGAAAACAGGGGGGCGACCAGAGGAAGCACATTGCTTTTTGGATGAATCGTTCCAAACAGAATACCGGAGCCGGCATCGGAAAAACGGATAAACTCTCTGAAATAGTGGGCTTCGTTGCTTACCCTGCGCCAGAGAGCGAAAACAGTCTGTACTTCGGGCAGCCCAAGCATGGATACGATTTCAGGGCCATGGCGAAAAGCCAGCACAAGGAAACGGTAGACGGCATCGGCTTTGGCGGGCGGTTCGGACAGGGCGGCGTAGTAGGCCATGGCAAAAACCTGGCGGGATAATTTGTTTTGCAGGGAACGGGCTACTTTAAATGATTTTTCGTAATCGGTGGAAACGGATCTGTACCGGGCAAACAGACTGTAGTTAAAACACCCGTTGATCTCCAGTGCCACGTTCTGATGTCCCAGACCGCTGTTCCAGGCGTCATAGACTGCGGCAAAGATGCCGTCGGGGGTATCCTCACAGAGAAATATGGTTTTCATGCTGTCGCTGCTGTGTTCATGGTGCGGTATGGTCATGGATAATCTCTCCCGGATTAACAAGATGAAAATCGTCGAACAGGGATAACTGCTGGTAGGTCATATCCTGAGCCACCTGCCAGTTTTTTTTCTGTTCGCTTTGAATCAGGTTATGGGTGATATAGGTTTCGTCTATTTTGACCGGATACATCATCCGGCCGTTCAGGGTGATAAAGTAATGGGCCCGTTTCAGAACAACGCCCATTTTTTTCAGGGCCGTGAAATCAGGTATGCCGTGCTTTCGGGCATGGAGGATCCGTTTGGCGGATTTTACACCGATGCCGGGTACCCTGAGCAGGGCGGCATATCCGGCGGTGCTGATCTCCACCGGGAACAGTTCCAGATGGCGGACAGCCCAGTCGCATTTCGGATCGATAAACAGATTAAAATTCGGCCTGTTTTCAGTCAGCAGTTCTCCGGCCTGAAAACCGTAAAAACGCAGCAGCCAGTCAGCCTGGTAGAGCCGGTGTTCCCGCAGCAAAGGCGGTTTGGTGTCGGGAGCGGGCAGGCAGGAGTCTTCATTGAGAGCAACATAGGCGGAATAAAATACCCGTTTCAGGCCATAATCCTGGTAGAGCGTTTCGGCAGTATGAACCAGTTGATAATCGGATTCGGGAACAGCGCCCACGATCATCTGGGTGCTCTGGCCGGAAGGGACAAAGCGGGGCTGGTCTCTGCGTACGGTCTGCGCGCTTCTGACAAGATACTGCCAGTAGGGATCATACTGGTCCGGAGCCGCTTTGTCCGGCGGGGTTTCGGCCAGCGGGGGGATATCCGGTTCCGTTTTATCCGGCCAGAGGGGTTCGGATCTGTTTTTATAAAGAGCGGATCGATCCGGTACGGCCGGATTCCGTGTTGTGTAAAGATCGGATGTTTCCCGTAGATACAGGGACGGTTCTTTTCTGCCGATCATTCCGGGGACGGTATCCGCTCTCCGCCCTTCCAGCCTGTCATGGATAATGCCGTTCTGAATCTGGCGGATGGGAGTCAGGATGGAGGTATGGGTTTTATGAGGCGCCAGTTTTTTCAGTCCCTCCCGGGAGGAAATCTCAAGATTGACGCTCATTCGATCCGCCAGATATCCGATGCGGCGGATCAGTTCGCCGTCTGCGCCGGGGATGGTTTTTACATGGATATAGCCGTTAAACTGATACTGATAGCGCAGCATATACAGCGTCCGGTAAAAAAGTTCCATGGTATGGTCAGGGGTACCCAGGACGCCGGAGCTTAAAAACAGGCCTTCTATATAATTCCGCCGGTAAAACTGGATGGTCAGAGTACACAGCTCCTCCGGTGTGAAAGAGGTCCGGGGGATATCATTTGACGCTCTGTTCATACAGTACTTGCAGTCGAATACGCATTCATTGGACAGCAGTACTTTCAGCAGGGAGATACAGCGTCCGTCCGCGGCAAAGCTGTGGCAGATGCCGCAGGCCGCCGCATTCCCCAAAGTGCCCTTCTCTCCTTTTCTGTTAACGCCGCTGCTGGTGCAGGAAACGTCATAGCGGGCGGCGGCGGATAAAATTTTCAGTTTTTCTTCTAATGGAAGATTTTCCCGGACAATCATTTCAACCTCTTAACCTCGTATATTCATTAGATCTTTAAAATAACAGAACATATATTCTTTGACAAGCATAGCATATGGAGAAGAAAAAATCAATAGAAAAACAAACATTTGTTCGAAAAATTTTCTTGACACTTTCCGCCAATATGGATACAATAGCAATAGACAGGAAAAGGGTGTGCGGTTTCCGCAGAAAACGGCGGCCGCTGTCGGATGGCCTGATCCGGGTATCGGTAAGCGGCGGGCAGGATGGTTTGGGAGGAGGTCTTATATGATGAAACGGGTATTTCTGATTGTTCTGGACAGTTTTGGAATCGGGGAGATGCCGGATGCGGCGGTTTATGGAGATCAGGGTTCCGACACCCTGGGTGCGGTGCGGAAAAGTCCTTATTTTCAGATGGAGAATATGAGACGGCTGGGCCTGTTTCATATCGACGGCCCGAATAAAGAGGGCGGCGAACAGGCGCAGGAGCCGTCTTTTCAGGGTGCCGTGGCCCGTATGAGAGAACGGTCCAAGGGAAAGGATACCACCATCGGTCACTGGGAGATCGCCGGCGTGATATCGGAAGCGCCGATGCCTGTATTTCCGCAGGGATTTCCAAAGCAGCTTCTGAATCAGCTTTCGGAACAGACCGGAAGGGGAATTCTGTGCAACCGTCCCTATTCCGGAACCCAGGTGATCCAGGATTATGGTCGGGAACATATGGAGACCGGTGATCTGATTGTATATACTTCGGCGGACAGCGTGCTGCAGATTGCCGCTCACGAGGATGTGGTGCCGGTGGAGGAACTGTACCGGTACTGTCAGATGGCCAGGGCGATCTGCCGGGGTCCCTGGGGCGTGGGACGGGTGATTGCCAGACCTTTTACGGGAGAATGGCCCGCATTTACCCGCACGGCGAACCGTCATGATTTTTCGCTGCAGCCTCCGGCGCCTACGATGCTGGATCTGCTGAAAGGAGCGGGAAAATCGGTGATCTCCGTGGGGAAAATCGTAGATATTTTCGCGGAAAGAGGGATTACCGAATATGTGCGGACGGAGAATAACGCAGACGGCATAGAAAAAACGCTGTCCTTTATGAAACAGGACTTTGAGGGCCTTTGTTTCACAAATCTGGTGGATTTTGACATGCTGTACGGCCACAGGAATGACAGAGACGGTTATGCAAAGGCACTGGCCTATTTTGACCGGAAGCTGCCGGAGCTGACGGATGCCATGGGAGAGGAGGATTTGCTGATTATCACCGCGGACCATGGCTGCGACCCGGATACGCCCTCCACGGATCATTCCAGGGAGTATGTGCCGATGCTGATGTACGGAAAGCCCTGTAAACCGGGCGTGAATCTGGGAACCCGCGCAAGCTTTGCCGATATTGCCGCCACGATTCTTGCTTATTTCGGCGTGGAGAAGACCTGCGGCGGCTCCAGCTTTCTGCCGCTGGTCATGCGGAACCGGAACCATTCGGGCACAGCCGGAAAATGGGCGTATTTTGGAGAAAAGAGCCGGGAGGATGCGCCGGAAAGCGCTGACGGCAGAACCCGGATGAAGAAAACCATAACCCAGGAACAGCTTCGCAGTCTGGCCTGCGCTGCCATAGATATGCGGGAGTGCTCTTATGCGCCGTATTCGGGCTATCATGTGGGCGCGGCACTGCTGACAGAAAATGGGGAAATTTACAGGGGCTGCAATATTGAAAACGCGTCTTTTTCCGCGACGAACTGCGCGGAGCGGACGGCCTTTTTCAAGGCGGTCAGCGAGGGAGAGCGGAATTTCCGGGCGATTGCCGTGGCGGGAGCGCCGAAAGACAGCAAAAAACTGGACGATTGTGTGCCCTGCGGCGTATGCATGCAGGTAATGGCGGAATTCTGTGAACCGGATTTTCTGGTGATTATGGCAAAGGGAGAGAAGGATTACACAGTAAAGCGCCTGCGGGAGCTTCTCCCGGACAGTTTTCGACTGCAGCGGACAGATTGCTTTTGATTTCCGCAGACTGCAGGCGGAGCGGGCGTGCCTGTATGTCCGGCGGCTGCCGGCTGTCATAAGACATGGGAACTGTGAAAGTTATCTGTTCGGTGTTTGAAGCAATTTTGCGAATCTGAGGCTTCGTTGTCCGGGGCGGGGCGCATTGACTCGGAGAGGGGAAGGGATACTTTGAGAGCGTATGATCTGATTGATAAAAAGAAAAAAGGAGAGTCTCTTAACAGGGAGGAAATTGATTTCCTGATTCATGGTTTTGTAAACGGAGATGTGGCGGATTATCAGATGGCGGCCTGGGCGATGGCTGTCTGCTTTCAGGGGATGTCTATGGAAGAAATCAGTAATCTGACACTTTCCATGGCCGCGTCAGGGGAGATGATGGATCTCTCCGCGATTGAAGGATGTAAGGTGGATAAGCACAGTACCGGCGGTGTGGGCGATAAAACGACGCTGGTGATTGGTCCGATTGTGGCGTCTCAGGGAGTGAAGGTGGCAAAGATGTCCGGCCGGGGCCTGGGGCATACGGGAGGAACGCTGGATAAGCTGGAATCCATTCCGGGATTTCGCACCGCTCTGTCTGACCGGGAATTTACCGATATCGTAAATGCGGTGGGAATCTGTGTGGCCGGACAGACCAAAAGACTGGTTCCGGCGGATCAGAAGCTGTATGCCCTCCGGGATGTGACGGCGACCGTGGATAATATTCCGCTGATCGCCAGTTCCATTATGAGCAAAAAGCTGGCCAGCGGCAGCGACGCCATACTGCTGGACGTGAAGACAGGCAGCGGTGCTTTTATGAAAACCCAAAAAGAAGCGGAAGAACTGGCAGGCATTATGGTGGAAATCGGCAGGAGAGCCGGAAAAAAGATGGCGGCGCTGGTGACGGATATGGACGTGCCGCTGGGAATGGCGGTGGGCAATGCGCTGGAAGTGCGGGAAGCCATTGATACGCTGAAAGGCCACGGACCGGAAGACTTTACAAAAGTGTGTCTGGAGCTGGCTGCGAATATGCTGGTTCTTGCCGGAAAAGGGAGTCCGGAACAGTGTATGGCACTGGCAAAGGAGGCGGTTGCCTCCGGAAAGGCGCTGGATACGTTTGCCCGGATGGTGAAAGCCCAGGGCGGCGACGAGACAGTGGTCAGGGATCTGTCCGTTCTGCCTGCGGCCCGGTATACGCTGGAGGTGAAAGCGCCGGTGACAGGCTATGTGGAACATATGGATGCCCAGGGCTGCGGCGCGGCGGCCGTGCTGCTGGGAGCGGGGAGAGACAGAAAAGAAGATGGGATACAGCCGGATGCAGGAATTATTTTGTGTAAAAAAACCGGCGACAGCGTCAAATGCGGCGATACGCTGGCAGTGCTTCATACCTCCTGCCGGGAACGGATACAGGCTGCAAAGGACAGACTTCTGGCCTGTTATCGGATCGGTCCGGTATGCCCTCCCGTGAGCCCGCATATTTTTTCCGGTATATTCTGATGTAGCGGATGCATGATACGCAGACAAACCGGCGGAGGCTGGCCTGAGTGCGGCGTGTCGGGGTACCGGAGCATACCGGAACATAATTTCCATCCGCCTTCTGTCCCGGTGATTTTGAATAGTAAAAAATTGGATGCCTTTGGCTGAGATGGAAAGCAATTCTTGTGAAAATGGCCTTGCAACGGAATTTCATTTATTGTATAATAGCCTAAGGATAAAACATACGCGCTTTCGGCAGTCTGCGGAATTCGAAACAGTGCCGGGCATGTATGGAAAGTACAATCTAGTAAGAGAGAATGTTCCTGGGGTGTTCGACACTTCCTGTTATTTTTGAACCTACATTATGACATAAGGGACTCCTACATTATCAGCCGGATGTCAGGCCTCATATCCGTTACAGGGGAAGGCAGAAGGCTGTTTGCGGAAACCCACCTGGCGAAAGCTAGGCGTCAAAAAAGGAAACCGGCATTCTGGGACTTCACAAAAGATAAACAGAGGTATACATGGTTGGGATCATGTATACCTTTTTTATACAGATTGAAATTCCTGGAAATAACAGGACCAATATAAATCACAGAGCGAAGGGAAAGGAAGCTATGAAAAAAAGACGGAAAAAGTGGCTGCTGCTGCCGGCATTGCTGCTGCTCCTTCTGGCTGCTGCCGCAGGTGTTCTGATGTGGAAGGAAGCAAAGAAAACGCCGGTTCCGAATCAGATCGCGGCCAAGGCCGCAGCTCTTTTGCTGACAGATCAGGCAGAGATCGACGGGACGGATATCGGCATGTGGACTTCCGGCGACAAAGAGACGGCCTGGTATACCAGATACCTGTGCTGGCTGTATGCAAATGATGTGTTTGATCCTCAGATGGTGCCGTTGGAACAGGCAGGCGAACCGCTTACATATAAAACGTTTCTGCATTTTCTGGATCAGATCGGCTGCAGGGATCTGGTTTCCGCGCCTGTGGAACAGATGCTGACGTTTATGAAAGTTCCGGAGGAAGTCTGGTGGGATACTTATGATGCCATACTGGAGCGAATGGTGGAACGGGGAGAGGACAGCGGCGTTCAGCGGCAGCGCTATACGGTGATGGGAACACCGGCCTGTATCTCAGGTCTGGAGGACTGGCAGGCGGTGACAGATCAGGGGATGATCTGGTTTGAAGGGCTGGTAATGGATCCTTATCTGGACTGTCAGATCGAAGGACTGGTGAAGGACCGCCAGCTAATCTGTCTGACCAGTCTGGTATCCGATCAGGTGACTTATCCAAATGTGTGGATTACCGGCAGCACAGGCGACCGGCTGGAAGTGTTTTTTTACGGTTACGACAGAGTGTTTCCGGGCAGCGGCCTGCCGGAAGACTGTAACGGTGTACTGGCAGATGTGACGATCCGGAGCCATCAGGTAAGCCAGGTGGATCTGAAACGGGAAAGCATTCAGGCAAAAGTGCTTTCGTCGGGGGACGATTATATTGAGCTGGAAGGGTATGGAAAAGTTCCGGTGGCAGAGGATTTTCAGGCATATAAAATATATGAGAAGCTGGAGCTTCAAGACCTGTCGGCGGTTCTGATCGGCTATGATAACCAGCAGTTTGTGGTGGCGGACGGGGTGATCTGCGGCGCGCTCACCGTGAAGTCACTGGAAGCATCCAATATCAGAGTTCTGATTAAAAGCCAGGATTTTGCATCCATCTGGCATGAAAATCTGTCGATTACGTCACAGGATCCTTTCCGGGTTGCCTGCGGCGACTGGGAGCAGACATTTCAGGCAGGAGAGCGGCTGGAACTGACGCCGGATCATGAGTGGCTGGATATGGGGCGGCTGGTCATTACCTGTGACAGCTATGCCGGAGAACTGCAGGTTACAAGTTTCAGCCGTAGCCAGGGAAATCCCTCTTATAAAGGACGGCTGGAGATTACGGCAGGCGAGCAGGGCCTGCTGCTGGTGAACGACCTGCTTTTGGAAGATTATCTCTGCCGGGTGGTGCCTTCGGAGATGCCGGCCAGTTATCCCATGGACGCGCTGAAAGCCCAGGCGGTCTGTGCCAGAAGCTATGCGTACCGCCATATTCTGGGCAATGGCTACCGGGAATACGGCGCCCATGTGGACGACAGTACCTATTATCAGGTGTATAACAATATAAACGAGCAGAAGTCAACGACCCAGGCGGTACAGGAAACCTATGGTAAGGCTGCGTTCTGGCAGGATCAGGCCATTCAGGCTTATTATTACTCCACCGGCTGGGGCGTGTCGGAAGACGTGGAGATCTGGGGGACGAATCAGAAGGAAAATTATGGATATCTCTGTGTAAAAGAACTTTTCCGGGGAGGCGGGCAGGAAGGAGAACCGGACTACAGTTCCGAAGAACAGTTCCGAACCAGATTTGACGATCCCTCCGCCGTCCAGGCGAACGCTGCGGAAGGAGGGCAGACGGGCGCGGATTATGACAGTGCTTATCCGTGGTACAGGTGGAAAACTTCGGTGACGGCTGAAACACTGGCAGAGACATTGAATCAGAAGCTTCCCGAATTTCTGGAGAGATACCCGGAGCAGATCCGTATGGAAGGAGACAGAGAGAATGCGGAGAAAATGTTCGGTGACGAAGTTTCCGCAATTGAGATTACCAGACGGCTGCGGGGCGGAAGCGTGGATGAGGTGGCGCTGATTGGTGACGGCGTTACCGTATATGCCCAGGGACAACTGCCTATTCGGAATCTGCTGGGCAGCGCAGGACTGATCTATGAAAAAAATGACGGTTCGGAAAGCGAGATGTCTTCATTTCCCAGTACATTTTTCTATGTGGATACGGAGGAAGATGGAGAGGGAAACCGCAGTTTTACGTTCTGGGGAGGCGGTTATGGCCACGGCGTAGGCATGAGCCAGAACGGAGCCGCCGCTATGGCGGAAACAGGGATGTCCTATGAGGAGATCTTATCCTTCTTTTTTGAGGGGATTGGGCTGGAGGAGCTTTATTAGAAGGTGATATTTATGAGAAGAGTCAAAACCGGCCCGGAAGCGGCGCGTTTCAAATAAAAGATCGGATAATCTTTGAAAACGAAAATAATAGAAAATAATGGAAATATTTCAACGATTTGACAGCAGTTTCTTCCATATATTATAATGAATTTCAGAACCATATTTTTTACGAAGTATCCGATGAAATGGGCCGCCTGTTGAATTGGCGGCAGCAGAGTGAAAAATAATTTTGCCCATGGGTAAATAAAAACAGTACGAAAGAGGAGTGGCCATGAAATTTCTCCATATCTCAGACCTTCACATCGGGAAACGGGTCAGTGAATGTTCCATGATTGAAGATCAGAAATACATATTGAAACAGATTCTTTCCATAGCGGATCAGGCTTGTGCGGACGCGATGCTTCTTGCAGGCGACGTCTATGACAAACCGGTTCCTTCCGCAGAAGCCGTGCAGGTGTTTGACTGGTTTCTGACGGAGCTTGCGGATCGGGATAAAAAGGTGTTTGTGGTAAGCGGCAATCACGATTCCGCCGAGCGGATTGCCTTCGGTGCGCAGATCATGAGCGGGAGAGGCGTTTATGTCTCTCCTGTTTATAACGGCAGAGCGGCAAAAGTCGCTCTGACTGACGGGTATGGGGAGCTGTTTGTCTGGCTGCTTCCGTTTCTCAAGCCCGCCGTTGTGCGTCACGCCCTTTTGGCCGAGCCGGAGATCTGTCCGCCGGAGAGCTACCAGGAGGCGGTGGCGCTTGCCATTCGCCGTATGGATGTGGACCCGAATCAGCGGAATATCCTGGTGGCGCATCAGTTTGTCACCGGTGCCGGGCGCTGTGAGTCGGAAGAAGTTCTGGTGGGCGGACTTGACAATATTGATGCGGAAACCTTTGACGGCTTTGATTATGTGGCCCTTGGCCATCTCCACAGCCCTCAGTCTGTCGGCCGCGGGACAGTGCGCTATTGCGGTTCGCCGTTAAAATATTCATTCTCGGAGGCGGAGCAGGAAAAGTCCGTTACTGTTATCGAGATGAAGGAAAAAGGAACGGTGGAGCTTGATACGGTGCCGTTAAAGCCGCTGCATGATCTGTATATTCTGCGGGGGACATATGAAGAAGTGATGTCGAAACAGTTTTATCAGGATATGGATACCGAAGCTTATGTCAAAATGATACTGACGGACGAAGAAGACATACCGGACGGCATCCGGAGACTGCGGGTGATTTATCCGAATCTGATGCGTCTGGAATATGACAACAGCAGAACAAGAGAAAACCGGGCGGTGGAAGGGGCGGCGGACGTGGAACAGAAATCGCCTTTTGCACTGTTTGAAGAATTTTACGAGCTGCAGAACAATCAGCCGATGAACAGGGCGCAGAAGGAATATGTCACGCGCCTTTTGGAAGATATACGGGAGGGATAGCATGAAACCGATCAGACTTACGATCAGCGCGTTCGGACCTTATGCCAGAAAAACGGAGCTGGATTTTGCGCGTCTGGGCGGGCAGGGACTGTACCTGATTACAGGCGTTACCGGGGCAGGAAAAACGACGATTTTCGACGCCATTGCCTATGCGCTGTACGGGGAGGCCAGCGGCGAAGTGCGCAGGGCGGATATGTTCCGCAGCAAGTATGCGTCCAGTGAAACGCCTACTTATGTGGAGCTTGAATTCGAATATTCGGGAAAACGGTATACGGTCCGGCGAAATCCCGGATATCTGCGTCCGAAAAAAAGAGGAGAGGGATTTACGGAGCAGAAAGATGACGCGGTTCTTAGGTTTCCCGATGAGCGGCAGCCTGTTACCCAGTCAAGAGCGGTGACGAAAGCGGTAACGCAGCTGATTGGCCTGGACCGCCGGCAGTTCGGCCAGATTGCCATGATCGCCCAGGGGGATTTTCAGAAGCTTCTCCTTGCGGGCACCGAGGAACGGGTGGGGATTTTCCGGCAGATTTTTCATACGGGCGCATATCAGACGATACAGAAAAACCTGGCGGATGCGGCGAAGGAGCAGCGGAAAGGATATGACGAATTAAAACGCAGCATTTGTCAGTTTATGGACGGAATTATCTGCGGGGAGGATACGCCGGCATCGGTCAGATTAAAGGAACTGGAAAAAGAAAAATTTGAGGGCAGGGTCGGTGACGGAATGGCGCTGCTGGAACAGCTTTGCCGCGAGGACAGGGAAATTCTGGAAGGTCTGGAAGGGGAAATCAAAGAGCGGGAAAGACAGATCGCAGAGGAAGACCGGCGGATCGGAATGATTCATAAAATCAAAGCGGATCAGGAAGAATTAGAGAAAAAGCGGACACAGCTAGAAAAAGAAACGCCTGGGTTACGGCAGGCGGAAGAAGCATATGAGAAAGCCAAAGAGAACGGGAAAGCAAAAGAAGGGCTTGCCCGTCAGATTCAGGCGCTGACCGAAAGTCTGGAGTTGTTTGAACAATTGAAAAAAGAGCGGGAGGAAAGGGAGAAAGCAGAAGAAACCATACGGCGGGAAAAACGGCGGAGCGAAGATCTGGAAAAACGGCGGCAGAGTCTGGAACAGACACTTGCTGCAGACCGGGAACGGCTGGAGGCCCTTGCGCCGGCGGAAGAAGCGCAGAAACGTCTGGCGGAAAAAGCGGAGGATGCAAGACAAAAGAAAGAAAAACTGTCAGAACAGGGCAGAAGCTTTCAGGAAGAAATCAGACGGCAGAAGGAAGCGGACGGGCGCATTCGGAAAATGTCGGAAATCCGAAAAAACCTTATGAGCGCGGTCAGAGAACATGAAGAACAGTTAAAGGCCCTTGAGGGCACGGAGACCATACTGGAAAGAGTGCGGACGCTTGCGGGTGATTTGAAGGAAGCGGAAGAAATTCTGCGAAAAAGGGAAAAAGAACAGAACAGGATAACGAAACAGAAAAAGCAGGAGGAGGCCGTACAAAAAGATTTAAAGGAAAAAGAGAGCCGGCTGAAAGCGGCGGAGGATGCGCGGCTGCAGGAGCAGGATAAACTTCGGAATGCCGCCGAAGAAGAAACGGAATGCCGTTATCAGAAGGAGAGAGCAATGGAGCGGCTTTCTGATTTCAGAGAGCTTTCCGGCGAGCGGAATGAGGGGAGAAAGAAGAAAGAAAAACTTTTTGCCGAACAGGAGCGTAAGAGAAAGGAGGCGGAGCAGCAGGCGGAGACATTTGAGCGGCTGAAAGCCGAACAGGAAACCCTTTCTGATTCCGACGCCAGATTTCTGCGTCTGGAGCAGAAAGAAAAGGAACTGTCGGAAGAAAAAAGGGTCCTTGCGGATTTGGAAAAAGACTTAAAACAGTTGGACGAGCATCGGAAGAAGCTGGAAGAAGCGCAGAAACGCTATCAGACGGCGATTTTGGAAAAAGAGCGGGCCGAATCAGACTATCGAAAAACGGAGCGTCTTTTTCTGGATGCCCAGGCGGGGATGCTGGCAAGAGATTTAAAGGAAGACGAAGCGTGTCCGGTCTGCGGGTCGAAGCATCACCCCCGGCCGGCGGCGGTTCCCGCAAAGGCGCCGGAAAAGGAAACCCTTGAGAAAGAAAGGGCCAGGCTGGAAAAAATGCAGGCGGCGGCGGAACGGCTCAGTGAGAACGCGGGCCATCTGGCGGATGAAGAAGACAGATTAAAGGGCATGGCCGATGAAAAAGTCCGGCAGATTTTCGGAACGGCGGCAGAAGCTGAAATTACGCTGCAAAGTCTGATCGTGGAGAAAAAGTCCCGGTTAAAGGAAGAAGCGGAGAAAATAGAAAGAGAGAAAAAAGAGGAAATACGGAGGTCAGAGCGGAATCAGCAATTGAAGAACCAAATTCCGGAAAAAGAACGGGAAAAGAATGCGGCCGGGGAAGCTTATCAAAAGGCACAGAAAGAGGCGGCCGCCGCAGAGGGACAATTGCTGGAAAAGGAGAGACAGTGGGAAGCGGCAGTGTCCGGAATGGAATTTCCGGAGGGTATGAGGGATGAAATGCAGATGGAAGCTTATCTCGCGGAACGTCTCAGGCAGTGCGGGGAACATCTAAAGTCATCCGGCGCCGCCAGAAAGCGTTTTGACGAGCTGACACGGCAGGAAACCATACAGAACGGGGAAAAAGAAGCCTTAAAGGCGGCCGCCGCGGAAAGTCAGGAACGGATGGCAGGGCTTTTGGGCCAGGAAAAGAGTGTTCAGGAACAGCTTGCCGCCGATACCCGCAAAGCGGCCGCCGTTTTCCGGCAGGCGGAAACATATTTTGCGGAGGAATCGGAGTCTGCCCGGATATCCGGAGAAACTTCCGATCTGGCCGGCAGTCTGCGTTTCTTCCGGGTGAAAACTGAGAAGGAAGAAGAACTGCTTTTGGAGCGGACGGAAAAGCAGAAAAAGCTGAAAGAGGAAAAACAGAATCTGGAACTGCAGTGCGGACAAAAGGAAGAAGAACTGCGCCGCCTGGAAAACGAACGGGGAACAATCGGAGGAAAGCGAGATCAGAAGGCGGAAGAACTTTTGCAGGCGCTTTTTACCTGCGATCCGACGCTGAAAGAAAAATATCCGTCGGCAGCTTTTGTTCCGGAAGAAGCCTGGATTCAGATGACAGGCCGCGCAGAAGAAATGCTGGAAGATCATTTGCGTTCTCTGGAAAAAGAGCTGGAGCAGATACAGAAAGGTCTGGCCCGGAAGGAGGGTTTAAAACGGGAAATCCCAGAGAAAGAAAAACAACTGAAAGACCTGGGAGAGCAGCAGAAGGAGACGGAGCGCCTTATAACCAAAAGCGAGGAAAAACGAAAAAGCAGAGAGGAAAAAATAGCCGAATTAACCGGGAAGCTGCGGGCGGAACAGAGCGAGGATGTCCGGAAAGAGATTTCGGAAAAAGAGGCGGAGAAAGAAAAACTGGAAAAGGATCTGGTGCAGGCGGAACGAAGTTATACGGAGTATCAGAATCGGATGGAGCGTCTTTCCGGTGAAATCAGGGCTTTGGAAGAACAGATTTCAAAAGCCGGGGCAGACGGAATCGTTACGGAAGAAGAAGCCGGCGCCAGAAAAGTGAAATTTTTACAGGAAAAAGAAGGACTGACGGAAAAGAGAGACGAGAAGATGGCGGCGGTCCGGACCAATGAACGTATTTTTTCCAGTGTAAAAACAAAGCAGACGGAAATGATGGAGGTCGAGGAAACATTCCGGTGGATGGAGGCGCTTTCAAAAACGGCTAACGGCGATCTGTATAAGAAGCCCAGGATTAAATTTGAAACCTATATCCAGATGACATATTTCGACAGAATTCTCCGGCGGGCAAATCTGCGCCTGCTTACCATGAGCAGCGGGCAGTATGAGCTGGAGCGGACCAGAGAGGCCGAAGACTTGAGAAGCGAAGCGGGACTGGAGCTTTGCGTGGTCGATCATTATAACGCCACCAGGCGCAGTGTCAGAACATTGTCCGGCGGGGAGTCGTTCCAGGCGTCTCTGGCCCTTGCCCTGGGACTATCCGATGAAATCCAGTCCAATGCCGGCGGAATCCGGCTGGATTCCATGTTTGTGGACGAGGGCTTTGGTTCTCTGGACGAGGAATCCTTGAGCCAGGCGATGGATGCCCTGACGCGGCTGACGGAAGGGAGCCGGCTGGTGGGGATTATTTCCCATGTGAATGAATTGAAGGAACGGATTGAGAAAAAAATAGTGGTTATGAAACGGCAGGGTCCGGAAGGGGTCGGAAGTGAAGCAGAGATTGTGACAGGGTAAAGGGAAAGACAAAATTTTTACACCCTAGGCCGGACAGGGAAACAACGAAATATAAAACGGTAACCAGGCACTTGTTTCGCGTTCTGAAACCGCGGACAAGTGCCTTTTAGGAAAGCTTACGTATAAGTTTTAATGATATCTTCGGCAATGGTTTGTTTTGTAACGCAGCAATCCATTGCCTGTTTCTCGATATAACGGTGCGCATCGGGTTCGCTCATCTTTAATTCGCTGATTAAAATCCATTTTGCCCTGTTGACCAAACGGATTTCCGCCATTTTTTCCTGGATAGACAGGGATTTCTTTTCAAATTGTCTCAGCCGCTCCCTGGCGCTTTCCATCCAGCTAAGGGCATGTATTATGGTCGGCTTTGATGTTGGTTTTGGAAGCGTGAACACACCGTATTCAACAACCTCGTCGTGAATTCCGGCATGGATATCGCTTTTTACCAAAAGCAGCACGGCGGATTGTTTACTGGTACAGGTGTCAATCGCGAAACGAGTACCGATATCGTCAGGCAAAGGCGCGTTGATTATGACAAAATCAAAGGTTTTTTCGGCGAGTATCCGTTTAGCGGCACTGACACTGGCGGCAGTATGAATCGGAGAATACCTTGTTTCGGGGACCATGCCGGCAAAAGCAGAGGTGAAATGATCCGTCGCAGACACAATGAGTATACTGTAAGCCCGTTCTCTTAAACGCAATTTGCACCTCCTGGTTCTTTTTCTTTGGCTTGCATTATTGATTACAATAGAGGTCTAATATGGCACCCGGTATATATTTTTTGATAAAATCGCTGTCTGCGGCTGCTGCGCGGGCAGACTTAAGATTGCCGGGCAGCTGTTTAAACCGGGAAAGGATATCCGCGTCCGCTTTAAACAGATTGATATCCGCAGGGGCCGGCAGCTCCAACTTATTCTCAATCCCCTCAAGAACGGCATAAATAATCAGGGCAAACACCAGATAAGTATTCGCGGACGGATCAGGAGAACGAAGCTCAACACGACGGTATTCGCCGATAGCGGCAGGAATTCTCACAAGCTGTGAACGGTTCTCACCGGACCAGGAAATATATTTTGGCGCTTTGTGGCTGCCAAAACGACGATAGGAACTTTCGGTTGAATTGAAAAACACCGTCATATCGGCAACTTTATCCAAAATCCCCGCAATCAAGTATTTCATATCCCAGGCATCAGAAGATGATTTGACTGATATATTGATATGAAAGCCGTTTCCTGGTTTGTTTTCCAATGGCTTGGGACTGAAATCAGCGCACAGACCATTCCGCCGGGCGATTGTCTTTACAACCGTTTGGAATGTCATAGCGTTGTCCGCGGCGGTCAGCGGATCAGAATAGCGCAGATCAATTTCGTTTTGTCCCGGTCCTTCTTCGTGATGTGAGCTTTCCGGCCATATTCCCATCTGCTCCAGCGTCAGGCATACTTCGCGGCGGATATTTTCACCTTTGTCTTCCGGGGCGATATCCATATAAGCAGCGTTATCATAAGGTTCTTTGGTGGGATTTCCATTGTCATCCAGTTTGAACAGATAAAACTCCTGTTCTGCGCCAAAGAAAAATTGATATCCGGAAGTTTCTGCTTTCTGAATCGCGTTCTTTAAAATAGAACGTGTATCACATTCAAATATGTTTCCATTCGGGTACGTAATGTTACAGAACATCCGCACTACACGCCCGTGCTCCGGTCTCCAGGGCAGAGGCGTCAGCGTGTCTGCTTCAGGATGCAGAAACAGATCGGAATGGTTTTCATCGCCAAAACCGGCGATGGCGGACGCGTCAATGGCAATGCCATATTCAAAAGCACGGGAAAGCTCCTGTGGCATAATGGATATGTTTTTCTGTTTGCCGAATACATCGCAAAAAGCGAGGCGGATGAATTTCACATCTTCTTCACGCACATATTGGATGACCTCTTCTTTCGAATATTTCATAAGCCTACCTGCTTTCTTTTAATTTGCCACATACATCTGTTTGTATGGATTTTTACTGTCTGGCGTGATAACTGTAAAAGGCCCGGATAAAAGTTCGTCCGCGGAATAACCGAAATCTGAGCAATATTCAGACAGATATTCCCGGATTTCATCTAATTCCTCCGCGGCCGCGCGCTTCGCAGTAACCTGTTTGGGGAAACAGATATCTTCACAACTGCCGCGCAGGAATAGTTTACCTCCATGCATTCCGGTACAGGGGAAATTACCTACAATGCGTTTGTTATCGTTTTGAAGTCCAAGGACAATGATTACGCCTCCCGCCTGATATTCTCCAAGGAAACTTCCCGCGCGTCCGCCGATGATCATAACAGGAATTTTTTCTTTGTAAGCCTTCATATGGATTCCGGCGCGGTATCCCGCGCTGCCCTGTACATAGATTTTGCCGCCGCGCATGGCATAACCGGCAGCGTCGCCGATATTGCCATGAATCAGAATCTTTCCTTCATTCATGGTATCGCCCACAGCGTCCTGCGCATTCGCGTTTACAGTGATAGTGGCATTGTTTAAGTATGCGCCCAGTGCATTGCCTGGAATTCCTTCAATTGTAAGATTCTTGTCAGACATACCGGCAGCAATAAATCTCTGACCGCAGCAGCCCTTTACGATGTAATCGGTTTCCGCTTCACGCAATGCTTCATTTACGGCTCTGTAATCTAAATTAGCAGCGTCAATGATTCGCATAGTATACTTACCTCCCCAATTATCATTCTCCGGCGTGAGAAATACCGAGTATCTCCAGTTCTTTTTCAGTTAAGCCGATGCCGCGGAGCATCAGCCGGTTGCCGCGCAAAGCCTCAATGGAATTGATTCCCATACCGCCCATTAATTCTTTTATTTCATGTTTCCATGCGGTCATCAGATTGATCAGCCGTTCACTGCCCATTGCCGGATCGAGCCTTTTCACAAGTTCCGGACGCTGGGTTGCGATTCCCCAGTTACATTTACCGCTTTGGCAGGTACGGCACAGGTGACAGCCAAGCGCAAGCAGGGCGGCAGTCGCCACATAGCAGGCATCCGCGCCGAGAGCAACGGCTTTTACCACATCCGCGGCGCTCCGGATACTGCCGCCGGCTACAAGAGACACATTGTTGCGGATCCCTTCATCCCGAAGTCTCTGATCGGCGGTTGCCAGCGCCAGCTCAATTGGGATACCTACATGATCTCTGATTCTGGTAGGCGCGGCTCCGGTACCGCCGCGGAATCCGTCAATGGCGATGATATCGGCTCCGCTTC
>CAOKOL010000023.1 GCA_948470335.1 uncultured Lachnospiraceae bacterium | reverse complement strand
AAGACTAAACGCAATCATGCGCTAAAAGAGTAGCGTTTAAAAATACATTTCAGGTAAGAATTATTCTGTCAATTTTTCGTTGACAAAGGGTATGGGATAATGATACTGTTACAGGGGGAGGATTTTACGGTCCATGAAGAAATATAGAAAGATTATTTTTGTGTGCGAGGACAATACATGCCGCAGCGTGATGGCGGAAGCGATCATGAACGGTTTTAAAAATTCGCTGAAAGGCGGGCAGGAGCTGACGGTGGTTTCCAGAGGTCTGGTCGTTCTCTTTCCGGAACCCATGAATCCGAAAGCGGTGGCGATTCTGAAAAGCAGGAAGTTAGAGCCCAGCCATGCGCATTCTATTCCGCTGCTGGAGGAGGATCTGACGGAAGAAACGCTGGTGATTGCCATGACCGAGGCGGAATGTCTCTCAGTGGCGGAAAAATTCGGCACGGTGGCGGATATCACGACGGTCAGAGGGTTTGTGGGTCAGAGCGGCGATCTGGAGGAACCTCACGGAAGTCTGCCCGATTATGGCATGTTTTTTGAACATCTGGATCTGCTGGTCAAGATGGTGGCACAGGCACTGCTTAAGGAAATCGGAGAAGAATTGTCAGAGGAAGAAGACAGCGAAGTTCCGGCAGGAGAAGCGGAAACCGGCGAAGCGGGGTCAGGGGAAGAGGAATCCCCGGAAGAACCATCCGAAGAAAGGGAAGCCGGCGGAGAACTGACAGATGGCAATGAGACTGTCGAGGAACCGTCAGGCGGAATGGAAGCGGACAGGGAATTGTCGGACGAGAGAAAAGCAGACAGGAAGTTATCGAAATAAAGGGAAAAGACAGTATCAAATGATGCGATGAAAAGACAGTAACGGACCAGGCTTTCCTGATTGAAGGGGGCTTTAGGGCGTTGCGGAACGATAAAGGGAGGCAATGTATGATAGCGCTAGGCTGTGATCACGGCGGATATGAATTAAAGCAGGAGATTATTTCTTATCTGGAATCAAAGAAGATCTCATACCGGGACTATGGCAGTTTCAGTCCGGAACCTGCGGATTATCCGGAATATGCCCATAGAGTGGCCCATGCGGTGGTAAACGGGGAATGTGAAAAGGGAATCCTGATCTGCGGCACCGGAATCGGCATTTCAATCGCCGCCAATAAAGTGAAAGGAATCCGGGCGGCCGTCTGCACCGACTGTTTTACGGCGGAAGCTACCCGGCTGCATAATGATGCGAATATTCTGGCGCTGGGCGGCCGTGTGGTAGGCCCCGGACTGGCTTTGAAGATTGTGGAAACATTTCTGAACACACCTTTTTCGGGGGAGGAACGGCACAGCCGGAGAATCGCCGGGATCGAAAAAGACTGATTAATGGCTTTTTGGCCGGGAATCTGAAAGCAGACTCCCGGTTTTTCATTTCAGCCGGAAGCCAAACTGCTCAATCCCCATTTCAAGATTCACAAATTCCCCGATGGAGGAACTGCGTACAAAGCTGAGGAGCGTCATCATGCTTCGTCCGCTTTCGCGTTCTTAATTCGGTCATTTCCTAAATTAAACGCCCTTATAATTGAGATGTACGCACAAAATCCGGCGCAGTCATAAAGCCGGCTATTATTTTAGAACACAATGTCAGAAAATGTAAGGAAAATGGCATGTATTCTTTTTATCAATATAATTTTATTGATAAACAATAAAATTATATTGAAATACAAAACATACTGTGGTATAATTCAGCTAATTCCATATAAATCCAAACTATGGAAACTGCGGAGCCCCATACTGCGAACGGTGAAAATGATAAAAAGCAGGGGCAACGATGAAGAATGAGGAAGTCCCGCGGCGGGGAAGGGATGCCCGCAGGTTAGGATGAGGAGGTCTTGAAAATGAAGTGGACGCCAAACCGGTCGGTCTTTTTATCAAAAATCTGTGTGTGGCTGTTTATGGCGGCTTATGCGGCGGTGGTGCTTGCCTGTCCGATGGTGGTGAAAGAGTACGAGGCTCTGCGGACTGCGCAGCTTTCCGCGTTTCATGAGCATCTGATTATGATTACGATTTATGTTTGTGCGGTGCCTGTGGGGGTGATTCTGTGGAGTCTGATGCGGCTGATTCGAAATATCGGTCAGGAGCAGTTGTTCACCACAGAGAATATCGGCTGTCTGCGGCGGATTTCCTGGATGTGCTTTGCGGTGGCGGCGGCGACCCTTGTCTCGGCCTGGTATTATGCGATGTGGGTTGTGATTACCTGCTGCATGGCTTTTATGGGGCTTCTGATCCGGGTGATCAAAAATGTATTTGAACGGGCGAAGGAGATTAAGGAAGAAAATGACTTTACGATCTGATTACAGGCCCCCTTGTGCCGGTTTTACGGAGCTGTGATGAGGGGAAGGGCTTTGATGTTTCGCATGAAGAAGGGAGCAAAGGCGATGCCGATTGTTGTAAATCTGGATGTGATGATGGCGAAGCGGAAAATATCTTCCGGCGAACTGGCGGAGCGGGTGGGGATTACCCAGGCCAATCTTTCTATTTTAAAGACCAATAAGGCAAAGGCAGTGCGGTTTTCCACGCTGGAGGCCATCTGCCGGGAGCTGAACTGCCAGCCGGGTGACATTCTGGAATATATGGAATCAAACGGAACAGAGAGTGAATAACGAATTTGCGGAGACGGCGAGAAGGGATGTAAAGTGGAAAAGAAAGAATCTGTTGAGAAAGAATTTGTTGAGATGGAGTCTGTTGAGATGGCGTCTGTGAAAACAGAGAGCGCCGGTACGGAAAGCGCCGAAACGAAAGAGACGGAAAGGAAATCAGCCGGCCGGAATGAGTCTGTTCCTGCGGTGCCCCGGAAAACGGAGTGGCTGCTGGCAGCCCTGCTGTTTCCGGCCGCCTATATCTATTACAACTGCATGATTCCCGCCCCCTGGCTGACGAAGCTGACGGAACAGGGGGCGGAAATTCATTATGGAATATTGTTAAGCCTGTTTACGCTGCTGTTTATCTCTGCGGGCCTGTACTATGGGGTGAAAGAGGGAAGAAAGCCGGGAAAGGAAAGCTGGGTGTATCTGGCGCTGACAGCGGCGGCAGCGCTGTGGACACTGATATTTGCCGGAAGCGAGCAGCCAATCGGTTTTTATGTGGTTGTGTTTCTTCACTGTGCGGCGGTGTACTGGCTGGCGGCGCTGGCCGGAAACCGCAGAGGCGGATGTCTGGATGAGTGGGCTTTGAGTGATCTGGGCCGGGGACTGTTTTTGCATCCCTTTTCCAATTACGGAAAGCTGCTTTCCGCGGCGGAAAATCTGAGGAGTTGTCTGGTACGCAGCAGGCAGGAAAATTCCAAAAAGTTCGGTCAGATCTTGCTGGGAGTCGGTCTGAGCCTGCCGGTGCTCTGTATTGTGCTGCCGCTTCTGGTCAGCGCCGACCGGGGATTTGCCGGTGTGTTATTAAATCTGATAGAAAATTTTTCCATCAGGTTTACCTTTCGCCCCTGGATGGATCTGCTGATGACGCTGCTGATTGCCATGTATCTGTTTGGCATGTTTTTCGGCATGTTTCACGGACCCGATATTACCGAGAAGAAACGGACGGCCTTTTCCCAGGTGGTGATGGTCAGCTTTCTGATGGTGTTTGTGGCCGTCTACTTCTTTTTCTTTGCCGTAAAGGTGTCAGGGATTTCCGGCGCCATGGAACAGATCGAGGCCGGAACACTCTGGACCAGCACGTACGCCAGAGACGGCTTTTTTGAACTGTGCGGCATCGCCGCCATTAATTTTTTTATGTTTTCCATGGTAAAATGGTATTCTCCCCAGGCGGCGCTGCCGATGAAGATGACGCTGACGATTCTTGGCGTTCAGACGCTTGCTTTTATCTGCCTGGCATTTTCCAGGATGGGTCTGTATATCGGCACTTACGGACTGACTTTTAAACGGGTGTTTACCTGCTGGTTTATGGGGGTTCTGTTTATTACGTTCGGGCTTCTGATAGCAGAGCTGTGGAAGAAGTTTAACGGCCTGCGGATTGCGGTTATGATCGGGGCCGTCTCATTCCTGATCCTGGCTTACAGCGATATGCCGTCCTGGATGACTGCCTACAATACATCCTTTCAGGCGGGCCGGGCGGTGGAATGGCGGATCAATTCGGATTCTTAAAATAAAAAGTGTTTGGCATACAGAATACTATTCATTTTTAAAAATGTGTGATAGAATAGCCCATATGTACACGGAGGGACATTTTATGACACAGAAACGGCAGGATTATATCAGTTGGGACGAGTATTTTATGGGGGTGGCGCAGTTGGCCGGATTCCGCTCAAAAGACCCAAACAGCCAGGTGGGCGCCTGTATTGTCAGCGGGGACAATAAGATTTTATCCATCGGCTACAACGGGTTTCCGGTAGGCTGCTCAGACGAAGAATTTCCATGGAACCGGGAGGGGGATCCCTATGACAGCAAATATTTTTATGTCACCCATGCGGAGCTGAACGCGATTCTAAACTACCGGGGCGGGAGTCTGGAGGGAAGCAAGGTGTATGTGACGCTGTTTCCCTGCAATGAGTGTGCCAAAGCGATTATTCAGTCTGGCATTAAAGAGGTGATCTACCGTTTTGACAAATATGCGGATACCTCCGCAGTGAAGGCCTCCAAGCGGATGATGGATGCGTCCGGTGTTCATTACCGTCAGTATCAGGAAAGCGGGAGGACGATTGGAATCGAGCTGTAGCGCGCGCAAATAGCGGCAGCGAGAAAACAGGCTGTGGGAGGAGTATACATTGATGAATGGTGAAAAAGCGAAAGAGCTGTGCATGAAAAGCGTTTTGCTTTGCATCGTGGGCGCTGTGGTACTGACGATATTGCTGGCGTCCACGGTTTTGCGTCCGTTGTTTTATACAAGGAACGGACAGGATCTGGATCTGATTATTACCAATCACGGGATTCGGGATGAGAGCAGTCCGGAGGAGGACCCGGGGACGAATCTGGAGATCAAATGTATCCAGGGGATCGACCATGAAAAGATTCCTGAGACAGAAGGATGGTATGCAGGCGGATACGGACTGGCATGCGAACGGACGGACCGGGAAACCTCTCTGGTAATTCCGGTGGAGGACTGCCGCTATATTACCATGATTCTGGTGAGCTGTTCTTCAGCAGGGCCCGTTACGATTCAGGCCGGAGACACAACAGAGGAACTGGACCTTTACAGTCCGGACTGGCACAGGGTAGTATGGAATTACCGTGCGCCTAGTACCTGGTCTTTATGGGAAAACAGGACGGATGTACTGGCTCTGTTTGCTCTGTGTCTGTCAATTTTACTGGCAGCCTGTTATTTTGGAAAGCGGCGTTCGAATGGCGCTGCGGCGTTCCAGTCATTATATCATGCGGGATTTTTTGTGGTGTTTGCCTGTATTCTGGTCAATATTATCAGGATGCGGACAAAGGCCGAGCCAGGAAAACTTCTGACGGCGCTGCTGCCATTTCTGGCGCTCCATTTTTGCCTTGGATGGCTGTGCCGGAAAGAGAAGGAGTCTGTCTGCGTGTTCCGTGTCGGAGGTGTCAGGCTGACCGTGTGGGATCTGTTATCCGCGGCGGGTCTGCTTGTCATGCTTCAGGTGCAGATCTATATAGGAAGACAGTTGGCAGTGAATCCGAGCTGGGATTTCGGAAATGTCTATTACGGAGCCCAGGAGGTGGTGGAGAACGGATATCTGGTGACGCTGAACAATGGATTTCTCCAGTACCCGAATAATTTATTTGCCGTTGTTTTTCTGACAACGGTATTTAAACTGCTTGCTCCCTTTAAAACAGCGACGATTTTTACCGGGATCTGGCTGAACGTGATGATGATCGACCTGGCGGTAATACTGATTTTTCTGTGGATGCGGATGGTATGGACGCCGCGGAAAGCATTTTATGGGGCCATGATTTGTTTTTTGCTGTCGCCTTATTATCTTTTTGTTCCGATTTTTTATACGGATACGCTGTCGCTGCCGTTTGCGGCGGGCGCCGTCTGGCTGTATGAATGGATGAGGCGGAGAGAAGACGCGGGAAAAAAGGCACTTTGGGGTTATCTGCTGCTGGGAATGGTATGTGTGGCCGGTTATCTGCTGAAAGGAAGCCTTGTGGTGTTTGCCATTGCCATTGTGATGCATATGCTGATGGGGCTGGCAGGGCAGGAAGAGGGGCGGAAAGACCGAAGGAAAAAGGGTTCGATTCGCCTGGGATTTTTTGCGGCCGGTTTTGCGGTTGTTTTTCTGATCTGGAAAATGTGGCTGCCGGCCAGTCATATCATTGACTATACGGAGAGAGAGAAATTTGAATTTCCCGTGGTGCAGTGGCTGATGATGGGCGCCGGGGGGGACGGAAACTGGTCGGCGCAGGATCAGGTCCTGGCTACGAATACGGATACGATCGCCCAGAGAACCCAGGTCTGTACGCAGATGTTTCAGAACCGTATCAGGGAAAGAGGCTTTACCGGAATGTTCAGGCATTTTATGAATAAAGGTGCCAAGGTTACCTGGGGAGACGGCCTGTATTTTACTTATGAGAAACTAAAAAGGGATCCGCTGTATGATTCCTGGCTTCATGATTATGTGCTGCAGGACGGCAGTCATTTTCAGCAACTGGTGAGATGGACGTCAGGGTTTCATATCGCTATGCTGTTGTTTGTGCTTTTTTCCATATGGAAGGGTGTCGGAAGCAGAAAGGTGGACAGTATGGCGCTGATTCGTCTGGTGGTGCTGGGATTTATGTTGTTTTTCTTCCTGTGGGAGACAAGGCCCCGGTATCTGGTCAGTATCACGCCGCTGCTGGCGGTGATGACCGTGGACGGAAGCTGTTACCTGGCCGCTCTGGCAGACAAATGGAGGAGCAGAAAAAAGCGGCAGGGCGGACCGGAACCAGAGCGTGAAATGAATAGTTAAGAAAGGATTTTTGGATGGAAACAATCAGCAAAGTAGCCGTTATCCCCTGTGCTTCCTATGACCGGGCCATGACAGAGCAGGCTGTCCGGGACGGGTTTCGCTGTTTGGGAGGGCTTGAGGGAATCGTCGGACGGGAGGAAAAAGTACTGCTGAAACCGAATCTGCTGAAAAAAGCCGATCCCGATCAGGTGATTACCACCCATCCGTCGGTATTTTCCGCAGTGGGCAGATGTCTGAAAGAATACGGCTGTAAAGAGATCCGTTACGGAGATTCCCCGGCCATGCAGTCATTTCAGGATACGGCCCGGGTTTCCGGTTTGCGGCAGGCGGCGGAGGAACTGGGAATTGTGCCGGGCAATTTTACGGAGCATACGGTGCTGAAATACCCGGAGGGAAAAACGGCAAAAGAATTTACGGTCAGCAGGGCGGTTACGGAAGCAGACGCAATTATTAATATCTGTAAAATGAAAACCCATGCGCTGGAGCGGATTACCGGTGCGGTGAAAAATATGTACGGCTGTATTCACGGCACCCATAAAGCTGCCGGCCATGCGGTGTATCCGTCGGCCACGCATTTTGCTTCTATGCTCTGTGACCTGCATGGGGCGGTGAAACCGCGGCTTCATATTATGGACGGGATTGTGGCGATGGAAGGGAACGGCCCTTCTTCGGGAACCCCGGTTTCCATGGGCCTTTTGCTGTTTTCGGAGGATCCGGTGGCGCTGGATACAGTTTTCTGCCGCCTGATTCATCTGGAGCCGTCTCTGGTTCCCACTAATTTCTGCGGCCGGCAGTACGGAATCGGCACGATGGAGGAGTCGCGGATAAAACTGCTGACCGTTGACAGAAGCGCATCCGGCGACGAGGACCTCCCTGTCAGAGAGCTTACGATAGAAGAACTGGTGAGCAGGTGGGGGCATCCGGATTTTTCGGTGGACAGAAATCCGGCTTCCGAGCGGGAAGAATGGAAGCTTTTGCGCCGCGTAATGAAGCCGTTTCAGCAGCGCCCTCAGATTCATCCGGAACGGTGTATTCGCTGCGGAATCTGTGTGGAAAGCTGCCCGGTGGAGGGAAAGGCGGTAGCCTTTAAAAAGGGCAGGAACAAGCCCCCTGTCTATGATTATGTGAAATGCATCCGCTGCTACTGCTGTCAGGAAATGTGTCCGAAAAAGGCCATAGACGTGAAAAATTCCTGGCTTTCCCGCCTGCTCAGGTAAGCGGGGAGTCAGAGGGATTTTTGCGAAAAATGTTGCAAAAATGCAAAATGGGATTAAAATGAAAGACATGTTATAAGAACGGCAGCGTACCGGACCGCAAAATAGTAAGCGGTTGAAAGACATCTGCCGGCGATTATGAAATATCCGGCGAAAGGCGCCGGTGACACATATTATTAAGATGGATAACGGAGGTGCCGAAATGGCCATGACGAAGAAACCCGTGACCGGCATGAAGGATATGCTTCCTGCCGAGATGCAGGTGCGGGATTATGTGATCGGACTGATCAAGGAAACTTATAAAGGCTTTGGCTTTACGCCGATGGAGACGCCCTGTGTGGAGCATATCGAAAACCTGTGCAGCAGGCAGGGAGGCGACAATGAAAAGCTGATTTTTAAAATTCTGAAACGGGGAGAAAAGCTGAACCTGGAAGAAGCACAGTCGGAACAGGACCTGGTGGACAGCGGTCTGCGCTATGATCTGACCGTCCCGCTGGCCCGGTATTACGCCAATAATTCCAGCCAGCTTCCCACGCCGTTTAAAGCCCTTCAGGTAGGCAGTGTGTGGAGGGCGGAACGGCCTCAGAAGGGACGTTTCCGCCAGTTTGTCCAGTGCGATATTGATATTCTGGGGGACCCCACGAATCTGGCGGAGATCGAACTGATTCTGGCGACGACTACCCTGCTTGGAAAGCTGGGATTCCGGCAGTTTAAAGTCAGAATCAATGACCGGGCGGTACTGAAAGCCATGGCGGATTACTGCGGCTTCCCGGAAGATGCTTACGACAAAGTGTTTATCATTTTGGACAAAATGGATAAAATCGGCATGGAAGGTGTGGAAAAAGAATTGCTGGACAGCGGTTTTGCCGCGGACTGTGTTGAAAAATATCTGGGCCTGTTTCAGTCGATCAGAGATGAGGCGGACCCCATCGGCGTGCTGGACCGGCGGATGGAGGGCGGTCTGGACAGCCAGACGGCACAGGGGCTGAAAACCATTATGGACAGCGCGAAAGCTGCGGCCTCCGCGGAATTTGATATGGTTTTTGATCCGACTCTGGTTCGGGGCATGTCTTATTATACGGGAACGATTTTCGAGATCGAGATGCCGGAGTTCGGCAGCTCCGTGGCAGGCGGCGGCCGTTACGACAAGATGATCGGCCGGTTTACAGGCAATGAGACCTGTGCCTGCGGTTTTTCCATCGGTTTTGAGCGGATTATTACCATTTTATTGGAAAAAGGCTTTTCCGTTCCTTTCCAGGCGGAGAAAAAGGCATTTCTGATAGAAAAAGGAATGGATGCGGACAGGCTGTGCCAGGTTTTAAAGGAAGCCAGAGAAGAACGGGCGAATGGGACGCAGGTTCTGGTAGTGATGATGAATAAAAATAAAAAGTTCCAGAAAGAACAACTGACAAAGGAAGGCTATCAGGAGTTTAAGGAGTTCTTTAAAAAGTAAAATACTGACTGCAGCGGAACTAAAACAGCGAAAGTCCGTACAAGCCCCGGAAGGATTTATGGACGCTTGCGGCCGGAAATTCTTCCAGAGTCAGGGGGCTTGGGAGGACTGTAGCGGAACTAAAACAGCGAAAGTCCGTACAAGCCCCGGAAGGATTTATGGACGCTTGAGGCCGGAAATTCTTCCAGAGTCAGGGGGCTTGGGAGGACTGTAGCGGAACTAATATTAGGAGGAAGAGATATGGCTGAATCTATGCAGGGGCTGCACCGTACCCACCGGTGTACGGAAGTTTCAAACAAAATAATCGGTGAGATTGTCACCGTGATGGGATGGGTACAGAAAAGGAGAAATCTGGGAAGCCTGATTTTTGTGGATCTGAGAGACCGTTCCGGGCTGTTCCAGCTTGTGTTTGACGAAAATGATATCGGAAGCGAAGGATTTGCGAAGGCAGGGGAGCTTCGAAGCGAGTTTGTCATTGCCGCAACCGGAAAAGTGGAAGCCCGTTCCGGCGCGGTTAATGAGAACCTGGCTACCGGAGATATTGAGCTTCGGGTGACTGCGCTGCGGATTTTGTCAGAGTCCCAGACGCCGCCCTTCCCGATTGAGGAGAACAGCGCCACAAAGGAAGAACTGCGGCTGAAATACCGTTTTCTTGATCTGCGCCGTCCGGATATCCAGCGGAATCTGATGACCAAGAGCGAAGTGGCGATGCTGGCCCGTAATTTTATGGCGGAGGAAGGATTTTTGGAAATCGAGACGCCGATGCTGACCAAGAGCACGCCGGAGGGAGCCAGAGATTATCTGGTGCCCAGCCGGATTCATCCCGGTTCTTTCTATGCGCTGCCCCAGTCCCCTCAGTTGTTTAAGCAGCTTCTGATGTGTTCCGGCTATGACCGTTACTTCCAGATTGCCCGCTGCTTCCGGGACGAGGACCTGCGGGCGGACCGCCAGCCGGAATTTACCCAGATAGATATGGAGCTGTCTTTTGTGGATATCGACGATGTGATCGACGTAAACGAACGGCTTCTGGCAAAACTGTTTCAAGAAATCTGCGGCGTGGAGGTATCGCTGCCCATTCAGAGAATGCCCTATGCGGAAGCGATGGACCGGTTTGGGTCCGATAAGCCGGATCTGCGGTTCGGTATGGAACTTCATAACGTGTCCGAGGTGGTAAAAAGCTGCGGCTTCGGCGTATTTACGGGGGCACTGGAGAACGGCGGTTCTGTCCGAGGGCTGAATGTAAAGGGCCAGGGGCAGATGCCCAGAAAAAAGATCGACGCTCTGGTGGAATTCGCCAAGGGATTCGGCGCAAAGGGACTGGCTTATATGGCGATTCAGCCTGACGGCAGCCTGAAATCCTCTTTTGCCAAGTTTATGACCGAGGAAGAACTTCAGGCACTGATTCAGGCGATGGACGGGCAGCCGGGAGATCTGCTGGTGTTTGCGGCGGATAAGAATAAAGTGGTGTTTGACGTTCTGGGAAATCTCCGTCTGGAGCTGGCAAAGAATCTGGGTCTGCTGGAAGGAAATCAGGAGTTCCGGTTTGTGTGGATCACGGAATTCCCGCTGCTGGAATATTCGGAAGAACAGGGCCGGTTTGTGGCTATGCACCATCCTTTTACCATGCCTATGGAAGAAGACCTGCACCTGATCGAGTCCGATCCGGGGGCGGTGCGGGCGAAGGCCTATGATATTGTGCTGAACGGCTGCGAGATCGGCGGCGGCAGTGTCAGAATTCACCAGAGCGATATTCAGGAGCAGATGTTTAAAGCCCTTGGCTTTACCAAAGAACAGGCCCACAGCCAGTTCGGATTTTTGCTGAATGCGTTCCGGTACGGTGTGCCTCCTCATGCGGGACTGGCCTATGGCCTGGACCGTCTGGTAATGCTGATGACAGGCGCGGATAATATCCGTGAGGTGATCGCGTTCCCGAAGGTGAAGGATGCCTCCTGCCTGATGACGGAAGCGCCGGGAATTGTGGAGCAGAAGCAGCTTGATGAGCTTGGAATCGCCGTGCCAGAGCCGGAAACGGAAAAAACCGAATAGCAGAAAACCGCACAGATTCTTCCGCGCCGCATATATTGGATATATAATCCATGAAAGGCTTCAGTCTATGAACAATATGTGGAGAAATCCGCCGTATTACCAGCCGTCTGCCTGGCCGGGCAGAACGTTTCGTGAATCGGCGTCGGTTTGGCCGGAGGAAACTGGTTTTCTGCCGCCGGAGTTTGGCGTTTATGAAAATTATCAGATGCAGCAGGCCGCCGGCTCCGGATGGCCGGAGCATGTGGCTTACCGGGAAGCGATGCGCCCCCGTCTTTGGATGCCGGAGCAGGATGATGACTGGGAGAATGAACAGGATATCGAATATTTTCAGCAGATGTATCCCGGTCAGGCAAAGGCCATGCAGCGGTATGTGGACGGAATCTGTGATCATTTTGATTATGACGGTTCGCCGATGTACGATGAGATTCCGGACCGCATTGCAATGCTGCGCTTAAGAGATCTGGTGCTTCGAAATGCAGGGGAGGATGAAACCCTGTTTGGGAAGAACGGATATTTCGGTGATGTTGACTGCGGAGCGGCAAAGGATATGGCGGAAATTCTGCTGTATCATGAGGTTGTAAGAAGGCGGCGTCAGAAACGGGGCATGTTATAAAATTGTAAAAAAAAATGGGTTGTAGTTTTATCTTTCAGCCTTTACAATATAGTCATGGCAGCAGGCTGCCATGGCTATATTTGCGTTGCGGAATATCCGGCGGAATGCGCATGCGGCGTATTTTGGCTGATTTTGCGGCATATGTATATATCTGAAAAGCATTTGATACGCAGGTATGGCAATCAACTTGAAAGCATATTTATCTGATCGTAAAATAGAAAGCAGTCGTTTATGAAGCATACCAATCAAGTGTTTAAAAGGATACTGATCCTGTTTTTTGTGTTCTGTTTCACCGTTGCGGGCGTGGTTTTTTTTATGCGCAGAGAGGAAGGGGAGGACAAGATTTATGCGCCGTCTCTGCGGCCGTCGCTTCCTGTGGTTTATATGGAAGTGGAAGGAGAGCAGGTGAATGCCCTGCACGGTTATCAGACACGGATGCAGGCCCGGTACACCAGAGATACGGTTACGCCGCTGCCGGAGGATCGGACGCTGACGGTTATGGCGGAAAACTGCGGTGAGGAAATCATCAATATTTCTTATGAGATCCGCAGCTTGGATACGCAGCGCCTGGTGGAAGAAACGCAGTTGAAAGAATGGGATGCGGCAGAGGACCGGGTAACGGCCCGGCTGCCGATTCAGAACCTGCTGGAGCCGGAAAAGGAATATCTTCTGACGCTGATTTTATCGACAGAGTCCAAACCGGCCGTTTATTATTATACCCGGATTACCCTGGCGGAAGAGTTCCACACCAGGGAGATGATGGACTTCGTAAAGGATTTTCATGACAAAACCTTTGATCCAGCGCTGTCGGAGGAACTGGTGATTTATATGAAGCAGACCACGGCGGACCGGACGACTCTGGCGAATGTCACGCTGCATTCCACCTTCTCTCAGATTACCTGGGGAGACTTAAGTCCCCGGCAGGCGACGGAGCCGGAAATTTCCATCAAGGATATGAATGAGACAATCGGTTCTTTTACCATGTCCTATCTGGCGGAGGCGGAGAATCCGGACAGAGAGAATCAGACCGATCTTTACCGCATAGAAGAATTTTACTGTGTCCAATGGTCGGAGGCCCAGTGGTACGTGCTGACGTTTCAGCGGACCATGAATCAGATCTTTGATCCGGCGCATCTGTCGGTGTCGGATCGGTCCATTGATCTGGGGATCCAGGAGGCGGAGGGGATTCAGGCGCTGAAAAGCGACGACGGCCAGTGGACCGTATTTGCGGTGAACGGGCAGCTCTGGAGTTGTCATGGTCAGACCGGAGAACTGGTCAGGGTATTCAGCTTTGAGTGGGAAGGGGAGCAGGATATCCGGAACAGTCTGCGGGAACATGAAATTCAGATCGTTGAAGCGGACAATGAGGGGAATATTCATTTTTTCGTCTATGGATATATGAATAACGGCGTTCATGAGGGCTGTGTGGGCATGTCTTTTTATGAATATAACCGGACGGCCAATGAACTGTCGGAGATCTTTTATCTGCCTTCTGACATGCCCTATCAGGTGCTGAAAGAAGAAGTGGGGACGCTGTCCTATCTGAGCCGGTCCGGGCTGTTTTATCTGATGTTCGGCAGCAGTATTTATGCCATTGATTTTGAGGGCGATGAGTTTGTCATAGTGGTAGAACAGGTAAAGGAAGACGGCATGGCCATCAGCGGCGACAGCAGTGTGATCGCATGGCAGGACGGAAAAGATATCCGGCATGGGACACAGATTCACGTGCTGAACCTGGATACGGTAGAACAGTATACGATTCAGGCGAAAGAGGGAGAGTGCATCCGGGCGCTGGATTTTATCGAAAAAGATCTGATCTGCGGTATTGCGAGGGAAACGGACGTGGATGCGGCGGAGGGACTGACATCGGAGCTGTTTCCGATGTATGCCCTGGAGGTTTACGGCCAGACGCCCGAACCGGAAACCAGATATGAAAAGAGCGGTGTTTACATTTCCGGCGTAGGCGTGGAGCCTGGCAGCATCAAACTGTATCGGATGCAAAAGATGACCGGCGGAGAGTACCGGGAAATTCAGGAGGACGCGCTGATTCAGAACGCTACAAGGGAGGAGGATACCTCCCAGGTGCTGATGGCGAATAATTCCGAATTCAGGAGGACCGTATATGCCGTCTCGAAAAATCTGGGAGGCAGCGCCGATGTGCGGGAGATGACGGTGACCAGCCCTTCCGGTATCATTGCCGGAACCAATGAGATCAGTCTGCAGGGGCAGAAGGGCAGCCAGGAAAAAGATACCAATTACTATGCTTTTTCCTACGGAAAGCTGCAGAAAATCTGCGGCACGGCAGCGGAGGCGATTCAGTTGACATATGACGACGTAGGGACGGTCGTGTACGGAGACGGGAATTATGTGCTTCGGAGAGGCTACCTTGCGCAGAATGGCCGGAGGATTACGGTACCCGCCGTGGCCGCCCATTCAAGAGAGGACAGTCTGGCGGCCTGCCTGGAAACGATGGTAAAGATGGCGGGGGAGACGGTCAATGCGGCCGAGCTGTTGGATGAGGGCAGAGAACCGGCGGATATTCTGGGAGAAAAGATGCCGGGCAACGGCCACGATCTGACCGGCTGCGGGCTGGAACAGGTGCTTTATTATTACCTTTCCTTTGGCTATCCGATTATTGCCCGTACCCAGGATCAGGGAGCGGTGCTGATTACGGGCTACGGCTATCAGGATCTGTATCTGCACAGCCCTGTCACGGGGGAGGAGACCTCTATGGAAATTGACGACGCAGCCCGGTATTTTGAGGGGAACGGAAATGTTTTCATCGGATACATTCCGTGACCGCTGAAATGGCTGCACGGAAAAAAGGATTTTACAAAAAGGAATCTTATGATATAATCAGATAGAAAAAGGGTTATCAGAATTTCGGAAATTTGATGTGTTTTACACATTTGCCATAATAGACAGGGGCTTTGGGCCCGCTGCGTCAGGAAGAAAGAGGAACTTATGATTCAGTATATTATGAAAGGCGGCAATCCGTTAGTGGGCGACGTGTCTATCGGCGGAGCGAAAAATGCAGCATTGGGTATTTTGGCCGCCGCGATCATGACGGATGAACCCGTGACGATCGGGAACCTCCCCAATGTCAGGGATACCAACGTGATGCTGGACGCGATCAAAGGAATCGGCGGCATCGTAGAGCGGATCAATGAGCACAGCGTACGGATTATTGGAAGGACCATCAATACCGTGAGCGTGCAGTATGAATCCATCCGGCGGATCCGTGCATCCTATTATCTGCTGGGCGCACTTTTGGGCAAGTATAAAGAGGCGCTGGTGGCGCTGCCGGGAGGCTGCAATATCGGTACCAGGCCCATCGACCAGCATCTGAAAGGGTTTACTGCGCTGGGAGGCGTGAATCATATTGAAAAGGGCGCTGTGGCAGTCAGAGCCAATAAGTTAAGAGGCAATCATATTTTCCTCGATGTGATCTCCGTGGGCGCCACCATTAATATTATGCTGGCTGCCGTTCTTGCGGAGGGACGCACAATTATTGAGAATGTGGCCAAGGAGCCCCATGTGGTGGACGTGGCCAATATGCTGAACAGCATGGGGGCGAATATCAAGGGCGCCGGCACCGACGTAATCCGGATTAACGGCGTGGAGCGCCTCCACGGCACGGAGTATTTTATTATTCCCGATCAGATCGAGGCGGGTACTTTTATGATGGCGGCCGCCGTGACAAAAGGGGATGTGATGGTGCGGAACGTGATTCCCAAACATCTGGAAGCCATCAGCGCAAAACTTCTGGAGATGGGATGCGAGGTGGTGGAGTTTGACGATGCCCTGCGGGTGGTGGGAAAGCCCCGTATGCGGCACACTCAGGTAAAGACCCTTCCCTATCCGGGATTTCCCACGGATATGCAGCCCCAGATGGCGGTGGCGCTTGCACTGGCGGAGGGGACCAGTATTGTGACGGAAAGTATTTTTGAGAATCGGTTTAAATATGTGGATGAGCTAAGCCGCATGGGCGCTTCGATCAAAGTGGAGGGCAATGTGGCGGTGATTGACGGGATCAGGTGTTTTAACGGCGCTCATGTCAGCGCGCCTGATCTGCGGGCCGGCGCCGCACTGGTGATCGCCGGACTGGCAGCCGACGACTATACGGTTGTGGATGATATTGAATATATTCAGCGGGGCTATGAAAATTTTGACTTGAAATTACAGAGCCTTGGTGCTATGATAGAACAGGTGACTGATGAAAGAGGCGTCCAGAAGTTTAAGCTGCGCGTGGGCTGAGCTGCGGGACCGGAGTGACGTCAGCCACAGAAGAAAGCGGGGCGCCGCAGAGACGGTGTGCCGCCTGAACAATCTAATACAGAGTAAGATATTCCCTTATTCAGAGTGATGGAGATACATAGGATCTGTGAAGTCACGGCAACCCCTGATGTCAGGAAGGTGCCTACCTGAGCGAGTGATCGAACAATAAGGTGGATTCCCGATAGAACGAGTCCGCTTTTGCGGGCTCCTTTTTGTATCATAGGAAAGTCCTGCGAACTTCCCTATGAGGATTCGGGTGAAAATGGTTATGAGAAAACTGAGAAAATTTATAATCTGCATATCGGCGCTTATCATTCTCTGCGCGGGCTGCCGTTCCGGACTGCCGGTGTCCGCGCCGCCTTTGGAGCAGGTGCCCGTGCTTCATCAGGATTATCTGAAATCCGCCCATTATTTCGGAGACGGATGGGCGGTGAATTTCTGGAACTGTGAACTGGACCGGATTGACCAACAGCTTGACCGGATCGCGGCCGACGGGTTTAACAGCATTATTCTGGTGCTTCCCTGGCGGGAGTTTCAGCCGGAGATCCGGGGAGGACAACTGAATGATTATGCGGCGGATCAGTTGCGGCTGGTGCTGGAAAAGGCGGGGGAAAGGAATCTGGGCGTTATGCTGCGGATGGGCTACACCTGGGACTATTATGAGGCGGACAGCGTTCTTCCCCGTTATTATAACCTGATGGGAGATCCGGCTTACGAGGATGCCTGGCTTTCCTATCTGGACCAGGTTTACCAGATCGCTTCGGCTTATGACTGCTTTCTGGGGGGCTTTCTGTGCTGGGAGGATTTCTGGAATTATACTTACACGGCCAAGGCGCTGGGGGCTGAAAAGCTGGGGGCAGAAGAAGGAGCGTTTATCGGCTATCACCGCTATCTGGAAGAACGGTATCCGCTGGAACAGGTGAATGAATGGTATGGAGAGAATTTCACGGACTATTCCCAGATCTGGTTTCCCTCACAGGAAAGCCCGGCGCTGAAATTGTTTTTTGATTTTTATGACGACTATCTGAACCGGCTGCTGGCGGAATCCCAGAATGTGTTTCCGAATCTGTCCATGGAGGTGCGGCTGGATGCGGACCTGGCGGCGGATCGGGAGGGGAATTCCTATTATTACGGCCATGAGGCTACTTATGGCTGTCAGACGGCCGATTATACTGCGGTGATGTACGGTATTCCCATGGGGTTTGCCAATCAGGGAGAGCGGGTGAGCTGTGAGGAAGCCATGGCGATGACCGGGACCATCCTGAGCGGGCTTCTGGAGAAGAATCAGGGAAAAGACGTGTATATTGATCAGTTCCTCTATGCGGACAATACGCCGGGGTATGAAAACAATGCCCAGATCAGGGAAGATCAGCTCAATGATTATTTGGAGCGCGTCCATCCAATACTGGCGGAAAAAACCATGGGCTATGGCGTGTGGACCTATCAGGATTACGGAGTGGATCTGCTGTACAACCCGCAGTTTGCCCTTGGCCTTGCAGGATGGGAGACGGAAGGGGAAGTCAGGGCGGCAAAAGAAAACGGCTCCATGCAGGCAAGGCTGGAAGCCGGGGCGCTGATCCGGCAGAATATCCCGCCGGGCAGAAAGACCGATACCGGGGAAGAGAGGATCTATGTGACCGGACAGTATTCCTGCGAGTCGGAGACTGCCCTGACAGTGACGCTGGGGCAGGAGGAACCGGTTACGGTTTCCTGCAAGCCGGGGCAGAACGTAAGCTGGCAGCTTGATTTTTCCAATACGAAAGACTATACTCTGACCATCCAAAGCGGTGGGACAGTCTATATAGATAACTTAAAGGTATATGCTCATGTTCAGAACGGTATGCTCTACGATATGGACGGCCGGGAGGGCGGCTGTATCAAAAGTCTCCGTATGCTGAACCGGGAGCTGGGCCGATAACCAGAGGCAGCGAACCGGATAAAGCCGGAAGGGGAGCTGCGGAACTCAATCAAAACAGCAACGGACCGTACAGGCCCCCGGAAAGATTTACAGACGCAAAGCGGCTGGAAATTTTTCCAGAGTCAGGGGGTCTGGGAGGGGAGTTGCGGAACTCAATTAAAGAAAGGGAAACACATGGAAAGACGTTTATTTACCTCAGAATCAGTAACCGAAGGACATCCTGACAAAATCTGCGATGCGATCTCAGATGCGATCCTGGACGCATTGATGGCCAAAGACCCCATGAGCCGGGTAGCCTGCGAAACCTGCTGTACCACCGGTATTGTGATGGTGATGGGAGAGATTACCACGAAAGCTTATGTGGATATTCAGAAGCTGGTACGGGAAACCGTGGCCGAGATCGGCTATACCAGAGCGAAATACGGCTTTGACGCCAATACCTGTGGCGTGGT
This sequence comes from uncultured Lachnospiraceae bacterium, assembly GCA_948470335.1. GTDB lineage: Bacteria > Bacillota > Clostridia > Lachnospirales > Lachnospiraceae > Paralachnospira_A. The sequence goes on along the minus strand of CAOKOL010000023.1, from coordinate 47,821 downwards.
GGTGGCGCTGGATGAGCAGTCCTCTGATATCGCCATGGGCGTGGACAAAGCGCTGGAAGCCCGTGAAAACCAGATGAGCGACGAACAGCTTGAAGCCATCGGCGCAGGCGATCAGGGCATGATGTTCGGCTATGCCACCAATGAGACGCCGGAGCTGATGCCTTATCCCATCGCCCTGGCGCATAAGCTGGCCAGAAAGCTGACGGAGGTAAGAAAAAACGGAACGCTGAATTATTTGCGTCCGGATGGGAAAACGCAGGTAACGGTGGAATATGACGAGGCCGGCAGACCGGTACGTCTGGATGCGGTGGTGCTGTCCACTCAGCACAGCGAAGACGTGACCCAGGAGCAGATCCACGAGGATATCAAAAAATATGTGTTTGAGCCGGTGCTGCCCGTTCATATGGTGGATGAGAACACCAAGTTCTTTATTAATCCTACCGGCAGATTCGTAATCGGCGGTCCTCACGGCGACAGCGGACTGACCGGCCGGAAAATTATCGTAGACACTTACGGCGGCTATGCCCGTCACGGCGGCGGCGCATTCTCCGGAAAGGACTGCACCAAGGTAGACCGTTCCGCAGCCTATGCGGCCCGCTATGTGGCGAAAAACATCGTGGCAGCCGGACTGGCGGACAAATGTGAAATCCAGCTTTCCTATGCCATCGGCGTGGCACAGCCGACGTCTGTCATGATCGACACCTTCGGCACCGGGAAGCTGTCCGATGAAAAGCTGGTGGAGATCGTCAGAGAAAACTTTGACCTGCGCCCTGCCGGCATTATCAAGATGCTGGATCTGCGCCGTCCCATTTACAAGCAGACGGCGGCTTACGGCCATTTCGGCCGCGACGACTTGGATCTGTCCTGGGAGCGAACGGATAAAGCGGAAATTTTAAAAAAATATCTTTAAAAAGTATTGACAAACTGACAAAAAATTGAAAAAATAATCTGACAGGGGGGCTGTATTCCGGCCGCCCTGCCTGTGAATATACAGATATTCGGAACGCAGATAAACAGCAGCGGACCCGGAAGGGTAGTTGCGGAACTCACTTCAAACAGCAACGGACCGTACAGGCCCCCAGAAAGATTTGCAGACGCAAAGCGGCTGGAAATTTTTCCAGAGTAAGGGGGGCCTGGGAGGGTAGTTGCGGAACTTAATTCAAAGGAGTATATTATGGCAATTTTAGTAACTGGCGGCGCCGGCTATATCGGCAGCCATACCTGTGTGGAGCTGTTAAATGCAGGCTACGAAGTAGTGGTAGTGGACAACCTTTCCAATTCCTCCCAGGAATCTCTGAGACGGGTGGAGGAAATCACCGGAAAGAAGCTGACTTTTTACGAGGTGGATATTCTGGACAGAAGCCGGCTGGAGCGTGTGTTTGGCGCACAGCAGATTGATTCCGTTATTCATTTCGCAGGTTTTAAGGCGGTGGGCGAATCGGTGAGCAAGCCCTGGGAGTATTACTACAATAATATTTCAGGAACCCTGGTTCTCTGCGACGTGATGCGGAATCATGGTGTGAAAAAGCTGGTGTTCAGTTCTTCCGCCACCGTATACGGAAATCCGGAGACCGTGCCCATCAAAGAGGATTTCCCTCTGTCCGTTACCAATCCTTATGGCAGAACCAAACTGATGATTGAGGACATTCTCCGGGATATGTCTTTTGCGGACCCTGAATGGAATGTGGTGCTGCTGCGCTACTTCAATCCCATCGGCGCCCATGAGAGCGGCCGGATCGGAGAAAACCCCAAAGGCATTCCCAATAACCTGATGCCCTATATTACCCAGGTGGCCATCGGCAAGCTGCCTTTCCTGCGTGTGTTCGGAAACGATTATGACACACCTGACGGAACCGGCGTGCGGGATTATATCCATGTGACCGATCTGGCAGTGGGCCATGTGAAGGCCATTGAGAAAATGGACAAGGAAAACGGCGGCGTTTTCACCTACAACCTGGGTACCGGAACCGGCTACAGCGTACTGGATATCGTTCATGCTTTCGGCAAAGCGGCGGAAATGGAGATCCCTTACGAGATTCAGCCCCGCCGTCCCGGCGACGTGCCCACCTGCTATGCGGACCCTTCCAAAGCGGGAGAGGAACTGGGCTGGAAGGCGCAGCGGGATCTGGATAAAATGTGCGAGGATTCCTGGAGATGGCAGAAAAATAACCCGGAAGGGTATGGAGAAGAATAAAAAATCAATGGAAGTATGCCGTGCGGCCGATCTGACCGCTGTAGATGAGAATGGGTCGGAAAGCCGATATGGCATATGCGGAAATAAAAGTAAGAGAGGCTGTGTGATATGGCGAAACAGTGTATCGGTATCGACGTGGGCGGTACCACAGCGAAGATCGGCCTGCTGTCCTCGGAAGGCGTGATTCTGGATAAATGGGAGATTCCTACCCGGAGGGAAGAAAACGGAGCGCATATCCTGCCGGATATTGCCGCCTCTGTTCGGGAATATCTGGACAGGCACGGAATCGGAACGGAGGACATTCTGGGGGCCGGCATCGGCGTACCCGGCCCCGTTACGCCTGACGGCAATGTGGCGGTCTGCGTCAATCTGGGCTGGAAGCAGGAGACGAATCCGGAGAAGGAACTGAGCAGACTGCTGAACGGCATGTATGTGAAAGCAGGAAACGACGCCAATGTGGCGGCTCTGGGCGAAATGTGGCAGGGCGGCGGCAAAGGACATAAGAGTATTATGCTGTTTACCCTTGGTACGGGCGTAGGCGGCGGCGTTGTGGTGAACGAAAGCGTTGTGGCAGGTTTCCGCGGCATGGGCGGCGAAATCGGTCATATTCTGGTGAATTTTGACGAACCGGATTCCTGCAACTGCGGCAACCATGGCTGTCTGGAACAGTACGCCTCCGCTACCGGCATCGTAAGGGTGGCCCGGCAGATGCTGGAAGCTTCGGACGAGCCGTCGGTTCTTCGGAAGGGAGATGCCGCTTTTAGCTGCAAAGCCGTTCTGGATGCCGCAAAAGCAGGGGATGTTCTGGCCCTTTCGGCCGTCCGCACCAGTATGCGTTATCTGGCTCTGGCCATGCACTATATCAGCCATATCACGGACCCGGAGATTTTTGTCATCGGCGGCGGTGTGTCAAAGGCGGGACAGTTTCTGCTGGATATCATAGAGGAGTACTATGAGACTTTTACCGTAATGGGGAAAGGCAGGGCAAAAGTCGGCCTGGCCACCCTGGGCAACGATGCGGGGATGTACGGCGCGGCCCGGCTAGTGCTGGATCGGGAATAAAAAAGGATATAAAGATGAAACAACCTCGGAATGCCTGTCTGACCGGCAGTTCCGGGGTTGTTTTAGTCTGCAATTCATTTCTTAATTTTCATTTCATTTATGCTTATCTTATATTTTTGTCACAAGGACAGAGGATTCCATCAAAAATAAAATTCACAGAAATGGTATATAAAAGAACAAAATAGATAATAGATCAAAGGGCCTGTTTTTGGGAGAATAATAGATATAAAAAGAAATGGAAAATCTAAAATAAACCAAAGGAGGCACGATGAATGAAAGCAACAAAACAGAATGACCCGGAGCTTTATGAGATTGTACAGGAGGAGTACAGACGTCAGCAGGGAAACATCGAAATGATTGCATCGGAAAGTACGGCGCCGGTAGAATGTCTGGAGCTGGCCGGATGCGTATTTAACAACAAGACGACAGAGGGGTATCCTGGCAAACGTTTTCAGGCGGGTTCTCAGTATGCGGATAAGATGGAACTTCTTGCAGTTGAACGGGGTAAAAAACTCTATGAGGCGGAACACGTCAATATTCAGCCTTATTCCGGTTCCAGTGCAAACTATGGCGTATATGCATGTATGATGCGTATGGGACTGATGAATCCGGGGGATACCATTCTCAGTATGAGTCTGGATGACGGAGGACATCTGACGCATGGGTCACCGGCGAACTTTATGTCAAAATTTTTCCGTTTTGAGCACTATGCTTTGGATCATGAGACAGAGCAGATTGATTATGAGGGATTGGCGGCAAAGGCGAAAGAAGTACATCCGAAACTGATTATTGCAGGCGGAAGCGCATATCCGCAGCTGATTGATTATGAACGTATTGCCGATATTGCTAAGGAAGCGAATGCTAAGCTGATGGTGGATATGGCGCATATTTCCGGATTGGTTGCGGCGAAAGTGATTCCGTCTCCCGTTCCCTACGCGGACTTTGTATCTTCATCTATGGCAAAAACATTATGTGGACCCCGCGGAGGTTTTATTCTATGCAAAGAAGAATATGCAAAAAAACTTGATTCGGCCGTATTCCCGGGAACAGTCAGTTCCATTCATCTGCAGACAATGGCGGCGAAAGCTTATACCTTCAAATATGCGGCGTCTTTGGAATTTCGTGAAATAATGGGCCGCGTCGTTGCAAATGCCAAGTATCTTGCCAGATCGCTGTCGGAAAAAGGATTCCGCATCGTATCCGGCGGAACCGAAAATCATATTGTTTTACTGGATTTGCGTCCAAGGGGAATTACGGGCAAGCAGTTTCAGGATGCGCTGGAATATGTGGGAATTACATTAAATAAAAATATGATTCCCGGTGATACGGCTTCTCCTAATCTGACCAGTGGCGTACGCATCGGTTTAACTTCTACCGCACAGAGAGGATTTCATGAGGAAGATATTGAGGTGATTGCGCAGATTATGGATCAGGTGGCTGAAAATATCGACGATCATACTGTTTTGGATGCCTGTAAAAAGAAAGCGTCCGAATTGATTTCGAAATTCCCTCTCTATGAAAAAATTTATGAGGACTATTTCATTTAAGCATGGGCGGCAAATGATTGAATGAAAAATGAATGAAAGTACGGGAAAACAGAAAACATAAATAGCTGCATATAATGAAAACGGCCGGAAATGGATGCGTCTGTTTCCGGATGTTTTTATAAAATAACGAAAGAGACCGGGGGAAACTGAGATGGGTGAGATTTTAGAATTAATAAACAATATTTTATGGAGTATGCCTCTTGTGATTTTGGTATTGGGCGCAGGCGTTTATTTTTCCATGCGAATGAGATTTCCTCAGATACGCTGTTTAAAAGAGATGATTCGATTGACCGGCTCAAGCGGGGCCAGTGAGAAAGGAATGTCCTCGATACAGTCCTTTATATTTACGGCTGCCAGGAGCGTGGGTGTCGGTAATATCGCGGGTATGGCGACAGGGATTTATTTCGGCGGTCCGGGAGCAATTTTTTGGCTTTGGGTACTTGCGTTTTTCGGAACCTCTATTGCTCAGACAGAAGCGACTCTGGCCCAGACATTCAAAAGAGTGGTAGACGGAGAATACAGAGGCGGTCCCGCATATTATATGGAGGGCGGGATGAAAAATAAAAAGACAGGAAAAATTTTTGCGACGGCATTTGCGGTTATTACTGTTGTTTCCGTAACGTTCTTAATGCCATGCGTGCAATCGTTTAATATCGTTCATGGCGTACAGGATGCATTAGGCGGAAATATAATGATATACAGCATTTTGTTTACTGCTGTTCTTGCACTGACGATTATAGGCGGTTTGAAACGTATCGGCAATGTGGCGCAGAGATTATCCCCGATTATGGGATGCGCTTATGTGATTATGGCCCTGATTATTATCATTTTTAATATCGGGCAGCTGCCGTCGGTACTGTCACTGATCGTAAAGAGCGCATTATCCACCGATGCCATGTTCGGTGCGATTGCCGGTTCTGCGATCAGCTGGGGTATTAAAAGAGGTGTATATGCGAATGAAGTGGGCATAGGAACTTCTGCGATTACATCCGCATCTGCAGAGGTATCCCATCCGGCAAAACAGGGACTTGTGGCAGGACTCAGCGTTTATATCGGAACTATTTTTGTATGTACGACATCTGCGATTATGATGCTGATGACAGGATGTTATAATGTGCAGGGAGAAAACGGTGGTTTAATATATGAAGGACTGCCGGGAAAAACATATGGCAATAAATTTGTGAGTGAAGCGATCAATACGGTTTTTCCCGGATTTGGAGAAATATTTGTGGCAATGTCGATCTTATGTTTTGCTTTTGTGGCATTAACGGCATATTATTTATACACTGAAAGCAATGTGAAATATCTGTTCGGAAGTAATCGTAAGGCCGTCCGAATTGTGCAGATTTTTTTTATCATTTCCGTATTTGTCGGAACGATATTATCGGCACAGACGATTTGGACAATGGGAGATATTGGAAACGCTCTGATGGCCTGGCTGAATGTGGTTGCACTGATAATTCTTGGAAATCAGTCTGTGAAAATTTTTAAGGATTATGATCGTCAGAAAAAAGAAAACATAGAGGAGCCGGTATTTGATCCGGAAAAGTTGGGTATTCTGAATGTGGGGGAAACCTGGAATGATTCGTTTCACGGCTGATCGGTTTGGGCATCATCCGGATCATTGACTAAGAAAAACTGTCGGTAGAATACGCTGACAGTTTTTCTTAAAAAGCACATTACGACGAGGAGGAAGAAAATGAAGCAAATACTGTGTTACGGAGATTCTAACACATGGGGATACCAAGGTTCTGTTCTAAACAGATTTTCGCCTGATGTGCGATGGACGGGACGGCTTGCAAAAATGACGGAAGGGAAATGGAAGGTTATAGAGGAAGGGCTTTGCGGCCGCACGATTGCCATGGAAGATGATATTCAGCCATATCGAAATGGTTTGAGACTGATTGAACCGTGTCTGATGTCTCATCATCCTCTGGACTGCATACTGATTATGCTTGGGACAAATGATACGAAATGCAGATATCATCTCTCGCCGGGAGAGATCGGCCTGAGCATGGAACAGATGCTGAAAAAAGTGCAAAGCTTTTTGCGGTGGTATAAATCGGAGAGTAAAGTTTTGCTGATCTCGCCGGCATCGCTGAGAGAGACGGAATTTGATGATTGTGAGCTGGACCGGACGTCGATAGAGAAGTCCGGCATGTTATCGGAAATATTCTCGGAGATTGCCTTGCGTTATCATGTGGAATTTATGGATGCGGACCAATGCGTTTCTTCATTTCAGAATGACGGATGCCACTTTTCGGAGGATGGGCACAGACAATTTGCGGAAGCCGTTCTGAAAAAATTAACGGAAATATTATAAAAGGCATAAACGTTGTGGGATGGAGCCGGAATGATGTGGTATACTCATGAAAAGATTTTCGAAGGAGTGTGAAAATGAGCCTGCAGAAAACTGACTGGGGAAATATAGAATGGATGGAAAATAACGGGCAGGACATGCAGCGAAAAAGGCTGCATGTCGGAATTGTGACCATGGATCTCGGAACGCACCATCCTCCTCACAGGCATTATGATGAACAGGTAAATTATATCATTCAGGGAGAGGCTGTTTCCTATATAGACGGAGAAGTGACACAGCTAAAGCCAGGGCGGCTTTTTCACTGGCCTGTGGGAGTGGTGCATGAGGTGTATAATGTCGGGAGCGTTCCTTTTATCCATCTTTTAATCTCATCAGCGGGCGGGTCTGTTTTTGACTTGATTAATACTGACTGGCCCGGGCCGGAAAAAGACGAATTGATACCAGGTGAAGATGCGGAGCAGCTGCTGTTCAGGGCTGTGGAAGCGATTCGGACACAGTTTCTGGAGGCTTTGGGGTATCCTTATTCCATATATGATCGAAAAAACAATCTGATATGCTCAGGGGACACTTTTCCTGATTTCTGCAAGAAGAAATGCAAACCGGAAAGTGGCGGAGGACACAGAGAATGCATGTATAGGAGTGAATGGTTTGATGAAAGCGGTGATTTGTGATGATGAAAAAGCAGCTCTTGAAATTATTCGGCATTTTATTATACAAGAGCAGTTTCCGATTGAAATTGCGGGTACGGCAGAAAACGGAATGCAGGCTCTGGATCTGATACGCCGTGAAAAGCCGCAGCTTGTATTTATGGATATTGAGATGCCTTTTTTAAATGGCTTTGAAGTAATACAGAAAATACAAGATGCAAAAGTGATTATTATCACGGCGTATGACTCTTTTTCCTATGCCCAGAAAGCCCTGCGTATGGGAGTGTGTGATATCATATCAAAACCCATAGATTTCCAGCAGCTAAGGGAAGCAATAGTGAGAGCCGTGGGGTGGAGAATTACCGGCAACAAGACGGTGGATTCCGTTATGGAGTATATTCATGCCAATTACACAAGACAGATTACATTGGAGGAATTGTCCGGAATTACATTTTGTACCGACAGTCATATCAGCCATATGTTCAAAAAATATACGGGCGATTCGGTTATGTCATATATTCATAAACTTCGCATTCGGTACGCCATAAGACTTCTGAAACAGGGGGATATGTCTATCCAAGAAATTTCTGAGAAAATTGGATATAATAATGTGAATAATTTTTATAAATATTTCAAAAAAATAACAGGTGAGACTCCCGCGCTTTATTCGCAGAAGTTCTGGGCTCACTATTTGTAATTTACAGTCTTTTTTACGAATGTAAAAAAGGCGTATAAGGAAGTTCGCTGCGGAATTTATCAGATCTGGATGAATATGCCATGTTCATGCAGGAGGCATATATGATATAAGGCATACGAAGATAATGTTTATTTAAGTACCGGATATTGTGCCGGTGCTTTTTCTGTATTTTGAATATGCTTTTTAAAATTTGAATATTGATTGTGTTTTTCAAATTGATTCCGGCGAGAAAAGCATCGAATCCTTATAGAAAAAACAGCAGATCTGTGTTACACTATTAAAACGTGTGTTTCACGGAAACTGCTTTGCTATCCGGAATATGGATGATAACAAATTGTATCCTGTTCCGAAAAAATACCAGGGAAATGGAGATGAGAAGGATGAAAACAGGTACACTGCTGAAACGGTTCCTGCCCTATTATAAAAACTATGTGGGCATCATGGTGATGGATCTGTTCTGCGCGGCGCTGACTACGGTCTGTGAGATGGTGCTGCCGCTGATTCTGCGTTATATTACGAATGCGGGTATGAATGATCTGCAGGCGCTGACGGTGCGTACGATTCTGACCATCGGCGCCGTATATTTTGTGCTGCGGATCATAGACGGCCTGGCCAGCTACTATATGGCCTACACCGGACATGTGATGGGGGCTTCGATTGAAACGGACATGCGGGAAGATGCGTTTGCCCATTTACAGAAGCTGTCCGACAATTATTTTAACAATACCAAGGTGGGGCAGATTATGTCCAGGATCACCAGCGATCTGTTTGACGTGACAGAGTTTGCCCACCACTGCCCGGAGGAATTTTTTATTGCCTTTTTAAAAGCGGTGGTGTCATTTGTGATCCTGGCCAGGATTAATGTGCTTTTAACCGTAATTATCTTTGTGCTGATTCCGGTAATGGCCGTTTCCTGTACGTACTTTAACTTAAAGGTGAGGAAGGCCTTTAAGGTCCAGCGGAACCATATCGGAGAGCTGAACGCAAGGATTGAGGACAGCCTGCTGGGAAATAAGGTGGTGCGGGCGTTTGCCAATGAAGACGTGGAACTGGGGAAATTCAACCGGGATAATCAGGAATTCCTGCGGATCAAGCGCCAGACCTACCGGTATATGGCGGCGTTTCAGAATACGGTCCGCATGTTTGACGGCCTGATGTATGTGGTTGTGATCGTGGCCGGCGGCCTGTTTATGCTGGGCGGACAGATCGCCCCGGCGGATCTGGTGGCCTATACCATGTACGTGACCACACTGCTGGTCACGATCCGGCGGATTATCGAATTTGCGGAACAGTTCCAGAGAGGCATGACGGGCGTGGAGCGGTTTGTGGAGCTGATGGATGCCGAGGTGGAGATTTTTGACGAAGAAGGAGCGGTTCCTCTGGAGCAGGTGGAAGGGGAAATTACTTTCAGGAACGTATCCTTTGAATATCCCGACGATCATACCCCGGTGCTGGATCATATTGACCTGACCATCCGGCCGGGAGAAAAGGTGGCGCTGGTAGGCCCGTCAGGCGGCGGAAAGACGACGATGTGTAATCTGATTCCCCGTTTTTATGATCCCACTGACGGGGAAATCCTGCTGGACGGCCAGAACATCCGGAAGGTAACGCTTCGGAGTCTGCGCAGCAGCGTGGGCGTGGTGCAGCAGGACGTTTACCTGTTTTCCGGAAGCGTTTATGAAAATATTGCCTATGGGCGGCCGGGAGCCGGCCTGGAAGAAGTGAAAGAAGCGGCGAAGCTGGCAGGCGCCCATGAATTTATTATGGAGCTGAAAGACGGTTATGACACTTATGTGGGCGAGCGGGGCGTGAAATTATCCGGCGGCCAGAAGCAGAGGATCAGCATCGCACGGGTATTTTTAAAGGCGCCCAAGGTACTGCTGTTAGACGAGGCCACCGCCGCGCTGGACAATGAGAGCGAGCATCTGGTGTCCGAATCTCTGGACAAGCTGGCGGCTGGCAGGACCACGCTCACCATCGCCCATCGTCTGACCACCATTCACGGGGCTGACCGGATTCTGGTTCTCTCCGGAAACCGAATCGTGGAGGAAGGGAATCACGAGACGCTGATGGAGCGGAAAGGGATTTATTATCAACTGTATACGTCGGCCAGCATTGTGGAGAAGCCGGCAGGTGTCTGAGCGTTATTATATGGAGAAAATACTTGCACATTTCACAGTGAGCGTATAAAATAGTCTGTGTGTGAGCGATATTTTTGTGCTTGAAAGCAATATATTTAAGCAGTTCATATATGGAATAAACAGGAAGGAGCATATACGGAATGAGTCAGGAAAAAGTAGAGAGATATAAACAGGAAAAAGCCCACAGAAAAGAAAACGTGGAGAAGGAACGGCGGAAAAAGAAAGCAGGGAAGTTTCTTACCTGGGCGGTAATTCTGGCGGTATGCGGCGGAATCGGCGGCGCCATCGGCGTGACCTTTTACAATGATTATCAGGCGAAGCTGGCGGCCCGTCCCAATTATGCCAGAGAAAATATGGTTGTCAGCGATCTGACGGGAATCCTCCAGGAGTCTGAGGCGGAGACGGCTGCCGAGTAACATGCGGCGTGCTTTGCTTTTGGGGGATGTTCCGGATGCCCGGTTTGCGGGACTTAAAATATGATCCCCGCAATATTCCCATAAAATGAGGAGTCCCCAGGATATAATATCCTGGGGAAATTATGAAAAATCTATGTGCATTTTGACGAAAACTCTTTTTTGAATATCTGTTTTCTATACAGATATCATAACAGCAGGCTGTGAACAAAGTATGAACAAACGGTAAAATATCTATTAATATATAAAAATGGAGGCCCAGATATGGCAATTTCTAACACAGGCCATGTGATGGTGGTGGGGCATAAAAATCCGGATACGGATTCGATCTGCTCCGCAATCGCCTATGCAAGACTGAAAGAAAAAGAAACGGAGGAGCGCTATGAGCCCAGAAGGGCCGGGCAGCTTAATCCGGAGACGGAATTTGTGCTGGATTACTTTAAACTGCCGGTGCCTGAGCTGATCAGCGATGTGGGAACCCAGGTGAAGGATATGGAGATCCGGGAAACCGCAGGGGTGGACAGCGGCATTTCACTGAAAAAGGCATGGAGCCTGATGAAAGAGCTGAACGTGGTTACGCTGCCCATCGTCAGCGGCCGGAGACTGGATGGGCTGATTACCATCGGCGACATTGCCAATTCCTATATGAATGTGTATGACAGCCGGATTCTGTCAGTGGCCCGGACCCATTACGCGAATATCGTGGAAACCATAGAGGGCACCATGCTGATCGGCGATGAAAACGGTGTCTTTGACCATGGAAAGGTGCTGATTGCGGCGGCGAATCCTGACCTGATGGAAAGCTATATCGACGGCGGCGACCTGGTGATTCTGGGAAACCGCTATGAGTCTCAGCTCTGTGCAATCGAAATGGATGCCGCCTGTATTATCGTCTGCGACGGCGCGCCGGTATCCCGGACGATCAGGATGCTGGCAGAGGAAAAAAACTGTACGGTGATCAGCTCTCCGTTTGATACATACACTGTGGCAAGGCTGATTAATCAGAGTATGCCGATCCGTCATTTTATGACGAAGGAGCAGATTACCACTTTTGGCGTGGAGGATTTTACCGACGATATCAAAGAGGTGATGGCCAGCAAGCGGCACCGTGACTTTCCCGTTCTGGACGAGGAGGGGCTGTACAGGGGTATGATCTCCCGCCGGAACCTGCTGGGGATGCGCCGGAAACAGGTGATTCTGGTGGACCATAATGAGCGGACGCAGGCGGTGGACGGGATTGAAAAAGCGGATATCCTGGAGATTATCGACCATCACCGGCTGGGCGCGCTGGAGACGATGAATCCGGTGTTCTTCCGCAATCAGCCTCTGGGCTGCACCGCTACGATTGTCTATCAGATGTACCGGGAGAAAGGGCTGGAAATTGATGCCCAGACGGCGGGGCTTTTATGCTGCGCGATTATCTCCGATACGCTGCTGTACCGCTCTCCTACCTGTACGCCGGCAGACAGGGCGGCGGCTGAGGAACTGGCCGGCATCGCAGGATTTGATCCGGTAAAAATGGCCAGAGATATGTTTACGGCGGGAAGTGACCTGCGGTCGAAAACGCCGGAGGAAATATTCTATCAGGATTATAAGACGTTTGCGGTGGGAGATGTGAAGGTGGGCATCGGCCAGATCAATTCCATGAATCCGGATGAGCTGGCGGCCATCGGAGAACAGCTTCTGCCCTATCTGAAAGAGGTGGAGGAAAAGTCCGGTCTTGACGTGGTGTATTTTATGCTGACCAGTATTCTGGATGAGTCCACTACGGTAATCTGCTCTGAGAAGAGTACCGCGGTTTCCCTGCTGACAGATGCATTTCCGGCAGGGGCGAAGCAGGGCATCGGGTATTATCTGGAGGGCGTGGTGTCCAGAAAGAAACAGATGGTGCCGTCTCTGATGCTGGCGATGCAGAGCTGATCTGCGGAATAAAAGGTGGTAAGATTGGATAATATTACGTTAATTGGAATGCCCGGCTCCGGGAAAAGCACGGTGGGCGTGCTTCTGGCCAAGGGGCTGGGATTCCGGTTTCTGGATACGGATTTGCTGATTCAGGAACAGGAAGGCTGTCTGCTGAAAGACATTATTGCCAGAGAAGGAGCAGAGGGATTTTCCCGCATTGAAAATCAGGTGAATGCGCAGGTGCAGGCCCGGTGTACGGTCATCGCCCCCGGAGGCAGCGTGGTATACTGCCCGGAGGCGATGAATCATTTTAAGGAGATCGGTCTGGTGGTTTATCTGCGGATCGGTCTGGGCAGTTTAAAAGCCCGTCTGGGGGATCTGGAGGCCAGGGGCGTGGTGCTGAAAGACGGTATGACTTTGGATCAGCTTTATGCGGAGCGGATTCCTCTTTATGAGAAATATGCCGATCTGGCGGTGGATGTGGACGAACTGAGTCTGGGTCAGGTGCTGGAGCGGCTGGGCAGACTGGAAGAAGTGAAAAAAATCGGGAAACAAGGCTAAAAATCCCAGAAAAAACACTATTCAAAGTGCGGAATTGTGCCGATATACAACATAGGGGAAATTTTGCATTTCCGGGAAAGGGGCAAGATCATGGCGAATATTTTACAGGTGACGCCGTCACCTGTTCAAACCGATAATCGGACGCTGCCGACTGGCCAGGAAGCGAAGAATCAGGTGCAGAACCCGCGGATTCACAATCCGGTGGACCCTACCCGGGTTGTCCGGGCAGACGGACAGCAGGGCGGAAGAACGGGAACCGCAACAGGCGAAGGCAGTCCGGGCATCCTTGATTACGACAGTAATTACGGGGCTTTTGTGCAGAAACTGAGCAATAATCCGAGTGCGGCGGGCCTGCTGGAGCAGATTATTTTTCAGGATACGGCGGGAATGCCGGCAGATCAGGCGCAGATGGTGCAGCTTTTAAAGGAGCTGACCGCTTCCTTACAGATGCAGTCCGGGGAAGACCTGCTGAATTTTATTATGGAGCAGGGAGCCGCTCAGGTGAAATATTCCGGGGCGTTTTTTGACGGTCTGCGGAATATTCTGACGCAGAATACGTCGGACGGTTTAAAAGAGGCCGTACTGGAATTTCTGAAAAGTTACAATGATTTCAGCGCGGGTCCTCATCTTCTGACACAGATGCGCACCCTTACGGATCAGATACATGATCAGCTTTTAACGCCCTTCCGGGAGGAATTCCGGCAGGAGATCGCCCAGATGAACTGGTATGCGGCCAACGGGGATACCGAGGGCAATGCCCAGGCTCTGAACGGACGGATTATTCCGTTTCTTTCCAATTATATTTCCAGAACCCATGATTACGGAGCGGTGCGGGATTCCGTGATGCTGTTTATTCTTAATGCGGTGAAGTATGAGAACGGAAGTCAGGACGGAATGATGAAGCTGTTTCAGCGGCTTGTGGGAAACAGGGATTTTTCCTATTTTTATAAAGGAGACGCCCAGGCCGATCTGAACAGCACGCTGGAGGCCATGCACAGAAGCCAGGCAGGAAATAAATTTACCGACGCTCTGGCAAATCTGCTGGAACGGGGCGGACGGGGCGAGGCCGGCGTGGAACAGATGCTGCAGTTCCAGAGCATTACGCAGAACATTTTGCTGAACGAGAGTGTGTATATGCCTCTGATTCATCTGTTTTTGCCTTTTTCTTATGAAGATAAAGAAGTGATGTCGGAGATCTGGATCGATCCGGATGCGGGAGAAGACGGCGAAGAAGGCGGACGGAAGATTCGGATGCTTCTGCAGTTTCAGATTCAGCGGCTGGGTAGTTTTGATATGGTGCTGGAATTTCAGGGCTGGAATGTGAATATGCAGCTTGGCGTGCCCCCTGTTTTGCAGAGTGAATTTGACGCCATTCGGGAGAAAGTATCGGATATTCTGAAAGACAACGGCATGAAGCCCGGCAGGATGACGGTAGCGGAAAAAAGAGGCGAGCTGCGGCTTGAGAGCGTATTCCCTGAGATCAGGGAGAAGGAGAGAACGGTAAATGTCAGAATTTGAGCGCCGGATGCAGAAAAGAGCGGTGGCCCTCCAGTATGATCCGGAGAAAAACAGAGCGCCGGTGGTAGTGGCCTCCGGTATGGGCTATATGGCGGAGCGAATCACGGAAGTGGCTATGGGAGCGGGCGTTCCCGTCTATGAGGACGATTCGCTGAGTACGCTGCTGAGCCAGGTAAAACTGGGCGCTTCGATTCCGGTGGAGCTGTATCAGGCAGTGGTGGATATTTATCTCTATTTTCTGAATTATGTGCCGGGAGAAGGGACTTTAAAGAAAACCGGACCCGCAGAGGCCGAAGGGGAAGCCGGGACAGAGGAAATTGACGGAAATCTGCCGGAAGAACCGGCGGAGATCTGATATCTGTCTGACTTTTTACCCGGCGGTTCAGCGCCTGCCTGGAGCTGGCGGTCTTTTGGGATGAGAGGCCCGGCCGGGACACGGAAGAATTTTAAGTTTCAGGGCGTAAAGTAGTATTTTATTTTCATAAATGTAATAGATTGTAAGAGAAAACCGGACGGCCGACGGCCTGTCCGGATGAAAAAACGGTGAGAAGAAGGGAGAGAAGGGCGATGGCTCTGATTACATCAGCGACAGAGACAGAGGCGCTTAGTCAGTATCAGGCGTCGGCTGCGTCGGATAGATCATCAAAGAAAACCGAAGACTTTTCAGATGTGCTGGATCAGGCATTTTCCGCAACGTCGGAGGATATGGACACTATTTTTGAGGAAGCTGCGAAGCTGTTTGATCTGCCGGTCAATCTGCTGAAAGCGGTGGCAAAGACAGAATCCGGTTTCGACCCCAATGCGGTTTCCCGTTCAGGGGCGATGGGCGTGATGCAGCTAATGCCGCAGACGGCAAGAAGCCTGGGCATTACCGATCCTTTTGACGCAAGACAGAATATTATGGGCGGCGCAAAATATCTGAAAAGCACGCTGGACCAGTTTGGCGACGTGACGCTGGCACTGGCGGCCTATAACGCCGGTCCCGGCAACGTTCAGAAATATGGAGGTGTTCCTCCTTTCGCGGAGACGCAGAACTATGTGCGGAAGGTGGCTTCCTATATGGAGGGGGACGATCTTCTGGCAAACCAGACCGTACAGACAAAGGGAGCGGTCAGCGACGTGGTGGCAGATATCGTGAAGCTGAGTCAGATGAATCAGACAGCTTCTCTGTTAGGCGGCAGTCTGGGCGGCAGTACGAGTCTGCTGGGCGGACTGGGCGGTTTCGGCAGTGTGGGAAGTCTGACAGGTTCCGATGATTCGGACAGTCTGCTGGGCGGCGGCGGTTATCTGAACAGCCTGATGGGCCTTGGCAGCGGGAATATAAACAGTATGATGAACAGTCTGGCTATGGCTGCCATGGCGTCTTCCTACGGCGGCGGCAGCGATTCTTACGGAATGGACCAGGAAGGATTTTCCAGCCTTATACAGATGCTTCGGATTCAGATGATGATGCAGGCGGATAAAGCAGCCGGTTTTATGGAGCTGTAACACCACACTGAAGAGGGGGAGAGGATATGGTACTGGCAGACTGCAAAAAATGTCAGGTGTATTTGCCGAAAGATAAGAGAGTGATCGAAGGCAGGGTGGAGCTTTTTCCGAATGAAGTGATCCGTCTGTATTTTACGGATTACCAGTTGAGTGACGGCCGGATCAAGACTGCCGTGCGGTTTTTTGACGGCCAGCGGGGGCTGGTGGATATGGACTGCGAACTGATTTTCCGCAGAAATAATTATACACAGCGGGGGGAGCCATGGATTGCGGACTGCAATATGCTGAGTCAGAAACGGGAGGCTCAGAATAAAAGAGGTCAGGTTCGGATGAGTGCTTCCATAGAGATATGGGGCAAGGCCGAAAAACACGGGGACTTTCCGGCTACGATCCGCGACGTGAGTACGGGAGGCATCTATATCTCCACGATACAGCCCCTGTCTTTACATGAGATGTTTGCGTTCCGTGCCAGCTTCGACGGCACGGAACGGGCATATACCGTAAGAGTTGTGCGGGGCAAGCGGGAGCCGGACAGCCGTTACGGCTACGGATGCCGGTTCCTGAAGATGAGCGAACAGGCGGATGCGGCCGTGGGCGCTTATGTATTCAAGAAGATGCAGGAGCAGAGGGCGCAGATGCGCTGACGGCGGCAAAGGTTTGTTTACATAATTGATAAAAGTATAAAAGCACATGACCGGGATTTCATGCCGGAAACGATTGGGAGGCATGAAAGGTCGGTATGTGCTTTTTTTGCGTAAAAGGAAGATTGTTATAAGTGCGTTTTGGGCTCTTAAACAAATGCATCTGCTTCTGTTTGCGGACAGAAATTGTTTTGTAGCATGTATTGATAAGCATGTATTTACGGACATGTACAAAAAGCAGGAATCAACTACCGTGAAATAAAACAGTATGCAGGATTTACGAAATAAAAAATCCCCGATATACTTATAGATATGAACAGAGTTGATCTGAAAAATACCGAATAAAGGGGGCGTTTTGAGATGCTTACAGCAAAAGAAAATTTTTTGGAGACAATCAAACCGGAGGGAAAACCGGACAGATTGATCAAACAGTATGAAGGAACCGCTTTCTTTCCGCCCAGCCCGGCTTCTACCTATATCAGAGGAAACCGTCATCCGGGCATGGATCCCTTAGTTGACCGTTTCGGCACGACGATTCTCTGGCCGGAGCACCAGGTAGCGGCTATGCCTCATGTAACCGCGGACAATAAAGTGATCAAAGACATTACGGAGTGGAAGAACCAGGTACAGATTCCGGATCTTCTGGCCAATTGTTCCGATCCGGCCCAGTGGGAGCCTTTTGAAAAGCAGGTGGAGGAAATCCGTGAAAAAGGCCAGTTGGTAATGGCATTTATGCCTACGGGCGTATTTGAGCGTCTGCATTTCCTGATGGGCTTTGAGGACATGCTGATGAACTTCCTGCTGGAGCCGGAAGATATGATGGATCTGTGCAATGCCATCGGAGAGTACCGTTTCCAGTATATGAAGCTGATCGTAGATCATTATAAGCCGGACGTTATGCTTTCTCATGACGACTGGGGTTCCAAGCATTCCCTGTTCACCAGCCCTGAGGTCTGGAGAGAGTTTATCAAGCCTCAGTACGCAAAGACCTACAAATATATGAAAGATAACGGCGTCATCATCATGCATCATGCGGACTCCTTCCTGGAGCCGATTGTGGAGGATATGGTGGAGCTGGGCGTGGATATCTGGCAGGGCGCTTTGCCGGAGAATGATATTCCCGCGCTGCAGAAGAAATTAAACGGAAAAATGACGCTGATGGGCGGAATTGATGCCGCCATCGTTGACCGTGAAGATTCCACCGAGGAAGAAATCCGTGCGGAAGTGCGCCGCGCCTGCACAGCTTACGGACCGGGCGGACACTTTATCCCCTGTATCACATACGGCGGTCCCGGCTGTCTGTACAAACATGTGGATCCCATTATTGATGATGAGATCGATCAGTATAACAAAGAGGTTTACGGAGTCTGATTGTCTGTTTTTGAGATATGGCGATAGAAAAGATGCAGGCGGAAGTCCGGGTTTTCCGGATTTCCGCCTTGTATTACATCAGTGTATCCCGTACCTGTTGTTTGATTCGGGCCATATCGGTTGTACGAAACAGAATTTTTAACCGTTCAATTTCCGCCGCTTTATCCCTAATGCCGTATTTCCTGAAATAATCATCCAGTGAGAATGGCGGGACAGTATTATTTTGATGATTCTCCAGACCTAATTTGGAGCGGTATATCCGGAAAAATACGTTCCATTCAAGATTGTCTGCCGGAATCCTGCTTTTAGGCAGCATGGTGAGAAGCCGTGTTTTGATCTCCGGTGTGATGGCTTCATCCGGCTCCTGGCAGACGCCGTTTAATATTAATGCGTCGCCTACCCCTTTGACAGCTTCCCTGATTTTTTTATATTCCACCAGAAACTCCGCATTGTATCTGGTTTCGCTTTCCCACGTTTCCAGCATTTCCGAATGGACGTCCAGCCATTCTGTGGATGTGAACGCGGAGCCGTTATTGACCGACATTTTTAAAAGGGTTCCGATTTTATGTGTTCGTGGTACGGTAACGCCGACACATTCCAGATATCCTTTTAATACTTTTTCCACACATTGCTGGAGATGGTAGGCAGCGTTGTTCAGTCCCAGTTCATCATTGAAGTAAGTTTCCATAATCAGCACGGACAAATCATAATCGCGAAGGGCTTTTCTGAATAAAATTATTTCACACATTCATTTTCCCTCCTGTCAAATAAAACGATTCCTTCTTCTGCGATGCTTTTTCCCAGGCCTTTTGAAAAATCCTTAAGGTCGTATATTTTATCAAGATCGGACAGAAAAGAATAATCCAGTTTGGGATAGCGTTCTTTGTCACGTCTTTCCATATATAAGTCGATGTCGCTTTCGGAATGGCAGCGGAAATCAACGGAGCTTCCGAACACGACCAGCAGAGTAATATTATCATCCCGGATCAACTGGTCATAAATATTCTGAATATCCCGCTGTTTCAGAGGATGCACATATTTCGCATTTGGAAATGTAATGCCGTCCATGTTCCAGAATTTGAAATGGTCGTCATAATGGTTAAACATACATTTGCGCTGCCTTTCATGATAAAGTAAGTTTACCATATCATAATCGAACCAAAAGTTCAAGTGCCGGAACATGGCGGCAGACGGTAAAACTTGTCGACAAAATTCACTGCCAAAACATACCGGTCAAACTTACCTGCTCAGATATTCCTCAATCCCTTTCGCCGCCGCTTTTCCTGCCCCCATGGCAAGAATCACGGTAGCGGCGCCCGTTACCGCGTCGCCGCCGGCGAAAACGCCTGCTTTGGAAGTCTGACCGCTGGCCTCGTCGGCCACGATGCATTTCCTGCGGTTAATTTCCAGTCCTTTGGTGGTGGAGGAAATCAGCGGGTTGGGGCTGGTGCCCAGGGCCATAATCACCATGTCGGCGGCAATGGTGAAATCGGAGCCTTTCTTTTCCACGGGGCTTCTTCTGCCGGATTCGTCCGGCTCGCCCAGTTCCATTTCCACGCAGATCATGCCGGTGACCTGTCCCGTTTCGTCCACAAGGATTTCTTTCGGATTGGTGAGCAGGTTGAAAATGATTCCTTCTTCTTTCGCGTGATGGACTTCCTCGGCTCTGGCGGGCAGTTCCGTCTCGCTTCTCCGGTAGACAATATGTACCTCGGCGCCCAGCCGCAGCGCGGTTCTGGCGGCGTCCATGGCCACGTTTCCGCCGCCTACCACGATAATCTTTTTCCCCTGGTAGATGGGCGTGTCATAGTGGTCGTCGAAAGCTTTCATCAGATTGCTTCGGGTCAAATATTCATTGGCGGAAAATACGCCGTTGGCATTTTCTCCCGGTATGCCCATAAATTTGGGCAGCCCCGCGCCGGAGCCGATAAAGACGGCCTGGAACCCTTCTTCCTCAAGGAGCTGGTCGACGGTAAGGGATTTTCCGATAATCACGTTAGTTTCTATTTTGACGCCCAGCCGTTTTACGTTTTCAATTTCCGGTTCCACCACGCCTTTTTTGGGCAGACGGAATTCGGGAATGCCGTATACCAGCACGCCGCCCGGCTCATGGAGTGCCTCGAAAATGGTGACGTCAAACCCGGCCTTTGCCAGATCTCCGGCACAGGTCAGTCCGGCGGGGCCGGAGCCGATGACGGCCACTTTTTTGTTTTTGACTTCACAGGAGAGGGTGGGATGGATGTTATGAGCCTTTGCCCAGTCCGCCGTAAACCGCTCCAGCTTTCCGATGGAAACGGCGTCTCCCTTGACGCCCCGCACACATTTCTGCTCACACTGGCTTTCCTGAGGACAGACTCTGCCGCAGACGGCGGGCAGGGAGGAATACCGGCTGATGACCTCAAAGGCTTTTTCCACGTTCTGTTCTTTTAGGTGTCCGATAAATCCGGGGATATCAATGCTGACCGGGCAGCCCTCCACGCATTTGGCTTTTTTGCAGCCCAGACACCGTTCGGCTTCGGCGGTGGCTTCCTCCAGGTTATATCCAAGGCATACCTCGTCGAAATTGGCGGCTCTCACGTTCGGTTCCTGTTCCCTTACGGGGATTCGGTTAAGCTTTGTTCCGGCCATATCAGTGTGCCTCCTTTCCGTTTGGTTTTTCACTGCCGCACTGTCCGCAGCCGCCGTGGTGGGTATCGCCCTCCCGTAGCTTAAGCAGCGCCCGGCCTTCCTCGGTCTTGTAGATGGCCTGCCGTTTCATGGCCTGGTCAAAGTCCACCAGATGCCCGTCGAATTCCGGTCCGTCCACACAGGCAAATTTGATTTCGCCGCCGACGCTTAAACGGCAGGCGCCGCACATGCCGGTGCCGTCCACCATAATCGGATTCATGCTGACTACGGTGGGGATCTGCAGTTCTTTTGTCAGCAGAGACACAAACTTCATCATAATCAGAGGGCCGATGGCGATCACCAGATCATAGGTATGGCCCTGGTTTTGCACCAGTTCTTTGATCTGGTCATTGACATTGCCGTGGAAGCCGTAGCTGCCGTCGTCGGTGGCCACATACAGATTGGCGGCTGCCTGTTTCATCTCATCTTCCAGAATGACCAGGCTTTTATTTCTTGCGCCGATGACGCAGTCGGCATTTACGCCCTGCTCGTGGAGCCATTTAACCTGGGGATAAACCGGAGCGGTTCCCACGCCGCCGGCTACGAACAGAAGCTTCATCTGCCGCAGTTCATCCGCGGATTTATGAATCAGCTCCGACGGGCAGCCTAAGGGGCCGGCGAAATCCCGGAAGCTGTCGCCTTCGTTCAGCAGAGCCATCCGCTTTGTGGAAGCGCCCACAGTCTGAAATACGATGGCGACGGTGCCCTGTTTTCTGTCGTAATCACAGATGGTCAGGGGAATCCGCTCTCCGGCTTCATCTATTTTCACAATCACAAACTGTCCCGGCTGACAGGAGCCGGCCGTCCGGGGGGCCAGGATGTCCATGTAGTAGATCTGATCGGACAACTGGCGCTTTTTTAATATAGGATACAAAAGTCAGTACCTCCTTATTTCAAGTCCTGATACGGTTCCTTCATTACTCCGCGGGCCGCAGAATCCCTCTGAGGTCATAGATGGCGCCTCTGGGACATTTGACTGCGCACATACCGCAGTTTAAACGGCGGGTTTCGTCGATTACGGCACAGTGCTCCGTCACCCGTATGGCATTGGCCGTACAGGTTTTCTCACAGATGCCGCAGCCGATGCAGGCCGCTTCCTTTACCTGGGCCGTTCCGTATTCGTTGTATGTAATGGCCTGGAATTGACAGGCTTCGATACAGGCGCCGCAGCTCATACATCCATAGGAACAGACGGGCAGGCCACGTTCAGCCCCGGTTTTTCCACTACAATCGCCTTGATCCGGGGAATCTCATGACTGCGGAACAGGCCGAGAGCGCCGTATTTCTTCACAGGTCTGCAGTTTTCGTCGATCTCGTATTTCTCCCGCAGGGCGTAACCCATGGACATGACTACGCCCCCTTCGATCTGACCTTCGCAGGAGAGGGGATTCACCGCCCGGCCTACGTCGTGGGCCGCCACGATCTCGTCGATTTTTCCGCTTTTCGGGTCCAGAATACACATCTGGGTGGCATAGCCATAGGCCACATGGGATACGGGATTGGGCACGTCGGCGCCCAGAGGGTCTGTCTTTGCCAGATATTCGCCGTAATAGACCTTTCCCTTCATCTCTTTCAGAGACAGTCCGCTGTTCCGGTCTTCCATTAATTTCCCGCAGGCTCTCCGGCAGGCTTCCCCGGTGACAAGTGTCTGCCGGGAACCGGAGGTGGTGCCGGAATCCGGGGCAATCCAGGTGTTGCTCCGCTCATACACGATATCCGTTTCACGAAGATCCGTGTTTTCCACGATCATCTGTACCAGCACGGTTCCCAGCCCCTGGCCGATGCAGGAGGCGCCTGTGAAAATATGAAGCTTTTCGTCTCCCGGTGTCCGGGATACCCACGCCCACGCCGGCGTTTTTCATGGCGCAGGCGATGCCCACCGGGATACTGGCATTCCATGCCCTGTCATAGTCTTCCTTTACCGCTTCCAGTGTTTCCGCCAGTCCGGTGGATTCATCCACGATCTGGCCGTTTGGCAGGATGCCGCCCGGCCGGATGGCGTTTCGGTAACGGATTTCCCAGGGGGTAATTCCTACTTCGTCGGCCATCATATTTAACAGTGTTTCCGTGGCGAAGCAGGTCTGGGTCACGCTGAAGCCCCGGAATGCGCCTGCCGGGGGATTGTTGGTGTAATAGGCCGTTCCTTCAATCTCAAAGTTTTCATAGGCGTAGGGGCCGGCCGCATGGGTACAGGCCCGCTGCAGCACGGGGCCGCCCAGAGACATATAGCCGCCGGTGTCCGAGGATACGATGGCTTTGACGCCCTGGATAATGCCGTTTTCATCGCAGCCCATGGTAACGTCCATGACAAAGGGGTGGCGTTTGGGGTGAACCAGCAGAGATTCCGCCCGGCTCAGTTTGACCTTTACCGGCCTGCGAAGGAGATAAGCCGCCAGCGCGGCGAAAGGCTGTACGGTCATATCTTCCTTGCCGCCGAACCCGCCGCCTACCAGAGCGTTCTGCACCTTGACTTTATCCGTGCCCAGCACCGTCATACATTCATGAAGGGTCTGGTGAGCGGACTGATCGGTGGAGTATAAGAACACATCCCCGTTTTCGTCGATAAAGGCCGCAGCGCATTCCGGTTCTAAAAAGGCATGTTCTGTCCATGGGGTTTCAAAATGGCGGGACAGCACATGTCGGGAACGGGCGATGGCTGCCGAGGCGTCGCCCCGGCTGATATGCTCATAGGAGCAGACATTGTTTTCAGCGCCTTCAAAAACCGTGGGAGCGCCTTCGGCGGCCGCTTCCTCCGGGCTGTGTATGGCCGGCAGGACTTCATATTCCACCTGAATCAGCTTTTTGGCCTTTTCCACAATTTCTTCATTCTCCGCTACCACTAGGGCGATTGCGTCTCCCAGATAGTGGGTCAGTTGTCCTTCGGGGACGAATACATACTGATCCTGACGGAGATGTCCGATGATATTTTCTCCCGGTACGTCCGCCGCCGTGTAGACGCCGGCCACGCCGGGAAGGGACTTTGCCTTCGCGGTATCTATGGAAAGGACTCTGGCCCTGGCGTATCTGCTTCGCACCAGGCCGCCTGACAGCATTCCTTCCATATGAAAATCATCGGGATATTTCCCGGTTCCCAGTACTTTTTCTTCGGCGTCCAGCCGCTGAACACGGCCGCCCAGTTTCCAGCTCTTTTCGCCCTTTTCCGGAATGATACCGGTTTTCAGTATCTGGGCCGCCAGTTTTACCGCCGCGATGATTTTTACATATCCGGTACAGCGGCAGTAATTGTTCCGCAGGGCGTGGCGGATTTCTTTTTCGTCGGGGTCCGGGTTTTTGTCCAGCAGCGCCTTGGTACACATAACCATGCCCGGAATACAGAAGCCGCACTGTACGGCCCCTGCTTCCGCATAGGCAAAAGTATACACTTCTTTTTCTCTGTCGGCAAGTCCTTCTACCGTAATCACAGATTTTCCCTTTAGGGAATCCGTGTCCGGCACGCAGGCTTTACAGGTTTCCCCGTCGATGATGACGGTGCAGGCGCCGCAGGCGCCCTGGCTGCATCCGTCCTTGACAGAGGTGAGATGAAGCTCCTCTCTTAAAAAATGAAGAAGCTTCTGGTTTTTGGAAGGAGCTACCTGAATACCGTTTACTGTAATAAAGTTTGATTTTATATCATGAACGGCCGCAGAGCTGCTGTCCGGAAGGGCAGCGGCGGGCCGGGGAGTTTCTGTGAAAACAGTCATGACAACCAGCACCTCTCTTTCTGTGGTCTTTGTGAGCGAATCCATATTCCCGTATCACAGGAATATGGATTCGATGATCTGTCATATCATAATGTCGCCGCTGACGGCCGTAATATATTTTCCGGCATGTTCTGTGACAATCCGGCCCTTTTCCGCCGCCAGTCTGCCCCGCAGATATACTTGAGAAGCTCTGCCCCGCAGTTTAAGTCCCTCCAGAGGACAGTAATCCGCCGCGGACTGCTGGCGGTCTCTGGACAGCACATAGTCCGCGTCAGGGTCCCAGATCACCAGGTCCGCGTCGCTGCCCGGAGCGATTACCCCTTTCCGGGGATACAGCCGGTACAGACGGGCCGGGTTTTCGGCCAGCAGCGCGCACATCTGGGCTTCGGTCAGCGTTCCCGTATGAACGCCGTAATGGTAGATCAGCGCCGGCCGTTCCTCAGCGCCGGGCATCCCGCAGGGCGTCAGGGAGAAATCTTCTTTTCCGGCCGCTTTCTGCGCCAGCGTAAAACTGCAGTGGTCGGTGGCGACGGTCTGTATCTGGTTTTGCGTCAGCGCCCGCCAGAGGGTATCCTGGTCTTCTTTTTTCCGGAGAGGCGGAGCGCACATGAATTTTCGGCCTTCTCCGCCGGGCAGACCATATCTGCTTTCGTCCATGACCAGGTACTGGGGACAGGTTTCCACATAGACGGTCTGACCGGCGGCTCTGGCTCGTTCTATCTCGACATAGGCTGCCTGCGCGCTTAAATGGACGACGATCACCGGGGTATCCACGCACCGGGCGATTTTCAGCAGCCGGGAAACGGCTTCCGCCTCGGCCAGATCCGGCCGGGTGCCGGGATAATCGGCAGTGTCTCTGCGATTGCCTTTTTTAATAAGCACTTCTTTTAATCTGGCATCGATAATGCCCCGGTTTTCACAGTGGACGCCTGCTATTCCCCCCAGCTCTTTCAGTCTGGTGAGGATTTCATAAAGGCACTGATCATCCACTGCCATGGCGTCATAGGTCATATACAGCTTGAAGGAGCGGATGCCCTGGCTGACCACGGTTTCCAGCTCCCGGCTGATCTGTTCGTTCCAGTCGGACAGGGCCAGGTGGAAGGCATAATCACAACTGGATTTGCCGTCTGCTTTCCGGTGCCAGTGTTCCAGGGCGCATGCCAGTGTTTCTCCTCTGTTCTGGGTGGCGAAATCAATCAGGCAGGTGGTGCCTCCGGCCAGCTCCGCCCTGGTTCCGGTCTCAAAGCCGTCCGCCGTCACCGTTCCCGACACTTCCAGATCCATATGGGTATGCCCGTCGATAAATCCCGGAAATATCAGTTTGCCGGTTACATCCACGACATGGGCTTCGGAATCCTCAATATGTCCGTCCACGGCCCGGATCCTTTCATCTTCCACCAGAACATCCAGCTTCCGTTTCCCTCGCGCGCTTACTACCGTTCCGCCTCGAAACAGTGTCTTCATGGCAATCCTCCTCGTTTCATTCGGTTTCTTTTATTTCATTTCCAGCAAATACGCGTAATCACTGATTACGGCCTCGATGGTTTTCTGCAGTTCTTCCGGCAGACCCGTGGTCTCACCCTTTTTCCATGTAAAGGCTTCGCCCAGATACCTTCCCTTACAGGTCACGGTCTTCGCGTCTGTCACCACAAAGCCGTCGTTTTTGCTGTCAGCAAGGTCTGACTCGCTGGCAAAGAGGGTGAATTTATCCAGGTAGGGCGCGCTGGCATAAGGGCAGAAGCTTTTGCAGTTGCCGCATTCATTGCACATGTAATCCACATGAATCACCTGTTCTTTTGTCAGACCGGGCACTTTGACGCTGATATTTGCCCGGTTGGGACATACGTCCACGCAGTTTTCGCATACGGTGGAGCAGGAGAGACATCTGTCGGATTCCGGTTTTTCGGAAGGCTCCTGCAAAATGCCTTTTTTCTTATAAAGTCCGTTTTTATCCGCCGGAATACGCATGTCTCTTGTGACGGCTCTGCCGAGGATGGCTTCCGCGGCGGTTATGGCATGGGCCATGGCTTTTACCACCAGACCTGGGCCGTAAAGGCCGTCGCCGATGATATAGATGCCTTTGAGACTGGATTCCAGCGTAGAGCTTACCATGGGGCGGCCCTTGCCGTCGGTGTTGATGCCGTTGGCTTCATAGTAAGAGGCAGGGCATTTTTCGCCTACTGCGGCAATGACGGTGTCGGCCTGGATTTCCACTGTTTCCGCTGTCTCCACAACGCCTGCCCGGCCGGAAGCGTCCGGTTCGCCCAGTCTGGTTACATTGCAGACCAGAGCGCCTTTTTTGATCTGCGCCGGCGCCAGCAGTTCTTTAAACTGAACGCCGTCTTCCATGGCCAGATATAATTCGTGCTCGTCGGCCGGCATATAGCGTTTGGTTCTCTGGTATACCAGGGATACGGTTTCCACGCCGGGGCACCGTTTGGCCGCTCTGGCGGTGTCCATGGCCGTATTTCCGCCGCCGATAACCGCCACATGTCTGCCCAGTTCCACCTGTCCTTTCTTTGCGTTGAATTCTTCCAGGAAGTCAAGGGCATTGACGGCCTGGATGCCTTTCAGGTTCAGTTGGCTTCTCTGGGAAGCGCCCACCGCGAGAATAACGGCGTCATATTCCTTTTTTAAAGTCTTTACATCCGGGGCAGGCGTGTTCAGTCTGATGTCTACGCCCAGTTTTTCCAGCAGGGCGGCATCTTTTCCGATCACGGTGTCGTCAATCCGGAAATCGGGAATCACCTGGCTGACGATGCCGCCCAGACGGTCCGCCTTCTCGTAAATCGTCACTTTCGCGCCGCTGCGTGCCAGGTAAAAGGCCGCCGCCATGCCTGCCGGTCCGCCGCCCACGACGGCTACTGTCTGGTCCAGTGTCCGTTCCGCCGTCAGATGTTTCAGGGCAGCTTCGTATCCGTTCCGCGCGCATTCCAGTTTTGTGTCTCTGATTTCTACGGAAGACTCGTAAAAGTTTCGTGTACAATGGCTCTGGCAGCTATGGGCGCAGATGGTGCCGGTAATAAAGGGCAGAGCGTTTTTATTCAGAATCACCTGGAGAGCCTCGTCGTATCTTCCTTCTCCGGCCAGCGCCACGTAGGTGGTGATTTCCTGACGGATGGGACAGGCGTCTTCGCAGGGGGCGGTATAACAGTTGATCAGCGGCACTTTTTCCGTCGATTTCCGGCTGACCGGCATTTTGGCAGGCTTTACGTGATGTTTGTCGGTCAGAGCGCTTTCGGCTGCGGCGTTCAGCGCCGCCACGTCTACGGCCGTAAAGGGCGTTACTCCCATCCGGTCCAGATTTTCGGCGATCTGTTTCAGTCTCTGGTATCCGCCCGGTTTCAGGATGGTGGTAGCCATGGTGACGGGCCAGACGCCGCTGCCCACGATCTGGTTCATATTAAACGCGTCGGCGCCGCCGGAGTAGGCGATGCGCAGTCTGCCGTCAAATTCCCGTGACAGTCTGGCCGCCAGGGCGATAGACAGAGGGTAGGGAGATTTTCCGGACATATACATTTCTTCGCTGGGCAGCTCGCCGGCCCTGACATCCACCGGGAACGTATTGGTAATCTTTACGCCGAATTCCAGGCCAAGTCCGGAAGAAAGCTTCATCAGCCGGTCAAGCATGGGCACGGCGTCTTTGTACTGCAGGTCGTCTTCGAAATGGAAACGGCCGAAGGCAATGTAATCATAGCCCATCCGGTCCAGGGTTTCCCTGGCAAATTCATAGCCCAGAAGGGTGGGGTTGCATTTGATAAAGGTGTGCATCCGCTTTTCGTTCAGCAGGTAATCGGCGATGCTTTCGATCTCCTGGGGCGGGCAGCCATGCAGCGTGGAGATCGTGGCGGAATTACAGATATAAGGAGTGATATTATACGATGGAAACTTTACAGAAATATATTGACAAGTTAAATAAATTAAACTTTAAAGAGATGTACAACGGCGACTTTTTCCTGACCTGGGAGAAGACGGATGACGAAATCGAGGCGGTGTTCACCGTGGCTGACGCGCTGCGCTATATGCGGGAGAACAATATTTCCACCAAGGTATTTGAGAGCGGTCTGGGTATCTCCCTGTTCCGGGACAATTCCACCCGCACCCGTTTCTCCTTTGCCTCTGCCTGCAACCTGCTGGGCCTGGAGGTACAGGATCTGGACGAGGGCAAATCTCAGGTGGCCCACGGGGAGACCGTAAGAGAAACCGCCAATATGATTTCTTTTATGGCTGATGTCATCGGTATTCGGGATGATATGTATATCGGAAAAGGAAATGCCTATATGCATGAGGTGGTGGATGCCGTAACCCAGGGACATAAAGACGGCATTCTGGAGCAGAAGCCCACGCTGGTAAACCTCCAGTGCGATATCGACCATCCCACCCAGGCCATGGCGGATATGCTTCATATTATCCATGAATTCGGCGGCGTTGAGAATCTGAAAGGCAAAAAGCTGGCCATGACCTGGGCGTACTCTCCCTCTTACGGAAAACCTCTGTCCGTTCCGCAGGGCATTATCGGCCTGATGACCAGATTCGGCATGGACGTAGTGCTGGCCCATCCGGAAGGGTATGAGATTTTCGAGGACGTGGAGAAGGTTGCGGCCGAAAACGCCGAAAAGTCCGGCGGTTCTTTCACCAAAACAAATAACATGGCAGAAGCCTTCAAAAACGCGGATATTGTTTATCCCAAGAGCTGGGCGCCTTTCGCGGCCATGGAAAAGAGAACAAAGCTGTACGGAAACGGAGATTTGGAGGGGATCAAAGCGCTGGAAAAAGAGCTGCTGGCACAGAACGCGGAGCATAAAGACTGGGCATGCACCGAAGAACTGATGTCCCTTACAAAAGAGGGAAAGGCGCTGTATCTCCACTGTCTGCCTGCCGATATCACCGGTGTAAGCTGCGAGGAAGGCGAAGTGGACGCAACCGTATTTGACCGCTACCGCACCCCTCTCTATAAAGAAGCCAGCTATAAGCCCTATATTATCGCCGCCATGATTCTGCTGGCAAAATTCGCGGATCCGGCGAAGCTTTTGGAGAAGCTGGAAGAAAAAGGAACCGCAAGGGTGTTTCAGGCAGACAAATAATCATGGGGAAACCGAAGCCGGCGGCAGCCCGTATGGCGAAACTGTCCGCATCACATACCTCAGTCCTCCTTTTCTCTATTTATGACTGGCTGTGCCGTCATAAAGATCGGCATATTTCGAAAGGACTGCCCCGGAATTTGGTTTTCATGCAGAGAGGAATATAAAATATGAGCAAGAAAAAGAGAATCGTCATTGCCCTTGGCGGCAATGCCCTGGGAAATACTCTGCCGGAGCAGATGGCGGCGGTAAAAACGACGGCAAAAGCGATTGTGGATCTGATTGAGGAAGGCTGTGAGGTTGTGGTGGCCCACGGCAACGGTCCTCAGGTGGGCATGATTAACAATGCCATGATTGCCCTGACCCATGAAGATGCCGCTCAGCCCAACACGCCCCTGTCCGTCTGCGTGGCCATGAGCCAGGCCTATATCGGCTATGATTTGCAGAACGCGCTGCGGGAGGAGCTGCTGAACAGAGGCATTTCGGATATGCCCGTGGCGACCATGATTACCCAGGTGCGGGTGGATGAGAAGGACCCTGCCTTTCAAACCCCTTCCAAGCCCATCGGCAAGTTTATGACTGCCGGGCAGGCCGAGGAAGTGTCTCAAAAGTATGATTATATTATGAAGGAAGACGCGGGCCGGGGCTACCGCAGGGTGGTGGCCTCGCCGAAGCCGGCGGAAATCATAGAGATCGGCACGATCCGTACCATGGTGGATGCCGGAAATCTGGTGATTGCCTGCGGCGGCGGCGGAATTCCCGTGA
Source organism: uncultured Lachnospiraceae bacterium (assembly GCA_948470335.1). Lineage (GTDB taxonomy): Bacteria > Bacillota > Clostridia > Lachnospirales > Lachnospiraceae > Paralachnospira_A. The sequence continues at coordinate 17,105 of CAOKOL010000023.1, read as the reverse complement.
TTCGTCAGGGCAATCATTTAAAAGGCGCCAGCGCCGTGATTGATAAAGATTTCGCAAGCTGTCTGCTGGCAAAAGAGCTGGAGGCGGACAGCCTGATTATCCTCACCGCGGTGGAAAAGGTGGCCGTCAATTTCGGCAGAGAAAATGAAAAATGGCTGGACCGTCTGTCTGTGGCAGAAGCCGGGCAGTATGTAAAGGAAGGACATTTCGCCCCCGGTTCCATGCTGCCCAAGGTACAGGCCGCCATGGAGTTCGCTTCCTCAGGGGAGGGACGCACAGCCATTATCACGCTGCTGGAGAAATCCAGAGAGGCCATACAGGGCAAAACGGGAACGGTATTCCACGCTTAAAATCTTTCCGGAGCGCATGTGACCGTTATCCGGAATATTTGCGCAATAAAATATTTTTATAAACTAAAAAATTTTGCTATTTTGGAAAAACTGTGGTATAATAGGAACACTTTGCGAGGTACTTTCGGGCCCGGCAAAGTCCGTGAACGGGGAAATGCGGAAAACGGCGCCGAATGATTCGCTGCTTTTTGAAATAACGAAAGTATGCCGGCAGATCATCCGGCTGACGGGTATATCATCAGGAGATTTTCATATGGCAAATTCAAGATTAGAAATATTAAAGCAGGTGGCCCATGCGCTGGCCGTACATTTCGGGGAATCCTGCGAGGTTGTAATCCACGACTTAAAGCAGGACTCCCATCATTCCATCGTTTACATAGAAAACGGACAACTGACCGGGCGGAAAATCGGGGATGCGCCCTCCCAGGTAGTGCTGGACGCCATCCGCAACAGCGACCGGATTCAGTCGGACCAGTTGGCCTATCTGACCAAGACGGATACGGGGAAGATCTTTAAGTCCAGCACGGTCTATATTCGGAATGAAGACGGAGAGCTGAATTATATTCTGGGTATCAATTATGATATCACCGCTCTGCTGACGCTGGAATCCGGCCTCCATGCCCTTACCAGCTGCAACCAGAACAATCCTCTTGACGCCTCCTCGTCGCCTCGTCGTATTACCACGGACGTCAGTCAGCTTCTGGACCAGCTGATCGAACAGTCGGTGGAGCTGGTAGGCGTTCCCGCTCCGCTGATGAATAAAGAAGAAAAAATCCGGGCAATCAACTATCTGAACGATGCCGGCGCTTTCCTGATTACCAAATCAGGAGACAAAGTGTCAAAGTATTTCGGGATATCAAAGTATACGCTTTACAGTTATGTGGATATTAATAAATAGAAACAGGACTGCAGCGGAACTCAAACAGCGGAAGTCCGTATATGCCCCGGAAGGATTTACAGACGCTAGAGCGGCTGGAAATACTTCCGGATACAGGGGGCATAGGAGGACTGTAGCGGAACTCAAACAGCGGAAGTCCGTATGAACCCCGGAAGGATTTACAGACGCATAAGCGGCTGGAAATCCTTCCAGATACAAGGGGTTCAGAAGGACTGTAGCGGAACTAAAACAGCGGAAGTCCGTATATGCCCCGGAAGGATTTACAGACGCTAGAGCGGCTGGAAATACTTCCAGATACAGGGGGCATAGGAGGACTGTAGCGGAACTCAATTAGGAGGAAAACGATGTTAAAGTATGTGGAAACAAAAAACGCGCCTGCGGCCATCGGCCCCTATTCTCAGGGAATTATCGTAAATGGAATCGCTTTCTTTTCCGGGCAGATTCCCCTTTCTCCGGTAACGGGAGAAGTGGTGGGCACCACGATTCAGGAGCAGACAGAACAGGTGATGGCAAATATCAAAGCGCTGCTGGAAAGCCAGGGCGCGAAGTTCGCCGACGTGGTGAAAACCACCTGTTTCCTGGCGGATATCGCGGATTTCGCGGCGTTTAATGAAATCTATGCCAAATATTTCACCGGAAAGCCGGCCCGTTCCTGCGTGGCGGTGAAGGACCTTCCGAAAGGGGTTCTCTGTGAGGTGGAGTGTATCGCCGCGGTAGAAAAATAAGAAAATTCGACAAAATACGTCACTGGCGCCTTTTGCCGGATGATTCGTAAGATAACGGGAGGAACGCCAGTTTTTTCATTCGGCGTTTCTCCCGTTTGTTGTATGTTGCGTATAAGACTCTAAAAAACAGGGTCTGTGTGCTTATAGCCATAGAAAAAGGAATCTATGATAATGAAAAATATAATAATCGTCCGTGGCGGCGGAGACCTGGCTACCGGGATCGTTCACCGGCTTCACCGGTGTGGCTGTCGGGTGCTGATTCTGGAATGTCCGATGCCCGCCGCGATTCGGAGAAAAGCGGCTTTTTGTGAGGCGGTATATGACGGCAGCGCTCAGGTAGAAGGCGTTGTGAGCCGGCGGATCGCAACGCCGGAAGAATGCGGGGATCTATGGGAAAAAGGAGAAGTTCCCGTCCTGGTGGATGAAGCCGGCGTTTCGATAAAAGAGATAAAACCTGCCGTGGTGGTAGATGCCATTCTGGCAAAGAAAAACCTGGGAACCCTTCGGAGCATGGCGCCGCTTACCATTGGCCTGGGGCCGGGATTTACGGCCGGGGAAGACGTGGACTATGTGGTGGAAACCATGCGGGGGCACGATCTGGGACGGATTATAGAGAGGGGCTCTGCCATGCCCAATACGGGGACGCCGGGAATCATCCGGGAAGGATTTCCGGTGAGAAAGGGCCTGAAAATCGCGGACATTGATCCGAGAATCGAACAGCGGAAAAATTGCCGGACCATCTCGGACAAAGCCCGCTGCCTGGCAGGGAGCGTTCTTGAGATTATTGTGGGGGAAGGGGGCTGTGAAAGCAGTTTTGCGGTGTGTATGGGGCGCGGTCCGGCGTTTGAAAGACCCTGCATGCAAAAAGGAGCCGGTCTGTTTGCGTGATAAAAGGAGTCTGTTGGAAATGAGGAAATAATGAAGATAACGGAATGCGGTGAAAGTGAGAGCAATTACCGCTGCATCGCCGTGGCAGGCGGCGGCGGAAAAACCAGCTTGATTTTTTATCTGACCAGGCTGCTGACGGAACAGGGCAAAAAGGTAATTGTAGCTGCCAGTACCCATATGGCCAGGGATAAAGAGCGCCCTTTCGCGGGTTGGGGAGATCAGGAGCAGCTTTTCCGAAATTTGTCGGTATGGGGCTATTCGGTAGTCGGCGTTCCGGAAGAAGGGACAGGGAAAATTACCTGTCCGGTACGCGCGGACTGGGAGACGCTGCGGGATCGCTGCGACACGCTTCTGGTGGAGGCCGACGGCGCCCGCGGCCTGCCGCTGAAAGCGCCTGCCGATCATGAACCGGTGATCCCGGAACCGGCCGAACTGGTAATCGGCGTGGCGGGTCTGGATGCGCTGGATCAGCCCATACCGGAAAGCTGTCACCGCCCGGAGCGGGTGGCTGCACTGTTAGGCCGGCCTTTGGATCACCGGATTACGGAGGAGGATATCGCGGAGATTTGCCGCAGCGAGCGGGGACTGCGAAAAGGCGTGGGAGAGCGGGCGTTTGGAATTGTTTTGAATAAAGCGGACGACGAAGGCATACGGAGGCGGGGAGAGGAAATCCGAAAGAAAATTGCGGGGAACCGTTCCGGGCAGTGGGTAAAGGTAATGTCGCTGAAAAATATTGAAAAAGATATAAAAAGTTGATAGAAAAACGGTCAGAAGAAATGCTGCGTTTTCCAACAAGCTGAAAATTATGAAGCAGAACATACGGAACATGCGGGAATGCGGGTTTCAGGCGTGCCGCGGGCTGTATTGACGAATGTATTAAGTGTAAAGAGGAATATACGGCGAGGTGTATAAATATGTCAGAATTTTACAACATAGTAAATCAAATGAATCCTGATAACCGAAATATGGCGCTGACTGTCGTAGAAGGGGAGGCTGTCGGAGAAAAAGCATTGTTGTCCGACCATAGGATTATATGGGGGGCGGAAAACGGCCGGTTTTTTCATTGCCATAAAGCCGAGGCCGAAAAGCTTGAAGAAAGCGGGCTGTACCTGATCGGCGGGCAGAAGGTTTTCTGTGAATTGCTGGGCAGGGAAAAGAAGCTGGTGATCTGCGGCGGCGGCCATGTGTCGGCGGCTCTGATTCGGATGGGAGTAATGACGGGATATGAAGTGACCGTTCTGGAGGACCGGTCTGCGTTTGCGGATCAGGCAAAGGAGGCCGGAGCCGTCCGGGCGGTCTGCGCGCCTTTTGACAGCGGGCTTGCAAAGATACCAGGGGACAGGGACACATTTTTTGTCATTGCCACCAGAGGACACCGTTATGACCAGATTTGCCTGGAAGTCGTTGTCAGAAAACCCCATGCCTATATCGGCATGGTAGGAAGCCGGAAACGGGTAGCCATCGTGAAAGAGAACCTGGTCGAAAAAGGCGCCGATCCGAAAGTGGTCAGCGGCATATACACGCCTGTCGGTCTTGACATCGGCGCGGAAACGCCGGAAGAAATCGCGGTTGCCATTATGGCCGAGATCATTCAGGTCAGGAGAAAAAAGAAAGAAAGCTGCGGTTATTCCAGAGCATTGCTGCGGGCAATTCTGACAGGACAGCCGGAGGACCCGAAGGTTCTTGCGACAATCGTCAGCCGAAAGGGCTCCGCCCCCAGGGAGGCAGGGACGAAAATGCTGATTCTTCCGGACGGAAACTGCGTGGACACCATTGGCGGCGGCAGCGTGGAAGCGGATGTCCTGAGAGAGGGACTGAGGATGCTTCAAAATGGTGAGAAAACCGGCAGGTTATTTCATGTGGATATGAGCGGGAAGGCCGCGGAGGAGGAAGGCATGGCCTGCGGCGGGGTAATCGACGTGATGCTGGAAGTAATTGGGCGGCGGCAGTAAGGCAGTGATGAAATTTCTGCCGTTCGAGTTGCGCTGCCGAATCCTTCGGCTGTTCTTATGAGCAGAAAAGAGCGTATAAAAGCGATTTTACACTGCCGTAGAAATTATTTTTCAGGGATGTGGATGCCGAATATAATGGGAATATGCTGCTAAAGCCATATTTACGGCATATGGCTTAATTGTTCCAGATCTTCCACCGTATCCACATCCATCAGCTCTGCCGCGGAGGCTGCCGTTATGCTGATAACCTGGCAGGGATATTTTCGGATCAGATAGGAGCCGCCGTTTTTTTCGGGGAGTTTTGTGAGTTCTTCCGCGTAAACGGCATCAAATAAAACCGGCGCGCCGGCCATTTCCCCATAGGAAAGCCGAAAAATATCGCCCGGTTTATGGTGTTGGCTGAATTCTGCCGCTATCTTTTTCAGCGTACCTTTGGTCAGCAGCGGCTGGTCCGCCGGGCAGAACAGATAACCTTTCGGATGAAACGGCGGCTTTTCAGAATCGAACAGCTCCTTTTTCGGGTTCCCGGTTTTTGATATGGTCTGTGAACGGTCCGCCTGGAAAAATTCCACGCCTAACCGAATTGTGTCATTTCTTCCCGGAAGCGTATGGAGAACACAGTCAATGCCCTGCCGCCGGCATATTTCTTCAATTTCCCGATACCGCGTCACCACCACCCGCCGGGGGAAAAGCCCTTTCGTCTGTTCCAGGATATGTCCGATCAGAGGCTTTCCGTGAAATTCCGCCAACAGCTTATTGCCGCCGAACCGGCGTCCCAGGCCGGAGGCCATGATGATGCATGCGATGTTGTTCATAAAACATTTTTTCCTTTTTGATAGTTGTTGTATATGGTATATATCGTGTTAGAAGATGATTATGCCGCAAAATTTTTCTGTTTTATTTTTTGCTTTGCTGTGTGTTTTTGAATTAAAGAAATCCGCATGAGTGATTGGAAGAATAGAAGCAGCTATATACAATTAAATTCCTTTGTTTTTTAAGTACTGCCGTATACTGTTTATAATCTGTTCTGCGGCCTTATACTGCAATAAGGCTTCATCATGTGATACCACATAAAAATCATCGTAATCACCGGCTCCTCGTTTTTGCTTTAATCTTCCAAGCAGTCGTCCCAGATCTCTTTCAAAAATGCCTGGCGCAACATAATTTTTATTAAAATGTGCAATTGCGTCTTTATGGCGTTTGAAATCGATTTCTTCTAACGCAAGTACCGCCTTTACGGCATAAAATGCTGCATAGTAACAACGATTAACAGTATCTCTGTAGTGTTGATGTTCCATGCACAGTTTGGCGGTATCCAGCGTATCCTTCGCATTGTTCATACGATATTTGCATAAATCTACAATTTTATTCTCCATGAATGACGATCCCCTCCTCCCTCACGTTTTTATAAAACGGCAATACGTCTGCCCAGTACTCATATTGAGCGATATTCTTTATAATTGGAGAAATGTCTACGCCCGAATCCATTTCGATTTCAAAGGCAATATCATAAATATCATTCTCAATATTTTTGATTTCTTTTTCCGGTAAATTTACCAGAACCATAATATCCACATCTGAATGATCATGATAGTCTCCTTTTGCGTAAGAACCATAGATTATAATTTTTAATAAATGTGTACCTAATATATTTTTTATTTGCTGTGAAAATTGATAAACGCTGTGTCTGACGATGTCCGGCATGTATTCTCTCCCTATTGTTAAATGCTTTATTTCATGAAAAAATAAATTTCCTTTCATACTTTGAAGCTATTATACCAGCTATATGAAATCGTGACAAGATGAACTGCCTGGGGTTGCCTGAAAATGCGTTTTCACTGCTCATATGATCTGATTCGCGGTATATTGTATCCTTTGTCAGACGTTTTTTGAAAATCATTTCTTAATGATTAAAAAAGAGGATCCGTCTCATCCTCCCGTCCTTTCCTGCGCATTCTGCCAGTGTTACCGGACCGTAGATCTGCCCCAGAGCGTGTTCCATCTTCTCTATGGAGTCCGCGGCCGGAAAAATACTTCCGATACAATGTCCCTTTTTAATTAAAACGAGCTGATCGCAGAATTCCAGGGCCAGCATGGGATCGTGGAGAGACAGGATTCCGGCCCTGGACTGGCCTTTCACCATCCGGGAGATTGTGTTCATAATGCCGTAGCGGTTGGGAATATCCAGGGCGCTGTCAGGCTCGTCCAGCAGAAGAAGCCGGGAATCCTCCACCAGTGTTCTGGCCAGAATCACTAACTGTTTCTGTCCCTCGCTTAAACAGAGAAAATTCTGATTTTCAAATCCGGCCAGTCCCAGTTGTCTCAGTGCGTCTGATGCCAGCCGCCGCTGCGCGGACGAGGGTCTTTCCAGAAGTCCCAGCACCGGATTGTATCCCATCAGCACCACGTCCAGCACGGCCATTTCCACGGAAATGCCGTTTCTCTGGGGGATATAGCTGATCTGCCGTGCCAGTTGTCTTCCGGAAAGCCGTTCCAGAATAAGCAGATTGGACGCTTCGTCAGATCCACAGTGCAGGCGGCAGGTTCCACTGTGCTTTATCTGCTGGCAGATTGTTCTTAACAAGGTGGTTTTGCCGCTGCCGTTGGTTCCTAAAAGGGCTGTCAGGGAGCCTTTTTCCACGGCAAAGGAAATATCTTTCAGGGCAAAGCCGGTTCCATATTTCGCACAGATTTTTTCTGCTGTGAAAAATGTCTTACTCATAATTCCCGTTCCTTTTTAACATGAGATAAATTAAAAAAGGCGCGCCCAGAACAGAGGTAAAAATGCTGACCGGCAGCTCTGCCTGTGCCAGCGTCCGTGCCAGCATGTCCGCGCCGCCCAGCAAAATGCTTCCCAGCAGGCCGCAGAGCAGCAGGGTGGACATCCGGTTTTCACGGGTTAAAAGCCGTGCGGTGTGAGGCGCCAGAAGTCCGATAAAGCTGATCAGGCCGGTGACGCTGACGATGGAGGTGACTGCCAGAGTGGCCGTAAACAGAATGCCCAGCCGCATCTTCCGCACGGGAACGCCCAGCAGCAGGGCTTCTTCCTCCTCTACGGAAAGGAGCAGAATCTGACGGTGGAGCAGAAACAGCACCAGCAGGCCGGTCAGGCTGACAGCGACGGGAAAGCGGATCTGTGAAAGGGTTACGCCGCTTAAACTGCCCATAATCCAGTATTCGATGGATGCCAGTTCTTTTTCCGGGTCGGCGGATATTTTCCCAGAAACAGTGACAGGGAAAACTGCGCGATGAAAAGCAGGGCTGCTGCCGTCAGCAGTTTTTTTGTGCTATATCTCCGGTGTGAATCCATAAAATTCCTCATAAAACGCAGTTACCGCCTGCTGATAACGGGCGGGTGAACAGGCTTCCGGGTGAAGAACCGAGGCCAGCCAGAGACTGCCCAGCACGCTTCCCGGAACCGGAGAGTCCCAGGCTTCGATCTGGCCGGGGATCTGGTATACATGGCCGTTTTTCACCGCCGCGCATTCCGCCAGTTGTTCATCCGCGAGAATCAAATCTACGGAATAAGCGGCATTGGCGGCCAGAATGATATAGTCTGGGTCCCATGCCAGAAGCTGTTCATAGGAAATCTTTGACCAGTAAGAATCGGAAAGGGAGGCGGCCACATTTTCCCCGCCGGCCTGTTCGATCAGGCTGTGCTGATACATGGACGGTCCTGCCGTGGAGAAAAAAGAACTGTTCCCGCCCAGATAGACGGTGGGCTTTTCTTCCTTTTCCAGTACGGTGGCAAGGGCTGTTCGGAGATCGGCAGACAGCTTGTCTGTGGCGTCGATCAGTCTCTGGGCGGTTTCCCGGCTGTATGTGGCCGTTCCCAGCAGTTCTGTCATTTCCTTCATTAACTGCCGGTTTTCCGGGTCAACCACAAGGACCGTCAGCCCCAGTTCTTCCATGGCCGGGATTTTCTCTTTCAGTTTGGCAGGAATGATTACCAGATCCGGTTCCAGGGATGCGCACAGCTCCAAATCCAGTTCTTTCACCGTGCCCACGCCGGGCAGGTCAAGCAGTTTTGGCGCCGCCAGCCCATAAATGGGGCGTTTTTCCGCCTGGGCTTCCACGCCTGCCACCCTGTCCGCCTGCCCCAGGGCAATCAGAAGGCTGCTGGAAATGTAGTAGCCGCTGATAATGGTTTCCGGTTTTTGAGAGATTACAACTTCACGGCCCAGTTGGTCCGTTACGGTGACGGGAGTCTTGGAATCCGGTTCAGCCGGGGCGGAGATGTTCGGGGGTGTTGTTTGCGCGGGTGATACTTCCGCAGTGGTCGTTTCCATAGCTGTCGTTTTCGAGACCGGAGTTTCTGACACCGATTTTTCGCCAGACTCTGTTTCTGATGCTGACGCCGTTAAAGCTGCTGTTTCCGAAACGGATGATTTCGAAACCGATGATTCGGGGGCATCTTTGGGAGTCCGGGCGGAGCAGCCGGTGATTCCCGCGGACAGGGAGAGAATGACCACGAGCGCGGTAAACAGTGACAGCGGTCTTTTCATGCTGGGAGATGGTTTTCTCATGGGTTCGCCTCCTCATTACAGTACTGCAGCGCCCTTTTCGGAACTGCTTCGGTTTGTTGCTGTTTCTCATGGATTCTTTGACACTGTATTAAAAGTTTATAGTTTTATAGTAACATACTGGCGGGAAAAATCAAGAGAAAATATAAAAATTTTTTAGTAAATAAAAATATTTTTGTAAATTATTTTGGGTAAATGTATTTTTAACGGGACAAAGGAAGTGGAAATGGAGGAATATGGATAGTGTGAAATCTTATTAAAATTTTGTAAATCAGTTATTTTGGAAAAAATTTACTCAACATGTAGAAGCGACAGAATGGCTATCGTTTTAAGACTTTCGGAATTTTCGGCAAAAGCAGAGCGAAAGCAAGAGTAAAGTTATCTGCCTTGCTTATTGTCATCATATGAAAGTATCTGGTTATTATAAAAGATCTGTGTTATACTGAAAACAGCAAGATAATAAGCAAGATAATAAGTATGTTCTTTTCAAAGGAGACATGTTTTGGAACAGTATCAGCCCCCTTATCATATTACAAATACGATGATGATGCAGGTTTCTTCCATTTCCGAAAAGATCGGGCAGGTCAGGGCGCTTCACAATCTGGAAGCCAGACCACACTTGCGCAGGAACAACCGGATTCGCTCGATTCACTCATCTTTGAAAATCGAGGCGAATTCACTGTCTCTGGGACAGGTCAGAGATGTGATTGCGGGACATATGGTTCTGGGAGAGCAAAGAGAGATTCAGGAAGTGAAAAACGCCTATGCCGCTTATGAGATGCTGTCGGATATTGATCCGTGCAGCCTTGCCGATTTGAAAATGCTGCATGGGATTATGACAAAATATACGGTGGAGGAATCGGGCGTTTTCCGTCGGGGAGAGGAGGGTGTGTTTCATGGGGACCAGTGTATTTTTATGGCCCCGCCGGCCAGATTTGTTTCCGGACTGATGGAAGACCTGTTCGGCTGGATGAGGCGGGAGTATTATTCGCTGCATCCGCTGATCCTGTCGGCAGTGTTTCATTATGAATTTGTATTTATTCATCCATTTTCAGACGGAAACGGCAGAATGGCCAGATTATGGCATACGGCGATTCTATCAGATTGGAGGCCGGTTTTTGAATATATCCCCATTGAAAGTCAGATTGAAAGATTCCAGGATGATTATTATGAGGCAATCGCCGGATGTCATGCGGCGGGGGCATCCGATCATTTTATTGAGTTTATGTTAATACAGATCAACATGATTTTCGATGAGATCATAGGTCAGGAAGCCGGTTACGGAGAGAGAATGACGGAATATATGAAAAAACTTTTGGATGTGATGGAATACCAGGTTCCATATACGGCGGCTGCGATAATGGAGCAGCTTGGCCTGAAATCGAAAGAAACGTTCCGCAAACACTATCTGAACCCGGCCATGGAGCTTGGTATGGTGGAGATGACGATTCCGGAGAAACCAAGGAGCAGGAATCAGAGGTACATCCGGCGGTAAAATGAGAATGCACAGTCACAGGCAGGAAATGATAACGCAGAACAAACGGAGGCGCATATGAAAAGAAATTATGGATACAGACGGAGAAAAAAGGGAAATCCTTTGCTGTGGGTTGCTGTTGGGGCGGCAGTTCTTCTTGCGGTGGGCGGCGTTGTCTGGGCTGCCATGTTTTTGATGAACAAAGAAGAGGAGGAAGGCCCGGAAGAACTTCTGCAGGCTTATATGGCCCATATCCCGAAGCAGGAATACGAGGCAATGTATCAGATGATACGGCCGGAAGCTTCGGGGAATATCAGTCAGGAGGACTTTATTAAACGGAATTCCGCGATTTATGAAGGAATCGAGATGGAAAATATGGAAGTGGAAATTCTGGCATATGACGAGGAGCGGGAAGCCGTGCGCTATACCACTTCCTTTGACACGGCGGCGGGAGCTGTCAGCTTTGAAAACGAGGCGGTGTTTCAGAAAGGGGAAGAAGGCTACCTGCTGGTATGGCAGGATTATCTGATTTTTCCGGAACTGGGGCCGTCGGACAAGGTGCGGGTTTCTTCCACGAAAGCGGAACGGGGGCAGATTTCGGACAGAAACGGACGGATGCTGGCGGGCAAGGGAACCGCTTCTTCGGTAGGACTGGTTCCCGGCAGATTTGAGGACAGGGAGAAAGAAATTCAGGAACTGGCCGAAATTCTGGGGATGGAGCCGGAGAATATCGAGAAAAAGCTGGAGGCTCAGTGGGTAAAAGATGATTCTTTTGTGCCCGTGAAGACGATTCCGAAGCTGAAAGAGACTGACCTGTTTGCTGAAAATCCCGATGAGGAAACCCAGGAAGCCATTGAGCGGGACGAGAAGCTGCGCGCCATTCCCGGTGTCATGATCACGGATACGGAGGTGCGGGAATATCCTCTGGGCGAAGCGGCCGCCCATCTGGTAGGGTATGTCCAAAACGTAACCGCGGAAGATCTGGAAGAACATGCGGGGGAAGGCTATACCGCGGACAGCGTGATCGGCCGCAGCGGGCTGGAGGGCCTGTATGAGAAAGAGCTGAAAGGACAGGACGGATGCCGGATCTACATCACGGATTCGGAGGGAAATGAGAAAAAGCAGTTGGCCGTCCTGCCGGTGCGGCACGGGCAGGAGATACGGGTGACAATCGACAGCGATCTGCAAAAAAGTGTATACGAGCAATTGAAAGAGGATCAGAGCTGTTCCGTGGCCATGAATCCTTACACGGGAGAGGTTCTGGCTTTGGTCAGCACGCCTTCTTATGACAATAATGATTTTATTTTGGGATTGTCCACCGAAAAGTGGAATGCGCTGAATGAAAATGAGGGTCAGCCTTTGTATAACCGTTTCCGGCAGGTCTGGTGTCCCGGTTCCACTTTTAAACCCATTACCGCCGCAGTCGGCCTGGAATCGGGGGATATCGATCCGGCGGAGGACTATGGGTCGGAAGGCCTGAGCTGGCAGAAGGATTCTTCCTGGGGTTCTTATTTTGTGACCACTCTGCGGCTTTTTGAACCGGTGACATTGGAAAACGCATTGATTTACTCGGATAATATTTATTTTGCCAAGGCGGCGCTGAAAATCGGCGCCGAAAAGCTGGGGGCCGGTCTGACAAAACTGGGCTTTGGCCAGACGCTGCCGTTTGAGATCGGAATGCAGACTTCTCAGTATTCCAACACAGATACCATTGAAACAGAAGTTCAGCTTGCCGACAGCGGTTATGGCCAGGGGCAGATTCTCATCAATCCCCTTCATATGGCGTCGGTTTATACGGCTTTCTGCAATGAAGGAAATATGGTTAAGCCTTACCTGCTCTATGAGGAGAAGGCGACGGCTCAGTACTGGATTCCCGAAGCCATGTCAAAAGAAACGGCAGCCAGAGTGCTGGACGGGATCACGAAAGCGGTCAATGCCCCGGAGGCAGGCGGTTACGCCGCCCACCGGGATGATGTGGTTCTGGCAGGGAAAACCGGAACCGCCGAGCTGAAAGAGTCCCAGTCAGATACCTGGGGCATGGAGCTGGGCTGGTTTACGATCCTGACAGCGGAAAAAACCGCCGAACGTCCGATTTTGATGGTGACTATGGTGGAGGACGTGAAGGGACGGGGGTCCAGCGGGTATGTGGTGAATAAGACGGCGGCGGTGTTGGAGGAATGGTTCGGCGGGGAAGAATGACAGGCGGCTGAATCGTATTTTTCGAGAATGAGGACTTTATTGAGGGGAGAGAACACTGGCAATCGAATAAAGTGATATTTTGTGTCAATTCGGGGCGTTGTAAAAGACAATCATAAATACTGCAAATGACGTTTGGTTATGTGATAAACAATTAGGTCATTGCTGGTATCGAATGGTTGCTTTTACAGCGCCCTTCTTTTTTGTCTTATTGCGGCTCTTTTGAATTCTTTTCTTCATATTTGATTTTCTCTGAACGTAAATGGTGGATCGCATTGATATATTCCTGCAGGATGCGGACGGCCGATGCCCGGGAATACTCATCCATGGAATTGATCATTTCCATAAGCGCATCGGTTTCAAAATCATTTTCATGTCCCAGAATGAGATAATCTGCCGAAATATCCATTGCGGAACATATTTTATAGATGGTTTTGGAGGTCACGCTTTTTTTGCCGCTTTCCACGGCGGCCAGGAAGCTTTCCGAAAGATCACATTTTTCACTGAATGCCGCTCTTGTCATATTGTGGAATTCCCGTATTACCCGAATCCGGAGTCCGACGGTTGAATTGTAATCTTTATCTGGTTCCAAATTATCACCATTCTTTCCTTTTTTGTAAAGTTTAACAAAGATTATATGTGATAACTATATTCTATAGAGTATGTTAATATACTCTATAGAGTTGACAAAATAGGGAAAATAGTATAAAGTAAAAAATGAACAAATATATGTAAAAAAGTGTCGAAAAAGACTGGAAAAGAGTGGAACAGGAGTGGGATGATTTTGTATGTATCATTGGAAATATAAGCAAAATAACGGAAGAGTGGTAGTGTCAAGTGATTTATGAAAAACAGCAACGTACCGGACAAGCCCCGGGAGGATTTACAGACGCTAAAGCGGCTGGAAATTCTCCCAGATCCAGGGGGCTTGGGAGGGGAGTTGCGGAACTGAAGTCAGGAAGGAGCGGCTATGAATATTTCAATTGCGATTGGTGATACAAATCGGGAATATGTAGAAAGACTGTCTGAGGTTTTGCAGCAGTATCATGACCTGACCCTTTCTATTTTTACAAATTTTGACAGTCTGCAAAAAGCATTGGAGCAGAATCGGTTTGATATTGTTTTATTTGATCCGGATATCTCTCAGGAGCGTCTTACGGTATCCGCGGCAAAACTGGCAGTTTGTTTTTATTATGATCATTGTGTCAATCTTAATATGTATGCAAACTGTGCAAAAGTATTGAAATATCAGAGAGTATCGAATATCTACAAGGACATTTTACGGGAATACGCGGACAAAGCCGGAGGAGCAGAGGAATTCGGAAACCGGATGAAGACTTGTCTGATCGGCGTATATTCTCCTGTAGGGGGAGCAGGAAAGACGACAATCGCACTTGCGCTTGCAAGCAGACTGAAAGCGATGGGAAATCAGATTTTGTTTGTGAATACGGAACAGCTGGAAAGTTCTTCTATTGTAAATCGCCATGATGAAGACAGTATGGCCATGCTTATTGAGGATACGGGCAATGAGAATGTGAATTTTAAAGTAAAGCTGATGGCGGTCAGCAAACATGGTATGGACGATTTGGAATATCTCGAGGGGTTTACCAGATTGGTGGATTATGATGCTGTCACAGGAGAAGAAATTACTAGGGTTTTTGAGCGTATCAAAAAGGAAAGTGATTATCAGTATGTCATAATTGATATGGCTTCCCATCTGGATCAGGTAAATAAGGCGGTATTTGCCCTGGCAGATCAGATTATACTGGTGGAAAGACCCGGAGAACTTCCGGTGAAGAAAGTAGAACTTTTCGCTCAGCAGGTGTTTGTACAAGAGCATAAAAATAAAATATTAAGAATATGGAATTTTGCGGAAAGTCAGTCGGTTTATTCGAATGAGCCGGAAGTTCCTGTGATCGGGAAGGTGCATCATTACGGAAATCTAAAACTGGAAACCATGGTGCACGCCATTAATACCAACGGAGAGTATGCGATTGACACTTTGCTGAATGAATCAGCCGAATAAGAGGAATGCGATGGTGACGGAAAGTTTTTTTATGCAGGAAGTGACCGTTTTAAAAACGGTGATACAGGAAAAAAGCCGGATCAGAGAGTATTCTTCAGAAGAAATTCGGCAGCTGATTGAAGAAATTTCCGAAGAAAGAATTGCCTGGGCGAAAAATAATGATCCGGCACTTTACCGGTATTATCAGGGGTTGTCCTTTAAAGATAAAAATACTCTGCGATATACGGTTGGCGAGTCGGTAGAGGGTTTGGGTATTCTGGGAAAAATCATTATGGATTCGGATGTGACCGAGGTCATGATTAACGGATATCAGACGATCTTTGTGGAAAAAGGCGGAAAACTTTCCCGCCTGAAAGAACACTTTGAAAGTGATGAGGATTTAAGGCGAATCGTTCAGAAATTCGTGAGTCAGATGGACCGTACCGTTGATTCCAGCAATCCTGTCGTGGATGCAAGACTGGGAGATGGTTCTCGTGTTCATGTGGTTTTCCCGCCGGTAGCTTTAGACGGCGCCACGGTAACGATTCGGCGGTTTCCCAAACAGGCCATGACGATTGAAAAATTACTGGAATATAATTCGATTACGCCGGAAGTAGCGGAATTTCTTCAGAAAGCTGTAATCTCACGGCACAATATTTTTGTTTCCGGTGGAACCGGAAGCGGTAAAACAACGTTTCTCAATGCACTGTCAAATTTTATTCCCGCATGGGAGCGGGTTATTACGATTGAAGATTCGGCGGAACTTCAGATTAAAAATGTTCCCAATATTGTCCGGATGGAAACAAAAAAGGCCAATTCAAAGGAGGCGAATGAGATTACGATTCGTGACCTGATCAAAGCTTCGCTGCGAATGCGCCCCGATCGGATTAGTGGGCGAGGTCAGAGGCGAGGAGGCGCTGGACATGCTGCAGGCCATGAACACGGGCCACCTCGTGTTACCATCCTTTCGACATTTTCTCTTTGTTAAATTTACATAAATAGTTTTTTGGGAATTTTGAAATTAATACCGATTATTCGCTTTTTGGTAATGCCGCAATCGTGGCGTTATTTTTTATTTAGGGATAGGAATTATCAGTTTTTTAGAGTGTAATACATATTAATGAGGTCTGATCATATTTCTACAGGATTTTGTAGCCTTAGTTGAATACATCAATTTAGTGTGTCAATGCCCTTAAACGGGCTACTCCCATTTCTACGGTACCCTCCCACAAACCTAATAAAATTAAGGGTTTCAGAATCCGTTTTTAAGGGATATTTATCAGAATATTCTGACAATAATGTTTTTCTCAGAAAAAACGTGCATGTTAACAGTTTGTTCATATTTATGCCTGTTCTTATTCTACAATACCTTTTGTAAAAACACAAGGATTTTTTATAGTGGAGAGAGAAAAGGAATATCTATCATTGGCCTATAAAAGAATATTATAGATATAGAAAAGCCAAAAAGGCGGATGCCTACACTGTTTTTAAGATGTGCCAATTTGATATAGTAAAGGATATTTATTTTGGTTATATACAATAATAGGGATATAGCCAATATCAATGTTAATCATTGGGAGGAGTGGGTAAACGTGTTAATGATTTAACTTTTGGTCAAAGTGAAAAATTGAATATTGTAACAATTTAGGAGGGTTTGGGATGAATAACAGAATTATGATAAAGCTGTCCGTATCCGATGATTGTATTTTCCTGCGTACATTCTCCAGGGACTATCATTCTCCCCAGAGGTTTATCCTTACGAAGAGTGAGCTGCTGGAACTGGATGAAAAAAGGTATTTGACAGTATCCGATATCCGCTCTTTCGCAAAACTGGCGTTAAGAAAGACCATGGAGCAGGAGGAGGTTCTGGAGATTAATTTTACCTGGCTGAATGACGCTGGAAGTGGAAAAGTGTTCGGTATGACGGAAACCGTCAGGCTTTCCTATGGGAAATTCAGGGAGTTAGCAAAGGAAAGCAGAGAAAACGGTACCCAGAAAAAGATACTGTCCTTAAAGGATGATAGCCGGATAAGGATTGCATTTCAGAGCAGGAGAAATCTGAAAGCAGTGGTAGAAACAAAAATGTTGCGGAAA
>CAOKOL010000022.1 GCA_948470335.1 uncultured Lachnospiraceae bacterium | reverse complement strand
CAAACGCGGATATAAGCAAAGCGAAAGAAAAACTTGGATATACTCCGGAATGGTCGTTTGAAATGGGAATAAGGTCAGCTATTGAGTGGTACAAAGATAATGTTTGACATATATATTTGCGCAGGATAGTGTGAATTATGAATATTATATATGTAGGATATTTTAAAATGCCTGATGGAACGGCATCTGCCCAGTTAATCAGAGGAATGGCAAAAATTGCTGTATCAGCAGGATACAATGTTGTTATTATAGATGTGGGTATTGACGATAGTATCAGTCATGCGGGAGAAAAAACGTATGAGATGGATGAGGCTAAAGTGGTTGCTATACGGTATCCTAAATCTATAAAAGGAGAGGTATTAAAAAGATTTTCATATAAAACCATAAAAAAACATATACCTGATGGAAGTGTCGTTATGTTTTACAATTACTCCTCTCTGGTTATGTTAAAGTCATTTATTTATAGAAAAAAGAAATATATTAGCATACCTATTATTACAGAATGGTATTCGGCAGGAGAAATAGAAGGGATTAAATCATTTTTTTCCTGTTGTTTGAAGAAAATTGATATCGATTTGCGTATGCGTATAGTCAGCAAGATAGCTCCGGGGATCATAGTAGCCAGTAAGTATTTGGAGAATTATTATAAATCACATTGTAAGACATTAGTTATTCCTACAGTTATTAATTATGAACAGAAAAAGTGGTATCAGGATAAATTGGATTTTAATCAGAAAGAAATTAACTTTGTTTATGCAGGTTCGCCTGGTAAAAAAAAGGATAATCTTACTGAAATTATCCGACTGATTGATAAGGCGTCGGAGGGCGCCTCATTCACGATTCGAATTGTTGGTGTGAGTAGAGACGAGTTTTTAGAATTACATCCGGATGATCTTGATGTGGCTGATAATAGACATTGTATTTTTATGGGCTATTTGCCTCATGAGAAATGTATTCAAGTGATTTTATCCTCAGATTATTCTATATTATATAGAGAGAATAACAGGATATCAAATGCGGGATTTCCTACAAAATTTGCTGAAAGTATGGCTTGCGGTATTCCGCAGATTGTGACAGATACAAGTGATATACGGGATTATATCAAAGAAGATAAGAATGGAATCCTTTTAAGTTTTGATAAAATGAAAGCGGTAGATCAGATTAAAAGAATTTTTTTATCCGGCAGATATCAGATCGATGAAAATAAAAAGTATATCAAGGAAATTAAACTTTTTGATTACCATAATTATGTAGAGCCAATGAGGGAGTTTATTAATGGACTCGTTAGCAAATAGAGTTTTAATCATCCAGCATTATACAGGTATCGGCGGATCAGCTTTGGCAAGTATTGACATGGCAAGAGTCATTAATGCAGTTGGTTATAATGCGGTTGTAGCTTTGCCGAAAGTCGGTTCTCCTCTTGCAAAGATGTTGCAAAAATATGAAATAGAATATATAGAGGATTGTCCGGATGTGATAAATTTTACTTATCATAATGCGAGCAGTGGGATAATAAAGGCATTCATAAAGCACATATTAAAAATCAGATATAAAGAAAAATGGAAGAATATTTTAAAAATTGTTGCTCCGGACATTGTCTTGCTTAACAGCGGAGCACAAAATCCTATGATATCTATTGTAAGAGAAGAAGGAATTCCTTGTATTTGTTATGTAAGAGAAACTATTAGATACAGAGCAAATAATATATTTAATATCATTCTTAGAAATAGAATGGCAAAAGCTGAAGCGGTACTTTTTCTATCAAAATTTGATATGCGGCAATGGAGAATTGAAAATACTAAGCAATATGTTATACCGGAGATTGTAGGATCACAATTTGATGGACAAAATATGGAAAAGAAAGTTTCTGATCCGATTATTGTTTTATATTTGGGCGGATTTAATTATGAAAAGGGAGTTCAGGAAATAGTCAAGGCATTTTCTTTTATTAAAGAAAAGAACATAAAATTAGAAATACTTGGGGATGACGGGACATTCTTATATGATTATTTAAACTTTTATAAGAGAATTCTTTATTTTAAGCAGATAAAAATTATAAAGGATAGCAGGAAACTAATAACTGAGCTGAATAAGAAAGGAATCCAAATTAATATAAGAGGAGTTCAGAACAATGTAAACAAATGGTATGAGAATGCAGACATTGTTGTTTTTCCCGTAAAAAAAGTGCATCAGGCACGGCCTGTATACGAGGCAGGCAGATATGCATTACCGGTTATTGTTCCAGATTACGAGAACTTTGAGGATAGTGTTACGGATGGTGAGAATGGATTGGTTTATCAAAAAGGAAATGTAAGAGATCTGGCAGACAAAATAACAAAGTTGGCAGGGGACAGAAGGCTAAGAGAGTATTTAGGTGAGAATAACAAAATTAAAACGTTAAAATATCATGAAGAAAAAGTTATTAGAGAACTGATGGAAAAGGTTATTCTGGATTTACATGAAATGGGAAAAACAATATGACGGTATATTATTTTTTGATAATGATCAGTGCTTTTATTTATATGACAAAACCAAAATGTTTTGATTGTTATATATGCATGAACAATGTTTTTCGGTATGGGAAAAAAGGAAAACCAGAAAAATACAAAATCAGATTGACAAGTAAGTTTTTTGTTGTGATTTTTCTTGCTGCCGTAATTTTTTTTGTTATGGCTTTTCGTGATTTTTCAGTTGGAGCAGATACATCCAGATATGTAATGATTTTCAATGAACATCTTTACGGAGAAGGTAAAAACGCTTTGACAGCAAGGACAGATTGGCTGTACACTTATTTCAATAATTTCTGTTCTATGTTTTTATCAGCGCGGTTATATGTGATGCTTCTGTCATTGATATTTGTTGCATCGATAGTAAAATTAGGGATAACTGAATCTGATAATCCCTTTTTATTTCTTTTTTTTTATATTACAATAGGAACCTTTTCCATGAATATGAGTGGAATACGTCAAAGTTTGGCAATGAGTCTTGCGATATTTGCGTATTATTTGGCTAAAAAGAAAAGAGTTGTTTTATTTTTTATTATTATAGGGATAGCCTTTCTGTTTCATAATTCGGCAATAATTTTTTTAATTGTATATCCGGTTCTGGCATTAAATAAAAATGGAAATAGAAATGAAATATTCTTTTGGACAATGGCCCCAGTACTTGGATTCTTACCTTTTATCCCAACTATAGTAATAGCGACGGTTAAGTCATTAAATCTATATAAATTTATACCATATTTAGGTGCAACGGGTATTAACTTAAAATGTTTTGTTTTTTATTATGGACTTTTATGTGTAATAACAATATTAAACTTGTTGGAAAGAAAAAAGATTGCACAAAAGGATATCAGTTTGTTTAAAATGAGTGTATTGGGGTGTCTGTGTTATGGAATGGCACCTAATTTTTATCTGTTTGACAGGCTGGCATTGTATTTTACTCCGTTTATGATTGCATATTATGTAAATTCATTGTTGAAATTAAAGAAAAATAATTTAAGAAAAATAGCAATTATGATGTGTATGATGATTAGTGTGGTATGGTTTGTGTTTTCCACTATAAACGGAAGCTTGAGTATTGATCATTATAGTTTTGGCTTATAAAGGATGAAGATGATGAAAGAAGTATGTTTTAAAGGTAAAACATTAATGATAACTGGAGGTACAGGGAGCTTCGGACATACGGTTTTGAAGCATTTTTTGTCTACGGATATTGGAGAAATTCGTATTTTTTCCAGAGATGAAAAAAAACAGGATGATATGCGTCATAATTTACAGGCAAATGATCCGGAGTTGGCAAAGAAGGTTAAATTTTACATTGGAAATGTAAGAGAGTCAAGGGCTGTGCGTGACGCAATGGATGGGGTAGACTATATTTTTCACGCTGCTGCATTAAAGCAGGTGCCGTCATGTGAATACTTTCCAATGGAGGCTGTGCAGACTAATATTGAGGGAACAAACAATGTTCTTCATGCAGCAATTGAAGCGGGTGTACATCGAGTAGTCTGTCTTTCGACAGATAAGGCGGCTTATCCGATTAATGCAATGGGGACTTCAAAAGCAATGATGGAACATGTAGTAAGGGCAAATGCACGTATTGCTGCGGAACGAGGCAAAACAGTTATTTGCTGTACACGATATGGAAACGTGATGTGTAGCAGGGGGTCAGTAATTCCTTTATTTATCAATCAAATTCGGAGTGGAAAACCAATAACTGTTACAAATCCTGAAATGACTCGCTTTTTAATGAATCTTGATGAGGCTGTGGAATTGGTGAAATTTGCATTTGAACATGCGGATCCAGGTGATTTATTCATTCAAAAAGCAGATGCTTCGACAGTAGGAACATTAGCCAGGGCAGTACAAAAGCTTTTTGGAGATACGGGAATGAGAATTATCGGTACCCGCCATGGAGAAAAATTGTATGAGACATTAATGACGAGAGAAGAAAGATTACGTTCTAAAGATATGGGGAAATATTTTAGAGTGTCATCTGATAACAGAGATTTGAACTATGATAAATATTTTGTAGAAGGAAAAGTTATAACAGAATCAGAGGAAGCCTACACCAGTCATAATACGCAGCGATTAGACCTGGATGAAACGGTACGGAAATTACTTACAACTGATTTTGTAAAGAATACTTTAAATAATAGAGTTAATTAAAAGTATCAGAGGAATGATAACATGAAATTTTTAATTCTTGGATCGAATGGTATGGTTGGTCATATGGCTGGTTTTTACTTGAATGAAAATGGTCATAAGGTTGTTGGTTTTGCTAGAACTAAATCTAATTATGTTCAAACTCTGGTAGGAGATGTGACTGATAAAAAATATATAAAAGAAATAATAACGGAGGGTGAGTTTGACATTATTGTTAACTGCATAGGAATCCTTACAAATGAATCGGAACAAAAAAAAGCGGATGCAGCGTATATTAATGGATATATCCCGCACTTTTTAGCGGATTTAACAAAAAATTTAAGGACAAAAATAATTCAAATAAGTACAGACTGTGTTTTTTCGGGTAAACGAGGCGGATATCGAGAGTATGACTTAAGAGATGGGGTCTCATTTTATGATCGTTCTAAGGCCTTGGGTGAACTTGATGATATGAAAAATGTAACAATACGTTGTTCTGTCGTAGGACCTGATTTAAAGGAAAATGGATCGGGACTTTTGAATTGGTTTATGTGTCAATCAGATGAGGTAAATGGATATACAAATGTTTTTTGGACGGGACAAACCACATTGCAGCTTGCAAAAACTATTGAGGCAATTGCAGCAAAAGATATATTTGGAATACATAATCTTGTGCCCGATAGGAAAATTTCAAAATTTGATTTATTGTTTCTTTTTAATAAGTACTTGCGCAAGAATCATATTGCAATCGTACCTAAAGATGATATTGTTTTGGATAAATCGCTGATCCGAACGAGAACAGATTTTGATTTCCGGATACCAGACTATGAGTGTATGATAAGTGAACTTGCAGATTTTATATATGCACATAGGCAAATGTATCCGCATTATGAATTAAAATATTGAGGAAATGTGGCATGTCGGAAATAAAAAAATTAAAACTTATGATTGTTATGGGAACAAGACCGGAAATTATTAAATTATCAGAAATTATTAAGAAAGCAGACCAATATTTTGATTTGAGTCTGGTGCATACCGGTCAAAACTATGATTATGAACTTAACAAGGTGTTTTTTGAAGAACTTGGACTTAGGAAACCAGATTTTTATTTAGGGATTGCAGGTGAAAATCCTGGGCAAACAATGGGAAATGCTATATTCAAATCCTATGAATTGTTTGACAGGGAAAAACCGGAGGCTGTATTGGTATTGGGTGATACCAATTCATGTCTCTGTGTAATAAGTGCGAAACGTTTAAAAATACCTGTTTTTCATTTGGAGGCAGGAAATCGTTGTAAAGATGAGAATTTGCCGGAGGAGGTTATTCGTCGAATTATTGATGTGACAAGCGATGTAAATCTTTGCTATTCAGAACAGGCAAGGCGATACATTTTGGATACAGGAGTCCGACCAGAGAATACTTATGTTGTGGGCAGTACTATGGCAGAGGTTTTGTCAGCTAATATAGATAAAATTAATGAAAGTAAAATAGTAGAAAAACTTGGGCTTCTGAAAGGAAAATATATTCTTCTTTCAGCGCATCGTGAGGAAAATATTGATATAGAATCAAATTTTTTGTCTCTTATGAATGCTGTGAATGCAATGGCAGAAAATTATGATATGCCGATATTGTATTCATGCCATCCAAGAAGTAAAAAATATATTGAGCAGAGAGGATTTATATTTGACAGGCGTGTAATTCAGCATAAACCGCTTGGCTTTTTTGATTTTAATTGTTTGCAGCAAAATGCTTTTTGTGTTGTTTCTGACAGCGGTACGATTCCGGAAGAAGGGGCTTATTTTAAATTTCCGGCGGTATCAATTCGTACGAGTACCGAACGCCCGGAAGCAATGGACAAGGGAGTGTTTGTGATAGGAAGCATCAGTTCCGAACAGGTGTTGCAGGCAGTAGATCTTGCTGTTTCCATGCATGAAAACGGAGATGATGGTGCCGTTGTTCCGGCATACTGTGACGAAAATGTCAGCACTAAAGTTATAAAAATTATTCAGAGCTACGTCAGTATTATTAATCGTATGGTGTGGAGAAAAGCCTGATATGGTATATTGGAGATGTATTATAAATAAGCAGGTGAGAAGAGTATAGATGATTGCCTCCTATAAAGATTATAGAACTTATTATATTCAGGATTTAAGAATGACCGGGATCTTGCACAGATCTCGGTTACTGTATTTGAAGGATCGACGGTTCAGATTTTATAAATCATTGCGGTTTACAGAATATATTATAAATTGTCATCCCGGTTATGGCGGAATATTAAAGCAACTGGTACTGCTCAGACATACAAGGTTATGTAATAAATATATGTGGACAATTCCTCCGAATACGTTTGGCAAAGGACTGTCGATCGTGCATACTGGTACAATTGTTGTTTCGCCTCATGCGCATATAGGGGAGAATTGCAGAATTCACGTTGATGTTAATATAGGCAACGCTGTTTCTCATGGTTTGTCAGGAGCTCCGACATTAGGGGATAATGTATATATTGGGCCCGGAGTCAAAATTTTTGGACCGATTGAAATAGGAGATAATACGGCAATTGGGGCAAATGCGGTGGTAAATAAAACATTTTCAGACGGAAATTGTACAATTGCGGGGATCCCCGCAACAGTTATTTCTTATAATACGAGTGAAATATATATTGGGAAAGGGTAAAGAGCAGATATGAATATTCTTGTTGTATCTCCGGCTTATGCTCCTTATGCCGGAGTGGGAGCTAATCGAATGATGAGTTTTTCTCAATATATGGTCGAAAAGGGTCATTCTGTTATAGTCTTGCGCAATTTACCAGAATTATGGCCTGCGGAGTCCCTGAAAAGTATTCCCCCGGAAGGAGTTATTGTGATTGATGTAAATGCGATAGGGACATTTATGAATTGCGTGGAGGCGTATTATTGGAAAATCAAAGAGGCTTATGAACAATATTTACCAGACTGTGCCATATATTCATGTAATCCATATTATACGATAGTCGCAGCCGCGAGAATAAAAAGAGAAACAGGCGCTAAATTTGTAATAGATTTTCGAGATTTATGGATTAAAGATGAAGCATTGACAAGATCAATACCAAGAAAAATTAAGAAATTTCTGTCCAGAATTCCATATAGAAGCAAAGAAAAAAACTGTGTGGAAATGGCTGATTTTATTGTAACTGTTTCTCCCAGAGATTGTCAGCAATTGCAGCGGCAATATCGTAAGCACAAAAATAAGATGTGTGTCATTTACAATGGATATGATGAAAATAGGATAAACAAAGAACTCAGTGATGAAGAAAAGATAAAAGTTGATAAAGTATTTAAACAGATAGATGGATTTTATTCAATAGGTGTATTTGGTAAATTTGGTTATTATGATTATGAATATGTACGGCAAATGTTATCCGCAGTGAAAGTACTTAATGAAAAGGGTGTTAAAATAAAGATTGTTCATATCGGAGAACTTGATGCAATAACAAAGAAGGCAATGGATAAAATGAATTTCCCCAATGAATTATATTGTGGAACTGGTTTTCTGGATTATAGAACCGGAATTGAAATATTACGTGGAGTTACGATGAATTGTTTAATTGTCCACTATAAAAGGGGACTAGGAACCAAGCTTTTTGATTATATGTTTGTTAATAAACCTGTGATATATTTTGCACAAAAGGACAGTTCGATAGCCGATATTCTGGAAGTATGCAATCATTCTTATTTATGCGCCGGTGCTAAAGATACAGTTAATGCCATTGTTGGAATTCTTAAAGAAAAACAAAAAGATCTGGGTTGCATGGACAGAGATAAATATTCGAGGACGATTCAGAATGAACGATATGAAAAACTGCTGGAAAATGTCATTATATAAGATTAAGAAGGAGAAATTTAAAAATGCATAAATTGATCAGGTGTAAAAGATGCGTAATGGATAACGCTTCGGAACCTGAAATTATATTTGATTCTCAGGGATATTGCAATTTTTGTAATAGTGCTTTAGGACGAAAAAATAAAATATATTTTCCTGATCTCGAAGGGAAGAAAAGGTTAGAAAGGATTATTGATGAGATAAAATCTGAGAGTATAGGAAAAGAGTTTGACTGTGTTATGGGAATTTCGGGCGGGTTGGATTCCTCATATTTGGCATATTTGGGGCATCAATATGGGCTCAGGGTGCTTGCAATTCATATCGATGACGGATTTGATACGGATATATCCAAAAGAAATATAAAAAAGCTGATTGATAAAACCGGATTCAAAATGATTACGGTAACACCTGATACACAGCAATTTGCTGATTTGACAAAAGCATATATGAGGGCAGGTGTTGCCAATCTTGCGGCACCACAGGATAATATTTTGTTTGCCTGTCTATATAAGCAGGTGGAGAAATATAAAATTAAATATTTTTTATCAGGTTTAAACTATGCATTGGAAAGTATTTCACCTGTGAATCAAACACATAATGCTTATGATATTGTGAATATTTTTGACATAAATAAGAAAAATGGGAATGCAGATATCAGTGGATTAGACTTTATTTCTACGATTGCCCAGGCAGCAATCAGCAAAAAATTTGGGATTAAACGACCGCGGTTATTAGATTTGATTGATTATAATAGAAAAAATGCATTCGAGGAACTGGCTGATTTCTGTGATTTTGAATATTATGGAAGCAAACATTTAGAGAATATTCTTACAGCATTTGTCCAATTGTATTGGTTTCCAAAAAAATTTGGGATTGATAAAAGAGTTTATCATCTTTCCAGCATGGTTGTATCCGGCCAGATGACCAGGGATGAAGCGATGACAGAGTTGGAAAAACCTTTGTATGATGAACTGTTAATGAATACATATATTGATGCTGTGAAAGAAAAAATAGGTATTTCAGATAGTGAATTTGAAGATATTATGAATGCTGAAACACACAGTCACAATGAATACAGGACAGAAGAAAGCACATTAAAATATAGAATATATACGGCGCTTAGAGATGCAGTAATAAAATTGAAAAAATGAAAAGTTTACTTAAAGAATTATACCGAAAGTTTACATTATGGATTGGGACTTTGTTTTTTGATAAACAATATTTTCAGAATTTATATTTTCAGGATATGCTTATTGGAACGAAATGGATATGGAGAAGTATTCGATGGCAGGTTATTGGGAATTACAACAGCCAGGTTTCGTGGCCGGTATCTCAATTTAATACAATAATCGGACCAAAAGAAAATATTGTTTTTTCTCCGAATAACATTGATAATTTTCAGGGTAAGGGCGTTTATTTTCAATGTGAAAAAGCGAAAATTTTTATTGGAGAAGGGACACTGATTGCAAATAATGTCGGAATTATTACTGCTAATCATGATCCTTATAATTTAGAAACACATTTGACCGGGAAGCCTGTTGTAATAGGAAGAAACTGTTGGATAGGGATTAATGCGGTAATCCTTCCTGGTGTGATTTTAGGAGAGCGTACTGTTGTCGGGGCCGGCAGCGTTGTGACGCATTCTTTTCTGGAGGGGAACTGTGTTATAGCCGGCAATCCGGCAAGGCAGATTAAAAAACTTTAATATATGAATATAAAAAATAGTATCCATAGAACATTTTTAATGTTGATAAAAGCTATTAAAGAAGGTTTTTTATATATTTTATCAGGAAACATTCTAGTTAAAGCAATCAGCATGATTTCCGGTATCATCATTGTAAGAATAATAGATAAAAATGATTATGCATATTATTCTTACGCATTGAATCTGTATTCGTATATTGATCTGGTAGCTGGTCTCGGATTGGCCTCGGCATTACTGAAATATGCGGCGACAGGGGAGAATGTACAAAAAGATAAAACATACTTTGTTTATGCAGGAAAAATGGGTACGGCGATACAGTTTATTTGCAGTATTGCATTGTGTACGGCTGTTTCTTTTATAAGAATTCCATTTCCGCAGGCAAGAACCTATATTTATGCGTTGGTATTTATGCCTTCGTTGGCATACTTTCTGTCAACAGTTCAAATGTATTTAAGAGGTCAACAATTATATAAACAATATGCGGCAACCGGGTTGCTGCAAGTAGTTATTGTATGCCTGATTGGTTCGTTGCTCTCTTTTAAATTTAATGCAACCGGGCTTGTTGCCGGAAGATATATAGCAGTCATTATTTCTATTTCATATGGAATTAAGGTGTTAATGCCGAATCTCAGAACAGTGAAAATAACAATTCTGGGAAAAAAAGAGATTCGTCTTTTTTGGGAAATGGCAATATCATTAATGCTTGCGGAACTGTTTTCATCAATTATGCCTGCCAATGAAACATTTCTTATTAATAATTTGATTAAAGATGAAGTTGTCACAGCAAATTTTCGAGTTGCAGGATTAATTCCACAGCAATTAATATTGGTTACCGGATCGATTGCGATTTTTTACTTTTCAAAAATAGCACAAATTAAAGATAGAAGTATTGCGTTTTCTCAAATTGTAAGGATCGCAATTTTAAATTTTTGTATTGTATTTTTTATCACTGTGGTCGGAATTGTCATGTCTCCATGGATTATTAGAATTTTATATGGAGAAAAGTATATGGATGCCGTCTTCATATCAAACAGACTTTGGATTATGAGATTTATAAATGTGGCGTTTAGAATGATACCAATGAATTTTCTGCCGGCGATAGGAGAAACCAAGTTTAATTCAGTATGTTCGTTTTTTTCATGTATCATTCATATTGTAGTTGACTATTTTTGTATATTACATTTTGGAATAAATGGAGTTGCATACGCTACTATTGTTGTATATGTATTATCAAGTATTGCTTTTTGGGTGTATTTATATTACGCCTGCAAAATAAAAAAGATAAATATGGAAAATTGTTAAAATAAAAAGGGCTAAAGAGGATTTAAAAATGAAGATTATTACTGTGGTAGGCGCGAGACCACAATTTATTAAAGCTGCTGCAGGATCTCGTCAAATCAGGAAAGAAAATCAGGAAATTCTGGTGCATACAGGCCAACATTTTGATGACAATATGTCGGCTGTTTTTTTTCGGGAAATGGGAATTCCGGAGCCTGACTATAATCTGGGCATTTCCGGCGGGACACATGCTCAAATGACAGCAAAGATGCTGGTAGGAATTGAAAATATCATTCAGAAAGAGGAACCGGATGCGCTGCTTGTTTATGGAGACACAAATTCAACCTTAGCAGCCGCTCTTGCGGCAGCAAAGATGTGTATTCCGGTGCTTCATGTAGAAGCGGGTAATCGTTTGGGAACATTAAAAAATCCGGAAGAAGTTAATCGAATTACTGCCGATCATATGGCAACGCTGAATTTTTGTGCAACAGAAGATGCTTTGGAAAAGTTAAGGAAAGAAGGATTAGAAAACAGATCTTATTATGTAGGAAATATTATGTATGACTCTTTCCTGTATTTTTCAGAGCGGTCCTGGGATAATCCTCATATTTTAGATCTTAAAGGTGACTTAATTACCGTTCCGGATGTTTTTTATTATATGACCTGTCATCGTCAGGAAAATACTTATAATGATGAACCACTGACAGAAATTTTATTGGCTATGAATAATCTGGATGCACCAACAATTTATGCCGTTCATCCGCGCAACCATGATAGAGCCGAAAAAATATGTAAAGCAAGAAAATTCGGAAATATTATTCTTACGCAGCCCATTGGCTATCTGGATTCGGTTCAGCTTATAAAACGTGCAAAAAAAATTGTTACCGATTCCGGTGGATTACAGTGTGAAGCATTTTATGCTGGTGTGCAGTGTGTCTTTGTTTTCGACTATGCGGTTTGGCCGGAAACAATGGTTGGCAATAGAAATCAATTGGCAAAACCAGATCATAAGGACATTACTGAGAAGCTTTCAAAAGAGCAGATAATTGATCCATTATATCGGCCTTTTGGAGATGGTCATGCGGCAGAACGTATATGTAAAATTATAAACGAATGGTATTTAAAGAGGAGATAGCAATGAACTATGCGTTAATTGGATGTGGAAGAATCAGTCCCAATCATATTGCGGCGGCAAAAGCGAATGGATTAAATTTTACCTCGATTTGTGATATTAATATGCATAATATGCATGATAAGATTCTGAAATTTGAGTTAGACCCAATCCATACATATACGGATTATCGAAGATTATTAGAAAAAGAAAAGCCTGAACTGGTTGCGATTTGTACAGAATCGGGAAAACATGCTTCGATAGCGCTGGAATGTATAGATGCCGGATGTAATGTGATTATAGAAAAGCCAATTGCTCTGTCCCTTGCCGATGCCGATGAAATTATACGACGGGGACGTGAAAAAGGAGTTAAAGTCTGTGCGAGCCATCAAAACAGATTTAATAAGTCTATACAAAAGATCAGAGATGCAGTGGATAAGGAACGTTTTGGAAGGTTGTTTTATGGTACGGCGCATATTCGTTGGTGTAGAGACTGGGAGTATTATTCCAGAGCCGAATGGCGTGGAACGTGGGAGCAGGATGGCGGGGCTTTGATGAATCAGTGTATTCATAATGCGGATTTACTTCGTTGGATGATGGGAGATGAAATTGAAGAAGTTGTTGGAATGACGGACAGACTGAATCATCCTTATATTGAAGCGGAAGATTTGGGCATTGCGCTTATAAGATTTAAGAACGGTGCCTATGGAATCCTGGAAGGGACCACAGATATTTATCCAAAGAATCTGGAAGAAACTTTGTATCTTTTTGGAGAAAAGGGAACCGTAAAGGCTGGCGGAACCTCAGTAAATAAGATCGAGGAATGGAAATTTTCCGATCAGTTAGATGATCCGGAAATGGTTATCAGGCAGTTTGCTGAAAATCCTCCCAATATATATGGGTTTGGTCATACGCCTTTATATACAGATATGATTCAGGCTATTGAAAACGATTGTGAACCTTATGTATCAGGAGAGGCAGGACGCAGAGCGCTGGAATTGATTCTTGCGGTTTATAAATCTGCGGCTGAAGGCAAACCGGTGAAACTTCCTATGAAAGAATGCGATACAATGGATTTTGTGGGACGGTTTGGAAAGAAAATCATGTAGATGAAGGAGACAACAAATGGGTGTTTTTTATAGCCATCCTTCGAGCATTATTGATGATGATGTCGAAATTGGGGAGGGAACAAAAATATGGCATTTTAGTCATATTCAGTCAGGTGCAAGAATCGGAAAAAACTGTTCGTTCGGACAAAACGTAAATATTTCTAGTAATGTTAAAATAGGAAATAATGTTAAGATTCAGAATAATGTTTCTATTTATGAAGGTGTGGAGCTGGAAGACTATGTTTTTTGCGGTCCGTCTATGGTTTTTACCAATGACCTGACACCAAGAGCCAGATTTCCAAAAGGACATGTAAAATATAAGAAAACTATTGTCAGACATGATGCTACGCTTGGCGCAAATTGTACCATTGTTTGCGGACATGTTATTGGGGAATATGCCATGATTGCCGCAGGGGCGGTAGTGACGAAAGATGTTGCGCCGCATATGCTGATGGCAGGTGTACCAGCGAAGAAAATTGGCTGGGTTTGTGAATGCGGACAGGTTTTGAAAGAAGATTTGAGTTGTCCGGATTGTAAAAGACAATATAAAGACTTTATAGAACAATGAAAATAGTTCACGAAATGAAAATAACCAATATTAGGAAAAATATAAAATGTATTTTTGATAATCAATTGGGATTACTTTTTTATTTGGCGTTTTGGATCGTAGTGGTTGCTATGGATTCACATAAAATATATTATTGAAAGGATGTTATCTGTAGCTACATTTACTGTACTAAAAAAACATGAATTAAAAGCGGCCGCGGAAAAATAAGGAGAGGTTACAGGATATGGATGAAGAAATAAAAAATGAAAATAATGATCAAAAACAGAATTTTAAATTAGTTATCAAAAAATTCGTGGTGATATTTGTTTTTTGTGGATCATTGATTTTGAATGGTATTTTTCTATTGAATTATGTATATCCTAGAATTTCTAATTATATAAATAATGATAAAGGTGTGTCAGTATCAAATTATGATTATAATACGAATTATCAATATAGTGCGAGATTGACTCAATTTCAATTGTATGATGGAAAAACAGACATTGTATTCGCCGGAGATAGTATTACTGAGAAGGGAAACTGGAATGAATTATTTGCCGGAATAAATTGTATAGATAGAGGGATTGGAAGTGATACAACGGAAGGATTGTTGAACCGTTTGGATGAAATCATGAAACATGATCCTGAAAAAATTTTTATTCTCATTGGGATTAATGATTTGTCTGTTGGGATTTCCGCAGACGAAATTTGTAGCAATATGAGTTTGATCGTGGAAAAGATTAGTGAGATGTCTCCCAACACCAGGATATATATAGAAAGTGTTTTGCCTGCAAAAGATATTGAACAAGGACAAATAGACATGATTAATAAAATTTATGAATCAATTTGTGCCGAAAATATTTCTGCAACCTATATAGATATCTCTCCTGTGTTTAATATGCAAGGGGGGGGGTATTATTATAGCGGAGATGGCATTCATTTGAATGGAGAAGGATATAAAGAGATCGTTCAGAGGATTTCTAAGTATGTCTATGAATAAATTGTACGAAGTGGAGAAACTTTAAATGGAATTTCGAGATTTAAAACGACAATATCAAACAATAAAGACAGAGATAGATAAAGGAATTATGGAAGTAGTATCTTCATCACACTTTATATCCGGTATGCAGGTAAAGGAACTCGAAAATAAGCTTGCGGCATATGTGGGCGTAAACCATTGTATTTCCTGTGGGAATGGAACAGATGCAATTTCTATTGCATTAATGGCACATGGAATTGGGGAAGCGGGAGGAGGAAATAAATGTGATGCTGTATTTGTACCGGATTTTACATTTTTTTCATCAGGAGAATGCCCTGCTACAGTGGGTGCAACACCAATATTTGTAGATGTGAGACAAGATACATATAATATAGATGCAGTTTCATTGGAACATGTGATTAAACGTGTTTTATTAACGGGAAAATTACGACCTCGGGCAGTGATTGCGGTAGATTTGTTCGGACTTCCGGCAGATTATGGCGCCTTGAGACGTGTTTGTGAAAAGTATGAATTGCTTTTATTAGAGGATGGTGCACAGGGGTTTGGCGGGATGTTCGAAGGGAAACGTGCATGTTCTTTTGGGGATGTTGCAACAACTTCTTTTTTTCCGGCAAAGCCGCTTGGATGCTATGGCGATGGAGGAGCCATTTTTACAGATGATGATGAGATAGCTTCTTTATGCAGATCAATAGCGGTTCATGGAAAAGATATGGGGCAACCTGATAATCCGGATTCAAAATATAACAATGTTCGATTGGGGATGAACAGTCGACTTGATACATTACAGGCAGCGATACTGTTACCTAAATTTAAAGCATTTATGAATTATGAGTTGATAGCTATAAATAGGGTAGCATCGATATATAATAGTCAATTACGCGATATTACAGGATTGGTGTTACCTGCAATCGCAGATGGATTTTATTCTTCATGGGCTCAGTATACGGTGCAACTGCCTGAGGGGGCAGAGCGAATCGTTGTGCAGGCGAAAATGAGAGAAGCTGGAATTCCCACGATGATATATTATGTAAAGCCAATGCATATGCAAGAAGCATTTGCAGGAACAGAGAGCGCATTGGCGGATTGCCCGGTGACGGAGAAGCTTTGCAAAAGTGTTCTTTGTCTGCCGATACATCCTTATCTGACAGAGAGTGAGGTGGATTTTATTTGTAAAACATTTAAGAATATACTACATCAAATATAGAGAATATATTTCCTACCCTGCATCATAAAACACTTCCGGATCTGGCAGCGTATTACCGGAATTCTATAAAATCAGTCCGCTGCAATCAAACAATTCCCTCTCTTGAAATAACAACATTCCCATGGTATCATAAAAGCATAGCAATACAAGATTGTGGAAACCTGGCTTCCGAAAAAACAATCATCGGAATATATCAATCGGGAATATAGGCGGAGACGTGCATGGATTCCCCAAAAGAGGATGCGGCAGTGATAGAGCGCAAAATATCAATCGGAAATCAGAATTTCGAATACATGCGTGAAAAAAAGACGTTCTACATCGACAAAACGAATTTCATCAGAGAATGGTGGGAACAAGAGGATATCGTGACACTGATTACCCGTCCCCGCCGGTTTGGCAAAACTCTGAATCTGAGCATGATGGAATGTTTTTTTTCCGTGAATTATGCGGGGAGAGGAAAGCTGTTTGAAGGGCTTTCTGTCTGGGAAGAACAAGAATACCGGGCGTTACAGGGGACCTGGCCCGTGATTTTTCTGAGTTTTGCCGATATCAAGGGTTCCACCTTTGAGGAGGCGAAAAAAGGGATTGTCTTATCCCTGTCCGACCTTTATAAAAAACATGACTATCTGCTGCGGGGAGGGATCCTGTCAGAATCGGAAAAAAAGTCTTTTTATACGTTTGGGCAGTATATCGGCGACGATGTGGATTTTGCGGATACGGTATCGGAGACCGTGGTCACAAGGGCGCTGAAAACGCTTATGTCCTATATGGAACGATATTATGGCAGGAAGGTAATCCTGTTTCTTGACGAGTATGACGCGCCGATGCAGGAAGCATATATGAACGGATACTGGTCCAGGCTGACAGCGTTTGTCCGCAGCCTGTTTAATTCTACTTTTAAGACCAATGCGTATCTTTACCGCGGACTGCTGACCGGGATTACACGGGTGAGCAAAGAGTCCGTATTTTCTGATCTGAACAATCTGGAGGTTGTGACGACGACATCAGGAAAATACAATACTTCCTTTGGGTTCACGCAGGAGGAGGTATCCGCAGCATTGGAGGAAAGAGGGCTGTCTGCCGAAAAGGAACATATCCGAGCCTGGTATGACGGTTTTGTATTTGGAAACAGGAAAGAAATTTATAATCCATGGTCAATTACAAAATATCTGGACTCCGGAGAATATGGCATGTACTGGGCGGATACCAGTTCTAATCAGTTGGTTTCGGAGCTGATCCGGGAGGGCACGCCCGAATTGAAGACGCAGATGGAAGAACTTCTCGGAGGCGGATGTCTGAAAGTGGCATTGGACGAGCAGGTAGTCTTTGAACAGTTGAAACGTATGAGAGGGGCGATCTGGAGCCTTTTACTGGCAAGCGGCTATCTGAAACCTGTGAGCAGGCAATTCAGCGCTGAAACGGGGAAATTTATATATGATCTGAAAATCACAAATCACGAAACGATGCTGATGTTTCGGGAAATGATTGCAGGCTGGTTTCCGGAAGACCTGACCTCGTATGGTGATTTTAAAAAGGCATTGCTTCAGGGTGATCTGAATTACATGAACCGTTTTATGAATGATGTGTCAAGGGTAATGTTCAGTTCGTTTGATTCGGGAAACAAGCCTTCCGATCAAACACAGCCGGAACGTTTTTATCATGGCTTTGTTTTGGGCCTGATCGTTGACTTGTCCGGTGATTATTATATCCGTTCTAACAGAGAAAGTGGTTTTGGAAGATATGACGTTATGATGGAACCAAAAAAGGCGGATGGCAATGCGATTATCATGGAATTTAAAGTACACGATGCCGATTGTGAAAGCTCATTGGAAGAAACCGTTCGGAATGCGCTGAACCAGATTGCGGAAAAAGCATATGATACGGATCTGATCGCCAGAGGGATTCCCAAAGAGCGGATCAGCCTTTATGGATTTGCGTTTCAGGGAAAAAAGGTTTTAATTGGAAAAGACACCTCATGTTCATAACCCTGCCTGTGAAACCGGGAGTCTCTGTTCTTACAGTGATTCCCGGTTTTTATATCAATTACTATTCAAGCCGTCTGCTTCATATAAATCTTCTCATTCTTTTATTTGTTCATTGTACCTTTCTTTCAACCCGAACTATTTTCCGTATGTTAAAAAAACAAAATCATATCTTCCTTATAAATCCGCCCCTTTGCCGACTGCGATTACCGCCCTGTCATTTGGTTTATCATAACTGGCCGTTACGCTATTCGCAAAACACCACAACCCGCCTCGGCGTAGTCTGGGGCGGAATGCTTCTGGTCGTCGCGGTATAAAACACCACCAGATATTGTCCGCCCGGACTGCATGTAAAAGGCAGGCCGTTGGCCGCCGCGATTTCTGTTGCAGCGCCGATGTTTAGTTGTAAAGACTGATCGGCCGCCACCAGATTTCTGTTGAAAAATCCTGCCGCCACATTTTCATTCTGCCGCCGTCTGGCAATGATAACTGCCTGATATTGGGGCGGAAAAATAAGGGGTACCGGCAGATTGGCATCGTAAAAGGCCGCCACGGACATGCCGGGAGACAGCCGGGCCGAATCGATGACAACGGTGTCGGGATCCGCTGCGAAACGGACGATTCCGTTAGAGGTCAGCAGCGTGATCATGCTGTCGCAGCACTGGTTAGGGGATTGGGTAATATTTTGAATGACCCCGTATATCGGGGTCAGAACCGATTGCGCCATAGAGGCTCCTTATGGCATTGTTTTCTTTATTATATGGGGATGGCTGCGCGGATGTGACTGGTTTTCTGCCTTCGGTGCGGAGCATAAAGCCGCCGGACTGTCCCATTTCACCGTTTCACTGACCTTTCCCTGTTCCACATCGTCATAATACCGTTTTTTCCGCTCGATATAATTCACGGCCGCCTCCAGGTTACGGATGCGCTGCTGCAGGATGTCTCTCTGACGGTCCAGAATTTCCCTGCGTTTCGGTATGGAAGTGTTTCCTTCCTGGCAGAGAACGAGGTATTCCTTCATATCTTTCATACCCATTTCACAGTTTCTCAGGCAGCACAGTCCATGAATCCATGCCAGATCATCGTCGTCAAATATGCGCCGGTGACGGCTGTCCCGCTTTACATTCGGCACCAGTCCCTGGTTGCAGTAAAATTTCAGTGTCTCATAGGTGAGCCCGGTTTGTTCGCAGGCTTCTTTCATACTGTACATCATAAAATACCTCCGGATCTAACGGCGTATTCCCGGAATCTTATAAAATCAGACGCCATAAATTCCTAAAAATACATAGGATGATTTTCATCAGCCGGCGGTAACTGCCGTATACCGCAAGGAAAGTATAACAGAATCGGGAAGAAGGGGCAAGGTTTTTGATTTTTTGCAAATTTCTTCTTGACCGGTATCCGCTACCGGTTGCTACAATGAGAATAGAACGGAATGTGAGATCAGACAGGAGGAGAGAAATACAATGTCATATTTAGGAGAAGAAATCAAAAAACTGGGCTTTGGACTGATGCGTCTGCCCAAAAAAGGAGAGGCAATTGATATTGAGCAGACCAAGGCGATGGTAGACCGTTTCCTGGAAGCGGGTTTTACTTATTTTGATACGGCCTGGGCTTATGCGGGCAGTGAGGATGCCATCCGTCAGGCGCTGGTGGAGCGTTATCCAAGGGAGCGGTTCCAACTGGCCACAAAAAATGCCGCATGGATTGACTGCAAAACCAGGGAGGATGCCGCAGCACAGTTCGAAACCTCATTAAAACAGACGGGAGCCGGATATTTTGACTTTTATCTGCTGCATAACCTGGGTGAGCACCGGACAAAACCTTTTGACGATTTTGATATGTGGAGCTTTGTTCAGGAAAAGAAAAAAGAGGGCCTGATCAGACATGTGGGCTTTTCCTTCCATTCCACGCCGGAAGAACTGGAAGAAATCTTAAACAGACATCCGGAAATGGAGTTCGTTCAGTTGCAAATCAACTATGGAGACTGGGAAAATCCCGCCGTGCAGTCAAAAAAATGTTATGAGGTGGCCCGGTCTCATGGGAAGCCGGTCATAATCATGGAGCCGGTAAAAGGCGGCATGCTGGCCAATCCGCCGAAGGAGGTAGAGGAAATCTTTAAAAAAGCGGACCCGAATGCCTCCTGCGCCTCCTGGGCCATCCGCTTTGCGGCGGATCTGGAAGGTGTGATTACGGTTCTGTCAGGTATGAGCAATCTGGAGCAGATGGAAGACAATCTATCTTATATGAAAGCGTTTACAGGGTTTACCAAACAGGAAAAGGAAGTGTTTGCCAGGGCCAGAGAAGCCATGAACCGCATTCCTCTGATTCCCTGCACCACCTGCAACTACTGTGCCAAGGTCTGTCCGGAAGGGATCGGCGTCTCCGGTACTTTTACGGCCATGAACTATCTGACCCTTTACGGCGATCAGGCCGCAGCGCAGCATCAGGAAAACTGGCTGGTGGGCGGACACGGAAAAAAACGGGCCAGTGAATGTGTGGAGTGCGGCAAGTGTGAGGAAGCCTGCCCCCAGCATATCCGGATTCGGGAGGAACTGAAAAGGGCGGCGGCGGAATTATTATAAAAGAGATACACTGACAGATAAAAACTGCCGCTTTACCGGAGACATCCGTTTAAAATTGAAAAGAATTTCACTATAAAACTTATACAGACAGATGAAAAAGGCGCATATTTCGTTATGGTAATGACAGCATGGCGGGATGTGCGCTTTTTATGTGAAGGAGAAAATTGCCTGATTTTACTTTGACGGCAAAACAAAAGCTGCCTGTGCAGAGTTATGTTTGGATACTTGTTGACAAAGATATTCTACTGTGATAGAATAATCAATATTCTATTACAGTAGAATGAAAGGGTGATATGACATGGAAACAAAACTATACGACAGCGAATTAAAAGTGATGGAAATCCTTTGGAAACAGGGAGAAGTCACGGCAAAAAAGATTGCGGAGGAGCTTGACCGGCAAATCGGGTGGAGTAAAACCACCACTTATACGGTGATTAAAAAATGTATCAACAAAGGAGCCATTGAACGAAAAAAACCGAATTTTACATGCCGTCCGCTGATTTCAAAAGAAGAAGCACAGAAATATGAAACCCGGGAACTGATTGAGAAAATGTACGACGGCCGCCCGGATCAGCTTATAGCCGCGCTGATTGGAGAAAAGAGTCTGGATCAGGCCGGAATTCTGCGATTAAAGGAACTGGTTAAAGATTTATAGGAGAGCCTCATGGAATGGATGATAAAAACGAATGCGGCCGTGGCTGTTGTTGTTCCCTGCATCGTAATTGCCAGGCGTCTGCTGCTCTATCGTATTCCGGGAAGGACCTGGCTGTATTTGTGGAAAATATTGATTTTGCGGCTGTTATGTCCTTTTTCAATTGAACTGCGGTTAAAAAATGCTGATATATACGGATATATCGGATACATTGCGGACGCTTTTGATCTGCGGGAAAAAACAAAGCTGCCGGACAGTTATGCGTTGTTATCGCCGGCGGACGGAATGATAAAAGTCATATGGCTGATCGGCGTAATCGGGATTGCGGGCACTTTCATTGGCGCTCATCTGAAAAAAAGAAAACTGTATTGTATGGCGCTGCCCGTTGAAGGTGTATATTTTGAGGAATGGAAAAAGTCCCATTCTCTGAAAAGAAGGGTGGAGATCAAAGAATCGGTCAGAATTGCGGCGCCGCTGACCTATGGCGTTATCAGGCCGGTTATTTTGCTTCCGGCCTGCAAAGACATAGAAGAAAAAAATCTTGCCTTTGTATTGGAACATGAGTTTATTCATATCAAACATCTGGATGTCCTGTTCAAATGGGTGCTGGTTCTGAGCTGCTCGGTTTACTGGTATAATCCGCTGATTTGGGCGATGTATTTTTTTGCAAACCGGGACATTGAATTATCATGCGATGAAACCGTACTAAAGCATCAGACTCTGGGATACAGGAAGGCATATCTGAATGTTTTGATAGACCTGGAAGAAAAGAAAGCAGAGAGAGAAGCCCTGTACAGCCCGTTCTGTAAATATCCGACTGAAGAAAGAATCAGAGTCATGATGAAAACGGAAAAAGAAAAAACGAACGGGATGCTGCTGGCACTGACAATGGTCAGTCTGATTGCGATTCTGAATATTGGAACCGCAGTGAAAACGGAGAGGGGGTCTTTTTACAATGAAGACAGGACTGACGTATCGGGATGCGGCGAAGAATCGGGAGAAATTCCTGGTTTAATAAGCTGTGACGAAGAATATGCCTGCAAAATGCTCCGGATAAAGGGATTCTCTTATATTGTTAAATAGTTTATAAAAGCCGGCTTATTATAAATCAAGTGGAAGGAGTGTTCAAACATGCGAAAAAAGAAGACTGTAGTATTTTTAACAATGTTATTGACGGCATTATATGGTATGGCGTTTCCGTTTTCAGGAGATGGAGCTGCGGTGAAAGCGGAGACGGCATATGATAATGAGGAAAACGGGGCTTGCGCAGGAAAATCTGATGAGGTACGGAAAAGAATTCCTGTTCTGACAGGCGCTGATGAAGAACACGCCTGCGAAATGCTTTCGCAGCAGGGGTTTTCATATATCGTTAAATAGGCATAACTGATAGAAAGCCGGCTTTTTATCAGAAAAAAGAAGTTTTTCAATGAAGCGGAGAAATATCCTCAAAAAATCCCCATAAACACTTTACAGCCACTGGAAAAAAGTATAGAATAGACTATATGTGAAAAAATTCAGATCACAGGATTTTTTAGGAGGAAAAACAATGAAAGTATTGGTAATTAACTGCGGTAGTTCTTCTCTGAAGTATCAGTTGATCGACTCCGAGACAGAGCAGGTGCTGGCAAAAGGCTTATGTGAGAGAATCGGTATCGACGG
This sequence comes from uncultured Lachnospiraceae bacterium, assembly GCA_948470335.1. Lineage (GTDB taxonomy): Bacteria > Bacillota > Clostridia > Lachnospirales > Lachnospiraceae > Paralachnospira_A. The sequence continues at coordinate 43,469 of CAOKOL010000022.1, read as the reverse complement.
CTGTCTGACCCACAAGCCTACGGGCAAGGACAAAGTGGAGATGAATGCGGACATGCCCAACCATACGGCGGCAGTCAGCCTGGTGCTTCAGCAGCTCACAGATGCGAAGAACGGCGTGATCGCATCTCTGGACGAGATCGGCGCAGTAGGCCACAGAATCGTACATGGCGGCGAGAAGTTCGCAGCATCCACTGTTCTGACCGAAGAAGTATGCAAAGAGATCGAAAAGTGCAACGATCTTGCTCCTCTGCACAACCCCGCAAACCTGATCGGTATCAATGCCTGCAAGGAGCTGATGCCGAACGTGCCGATGGTAGGCGTATTCGACACCGCATTCCATCAGACGATGCCCGACGTATCCTATCTGTACGGTATTCCTTACGAGTACTATGAGAAATATGCGGTTCGCCGTTACGGCTTCCACGGAACTTCCCACAGCTTCGTTTCCAAGCGTGTTGCGGAGATCATGGGCAAGAAACCGGAAGATCTGAAAACCATCGTATGCCACCTGGGCAACGGCGCCAGCATCTGTGCGGTACAGAACGGCAAGTCTGTTGACACCAGCATGGGCTTCACCCCTCTGGAAGGTCTTGTGATGGGTACCAGAAGCGGTGATCTTGATCCCGCTGTTCTTGAATATGTTGCAAAGAAAGAGAATTTAAACATTTCGGAAGTACTGCAGGTACTGAACAAGAAGTCCGGCGTACAGGGTCTGTCTCAGGTATCCAGCGACTTCCGTGACCTGCATGCGGAGGCTGACAAGGGAAATAAAAAGGCTGAGGTTGCCGTTGAGGTATTCGTACACAGAGTAGTGAAGTACATCGGCGCTTACGCAGCAGTGATGAACGGCGTTGACGTAATCGCATTTACCGCCGGCATCGGCGAGAATGACGCTCTGATCCGTGAGATGGTTCTGAATCATATGGGTTATCTGGGCGTGAAGTTCGACGCTGAGAAGAATAAATTTGCGGGCGAGGAAAGAATTGTCAGCACCGATGATTCCAAGGTAGTTGCTATGGTAGTTCCTACCAATGAAGAACTGGCGATCGCAAGAGAGACTGTTGCGCTGGTATAAGGAAAAGTCTGAAAGCCAGTGATACGGGGGTGGCCGGCATTCTGGCGGAGCAGTTATGCGCAGGCAGTAACATAGTGAGATGGTAATAAAAAGCTTAACGGTGGCGAATCCTACGGGTCTGCATTTAAGACCGGCAGGGCTGCTGGCGAAGGAAGCTGCGGCATACCAATGTAAAATTTACATTCGCAGGAAGGAACAGACCGTCGATGCGAAAAGCGTTTTAAAGCTGATTAAAGCAGGGATCAAATGCGGTGAGAAAATAGAACTTTTCTGCGATGGAACAGAGGAAGAACGTGCGGCAGAGACAGTTGCCAGGCTGATTGAGAGCGAACTGGATTTTTAGGATTCCATAGTATCGCAGTATGTAAAAATAGAAGAAAGAATTGAGTACCGGGCTGCAAAGAGACGGTTCCTTTCGGAGGGAGTGTTTCTTTGCAGCTTTTTATGTGTAAATTCGGACTTTTTGACTCCCGAATCTATACAGAGAAACACGTTAAAAATCGGCGGCAGTGCAGACAAAATGCCGGCCCGGGAAAAAACATGAAGTCGGAATATCTGAAAAACGACATGCCCTTCTTTTCAAAATCCCATATTTTTTACACATTTTATTTTAATAATAGTTGACTTTTATATTAGTATATGTATAATTGATAAGGATAAATAAAAAGTTTAGTAACTCTAAATACAGACCCTTTTTTCTGTCAGTGCCGCTGATACGGTCACGGATGAAATAAGGTTCTTATATTGATACTTTTACCCTTACAGAAAGAAGAAACCGTCATGAACATCGAAGAACAGATCGGGGCCAAGATACGGGACCTCAGGAACCAGAACGGTCTGACCCAGGAGGAACTGGCGGACAGGACGGAGCTGACCAAAGGCTTTATTTCCCAACTGGAACGGGGGCTGACGGCGCCGTCGGTGTCCACGCTTCTGGATATCGTGGAGTGCCTGGGGACGAATCTTTCCGATTTTTTCCATGAGGAAGACGACCAGCAGATTGTATTTCCGAAAGAGGACTACTTTGAAAAGGAAGATGAAAGCGGCAATAGCATTACCTGGCTGATCGCGACGGCCCAGTCAAGAAGTCTGGAGCCGATTCTGGTGCGGCTTCAGCCGGGCCAGTCGATGCCGTTTGACAAGCCCCATGAGGGCGAGGAATTCGGTTATGTGCTGGAGGGAAAGATTCAGGTGCATTATGCCGATAAAGCTTATGTGGTGCGCAAAGGAGATTCCTTTATTTTTCAGGCCAATAAGAAGCACAGGATCAGTTCGGCCAGCAAACGGGTTTCCACGATTTTGTGGATCAGCAGCCCGCCCAGTTTTTAGGCTGCAAAGTCCGTATCGCTGAATGGCAGGCAGCGACGGGAAACGCCTGTTGTCTGTCTGGCATGTATCCTGGGTAGCGGCGGCTGCAAAAAAGGTTTGCGGCGGAACTTTACATAGGAGTAGTGGAGCAGTATGAACGACGTTATTTTACAGTTGGATTCGGTCAGCAAGTCCTTCGAGGGAAAGGTGATTTTAAACAGTCTGGATCTGGAGATCAGACGGAATGAATTTATCACCCTTTTAGGTCCCTCCGGCTGTGGGAAAACCACGACGCTGCGGATTATCGGCGGTTTTGAAAAACCGGATGAGGGCCGGGTTCTGTTTGAGGGAACGGATATCACCGGATTTCCGCCAGACAAGCGGAACGTGAATACGGTTTTCCAGAAATATTCCCTGTTTCCTCATATGAGCGTGGAGGAAAATATTGCTTTCGGGCTGAAACTGAAAAAAAAGAGCGGTCAGTACATTAAAGATAAGATCGGATATGCCCTGAAACTGGTGAATATGGACGGATATGAGTCCAGAAAGCCGGATTCCTTAAGCGGCGGTCAGCAGCAGCGGGTGGCTATCGCCCGCGCCATCGTCAATGAGCCGAAGGTTCTTCTCCTCGACGAGCCTCTGGGCGCGCTGGATCTGAAACTGCGTCATGAAATGCAGCGGGAACTGATTAAAATCAAAAAAGAAGTGGGCATTACGTTCATTTACGTAACCCACGACCAGGAAGAAGCGCTTACCATGTCTGACCGCATCGTTGTGATGAATAAGGGACTGGTGCAGCAGATGGGGACCTCCAAAAGCATTTATGACGAGCCGCAGAATGCGTTTGTGGCGGACTTTATCGGGGACAGCAATATTATCGACGGTATAATGAAAGCCGACCGGCTGGTACAGATCCAGGGTGTGCCTATCCCCTGCGTGGATACCGGGTTTGGAAAGGACGAGCTGGTGGATGTGGTAATCCGGCCGGAGGATCTGGAGATTACGGCGCCGGAGACGGGATATCTGACGGGCCGGGTAATTTCGGTGATTTTCAAAGGCGCTTATTATGAGATCAAGGTCCGGGCCGGTGCCTATGACTGGAGTATCCAGGACGTGAATCCGGCGCCGGTGGGCTCCATGGTGGGGCTTTCAATCCTGCCGGATAATATCCAGATTATGCACAAGCCCCATTCCGAGGATGCCCAGGCTGTCCGGGAAGAAGAATAACTGTAAAACAGCAACGGACTTTACTGCAAAATAGTAAGCAGATATGGAGATGCAAATGATAAACAGACTCAAATCAGTCAACAAGCGGATATGGCTGTCCGGCCCCTATGCGGTCTGGGTGTTCGGCTTCACGGTGATTCCGCTGTGTATGATTATCAGGGCGGCGCTGACCGCACGGGAGGGCGGCTTTACGACGGGGAATATTGTCGCTATTTTTGACCCGATTCATCTGAAAGCCATGCTGTTTTCCCTGGAGATTGCCGCCGGCTGCACGGTTTTGTGTATTCTGCTGTCCTATCCGCTGGTACTGGCGATGCGGCAGTTGAATATGGGAAAAAAAGGATTTATGATGTTTGTCTTGATTCTCCCGATGTGGATGAACTTTATTCTGCGGATTCTGGCCTGGCAGATGATTCTTTCCAACAACGGAATCCTGAACTTTCTTTTGCGGTCCGCAGGGCTTGGGGAGCTGTCGGTGGCGAATACGGGGGCGGCGATTATGATCGGCGTGGTCTATGACTATCTTCCTTATATGATGCTGCCCATTTTCAATGCGGTTGCGGAGATCAACGAAGATCTGATCGAGGCGGCCAGAGATCTGGGGGCCAATGGCTTTACGGTATTCTGCAAGGTGATTTTCCCCCTGTCCATACCGGGGCTGTTAAGCGGGATCGTGATGGTTTTCGTGCCCTCCATGACCTCCTTTGTGATTTCCGATATTTTAGGCGGCGGGAAGCTTCAATTAATCGGAAATGTAATCGAGCAGGAATTTACCAAAAGCATGAATCAGAATCTGGGATCGGGCCTCTCGGTTTCTCTGATGATTTTCGTGCTGATCAGCATGGCGTTTACGATGAAAAATGACAGAGAGGGGAAACGGTCGGCGATATGGTGAGAAAAGTGAAATCCGGAAATCTGTTCCATGGGATCAGCGGTCTGAAAAATCTGCTGAGCAGATGTTACATCGGACTGATCGTTCTGTTTTTGTATGCGCCGATCCTTGTGCTGATCGTGCTCTCTTTTAACCGGTCCAGGTCCAGAGTAACCTGGGGCGGGTTTACCCTCGAATGGTATGGGCAGCTTTTTTCCAACCGGCAGATTATGGACGCTCTCGTGACGACTCTGGTGCTGGCCTTTCTGTCGGCTCTGATCGCCACAGTCATCGGCGTGCTGGCGGCGCTGGGGATTCATGCCATGCGGCAGAGGAATTATCAGATTATGATGATTTTTACCAATATCCCGATTTTAAATGCGGATATTGTGACCGGGATTTCCCTGATGCTCTGGTTTGTCCATTTTATGCCGCTGGGGTTTGGGAGCGTCCTGATCGCCCATATCACCTTTAATATTCCCTACGTGATTCTGAGCGTTATGCCGAAGATCCGGCAGATGAACGTCAGTCTCTACGAGGCAGCCAGAGATCTGGGGGCCAATGCGGTTTACGGGTTTTTCCGGGTGATCCTGCCCCAGCTTCTGAGCGGGATCGTGTCAGGCTTTTTTATGGCGTTTACCATGTCCATGGACGATTTTGTGATTACTTATTTTACAAAAGGGGCCGGGGTCAGTACGCTGTCCACCATGATTTACGGGGAGATCCGCAAAGGGATAAAGCCGGAGATGTATGCCCTGTCCACGATTATATTCGTGACGATGTTTCTGATTCTGCTGGCGGTCAATTACTGGCCTGAAAAAAAGCCGGCGGTGAGAGAAGAACAGCGATTTTAAAAACAGAATACAGGACCGTATGCCCTGCTGACAGGGAATGGGGATCAAAGACAGATAAAAAAGCAGGATATCATTTTTAGAAGGAGAGAAAATTTGATGAAGAAAAAAATCGTATCAGTGATTACAATGGGGGTGCTGATCCTTTCGGTGGCACTGTCAGGAGCAGGCTGCGCAAAAAAGAAAGCGGAAAACGGAAGTCTGACCATCTTCAATTACGGAGAATATATGGACCCTGACGTGATCCGGCAGTTTACGGAGGAGACGGGAATCGAAATCAAATATGAGGAGGCGCTGACGCCGGAAGAAATGTATACAAAGTACAAATCCGGCGCCATCTCCTACGATCTGCTGTGTACCACGGACTATATGCTGCAGCGGCTGATTCAGGAAGATGAATTGCAGAAAATTGACATCGGGAATATGGAATACATAGGAAATATCGGAGAAAAATACTGGGAGCTGGCAAAAGCCGTTGACCCGGAAAACAGCTATACGGTCCCTTATTTCTGGGGAACCATGGGCATTCTCTATGACACCACGAAGACAAATGGCCCTGTGGACAGCTGGGAAGTGCTGTTTAACGGAGACTATGCCGGAGAGATTGTGATGCAGAACAGTATGCGGGACACCTATATGCTGGCGCTGAAATATCTGGGCTATTCTCTGAACAGCAATGACGAAGGCGAGATGCGCGAAGCCCAGGAGCTGCTGATTCGGCAGAAACCGGACGTACAGGCGTATCTGGTGGACGAGGCCAGAGACGAGGTGGTGGCCGGAAATGCGGCGATGGCCGTGGTATATTCCGGCGAGGCCTATCTGGGAAACCAGTACAATGAAAACCTGGCCTATGTGATTCCCAAAGAGGGTTCCAATGTCTGGCTGGACGGCTGGGTGATTACAAAATCCTGTGACAATATTGAGGCCGCACAGCAGTTTCTGGATTTCTTATGCAGAGAAGACATCGCTATGAAAAATTTTGAATATATCTACTATTCCACGCCCAACGAAGCGGTGATTAACGCTTTGTCCGAGGAAGACAGGCAGAATGAAGCGCTGGTTCCTTCCGATCATGCCACGGACAACTGCGAGGTATCCATGCAGTTAAGCCCGGAGGCCAATGACCTGATGAACGAATTATGGAAAGAATTTAAGGCGGACTGACGCAATGTCCGGACATGTCGTGACAGGAGAGATCATGGAATATTCTATTTTAAAAGGCGAAGAGTTTGACGAAAGTTTTTTACCGAATATTATGGACATAGACCGGGCCTGCTATGCGGACGAATATGTGGGCAGCCTGGAACGGATGGCGGCCAGATACCGGCAGAATCCCAGGACTTTCGTGTGTGTGATGGACCGGGAGCAGGATAGAGCGGCCGGATATATTAATTTTTTTCCGGTAAAGCCTGCGCTGTGGGATGAAATTGTGGAAGAAGGCATGAGGATCCGGGACGACGACATTATGCCGGAGGAGCTGGCGGAGTATTCTGCTTCCGCGCTCAATTACCTGTTTATTATCTCGGTGGCGGTGGCGCCGGAATACCGGGATCAGCAGGCTGTGGTCCGTATGCTGACGGACGGATTTATTGATTATCTCAACCGGCTGCAGGCGGAAGGCTTTCAGATCGGCGGCATTTCCGGGACGGCGGTGTCCGAGGACGGACAGAAATTTTTAAGCCGCCGGATGTTCAGCCTGTACCGGGAGATCGAGGGAGGCAATCAGGTCTATCTGTGCGAGGGAATGTATCTGGAAAAGCTTTTGAAAAAGGATTTGTATTTCAAAACTTACCGGAATGATTCGTATCTGTTTCTGCCTTATGCGGATAATGAGAAAAACACCCGGATCAATCGGCTTCTGGAGCAGAAGGAAGAACGGAATGCCCGGGCACCCAGGCTGGCCGGGTGTCTGCTGGATGCTCTGGACGGATGTCTGAAATACGAATATGACAGCGATATCGTGGGGGAGCTGGAGCGGGTTTTCGTGGGAACGTTTTATATGATGCATACGCTGGACGAGACTTACGGCGGTGAAGACGACGCTCTTGTGGGAAAAAAGAAACGGCCCTTTATTGTGGGGGAGGAAAAGGTATATCTGTCTTTGCTTGTCCATCATCCGACCCATATGTATATTCTGATGATGCTGGTGCCGGATTCCTGGTATTCCGCCTCCCAGTTGGAGGATCAGTTGTGTCAGGGCTTTCTGGAGATCCGGGAGGAGGGCTGGAAGGATGAAAAAGGATTTTACCGCTATCAGAATGTAAACGAATATCTGCGGAAAGAATATGGTCTTTTGTCCTGCGGAAGGGGCAAAAATTTTATATGCCTGTCGAAGAAACCGGAGAATGAAGGGGAGCTTCTGAATATTTTATCGGCGGAAACCTACAACAGTATGCATCAGGATTTCCATATCCAGTATCCGGAATTGCTGGAACAGGCAAAGAGCAGTAAGGCGATTTATGATTATTATGAAGCCTATATGACGGAGGAGGTTGTGGCCTTTCTCCTGCATGACTATGATGAGCTGGAACCGGAAGAACGGATGGAGCTGACAGCTACCTATGTGTTTATCATTGAGCTGGTGATCTTCCAGAATACGGCGCTGAACAAGATGACCATCAAGATTTCCAACGCCTTTCTGCAGGAGGGCGACGTTTCTTATCAGTATATCAGCAAACTGTATCGGGACTATGCCAAGACGATTAAGTTCTGGCAGAGCAATAATTTCAAATATTATGGTACCCAAAAGGAAGCGGAGCAGATCCGCAGGGCTTTTGAGAATGATGAGCTGCGGCAGAGCTATTATGAGCAGCAGGATTTTCTGGAACATATGGTGGATATTGAAAACGCTCAGACAGAGCGGAGAAACGGCATGGTAATCAATGTGGCGGCCACTGTCCTGGCCATTATCCAGGTGCAGGAATATATGGTGGGTCTTCTGGAGCGTTTCTATGAGAGTTTCGGCATCGCCATTGAAGCGGCCGGCAGTACCTTCGATGTGATGGTGATCGGCGGCGGCGGACTGATTCTGCTGGTGATGTATATTCTGAACAGGAAAAGACAGTATGTACGGAAGAAAAAATTAAGCCGTCCGTCAGTAAGGCCGAGACAGCAGCGGACCAGATAAGCGCCGGGGCTTGTCATTCAGAGAGGAGACTGATATGATGTGGGAACAAGAGCATTTTCTGTGGAATCGGAAATGGCTGTGGATTTTGATGATCCTGGGGATGGGCCTGCTGTTATCCTATCTGCAGCCTTTGCAGTTGTCAGAGGGCGGCGAGGTTACTTTCCTCAGTATGCTGGCAGTTTGTATGGCCGGGTATTTCTTCGGCGGATGGACAGGTCTTCTGACGGCGCTGGTTTTTGGCTGTATCAAGTTTCTGCTGCGCAATGTCAACGATTCGGATAATGTTGTTGCGGAGCTTTTCGATTATATCCTGGGCTACGGGCTTCTGGGGTTCGGCGGCTTTCTGTCTCATAAAAAGGGCGGGCTGCAGATGGGATATCTGCTGGCCGTGGCGCTGCGCTATATTGAGAGCACCTGGAACTGCAGTTATTTTTATGACGAAACCATCCGGTATTCCCTTGTCTACAGCAGCTATATCTGTGTGGAAATGCTGGTTACGCTGCTGATTCTGTTTATCCCTCAGGTGCGGGAGGCGATCGAACATCTGAAACATGTGGCGACTCATGCGTATGAGGAGGATTTGGATACGTTTTAACGGGCCTTTTGTGTCAGCTTGCAGATTCATTTGTTGGATATTAAAATCTCCGGCGTTTGGTTTGGATGGCTTTATCCGGAACTGGGAGGTACGGAAGAAAAACTTTTTCTTTGCAATTTCCCCGGAGTCTGTTATAATATAATGCAGCAGGACAGGGAAGTCTGTCCGGTAAAAGAGCGGTTTGAATTTGATTTCAGGAGGGAATGTGCGGTGTCGAATGAATTTGAAAACAGAAGCACACATATGATACATGAGACGGGACAGGTAGGTTCCGTGGAGATTGCCGACGAGGTGGTGGCGATTATCGCAGGACTTGCGGCGACGGAGGTGGACGGCGTGGCGTCCATGGCCGGGAATATTACGAATGAGCTGGTGGGAAAGCTGGGCATGAAGAACCTTTCCAAAGGGGTCAAGGTGGCCGTGATGGATACGTCCGTTTCCGTTGATCTGTCGCTGCAGTTAAAGTACGGATGCAGCATTCCCAAGGTGGCGGAGGCCGTTCAGGACAGGGTGAAGAACGCCATTGAGAATATGACGGGCCTGAAAGTGATTGACGTGAATATCCGGATCGCCGGAGTGGATTTTGAGGATTAGTGAGTCCGCGGGCTGAGACGTCTGCATTCCGATGTGCATGTGTCCCGGCGGACGGTGTTTTACGGACCATGACAACCAAATGCAGCAATATAAAGGGGGTGTCAGGCGTACTGGCATCCTTTTGTTTTTGCTCCGGGGATACGGACGGGGAAATCCGGCGGCTGCCGTGAGGGCCGGAGGTTTCATGGCCTGTGTGAAGAATATGACTGATGTGGGAGAATAAATAATATGACCAGAAGAGAAATACGGGAGCACACCTTCCGGCTGTTGTTCTTAAAAGAATTTTATAATGATGAGGATCTGGACGGTCAGGTAAAGCTGTACCTGGCGGAATTTGAAGATATGCCGGAGGAGGCGAAGGAGGAGCTTCGGACCAGAGCCGGGCAGATTTATGTGCGGGTGGAGGAACTGGATCATCAGATTAACGACGTGGCCCAGGGATGGAAGACCAGGCGTATGGGCAAGGTGGATTTGGCGATTATCCGTCTGGCTCTGTATGAGATTCTCCATGACGACGCTGTTCCGGAGAAAGTGGCTATCAATGAGGCGGTGGAGCTGGCGAAAAAATTCGGCGGCGACGATTCTCCTTCTTTTATCAACGGCGTGCTGGGCAAGCTGGTGAGAAAAACGGTGTAGGATATGGCGGGCAGCGTGTATACGGTAGGCCAGGTGAACGGCTATATTAAAAACATGTTTACCCAGGATTTCGCCCTGCGGAACATTTATGTAAAAGGAGAGGTGTCCAACTGCAAATATCACAGCTCCGGCCATATTTATTTTACCCTGAAAGACAGTTCCGGGGTGCTGTCGGCGGTAATGTTTGCCGGAAACCGGAAGGGCCTGCGGTTTCAGATGCGGGAGGGGCAGCAGGTGATTGCGGGAGGCTCCGTCAGTATCTATGAACGGGACGGAAAGTATCAGCTCTATGCCAGAGAAATTACACTGGACGGGGCCGGAGATCTGTTCCGTCAGTTTGAAGAACTGCGGGACAGGCTGATGGAGATGGGGATGTTTGCCCCGGAGTATAAGCAGCCCATTCCCCGCTATGCCCGTCGGGTGGGCATTGTCACGGCCTCCACGGGAGCGGCTATCCGGGATATTATGAATATTTCATATAGAAGGAATCCCTATGTGCAGCTATATCTCTATCCGGCGCTGGTGCAGGGGGAGTATGCGCCGGAAAGCATCGTAAAGGGAATTGAGACGCTGGATGGGATGGGACTGGACTGTATGATTGTGGGAAGGGGCGGCGGGTCCATAGAGGATCTGTGGGCTTTTAACAGTGAGAAAGTAGCCTATGCCGTTTTCCACGCCCGGACGCCGGTGATTTCCGCGGTGGGCCATGAGACAGATGTGACCATAGCCGACTACGCGGCAGATCTGCGGGCGCCTACGCCTTCTGCGGCGGCGGAGCTGGCAGTGTTTGATTATCGTCAGTTTGAGCAGGAGCTGGCCGGTTTCAGACAGCGGCTTGTCCGGGGGCAGGAGCAGTATATCCGCCGTTATCGGGATAAGACGGAGGCTTTGCGGCTGAAACTGGCTTTATACAATCCCCGGTATCAGATCGCTCAGAAACGGCAGTATCTGTCGGAGCTGGAGGACCGGGTCAGACGCAGTATGGAGCAGCAGATTCTCTCCTGCCGTCACAGGCTCAGTTTACAGGCCGCAAGGCTGGAAGGGCAGTCGCCTTTGAAGAAGCTGGGCGGCGGTTACGTCTATGCACGGGACCAAAAAGGCGAGGCGCTGATTTCCGTGAATCAGGTGACGGAGGGCGACGGGCTGACCATTCTTATGCGGGACGGGAGAATTGAGGCGGAAGTTGTGGCAAAAAAGCCGGACGAAGTATGCGGAAAAGAAGGGCTGCTTACAGATATATCAGAAAACTTGGTATTTTTGGCATCGGATTCGGATAAAGGAGGCGAACAGTCGTGAAGGAGACAGAAATCAATATTCAGGTTGCGCCGGAAGAAGACCAGCTAACCATCGAAGAAGCGTTCTTACAGTTGGAGCAGTTGGTGGCCCGGCTGGAGGGAGGAGAGGCTTCGCTGGAACAGTCGTTTGTGTTGTATCAGCAGGGAATGAAGCTGGCGCAGATGTGCGGGCAGAAGATCGACAGAATCGAAAAACAGTTGATCATGGTAGGCGAAAGTGAGGAAACCAATGGATTCTAATATACAAAAGGGAGCAGAGGAAGGAAACGGCTGGCAGCGGCAGATGCAGGAAAAGCTGCGGGAGACGGAAAACATCGTAACCCGCTGGCTGCCGGAGGAGACAGGACACCAGAGACTGATTTTCCAGGCGATGAATTACAGCGTGCTGGCGGGCGGGAAACGGCTGCGGCCCATGCTGATGAAAGAGGTCTACCGGCTGTTCGGCGGGCAGGGGGAGGAGATCGAGCCTTTTATGGCGGCAATTGAGATGATTCATACGTCTTCTTTGGTGCATGACGATCTGCCGGCCATGGATGCGGACGAATACCGGCGGGGAAAAAAGACGACCTGGGTGGTATACGGAGAAGATATGGCGATACTGGCCGGGGATGCGCTGATGATCTATGCTTTCGAGGTGGCCTCCAAAGCATTCGGCCTGGCCGTACATCCCATGCGGGTGGGAAAGGCCGTTGAGATTCTGGCTGCCAGAACCGGTATCTACGGCATGATCGGCGGTCAGACGGTGGATGTGGAGCTGACCGGACATCCGATGACAGAGGAACAATTGGATTTTGTATACAGGCTGAAAACAGGGGCGCTGCTTGAAGCGTCCATGCTGATCGGCGCGGTTCTGGCCGGAGCCTGTGAGGAGGAACAGCGCAGGGTATCGCAGATGGCTCTGGCCATAGGTATGGCGTTTCAGATCCAGGACGATATTCTGGACGTGACAGGGGATGAAAAGGTAACTGGAAAACCGGTGGGCAGCGATGAGAAAAACAGCAAGACCACTTATGTGACGCTGAAAGGGCTTGAGGGCGCAAAGGCACTGGTGGAAGAATATTCCCGGCAGGCTATTGGGATTTTGGATGGTTTTCCGGCGGAAAATCCCTTTCTGCGTCAGTTAATTCTTTCGCTGATAAACCGGAAAAGTTGATGAAGGACTGACCGGCAGCGTGAGAAAACGGGCTGCGGCAGCCAAAAGGACAATGCGTATGACGATGCTTGAACGTATCAGGAAACCAGGGGATATCAAAAAACTGAAAAAGAAGGAGTACAACCGGCTGGCCCAGGAAATACGGAATTTTCTGATTGAGAAAATCAGCGTTACGGGAGGCCATCTGGCTTCCAATCTGGGGGTGGTGGAGCTGACAATGGCGCTGCACCTGGCTTTTGATCCGCCAAAAGACCGGATCGTCTGGGATGTGGGCCATCAGTCCTATACCCATAAGCTGCTGACCGGCAGAAAAGATGATTTTGACGAGCTGCGGACCTATGGAGGGATGAGCGGATTTCCGAAGCGGCGGGAGAGCGTCTGCGATGCGTTTGATACCGGCCACAGTTCTACTTCGATCTCTGCCGGGCTGGGGCTGGTGGAAGCCAGGGATCTGGCCGGGGAGGATTATGCGGTGGTATCTGTAATCGGAGATGGCGCTCTGACCGGCGGCATGGCCTATGAGGCACTGAACAATGCATCCAGGCTGAAAACGAATTTCATCATTATTTTAAATGATAATAATATGTCGATTTCCGAAAATATCGGCGGCATATCCAGACATTTGAATTCCATCCGCTCGGCGATTCCCTATAATAAGCTGAAACAGTCCACGGAGTCTACGCTGAGCAAGATTCCGGTGGTGGGCGACAGCCTGATCCGCCAGATCGTAAAGACGAAAAGTCTGATTAAGCAGGTATTTCTGCCGGGCATGCTGTTTGAAAATATGGGGATTACCTACTGGGGACCGCTGGACGGACATAATATCGAGGGGCTTGCAAGGGTGCTTCATGAAGCCCGTCATATCCGCCGTCCGGTAGTGATTCATGTGCTGACCCAGAAGGGCAGGGGCTACGGGCCGGCGGAGGAAAATCCCGCCCGTTTCCATGGGGTGGACTCTTTTGAGATTGAGACGGGTCTGCCAAAAAAGAAGAAGACGGGAGATTCCTATACGGATATCGCCGGCAGGACGCTGGCAGAACTGGGAGAACGGTATCCGTCTATGGTAACAGTTACCGCGGCAATGCCGGACGGGACGGGACTGACGCCTTTTTCCCATAAATATCCGGATCGTTTTTTTGACGTGGGTATTGCGGAAGCCCATGCGGTAACATTTGCCGCAGGTATGGCGGCCGGCGGGCTGAAACCGGTGGTGGCGGTTTATTCTTCCTTTTTGCAGAGGGCCTATGACCAGATCCTGCACGATGTCTGTATCCAGGAGCTGCCGGTGGTGTTTGCGGTGGACCGGGCCGGACTGGTGGGCAGCGACGGGGAGACCCATCAGGGAATTTTTGATTTGTCTTTTCTGTCTTCCATACCGAATATGAGTGTGATCGCGCCGAAAAACGGGTGGGAATTGGAGGCGGCGTTTCGGTATGCCATGGAATATGAAGGCCCCATCGCCATCCGCTATCCCAGAGGACAGGCTTATACGGGGCTGAAAGAGTATCAGGCGCCTTTTGTCCATGGGAAAAGTGAGGTACTGTTCCGGGGCGGCGAGGTGGCCCTGCTGGCAGTGGGCAGCATGGTGGAAACGGCCTGTCAGGTGAGAGAACTGCTGCTGGAAAAAGGAATCAATGCTTCTGTGGTCAATGTTAGATTTGTAAAGCCGCTGGATACAGATATGCTGGAGGATCTGGCCATAGACCATCCGCTTTATGTGACCATGGAGGAAAATGTGCTGCGGGGCGGTTTTGGAGAGGCTGTGGGGCGGTATCTGCATCAGATGGAGGAACGGACCGGGCAGCAGCCCGGGAGCCGGGTGCCCAAAAGGCCGAAGCTGCTCTGTATCGGCATTCCGGATATGTATGTGGAGCATGGCAATGTGGATATATTGAAGCGGGAAGTGGGCATTGATAAAGATGGTATATTTGTAAAAATATGTAATATACTGTGGCCTGAAAACGGATAACAGGCAGAATGGCTGAAAGACAGAATCTGCGCCGGACAAAATGGTCTTTGGCGAAGGATTTTTATAACTGCGAGGTTTGAAAAAAATTTTCAGATTTACCCGGATGACACAGGAATTGTGTCAGAAAGAGGAAAGTATGAAGGAACGTTTGGATGTGCTGATGGTAAACCAGGGGCTGGCGCAGTCCAGGGAAAAGGCAAAAGCCATGATTATGGTCGGCAGCGTTTATGTCAACGGGCAGAAGGAAGATAAAGCCGGGACGGCTTTTGACCCTTTTAAAGCCAATATTCAGGTAAAAGGGCATACCCTTCCCTATGTCAGCAGAGGCGGTCTGAAACTGGAAAAAGCGGTAAAGGAATTTGACCTTTCCCTGGAAGGGATGACCTGTATGGACGTGGGCGCTTCCACCGGCGGATTTACGGACTGTATGCTGCAGAACGGCGCCGTTAAAGTATATGCGGTGGACGTGGGCAGAGGGCAGTTGGACTGGAAGCTCCGCCAGGACGAGCGGGTGGTCTGTATGGAAAAGACCAATATCCGTTATGTGGAGCCGGATATGATCGGCGATGTACTGGATTTTGTATCCATAGACGTTTCTTTTATCTCTCTGACAAAGGTGCTGGGACCGGTGAAGGGGCTGCTGAAAGAGGACGGCCGGATTGTCTGCCTGATTAAACCTCAGTTTGAGGCAGGAAAAGAGAAGGTGGGCAAAAAAGGCGTGGTCCGGGATAAAAAGGTGCATCAGGAAGTAATCCGGTCGGTGATGGACTATGCGGTTTCAATCGGGCTGCGGCTTTTGGCTCTGTCTTATTCTCCGATTAAGGGACCAGAAGGAAATATTGAGTACCTGCTGTATCTGCAGAAGGTTTCCGGTATGGGGAAAGAGACGCGGGAAGATGACAGGGAGCCTGCGGAAAAGGATGTAAAGATGCCGGCAGAAGGGGAGAATGAGCGGACGGAAACGGAGCTGCCATTCCACATGCCGGATATTATGGAAGTCGTCCGGGCGGCTCATGACAGTCTTTCAGGAGGGCAGTAACCGATGGATCACTTTTATCTGATCGCCAATATGACAAAAGATCCGGGACTTAAAACGGCCGGGAAGATTCAAAAATTTCTGGAAGAAAGAGGAAAAGTATGCCGCCTGCGGGAACAGGAAGGACCAGGGGAGGGAAGCCCTTATACAAGCGAGCGCTGGGTTCCCGACGATACGGAATGTATTTTGGTGCTGGGCGGCGACGGCACGCTGATTCAGGCGGCGCGGGACCTGGTACATAGGCAGATTCCCATCTATGGCATCAATATGGGCACGCTGGGATATCTGACAGAGGTGGATCATACTTCCTACGCGGGGGTTCTGGATAAGATTATTGCCGGGGATTATTTCGTGGAAGAACGGATGATGCTGAAAGGTCAGTTGTTCGGACCGGCCGGGCTTGTCTGTTCCGACAGGGCGCTGAATGATATTGTCATTACCAGAAAAGGGTCCGTTCGGGTGGTACGGTTTAATATTTATGTGAACGGCGAGTTTCTCAACCGCTATACGGCGGACGGGATTCTGATTTCCACGCCTACCGGTTCCACCGCCTACAACCTGTCGGCAGGGGGGCCGCTGGCAGAGCCCAATGCGTCGATTATGATATTGACCCCCATCTCTCCCCACACGCTGAACAACCGCAGCATTGTATTGCCGGCGGATGCCAGGATTACGGTGGAGGCTGCGGAAGGGTTTGAGGAAAAGGGGGGAGAATGCGTCGCCTCCTTTGACGGTGTGGAATGCGGCTCATTGAAGCCGGGAGAGCGGCTGGAGATCAACAAATCTTCTTATACGACCAAAATTCTCAGAACCAGCAAGGTCAGCTTTCTGGAAATTCTGCGCAGAAAGTTATCAGGATAAGGCTTTTTATTTACGGTATGGCGCCGGAAAGCGTTACAGACACAGGGGGCCGGCCGGCAATGGTTCCAGAGCAAAAGGGGTTTGAAGGAGAGCTGCGGAACTGTTATCAAGAATAACAGAAATATGATGAATGAAATGTTAAGAGGAGCGGGATGAAAACAGAACGGCACAGCAAAATTGTGGAATTAATTGGAAAGTACGATATTGAAACCCAGGAGGATCTGGCTGACCGTTTGAATCAGGAAGGGTTTAACGTGACCCAGGCCACAGTGTCCAGGGATATACGGGAGTTAAAGCTGTCGAAAATTTCTGACGGAAAAGGACAGCAGAAGTATGCGGTGATGAAAAATCCGGGTGAGACTTCCAGTGATAAATATGTGCGTATATTAAAGGACGGATTTGTCTCCATGGATATGGCTCAGAACATTCTGGTGATTAAAACCGGCGCCGGACTAGCCATGGCAGCGGCAGCGGCGCTGGATGCCCTTCATTTTCAGGAACTGGTAGGCTGCATCGCCGGGGATGATACCATTATGTGTGCGGTGCGGTCCGTTGATGATACCATTATTCTGATGGAAAAGCTGAGAAGGATGCTGCATGAATAATTTGCAGGGCGAAAGGAACTGAAACAGCAATGCTCCAAACATTGCACAGCTCGATTTCAAATGCGGGCAGCGGATGGAAACAGAGTCATGTCTGGGTGTAATAGGAGGGGCGAAGCGGAACTGTAAAACAACACAGCGCCTGCATCCCGCAGGTTTCATTGACAGACGCAGAATGCGGTGGCCGGAAACCGGGCCGGAATGAAGTGCGGCGGGAATGGCGCAGACGGAACAATAATTGGAGAGAAATCAAATGTTATCACACCTGCATGTGAAAAATTTTGCCTTGATCGACGAGGCGGACGTGGATTTCGGTCCCGGCCTGAATATTCTGACCGGCGAGACCGGCGCCGGGAAATCCATTCTGATCGATGCGGTCAATGCGGCGCTGGGGCAGAAAATATCCGGCTCCGTGATCCGCAAAGGCGCGGAATATGCTTATATTGAGCTGATGTTTTCCGTGGATGAGGCGGAAAAGCTGGAGGCGGTCAGAGCGCTGGACGTTGCGCCGGAGGAAGACGGAACCATTATTATCACCCGGAAGATCATGGCCGGAAAAAGCATGAGCAGAATCAACGATGAGGCTGCCACGCTGTCAAAACTTCGCAGGCTCACTTCTCTGCTGCTGGACATTCACGGCCAGCATGAACACCAATCCCTGTTGTCTGACAAGAAACATCTGGAAATTTTAGATCTTTATGGAAAAGAGACGATTCAGCCGGAAAAACAGAAGGTGGAGCGGCTCTATCAGGAGTATGCGGCCCTGGTAAAAGCGTATGCTTCCTTTGATATGGACGAGGATGTGCGTCTGCGCCAGTTGGATTTTATCCGTTTCGAGATCAGTGAGATCGAGGATGCCGCCATCCGTCAGGGGGAGGAGGAAGAACTGGAAGCCAGATATAAAGTATGTGCTTCCGGCGCGAAAATCGCCGCCGTACTGCATGAGGTGAAGAATGAAATCGGTTACGACAGCGACCAGGCGGCCGGAGAAGCGGTGGGTCGGGCGGTTCGCGGTATGGCCCAGATTTCGGGGCTTGATCCGGCTCTGGACGGCATTGCTTCCCAGATGGCGGATCTGGAATCGGTGCTGAATGACTGTAATCGGGCGGTTGCCGATTATCTGGACGATCTGGTGATTGATGAGGAAGAAATGGCGGGAATCCGGAAGCGGCTGGATCTGATTCGCACCATAGAATCAAAATATGGAAATAAATGGGAATTAATACAACAGTATTTGTCCGAGAAGTATGAGCAGCTAAAAAAACTGGAACACTATGAAGAAAAGAAAAAAGAGGCCGCCGAACAACTGCAAAAGACGGAGGAGCAGTTAAAAAGAGCTTCCGAGCGTCTCAGCGCGCTGCGCAAAAAGGCTTCCGACAGTTTGTGCGGCAGGATCGCCGGAGGATTGTCAGAACTGAATTTTGAAAATGTGGAGCTGACCATGGAATTTCAGCCGTTAAAGGATTACACGAAAAACGGCACCGATCAGGCCCAGTTTCTGATTTCCACCAATGTGGGAGAAGAACCGAAGCCCCTTCATATGGTGGCGTCCGGCGGCGAGCTGTCCAGAATTATGCTGGCGGTCAAGACGGTGCTGGCGGATGACGATGATATTCCTACGTTGATTTTTGATGAAATTGACACTGGCATCAGCGGCAGGACGGCCCAGATGGTTTCTGAAAAATTGTCTTATATCGGCAGAAATCATCAGGTGCTGTGCATTACCCATCTGCCCCAGATCGCTTCCATGGCGGATAGACATTACCTGATAGAAAAATCTTCCAGAACCGGAAAAACAAAAACCCAGATTCACAAGCTGGCCCCGGAAGAATCCGTATCCGAGCTTGCCCGTCTTCTCGGCGGAGCTCAGATTACCGACGCAGTGCTGGAAAATGCCAGGGAGATGAAAAAGCTGGCGGAGCAGACGAAACAGGGATGAAGAACAAATAAAATATAGACGGGCCAGACAAGACAGGCAGAAGGAATGGGACAGAACAAATAAAATGGTAAAATAAAACAAACGGCCTTGACAGATACACCAAAAAATACTAGATTGAGAATCAGAGAAACACACATACTAAAAGCGGATGTTTTGAAAGAAAGCACCGCTTTTTTGTTATGGAGTATCCGGCAAAGTGTGCCCACAGCGCGTTTGACCGGATTTCAAAGTGTCTGACAAAAGGGCGGGACCGTATAAATCAGCAATGGACCGTATAAGCCCTGGTGGGGAATTGCGGAACTATAAATAGGAGGTCTTTACATGGAGATAAAGAAACGCTATCAACGGTGGCTGCTTCGTGTGCTGGCGTTTACTGTTCTGTTTACACTTTTGTATACCTGGTATTATGTGAAAAAGGTAATTCCCAATCAGATTCATCTGGTGAAAGATCAGGAAAGTGATTTTTCTTTTCATATTCCCTTCGGTTTCAGCTTATCCAGCGGAAGCGAAGAAGTGACGCTGGGGTATGCGTCCGATATCCGCTCTGATGAAATTGATATTGTATTTGATGATCCCTTTGGCATTTATTCGGAAGCGGAGGGGACTTATCAGCTTAGCCTGAAACTGTTCGGCCTGTTCGATATGAAAAATATCGATGTGAATGTAGCCGAAGAACGTACCGTGATTCCCTGCGGCATCCCGGTGGGGGTATATCTGGAAACCGATGGCATTATGGTAGTGGGTACCGGCAAAATCGAGACGCAGTCGGGAGAGACGGTAGAACCGTCCTACGGTATTCTGAAATCCGGCGATTATATATTGAAGGTAAACGGCGAACAACCTGCCGGCAAAGAGCAATTGGCAGGGATGATTCGTGCCCAGGGGGCAGAGCCGCTGGTATTTACCATACGCCGGGGCGGCGAGGAGATGGACGTCCGGGTGGAAGCCGCCTGCACCGGTCCGGAAGACTACAAAGCCGGAATCTGGGTCAGGGACGACACCCACGGCATTGGCACGCTTACTTTTGTGGATGAACATGGCATATTCGGTGCACTGGGCCACGGCATCAGCGACACCGATACCGGACGGGTGGTGGAAGCCAATCAGGGAAAGCTGTACGAGGCCAATATTTTTTCCATCACGAAAGGAACTTTGGGAGAGCCCGGATCTTTAAGCGGGAGCATTCTGTACCAGGAGAATAAACTGCTGGGAAATATCAGCAAAAATACCAGCAGAGGCGTCTACGGCACCGAAAACAACCAGCTCGCCCAGCGCATCACAGGGCAGGCCCTTCCCGTGGCCTACAGCCAGGAAGTTCATGAGGGCGATGCACTGGTGCGGTGCTGCGTGGACGGGAAGGTGGAGGATTATGAGATACGGATTTTGAAGGTGAACAGTTCGAATAAGGAGAGTAAGAGTATGGTGCTGGAGGTGACGGACGAGAGGCTGCTGGAGCTGACGGGGGGGATTGTGCAGGGGATGTCCGGGTCGCCGATCATCCAGGATGGTAAAGTGATCGGGGCGGTGACACATGTGTTTATACAGGATCCGGCTAAAGGGTATGGGATATTTATTGAGAATATGTTGAGGACGGGGGATGAGGGGTGAGAAAGGTTAAAAGGACAAAGAGAAAATAAGTTGGAAATGAGTGCGAATGGAGTATCGCATGTTAAATCGCCTGAGAGATTTTGGCTTCTTGGGCGGTTTGCGTATGTATAGAATATCAATTCGTAGAATATCAATTTTTATATAAAAGATTCTATTTTTCCTGGTTTTATGGTACAATTTTTTTATAGACTATATGGGGATAAATATTTTACTCATAAAATGCAGGAGGTAGTTTTTGTGTCGGTGAATAAAATTGAGGAATATCTTGAAACAATAACAATCCAGCAATACAAATCAGATATAGGATTTCGGACATTGGTAGAAAGTGTGAATGAAAACATGTATATTATTCCAAAATATCAGAGAAAATATCGTTGGAATAAAGAACAGGTTGTCGGTCTTGTTGAATCTTTGTTGAGAGGGTTTCCGATTCCGCCGATTTATACGTGTCGAAATAAAGATAATCAATTGGAAATATTAGATGGACAGCAAAGAGTAATGAGTTTGTTTTTTTATTATATAGGCTTTTTTTTGAATAAACGGAAAGAAAGCGCAATTGATTTTTCAAATTTGGAAATTAAAGACTGCTCGTTTGCAGATGCATTAAAAAAACAGTTTCCATTAGAGGAACTTTGTGTTGATTTGACTGTGGCCGGAGGAAAAAAAGTAAATGTAGATTATTCTTCTTTGCCTGTGGAAGTTAAGCGGAGGGTTGATTATACGCCAATTACGGTAATAGAAATAAAGATCGGAAAAGAGGAAAAAAGAGATGAAGTTTTGCAGGTGATTTTCGCCAATTTAAACAAAAATGGCGCTCTTCTTTCTAAGCAGGAACAAAGAAACGGTATATTTATGTGTGAATTTTATGATATGTTGCGTGAGTTTAATAAAAATAATTTTAAGTGGAGAAAAATATGGGGCAGGGAAGATGCAAAAGATAAAGATTTAGAAACGCTGTTACGTTTTTGCGCTTTAAAAAAATATGTAGAATGTAAAGGGATCACTAATAAAAATAAAGTGGATTTTGAAATAGAAGGATATTATGAATCATATGCGGAAATGCTAGATTCTTTTTCTAAGGAGGCAATGGGTTTTAGAAAGAACGATATAGAAGCATATAGAAAAAGCCTGGAAAATTTTCTTGATTTATTTGAGATCAATACTGTTTTAAAGACGAAGGTGGCATTAATGGAAGGTTTTTATGTCATATATGAAAAAATCGGAATAAAGAAAAAAATCACAAAGCTCCTGTTGGATCATGTGCAGGATACAAACGGATATAAAAATAACAGCGGACAGAGAACCGTAAATATTAAAAAAATGAATGGGAGATGGAATGCCGTATATGAAGTTTGGAATGGAACTGCTGAATGATATCAGTGAAAATATTTTAAAGGGAGATTTAAGATACTCGGACACAATTATTGTAGGCGATAATTCGAGTGGAAAATCATTACTTTTAAGATTATTGTTAGACAAAATGGGTGAAATAGATGAAGTCTATTTTATCGATGCGGTTAATAGAGGGTTTGACGTATCAAAAGTCATAGAGGAAAATCAAAAACTTAGTTATAACAAAGCAATAGTAAAGACTAGAATTCAGGAAAATTATTTTAATTTAGAAGATTCTTTTAATTGTTATGGTACGCTGACAGAACGCATAGAACAAATATATTATTTATTTGAGGATGAATTACAAGAGCTATTTTGTGAGTTGACAGGCGAACGGTTTAAAATCGCTGGTAATGGTATTTTAGGAGAGGTTGATTTTGAAAATGGACGAGGTACATTGTCGAGCGGTTACCAGGCCATTGTACGTATTTTTTTGGAATTATTGTATTATCAAAAAAAATGTATCGTTGATAAACAGTTAAGTAGAGCAACAGTAATAATAGATGAATTAGACGAATTTCTTTCTCCTGGATATGCCCGTAAAATATTCCCATTTCTAAAGAAAAAATTTTGTCAGATGGATTTTGTTATCACAACGCACTCCTGCGATGTAGTTGTGGCAAGCCAAAATGCAAATTTAGTGATACTTGAAAATTCAGAGGTTGAGGTTGTAGATGTAAATGATTATCAGTCTATTTCGGAAGTGCAAATGATTTTTGACAGGATATTTGGTGAATATTTGGTGCCGACTTCCGAGACAGAGAGGATACTCAGACGTCTCTTTAACAATAGAATTAATAATGTATGGTCGAACTATGACCAGATGCAAATGGAGGAATTGCAAACTCAATCTTTAACAGCTTCGCAACAATTGATTTTGAAACAGATTTTGGAGTGGTAAACAGATGGAAGATATCTTTTGTTTAAATATTCCTATATTTCGAGTTCCATATAAACGGTGGAGGAAATATGGATATTTAAAAGCGGATGAAAAACAAAATACAAAAGAAGTATTATGTGAAGCATCGGATGGGTATTGCATGTACTGTTATTCACGTATTAAAGTGGATAAAAAGTTATTTGGACATTTGGAACATTCAATTGAAAAAAGTAATTCGGATAAATTGACGGAATGCATTCCTAATATCGGAATAGCATGCCCTGTTTGTAATCAGTCTTTTAAAAAGATAGGGGAACAGAAAAGAAAAGTATCGGATGTGGCACGAAAGCGGTTTGAAGAAAAGAGCAAATGCAGCTCAGAGAAAAGAAAACAATGTACTGTTCCTTGTAAATCACTGAGAGATTTGCAGGTATCTTATAGTGAAATGCCTGACGCTGAGATTATATTGCAGCCTATGGGAATTAAGGGAAAGCAATCTGGAAATCCATTAGCCATCCAGTATGATGTGCTGAAAATGGAATTTCAGCCGAATATAAGGCAATTCGCATATTCAGATGATGAACTAATGTTTATTGAAAAACATATTTTGCGTTTCCATTTAAATGATCCCGAATTTCGTACA
This sequence comes from uncultured Lachnospiraceae bacterium, assembly GCA_948470335.1. GTDB lineage: Bacteria > Bacillota > Clostridia > Lachnospirales > Lachnospiraceae > Paralachnospira_A. Next base: position 19,807 of record CAOKOL010000022.1, on the reverse strand, counting down.
CGTCAATTGACAGACTACATAAGAAATATGATTGATAATGGTGGAAATGTGCAGCAATATGAATATAATAACATGATTGTACAATTGTTTGTTGATAAAATAAAGGATAAAACGGTTGAGGAAAAAGTGGATATTTGCAGTAAAATATATGTTATGTTAATTACAAGGCTTTAAAGTATGCCGATAAAGATTTAGATATTCGGTTCTTAAACGAAGTGGATATAAAAAATCTGTTTGGAATGAAGGAAACCACAATGATCATAGAAACTCATACTTTAGATTCCCTCAGAAATCTGGTCCGAAACCTGCAGGCTGAAAACAAAGAACTCAGGAAACTTCTTGATAAAGCTGGCATTCCATGTGCGGACAGCGAGGTGTTTTCAGATGTGCCGGACAAGGCTGAAGAGTATGACCCTGACCAGGGAGCAAGGATTAACCGGCAGTATATTGACAGAGATATGGCGGTTCGGTTTTTTGCGATGTTTTGGGGAAGGGAAGATGTATTCGCCAGGCGGGGAAAGAATGGCGGTTATTATCCGCAGTGCAAGAATCGTTGGAGCAGCGTGTGTCCGAAGCAAAGAGGCGAGAAGCAGTATTGTGAGGATTGTTCCTGCAGGGATTGGATAAAACTGACACCGGAAATATTGATGAAGCATTTGTTTGGCTATCGGGAAGACGGTGCGGATGTAATCGGAATTTACCCGCTGCTGCCGGATGGGACTTGCAGATTTCTGGTATTCGACTTTGATAATCATGAGAAAGGCGCTGAAAAACAGGATTTTGCGAATGCGGATGAAACGTGGTATGAAGAAGTAGATGCCCTGCGGAAAATTTGTGCAGAGAACGGAATTGATGCGTTGGTTGAGAGATCCCGTTCGGGAAAAGGCGCTCATGTATGGATATTTTTCCGCAGGCCGATACCGGCGTCAATGGCCAGGAATTTTGGCTTTCTGCTTTTGGATAAAGGGGCGGCGGCTATTAATTTAAAATCATTCCGGTATTATGACAGGATGTACCCTTCTCAGGATGTGGCAAACTCAATTGGAAACCTGGTGGCACTGCCATTGCAGGGACAGGCTTTGAAAAACGGGAATAGCGCTTTTGTAGACGAAAATTGGAATGCGTATCCGGAACAGTGGAGAAAATTATTTCAGATAAAGCGGCTGTCTCAGGAAGAAGTGGAACAATATATTTCGAAATGGCAGGGCGAGCTTTTTTCAGGGAAGTGGGGGGATCATTATTCCAATAATAAGAGTCGCCCCAGGCCGTGGAAACGTCAGGATGACTTTGCGGTGTCTGATGTAATTGGAAAATTATATATTGTATTGGCAGATGGCATATATATCGACGCACTGAATTTAAAGCCCTGTATCCAAAATCAAATCCGCTGCATGGCGATATTTGATAATCCGGTATTCTATAAAAATATGCGGCTGGGATATTCAAATTATTATCATTTCAGTATGGTTTATCTGGGGAAGGATATGGATGGGTATATAAAGATTCCCAGAGGACTGTTTGAAAATCTGATTGACAGGTGCGTAAAGGCAGGCATTAAGTATGATATTGATGACCAGCGGGAAACAGGGCGTCCGCTGCGAATTTTTTTCAAAGGGGAGTTGCGAATGCAGCAGGAGCTGGCGGCGCAACAGTTATTGCAGTATGACCATGGGATTCTCAGCGCGGCAACTGCATTTGGAAAAACAGTGGTATGCAGTTATCTGATTGCGCAGAGAAAAGTGAATACACTGATCTTGCTGGAAAGTACGGATTTGATTATACAGTGGGAGGATGAACTTAAACATTTTTTGGAGATTGACGAAGAACCACCGGAGTATCTGACGAAATCCGGACGTGTAAAAAAAAGGGGCAGCGTAATCGGAACATTAAAGGGCGGGAAAGATACAATGACAGGTATCATTGATATCGCAATGATCGGTTCGTTATATAAAAAAGGTACATTTCATGAAAGGATAAATTCTTATGGCATGGTTATCATGGATGAATGCCATCATGCCGCATCCGCAACTGCCCAGGAAATTCTGAAAAAAGTAAATGCGAAATACGTTTATGGGGTATCGGCCACGCCGGTGCGGAGTGATAATCTTGAAAAAATCAATTATATGCTGTTGGGGCCAATCCGGCATAGATTCACGGCAAAGGAGCGGAATGAGGAACAGGGAATTGCGCATCTGGTAGTTCCGCGGTATACAAGGGTTTTGAATACGCCGGACAGTGAAAAGGATATTAATGGGGCGTATGGACTGGTAAGCGACAGCCCTGGGAGAAACGAGCAGATTCTGGAAGATATCAGGAGCTGTGTGAGCAAAGGCAGAACGCCTGTTATTCTTACAAGATATAAAAAGCATGCAAAATTGATTTATGATTGTGTCAGGGACGATGCGGACTATGTTTTCATTTTATATGGGGATCATTCGGCCGGAGAAAATGAAAGTATCAGAAAGCAGTTAAAAGAAGTGCCTGATGATAAGTCGCTGATACTGGTTGCGACAGGACAGAAGATTGGGGAGGGATTTGATTATCCAAGGCTGGATACGTTAATGCTGGCGTCGCCCGTATCTTTTGCAGGGAGGCTGGAACAGTATGTCGGACGTCTGAACCGGGACTATGAAGGGAAAAAGGATGTGGTCGTATATGATTATATTGATTCCCATGTCAAGGTTTTTAACAACATGTACCTGAAAAGGCTGCGTACATATAAAAAGCTGGGTTTTTGTGTAACCGGAAGCGCTGATGGAAAGAAACAGGAAGCAAATGCAATTTATGACTCGGAAAACTATGAGGCTGTTTTCGAACGGGATTTGATTGAGGCGGAAAAGGAGATTGTCATCGCCAGTCCGCAGATGACGCAGAAGAAGATCGACCGTTTGGTTGCTCTGATGAAAGCAAGGCAGGAGGCAGGCGTGCAGATTACGGTTATTACGGAAAATCCGGAGAATGCTTTGTATGGAAATGCAGCGTTTGCATATACATTGATTCGGCAGCTGCAATGTGCAGGTGTAAAAGTAGAGGTTGTGGAAGAAGGCGCAGGCCGATTTGCGGTGATTGACAGGCTATTGGTTTGGTATGGCAGTGTGGATTTTTTAGGGAAAGAGGATGCTAGGGACTGTTTGATCCGGGTGAAGGATGAAAGGGCGGCATCGGAACTGCTGGAAATTTTATGATCGTGCAATTGGTTTGTTATGAGACAAAATGGATTTTTAGTAAAGAAAGAAAATCGCTATTATCCTACAAATGCGTTTATTTTAATGACTCATAATAATCTTCCGCAGGCGACAATTCAATGTGCGGTATTTAAAGGAACGACCAGGGACATATTTATTGATCGTAAAGAATATGACGGGGATATTGTTGAACAGTTGGATGCAGCATATGAGTATGTTTTACGTAATATTAATATGAGTTCGGAAATCAAGGGATTATACCGAACGGATATTTATGAACTTCCAACCGATTGTATCAGGGAGATGATCTGCAATGCCGTGGCGCATCGCAGCTATCTACACCCGTCAAGTATACAGGTAGCAGTGTATGATGACCGTGTAGAAGTGACTTCTCCGGGAATGTTGTTTGGAAGCTTAAGGCTGGAGGATATCAGGGAAGGGATTTCAATACCCAGAAACCGAGCATTGGTATATGCGTTTACTTATATGAATATCATGGAGCATTGGGGAAGCGGAATTCCGAGAATTATCAGACGATGCAAGGAATTTGGATTGGAAGAACCAGAGCTGTTGGAGCTTGGCGGAAGCTTTCGTATTAATTTGTATCGTTTCCCTGATAGAACAAAAGTCGGGAAAAGTACGGATAAAATAAATGAAAGTGTGGAAAAAGTACGGGTAAGTACGGAAAAAGTACGGATAAATGTGGATATTCTGAATGAAGGTCAGAAAAGAATTGTTCAATATGCGGACGATAGGGGAAGGGTAACGAATAAAGAAGTCCAGGAATTGTTAAAGGTGAAGGAATCTCGCGCATTGAAAATTTTGAGGGAATTAGTTGAAATGGAAGTATTGAAAATATGATGTTTATAAAGGCCATAGAAGCGTTTTTAAGGATGGAAAAGGAAAAAAAAGGAGATGGCACAGCACTTACATATAGAAGAAAAATATACGTTTTTCATGAGTTTGTCACATTAGAATTAAAAGCAGACGATGTAAATTATATATATGTATTAACTGCTATGGGATTAGATCGTTTATTGGATAGTGTAGCTTATTATCAAAGAATTGGCAATATTAAAAGCAGAGCTACCATTGATGTGTATTATGCTGTTCTTGGTAATTTTTTTAAATTTATATATGAAGAGTATGGATGGAAAAATGACTATTTTTATGATTATGAACATATCAATCAATTTAAAATTGCGTATGAAAATAAAATTAAAGAAATCGGTTTGAATAATTCAAAGCAAGAGACGCCAATAGATAAATATGTGGCAAAGGAAATATTAAATCGCTGTAACCAGCTAATAAATGATGTGGAGATTGAAGATATTTTAATGAGGAAAAAGGGGGTTTATTCAAATTATATTTCTGCGCTTATGGTAAAATTAGTTTTATTATATGGATTGCGGAATGATGTGATAAGGAAACTAAAGCTCGGAGATTATAATATGGATTTAAACAAGTTAATTGTTAACAAATTTTGTGTAAGATTGCCTGATGGACTGGCAATGCAGATGAAAAAATATATCAAAATACGAGAAGCGGTGTTAGCGGGATGTGTAAATGACAGATTGTTTTTTGATGATATTAATTTTGAAAAAGAATTAGATAATACAAAAATGTTTACTGTATTAAACAGTGTGACAGGTAATGCTCAGTCGCGAGCAGTTGCAAAATATGCTATTATTGAAATGTTGAAAAATGGGATATCAGCAGAAATTATAATGGAATTCACAGGATATAAAAAAAATGTATTGGATGATTGTCAAGATAAAATAAATGAGGAACGTGGATTACTATTAATTGATGAAAAATGCCAGATTTTAGATGCTGAATTGAGGAAAAGTGATTTATACAATGATATGTAATTCGGTTAGAAATGTAATAATTTATAATGATATATTGTTAAATAGATTGAATGGAGAATAAAACATGATATTAAAAAAAATCAGCCTTCAGAATTATACGGTATTCGATGAGCAGACAATAGAACTGAATAAGGGAATTAATATCTTTATCGGAGAAAACGGGACGGGCAAGACTCATCTTTTGAAATTGCTGTATTCGGCATGTCAGGCTGCGGATAAAAAGGTTTCTTTCTCTCATAAGATTGTTTTTACCATGTTGCCGGATGATTACAAGATTTCACGTCTGATTACCAGAAAGGCTGGGAATAGTACAGCGGCAATTCATGTTACAGCTTCGGAAAACGGAATGAAACAGGAAAAAGTATTGTCTGTTAAATTTCATAAAAAGACTACAAAATGGGATGCCGATGTGACTGGCGAAACGGGATGGGAAGAAACATTTAGTGGTGTAAACAGTATTTTTATTCCTGCTAAAGAAATTTTATCAAACAGTTATAATCTAAACGCAGCAGTAGATAAAAATAACATTCACTTTGATGATACTTATCTTGATATTATTAATGCGGCTAAGATAGATGTTTCTGTAGGTAGAGATACCAGGGAACGAGAAATGATGTTGAAGGAAATTGAAAGTATTATACATGGAAGTGTTGTCTACGAACCGAAAAAAGATGAATTTTATTTAAAAAAGGGGAATTCTAAACAAGAATTTAATTTAGTTGCTGAGGGAATCCGAAAAATGGCATTGCTCTGGCAGCTTGTTAAAAACGGAACTTTAGAAAAAGGCTCTATACTTTTTTGGGATGAACCGGAAGCCAATATCAATCCTGAATATATCCCGATTATTGTAAATATACTTTTGTCATTACAGCGAAAAGGCGTTCAGATTTTTATTTCTACCCATGACTATGTTCTGGCAAGTTATTTTGAGGTGTGTATGGATAAAAATGATAGTATTTTATATCATTCTTTTAGTTTTGATACGGATTCAGATAATAAAATCAGGTATGAGGCAGGAAACAAATTTGGTGAATTGGAAAATAATTCTATTATAGCGGCTTTTGATAAACTTTTGGATAAAATTTATAATTTATGAGGTGTTAAATGACAAAGATAATGACAGAAGAGCATGGAAAATATGGAATTGACTGTACAAATGCGATTTGGTCCAGTGAGGATATTCATAGTTTATATCATGCCGGTGGCATTTCTTTTTTGTGCGATGCAGATTTTGTGCTGGAAACGGAACAGCATATATTATTGATTGAGTACAAAAACGCAAAGATTAAAGAAGCATTACTGCATGTAGAAACAGAAAAGCAATATAATCCGTTTGAGGAGAAAAAATTTTGGACATTGATTCGAAAATTTTATGACTCGATTCCATATTTATATTTAAGCGGCAAATTATCGAAACCAATTCGGTATATTTGTGTATTAGAATATCCAAAAGGAGATTCGGTATCCAGAAAGTTGCTCCGAAACAAAATGAAAAAGAAACTTCCGTTTGTACTTCAGGATAAAATGGGTAAAACGGGAAATTTGGTTTATTCCGTAGAGGTATTGAATATTCAGGAATGGAATGAAGATACATATTTTGGGCAATTTCCGATTAAAGCAATTCCGGAATAGAAAGGTTAGGTGCTAGTGTTATAGTTTATAGAAAATTGGTTATAGACAAAATATAAAGTGTGGATTTATGATAACGTCCTGGTGAATTTGATTATTCGGTATGGGAGGATGGTATGAGACGGTGTGTGATATGAATAGATTTTCTGAGAAAGATTGGAAGCTGTTTCGGAGTAAAATAGCCGGATGGCAGGAAAGCTATATGGATAAACTGAATAAAGAATATATTGAAATTCTTAGTGGAGAAGGAAATTTGTCATATAAATTTTGGAAATAAAAAATGTTGTCCCATCCTTGACACAAGCATGTCCGGCTCGCCGATCATCCAGGATGGTAAGGTGATCGGGGCGGTGACTCATGTGTTTATACAGGATCCGGCTAAGGGGTATGGGATATTTATTGAGAATATGTTGAGGACGGGGGATGAGGGGTGAGAAAAACACAAATCCCCCCGCCCTACCCATAAATTCGAATTACCCCAAACCAACCAACATCACCAACACAGCCTCTCCTTACCGATATACCTCCGTCTTCCACTCCTTCAGCGTGTCCCCTTCATAAACCAGCTTCAAAGAGAAAAAGCTTTGTTCTTCCAGCAGTAATTTCAGAAAAATTTTATCGCCTTCCCACAGGGGAAGCTGAGGGACCTGGCTTTTGGGAATCCATTTCAGGATGCCTTCCGGGCAGTCGTCAGGAAGCTGTTCGGGGGATTCCGCAAATGCATCGGCCGTATACAGGTGCATATATTCACAGCCCCATATGTCAGAGAGAAAGGTGACGATGCCTCTGAACCGGTAAGAGGTCAGCGTCAGGCCCGTTTCCTCCTTTACTTCCCGCAGCAGACATTCCTCCGGACTTTCCCCTTCCAGAAAATGTCCGCCCACGCCGATCCATTTCCCTTTATTCAGATCCATTTCCTTTTTGATCCGGTGCATCATCAGGTAGCAGTCATTCTGCTCTATGTAACATAATGTGGTCAGGTTCGTGGAATGTGCCATTTCAATGTTTCTCCTGTCTGTCAGTTTTTCTTATTTTCCCACAGCGGATTTTGCCTGTCAAGATAAAAGTTTTTATTAGCAGGCCTTTTATCATCAAGTTTATCATTCAATTAACATCAGGTTTATCGTTAGGTTCAACATCCGATTTAGAGTTAAGTTTATCATCAGACTAATCACTCAGTTTTATCAACAGAATCTATCCCAGGACAGGAATTTCAATCCGGACAATATAATCCTCGATCCGGTCAATCACATTTTCATTGATGCCCGTCTCATAGGAAAATCCATGAAGGGTCAGTTGATGGTTTTCGGCATAAGCCAGGATTTCCTTATACCGGTTTGGAAGCTGTTTCCAGTCCCCTTTGTGAAACACTCTCAGATATGTTCCGCCGGGAGTGATATGCAGTCCGGTCTGATATGGGAGAAAGGGGATTTCGATAAAAAGGCGGGTGTAATTGTCAAAGTTGCCGCGAAGCAGGCTGTCAACGGAAATCATGGAGCCGTAGGAGGCTTTATGGAGGCGGCCCAGCCGGTATTTTTCTGTCTCTGCGGTAATCAGTTCTACCTCCTGCTCAAAAGAAGTATCCCGGCTGATGTCTACGGTGATCAGACAACGTTCCTCTTTTTGAATGACGCTGATCTCGGATAAGTCCATGGACAGCAGGGCATCCATATTTTCCCTGTGTGTCCAAAGCAGCGTGCGGACTGCCTGTAAATGGGCAATCTGCCGGTCAAGGTCTGCCGTTTTTTCTTCCAGAAGGTATTTTAATCTGTCTGCGGACCGGTTTTTCATAAAATCCTGTATTTCACTGACAGAGACATCCAGTTCCCGCAGCAGCAGGATTGTTTCAAGAACAGGGCTTTGGCGGTAGCTGTAGCAGCGGTATCCGTTTTCCGGATGAATCACAGCCGGTTTGAACAGTCCGATCTCATCATACCACATCAGGGTTTTTTTATTGATTCCGTGCATGGCCGCAAATTGGCCGATTGTGAGGAGCTTATCTTTTCCGTTTATCATTTTATGTTTCCAATTCTTTTTTCAGAAATTTTCAATTTGGTCTTGACCATACAGTTACTGTACGGTTTAGGATACTATACACAGGAGAAAAATACAAGATATCTTTTCAAACCTCCCGCCGAACCGGATATTGCAGACTGCAGAACAATAAGCGGCTAAAAAGCATCTGCTATCATGATGAAGTGACCGGTAAAATATGTTGATGCTGTATTTTGCTGAAATTTTCATGTACCGCACATAAGGGTCTGAAAAACAGCCCCCGGACGCTCACTGCAAAGCCCCGGAAGGGGTACTGTGAAACTATATAAAACAAAGGAGAAGCCTATGAAACCTGCAACAGTATACGAAAATCCCGTAACCCTTAAAAATATCCTGAAATTCGCCGTTCCAACGATTGCAATGACAGTATTTATGTCTTTTTATACAATGGTTGACGGGCTGTTTGTGTCAAATCTGATCGGTACGGACGCGCTTTCCGCAATTAACCTGACGGCGCCGGTAATCCAGTTGGTTACGGCAATCTCCACCATGCTTGCCACTGGAGGCAACGCGGTGATTATGAAAAAAATGGGAGAGCAGAAAACAGATGAGGCCAAAGAAGATTTCACATTTCTGATTCTGATCAATGTGCTGGTGGGAATTGTGATGTGCGGGGCGGGGTATCTGGCCATGGACCATATATTTGCCGGAATGAATCTTTCCGCGGATGTGGAAACCTACTGTGTGGAATATCTGAGCCGTTATCTGGTGTTTACCGTGCCGATTCTGCTGATGAACAATTTTACCCTTTATATGATTGCCAGCGGGAAGGCAGCCCTGTCCCTGGTCTGTTCGGTGATGGGCGGTGTTCTGAATATGGTGCTTGACTATGTGCTGATCGCCGGGTTTGGCCTGGGGATTGGCGGCGCGGCTGTTGCAACGGGCCTTGGCTATTCTGTGACAGCGGTTGTGGGACTGTTTGTGTTCAGCCGGAAAAAGAACCTTTTGCACTTTAAAAAACCGGCAGTTCGGTTTCGGGTTCTCGTCAATGCGGCTGCTAACGGATGTTCGGAGATGGCGACTGCCCTTGTTACCGGAATTATCACAATGATGTTCAACCGCACGATGCTGCATTATGTCGGAGAAAATGGCGTGGCGGCGGTTACGATCATCATGTATGTGCTGATGTTTGCAAGCTCTCTGTATACGGGGTATTCTTACGGGGTTGCGCCGATGCTCAGTTATTATCACGGGGAACAGAACCATGGTAAACTGAAAAAGCTGACGGCGCTCAGCCTGAAAGTGATCGCAGGAATATCTCTGATAACCGTTGCGGCTTCTTTTGCGCTGACCGGGCCGTTGGTATCCGTTTTTGTACGGCCCGGCAATCCGGTGTACGATCTGGCGGTAACAGGGAACAGGATCTGTACGGCGGCCCTCCTTTTTATTGGGTTTAATATTTTCGCCAGCGGAATGTTTACCGCATTATCCAACGGGATCGTCTCGGCTGTCCTTGCATTTTCCAGATCTTTTGTGTTTATGCTGGCTGCAATGATAGTGCTCCCCATGATTCTGGGCGTGAACGGAATCTGGATGGCAACACCTGCGGCGGAGCTGATGGCGCTTGCCTTGTCCCTTTTCATGTTTTTCAGATACAGAAAGAGGTATGGGTATTAAAGAAGCCGATTTGTTACGGCAAAATCCGGGCATGGATGACAGGAAGTCATCCGGCCCTTTTTTCGTTCTCCGGGCAGGATCATACTGCGGCGGAAAGGCAGATCGCCCATATTACCATGACTAAGGCGGCATGATTTTCCGGACAGAAGGAATCTATAGGGCCGAAACAATAGATATAAAAAAGAGCAAGCATTTTCTTTTGTATATAATGTATATTTTATGGAGGTTTTGCCGTCGATTTATGTGTGAAATATGTGATTATACACAAACTTGATGAAAAACAAATATTACATATTGCATAATACATGTAATTATGATAAAAATATAGCAGATGATACGGCGGCCAAATATCAATCGGTAAGAGTACAACGAAACGGCAAAACGGCAGAAGCTGGCGCATATGGTACGGGCATAAGGAGACAGGTCAGCGAAATTTCAGGAGCGTATGGCATCAGAAAGGGTTTTGCCGAAACAAAAGCAATCAGGAGGAACTTTATGATCAGCAATTTAAAAGTAGAATTATTATCGGACAGAGAGAAAGAGCAGATTCTGGATGCGGCTTACAGTCTGCTGGAAGATCCCGGCGTTAATATTTACAGCGAGAAGGCAGTGGAGCTTCTGACAGCAAACGGATGTACCGCTGACGGTATCCGTGTGAGGATTCCGAGAGAGCTGGTAAAGAAATGTATTAACACGGTTCCCAAGGGAATTCAGATTTACGACCGGAACGGAAACGAGGCCATGCTGTTAAGAGGACGCAACGTGTATTTCGGCGCCGGCCCTACCTGCGTCTATTTTAAGGATCCCTGGACAGGGGAACGGCGCAAACCGAAAAAACAGGATGCGGCCGATGCGGCGAAAATGGTGGACGCCCTGCCCAATATGAGCTATGCCATGTCTCTGTGCATGATCGAGGACCACACCCATACGCTGGCGGATGTTCATGAGGTGGATGCCATGCTGCGCAACACCACGAAGCCCATCTGTACCTGGGCCTTCAATGCGCCGAACCTGGAATATTTGCTGCGGCTGTGCGCGGCGGTAGCAGGCGGCAAAGAAAAGCTGGCGGAAAAGCCTTTTGTGATTATCTACAGTGAGCCTACTACGCCCATGGTACATACGAAGGAAGCTCTTGAAAAAGTATTTGTGACTACCGAGTGGGGCGTTCCCACCCTGTATACGCCGGGCATGATTATGGGCGGAACCTCTCCGGCCACCATCGCGGGATCTCTGGCCGTAGGCTTTGCCGATACTTTTGTAGGTCTGGTAATCAATCAGCTGCTCCGTCCCGGCGCTCCTTTTATCGCCGGAACCTCCGGAACGCCCATGGATATGGCGACGATGCACACCCCTTACGGCGCGCCGTCCACCAGCCTGCTGTTAGGCGCCTCCAATGAGATTCTTCATTATCTGGGAATTCCTTCCTTTGATATGGCAGGTTCCACGGAGTCCAAGGTGGTGGATGCCCAGGCCGGCATCGAGGCGTCCATGCAGGCCATGATCAGCCTGCTGACCGGAGGCAATCTGGTACATGACTGCGGCTACACCGATATCGGCATGACCGGAAATCTGACCATGCTCTGCGTATGCGACGAGATTGTGGGGATGGCGAAACGTTACTGTGAGGGAATTGCCGTGGATGAGGACCGGATCGGCATGGAATTTATCAGGGAGGCAGGACCGGGAGGAAATTTCTTACAGTCAGAGCATACGGTGGACTATTACAGAGAGGAATTTTTCCGGCCGACGCTGCTGGAAAGAAGAGACTATGAGGTATGGGAAAAGGAAGGCGCTCTGACCATGGAACAGCGGGCGCTGGAAAAGGTTCACAGAATTCTGAAAACCCATCAGGCGGAAAGCCTGCCGGAGAACGTGCTGAAAGAGATGGAAAAAATCGTTGCGGAAGCCGAAAACAATGTGACCGTAAAATAATGATGGTGGAAAACTGGCACAGGTCCGGCCATGTCGAAAGGACAGGGGAAGGGCCTGTGCCGGCTGCCGGAAAAGGGGGAGTACGGCGGCATGAAAAAAGATAAACAGCAAAAATATGAACTGAGAAAAGGGGTTTTGTTCAGCGGCCTGGCCATTTTCGGCATTACGGCTCTGGCGGGAATCCTGGACAATCAGGCGCTGGTCCGGGGAACCGGCACACTGTTCAGCCTGATTCTGGATCACTTCGGATGGCTGTTTCAGATTGTGTGCATGACCTGTCTGATCGTCACTTTTATGATCACCTTCAGCAAGGCCGGCAATATGAAGCTGGGAGGGCCGGAGGCCAGGCCTGCCTTTTCTTTTTCGTCCTGGTTTGCCATGTCCCTGACCGGTGGCGTGGCGGTGGGTATCGTCACCTGGGGCGTGAATTTTCCTGTTCTTCTGTACGGAAATGTGTGGGGAGAGCTGGACGGATTCGGAATCAGTCCGTTCACCCCTGAGGCGGCCCGGTTTGCTATGGGCCGGTCGATTTATGAGTGGACGTTTATGCCCTACTGCCTGTATGCCCTGTGCGGGGTGCTGATCGCTTATCTCTATTATAATAAGGGGCATAAGCTGACGGTATCTGATGCGCTGCGGCCTGTGCTGGGGGAACGGCTGCTGAAACGGAAATGGGTGGTGGATGTGATCGACACCCTTTCCATGCTGGCCATCGGTTTTGGCATTACTTCCGGCCTGGCGGTTTTGCTGTCCACCGTGGCCGAAGGCCTGAGGGAGTTTGGGATTGAGACAAGCCTGGCCTATTATGTGGGCGGAGGCGCCGTCGTTACGGTGCTGTTTACCCTGTCCTCCTATGCGGGAATGAATAGGGGGCTGAAAAAGGTGGGAAATATCAATGCGTTTCTCTATTATGGACTGCTGATCTTCCTGTTTGTGTCAGGTCCCACTTTATTTATTCTGCGCAATACCACGGCGGGGCTGGCAGAATGGCTGCAAAACCTGTGGATCTGGGGGCTGGACCCCATTGATATCGGCGGGGAGGCGCTGACCAAAAGCTGGACCGTATTCAATATGTGCATGTGGATTGCCTATGCGCCGATTATGGGCGTGCTGCTGGCGCTGCTTGCCAGAGGCAGAACGGTCAGGGAATTTATGGTTGTCAACTGGATACTGCCCTCCATATTCGGTATCCTCTGGTTCGGCATCTGGGGCAATACCGCGATTGATATGCAGATGTCCGGCCAGGCGGATCTGGCAGGCATTATGGCAGAGCGGGGAGCCTTGGCGGCCTTGTGGGCATTTCTGCGGCAGCTTCCCATGGGAGAAGTGCTGATTGCGGTTAATATCGTGGTGATCGTGATGAGCTTTGTTACGGCGGCAGATGCGACGCTGACCAATCTGGGTTCCCTCTGCGTGAAAGATGTTCCCATTGGAACAGAGCCGCCGGCCGGGGTAAAAGTGATCTGGGGCATTGTTATCGGCGTGATGGCGGTAGTTATGGCGGCCTTCGGCGGGGGCGCTCAGGGGCTTGACGGCGTGAAATCTCTGGCGACGATTGGCGGAGCAATTGTATTTCTTATTTTTATGCTGATGATCGTGTCTGCGGTCAGGACCTTTTTCGGAAAGCGGGATGAAGACGGATAAGCTTTTGCGTATAAAGTTTTCGGATGTGCTTTTTCAGAAAAACTGTTCCATTTGGCAGGGCGATGTTATATAATGGAGGAAAACAGAGGGTAATAACGTCGCTATGGAAAAAGAAAATCGGGAATATAAAGACAGTCTGTTTGTCGATTTGTTTTATTCGGATGAAAGCGCTGTGGAAAATCTCCTCAGCTTGTACAATGCGCTGCATACTGAAAAGCTGAGAGATACGGATCAGATCCGGAAGGTGAAGATCGGGGATATTCTGTATAAAAATTTTAAGAATGACGTCTCCTTTGAAGCGGAAGGAAGGGTGGTCGTATTTGGAGAACATCAGTCTACCGTGAATCCGAATATGCCGCTCAGGTGTCTGATGTATGCGGGAAGGGCATATGAACAACTGGTAAACGATGATGCCAGGTATCGTACGACTCTGGTGAAAATACCGACTCCGGAGTTTTATGTGTTTTATAACGGGACAAGAGATTTCCCAATGGAAAAGGAAATGCTGCTGTCGGATGCATTTTTTGACCCGGAGGGAAAAAGAAGTCTTGAGTTAAAGGTGAAGGGCATCAATATCAATTTGTCTAAAAAACATGAAATTCTGGAAAAGTGCGATGTTCTGCGTCAGTACAGCGTTTTTGTTGACACCATAAGGAAATATGCGGGAGAACAGGATGCCATAAAAAAGGCTATAGACGAATGCATCGGTAACGGAATTCTGACGGAGTATCTGAAACGGAAAGGCAGAGAGGTGAGGAATATGCTGATTGGTGAGTATAGCTATGAAGACGATATCCGTGTAAAACAGTCCGAGGCATGGGAAGAAGGAAGGCAAGAAGGCAGAGCGATGGAAATTATTGATGCGGGCGTTGATTTCGGTCTTTCGAGGCAGGATATTTTAAACAGGATTATGAATAAATTAAATGTGTCGTTTCAAAGAGCACAGGAATATTTTGACATATTTGAAAAACAGTATGCGGATGACCATTGAATGGCGGAAAATGTGTTCAAATAAGAATAGTAGTGACCGGCAATGGGGGAGAGCGTAAGAATAGATGTTTCCCATCACAGACATGCAAACCATACAGGTTTTTCCACGTCCTGTTAGGAGACTTTTCAGGTTGAAAGCGGAGCCTGAACGGGATTTCTTGTGACTGGTACGGATATGGAGTGCTGGCTGAGGGAGGCGAAGGAAAGCAGTCTTTTCAGGAAATCAAATATTTGTTTTTTGTGTGCAGTTAAATTTATATTAATAAGGGAATGGCCTGCGGTATCATGCCTTCCGGACAGATCACGGGAATAATCGGAGTCTGTCCGGGAGGCATTTTTACTTGTTTTCCTCTATAAATCAGAGAGGCTTTGAGACATGCTCTCGGAATAGCGGCACCTGAACGGGAACGGGAGTATCTTTCAGGAAAAAACGGAAAAACGGAGGCGTACCGGCTTGATTGACAGAATCTCGTATTCATGGTAAGCTTTTGAAAGGCAAAAACAGGCGGCTGCCTGATATGATTTGGGCAGTATGCGGGATTTTACATAAACTGATATTTGGAAAGATGGTTGCGCAAAGGATGGGAGATCGGATTATCAGACGCTCGACGACAGAGCAGGTCTATACATTGATTATTGAAAAAATCAGAAGGGGAGAGTTTGCTCCGGGGGAGCGGTTAAAGATCGAAAGTCTGTCCAGGGAATTCGGCGTCAGCCGTACGCCGATCCGGGAGGCCATTGGGATGCTGACTCAGAACGGCTTTCTGGAACATGTCCACAATGTGGGTCCCCAGATTCCCGCTTATGACAGACAGTTGATGCAGGACCTGGTGGAAACCTGCAATATCCTGACGGAAGGCGTGGTTCAGACCCTGTTTCGTAAGGAGCTGCCAAAAGGTCTGGCAGATGAGCTGCGGCAGTCGGTAGAGCAGCAGCGGCAGGCGCTGGCGGCAGGGGAGCAGGAGACGCTGATGCATCACTGCATTCATTTTCATGAGATTATCTTTGCGTGGTGTCCAAATAAAAAGCTGGCGGCGCTGGCGGACCAGATGCAGAATCAGTTGGATGCGCCGGTACGGATGTACCAGGAGTCGGAAGCCGTGCGGAAGCTGAGCGTGGAGCAGCATGAAGGGATTGCCCAGGCTTTTCAGCAGGGCGACCGGGAACTGGTATTGAAACGGGTGAAGGAGCATAATATGCAGCCGCTGGAATTTTTTATGCGGAAAGAGTAGAGAAGCCCGACTGGGATCAGGCCGTCTTGCAGATCACTTGCAAGGCGGTTTTTTTCGAATTTACATATGAAAACAGACCAAAAAATTACATGTAATTCTACGGAAAAGTGCTTGACAGAGAAATGATTCATGGTATAATGATGTTAACAAGTAAACGTTTACTAGTTAACATCATCTGAACGGCAAACGCGAAGAAAGGGGCAGCCGGCGGCTGTGGTAAGATGATGGAGAACAGAAATGACACGAAACGAAGACTGGTGGAAGCCACTTACCAGGTTATTCAGGAAAAAGGTGTGGAAGGCGTGACTGCCAGAGAGGTGGCAAAGCGGGTAGGCGTAACGCCCACCGTGATTTACAGGCACTTTGAAAATTTATATTATCTGACGGTTCTTGCCTCGATTATCTGTATTTCCGATTATCTGGAAACATTGAAGACGATCAATGACGACGAGGAAAATCCTGTGGAAAAGAATATACTGGGCTGGGAAAATTTTAACCGGTATGCCTTTGCCAATCCGCCGATTTATGAGACGTTGTTCTGGGGGAAATATAATGACCAGCTTGAGGTGGCTCTGTTCGACTACTATAAAATTTTTCCCGAAGCTTCCATTTATAATAACGATGCGTTTCTGATCAGTTCCCTGTTCAGCGGAGGCATCGAGGAACGGGATTTTATCTGGATGCGGCGCGGGGCGAATGAGGGACTGCTGGATTATGAGGATGCAAAGTTTTTAAGCAGAACCAATTGTCTGATCGCCCATGGCATGCTGATGGAACACATGTCGGATTATACCGTGCCGGGGGTGGCCCGGAAAGCGGCCGAGGAATGCACGGCGCTGATCGAACGCAATATCAGACGGTATCTGAAAAAGTGCTAATGTTACATTAGCATTTTTTTAAGACCATGATGTTAACAAGTTAACATGGAAACGATTTGTAAACATATGAGGGCGGCTGGAAATCCTTACAGGTCAAAGTTTAAAGTTTAAGGGGGCTTGGAAGGGGAGTTGCGGAACTTCAATATAGGAGGTATCACAAATGCGTATTGATGTAAAAAAGATCCATGAAGCCAGTATGAAAATTTTGGAGAAAACAGGAGTGAAATTTCACCATCCCGATGCGGTAAAGGTATTGAAGGACCACGGAATCCGCATGGAAGGAAACGTGGCCCATTTTACGGAAGAACAGATTATGAAGTATGTGAAGCTGGCGCCTTCTTCCGTCACGATTTACGCAAAAAATCCCAAATATAACGTGACACTGGGCAGCGGCGTAACCTACAACGCCCCCTGTGCCGGTGCGACGGAGATTATGGAAAAGGACGGGAAAATCAGGCAGGCAGATTTAAAAGACTTTGTAAAAATGATTCAGTTGTTTGAAACCAATGAGGATTACTGTTTTAACGGCGGTACCCCCTGCCAGCCCAAAGAAATTCCCTCGGACATTGCGGCGGTGCTTCTGCATTATCTGGCCATGAGCCTGACGGAAAAAACACTTTGGACGGCCTGCGGCAATTACAGGCAGGTGGAGGCCATTATGGGGATGACCATGGCCAGGTACGGGGTGACGGCGGAGGAATTAAAGGCGCGGCCCAGAGTATTTACGATGGTGAACACGAATACGCCGCTGCAGTTTGACATTCATATGACCGAAACCCTGTTTACATATCTGAAATACGGACAGCCGCTGGCCATTACGGCTGCGGCCATGGGCGGAACCACCGCTCCTGTGACGCTGGCAGGGGAACTGGCTGTTATCAATGCGGAGGTGATCTCCGTGGTGGCGCTGTCTCAGATGTTTGCGCCCGGCTCCCCCGTGCTTTACGGCTCCCAGTCTACCAATGCGGATATGAAGTCCTGCAGCATCGCCGTAGGTTCTCCGGAGGGAGCGCTCTGCTACAAATATGCCAAGAAACTGGCGGAATTCTACGGAATTCCCTGCCGGGCCGGCGGCGCATTGTCCGATGCCAAGATCGTGAATGCGCAGGCAGGTTATGAATCCATGCTGACTTACCTTTCCTGCTGTCTGGCCGGAGTGGACGTGGTTTTCCAAAGTGCCGGCATTATGGACGGGTATCTGGCCGCATCTTTTGAAAAGATGCTGGTGGATTTCGAGGTAATCCGTTTCGCCCGTCGTTATGTGAGAGAATTTGAGATTGACGACGAGACGCTGGCGCTTGATGTGGTCGATGAGGTAGGGCCTGCCGGTCAGTATCTGATGGAAGAACATACGCTGGATTTCTGCCGTGAAGAACTGTGTATTCCCACATTAAGCGTGCGGGGACCTCAGGCAAAAGGACCGGAGATGTTTGACAATAACCTGGAAAAACAGATGGAGATGCGGCTGGGACGTTATCAAAGACCGGAGCTGACACCGGAGGAAAGTGCCGCCGTAAAAGCGGTAATGGAAGAATTTGGCGTGGACAAATCCTTTGTGGAGCTTGCCGAGGGGTGTATGCGGTAGGGACCGTTACGGAACTTTAATAAAAAAATTAGGGGGAAAATAAATATGAAAAAAGGATTTAACAGGAAAACATACCTGAATATTTTTGTAATCTGCCTTTCGGCAATGACGATTTATCTGCTGCCGTATCTGCGGTGGACGTATTATGATGCGGTGATGGAAGCATCGGGGCTGAATAATACCCAGTTCGGACTGACTTTAAGCATTTTCGGCGCCACCACCATGATCTGTTATGCGCCGGGCGGCTGGCTGGCCGACCGCTTCTCCTCCAGAAAACTGATGACATGCTCCATGCTGGGAGCCGGACTGGTGGGCTTCTGGTACGCAACCTTTCCCGGATTTGCGGGGCAGGTGGTCATGTACATACTGTGGGGTATTTTTACCACCCTTACCTTCTGGTCCGCCATGCAGAAAGCCACCCGAAGCCTGGGCAGCAGCGAAGAACAGGGCCGTATCTTCGGCTTTGTGGAGGGCGGAAGGGGCATCTGTTCTACGGTGGTTTCCTTTGCAACCCTTTATCTGTTTACCAGGCTGGGGGAGGGCCTGGGAGGATTAAGAGGCGTGATTCTGGTTATGGCAGCCCTCTGTATCGTATCCGGTATTCTGGTCTGGATTGTTATGGAGGATGATAAGCCCTCCGCGGCGGACCGTCCGGAAAAGGATCAGAAAAAAGCGGGAATGTCAGATATTCTGGTGATTTTAAAAACCCCTGCGGTATGGCTGATCGCCATGGTGATTATCTGCTGTTACAGCATTTATCTGGGCAGTACCTATCTGACGCCTTATTTTACGAATGTGATAAAAATTTCGGCTTCCATGGCGGCTTTTATCTCTATTGCCAGAACCTATATCATCCAGTTTGTGGCCGCACCCTGCGGCGGGGCGCTGGCGGATAAAATGCATTCCATTACGAAAGTCGTTATCGGCTGCTATCTGCTGATTATCGTCGGACTGCTGGCCATTATCGCCGCTCCGGTGTCGGCGCTGCCTGTTCTGATGCTCGCCATGATTGTACTGTGTGTGGCCATATTTGCCATGAGAGGAATTTATTTTGCCACCGTTGACGAGGTAAACATTCCCATGAATGTGATGGGGACGGCCGTGGGTCTGATTTCCGTAATCGGATTTCTGCCGGATGTGTTTATGAGCACCCTCTGCGGCAATCTGCTGGACCGCTATCCGGGAGCGG
>CAOKOL010000021.1 GCA_948470335.1 uncultured Lachnospiraceae bacterium | reverse complement strand
AGACTAAACGCAATCATGCGCTAAAAGAGTAGCGTTTAAAAATACATTTCAGGATATATACCGAAATTTTGAAAAAGAATTGTAAAGCGGCCCGGTTTGGTATATGATAGCAGAGGTAGGGTCAAACTATTGTATACATAAGAAAGGATGGACTGCTATGAGTCAGAATGTAACTTACTTGGATCACCCTTTGATTCAGCACAAAATTTCCATGCTGAGAGATATCAAAACCGGAACCAATGAATTTCGGAAGCTGACGGAAGAAATCGCCATGCTGATGGGCTATGAAGCGCTGCGTGACCTTCCTCTGGAAGATATAGAAGTAACCACGCCGCTGGAAACGTGCCGGACCCCGATGATCACCGGAAAAAAGCTGGCCATCGTTCCGATTCTGCGGGCGGGCTTAGGAATGGTAAACGGCATTCTGGCCCTGACGCCCACTGCCAAGGTCGGACATATCGGCCTGTACAGGGATCATGACACCCATGAGCCTCATGAATACTACTGCAAGCTTCCCAGCCCTATTGAGCAAAGAACCATCGTGGTGCTGGACCCGATGCTGGCCACCGGCGGCTCGGCTGTCTCCGCGGTGGATTTTATCAAGAAACACGGCGGGAAAACCATTAAATTCATGTCCATTATCGCCGCTCCGGAAGGGGTAAAGCGGCTGTGCGACGCTCATCCCGACATTCAGCTTTATATCGGCCACCTGGACAGAGAACTGAATGAAGATAAATATATCTGCCCCGGCCTGGGAGATGCGGGCGACAGAATTTTCGGAACCAAATAACGGCAGACGGCATAAAAACCCAAAAATCAGATCAATCAAACCGTTATACGACAGGAGAATATCATGAAATTAATGTTTGCCTCAGATATCCACGGCTCCGAGTGCTTCTGCCGCCGGACCCTGGAACTGTATCAGGAGGAAAAAGCCGACAAGCTGATTCTGCTTGGCGACCTTCTGTACCACGGCCCCCGCAATGATCTGCCGGAAGGCTATAACCCCAAAGGCGTAATCGCCCTCTTAAACGAAGCCCGCGAGCATCTGCTCTGTGTCCGGGGAAACTGTGACGCGGAAGTGGATCAGATGGTGCTGAATTTCCCGATTCTGGCAGATTATATGACGATCTATGAAGCCGGCTGCATGTGGTTTATCACCCACGGACATATTCACAACCTGGAGAACCTGCCGCCTTTGAAGCCCGGCGATCTGCTGATTCACGGCCATACCCATATTCAGGCCATGGAACCGGCAGGACAGATAATCTATATCAATCCCGGCTCCGTTTCTATTCCGAAGGCAGGAAACGCCCACAGCTATATGATTTATGAAAACCGGGAATTTACCATAAAAGACCTGGAGGGAAATCCGATCCGGGGACTGACGATCTGAGTTTCCGGAACCGTCCGGGCCGTTCAAACCACTGTGCATATTGAATTGGTTCAATCAATCGGAAACATATCGGAGGGCCACTGATTCAGTGTCCCTCCAAATATTTTTGCCTATGTTCCGTCATATCGGCGGCCCTGCACTTTATGACCGGCCGGCCTTTTTTGCGCCGCCGCCGCTTATATCAGCGACTGCAAAATCATAATATGATATTCCTCGTCCTTAATAATCCGCATCAGCACGTCGTTTACCCCCTGATCCTGAATCATTTTCATATGGGCTCTGTACTGATGAATCGCGGCTTTTTCCGCTTCGATATCCGCAATCACCATCTTTTTCGCCTGCTCCGGAATATTCAGATGCTCCGGCGTCCACATCCACCGCCGCCCGTTCTGATATTTGGCCGTGAAATCAATATTGCCGCCAAGCAGCACGATCATCTCTCCCAGTTTCTGCAGATGCATCATCTCCGCCATGGCCAGCCCCAGCATGGTCCTGGCAGTCTGACAATTCTGTATGAACAGCCGGTTCTCATTGTTGATATACTGGGTAATGGCAGACAGCTCCGACACGGAGCCGCAGTAATCCACGCTGAGCAGATTGGCATATACCTGATTCTGGCCGCTGACCTGCACGGGCGGATAGGGCAGATCCATCATAATCGGCTTTATGCCGGAAAAACTGCAGGTATTCGTCAAAAGGGTTTCTTTTTCATCCATCACGCAAAGTTCTCCCCATACGAGTTATATCCCTATATATATGAGAATTTTGCAATTATATGACGTTTTTATGCCAGTCTTTCAGCCTATTTTATGCTGCGCTTTCCATTCTCCCTGTGATTCTTTTCAGGCCGTTTTTCACATCATTCTTCCGTATCGGCAACCTTCTTCGCCACAATAGCCAGCCGGCCATTCTCCACGCTGTACTCACAGGTTGACAGCGTAACAAGCTGATCTCCAAAGGATGCGCCGGCTTCGATTTCATAGAGAGACAGCGCTTTTACATTGTCCACATAGTTCTGAAATTCTTCCGGATCGTCGGAGCCGAAAAACTGATAATATTTAAAATCCGTATCTGTGGTGTAATATACCTTTGACAAAAAGACAGAGATAATCTCATAACGCCCCTGGGCATAAAGCGTGTCAAATTCAATATAAGGATGGGCCTTATAATAGTCCTCCGACTTATACTCCATCAGCTCGCCGAACATTTTCGCATCTTTGCGGTGGTGGCCGTAAATAATCAGGTTATTGTCCGGCTTTTCCGCATTATTCACCTGGTCCAGAAAAATCGCTCCATACACGTCGTCCTGACCGTATACGTCATGGGTAACATAAAAGTCATTGTTTCTCTGGACAACCGGATAGTCGATGCCTGTGTCGGCAATCCGGATCCAGCCGATCAGATCCGGTATTTCCTCTTTCAGTGCCTTGTATTCTTCCAGAACCGGATTTGTCGTTTCCTGGGCCGCAAGCACCTCATCCCAGTCCAGTGTTTCCAGAGGACTTCTGGGCCGCACAGGACCGGTTTCTCCGTCTGCCGCAATATTCTGTGCTTCTGTCTCTGCGGCCGGTCCGGAATCCTCGGACTTTTTGGGAATCATCATAATAATCACGACAACCAGCAGAATACAGCCTGCCATTGCAGCGACTGTTTTTGTAATTTCTTTTTTTACATTCATCCGTATCAACGCCCCTTAAACCTACATGTACCCATAACACGCCAAGGTATTATGGGTACATAAAAAATCGTCTTGATTATACTGCATCCGGCAGAGTATGTCTGTCATATCTTTTGCCGGATATGATTATGTACGGTTAATCAGATTCCCGTATGAGGAGTTCCGTCCAGTCTGCCGGCATTTCTCGTCGTCGGCACGGGGCCATTGGCCACGCCGCTGGTCAGAGGCGCCGTCGTCAGCACGTAATCGGAACAGTGAGTCAGCGTTACCGCTACAAAGCCGCCCTGTGCAACAACTGTGGTCTGCTGATATTCAAACAGTTGTGTGGAACGGTTGAAATAATAGAAGTACAGCGTCGTACCAGGCGCATAAGGTACGGTCAGAGCTACGTTGGCAGTTCCCGGAAGTACACCGTTGTGCATAAAACGGATTACGGTTCCCGGTACGCCGTTCATTCTCGCCCGAACATCCGGAATATCTGCTCCGATATCAACTACCGGATTCAGTCCCGCATCAGGATTTGTCAGGCTGGCAAAATGCCACAAAACGCCAGGGCCTGCAAATACGTTTAACTGTCCGCCTGCTTCCGCAATTCTGCGCAGAGAAGCACTGTCGATGGGGGTGGTGGTATCCACGGTCACAACGCCGTTCTGCATGTGGTTAATCGCTTCATTTACATCGGTTATTACGCCGATAGAGGATTTTTCAGGCTCACGTGCCGGAGACTGATTGTCGCTGTGGTCGGATGAAGAACCGCCGCCTTTGTCGCTGGAGCCGGAGCTGCTGCTGCCGCTGTTGCCAGGCTTCTCATTCGGATTGCTCGCTGCGGGCTTTGTGGATTCCGTCGGCTTTGTGGGCTCAGTAGGCTTTGTGGGTTCCGTCGGTTTAGTCGGCTCCGTCGGTTTAGTCGGCTCCGTCGGTTTAGTCGGCTCCGTGGGCTTCGTGGGCTCAGTCGGGTTCGTAGGATTCTCCGTGGACTCCTCCGTCTCCCCAGTATTTCCGCTGACACTGCCGCTGCTGACACTTTTTGCCGCATTACTGGATGTCTTTTCAGACATCACACCCAGACTTGCCCAGCACAGCAGGGAAGCCATCATCAGGTAAGCAATACACTTCTTCTTCATGACTTTTTCTCTCCTTTGTTTTTTCTACCAGCATTATACCCCCCCCCGGCACATTTTTGTCAAGCATTTCCTATTCATCCTTTTTGTGCAATTTTTTTATTTTTTTGGAGCAGATTTTCCGCACAGCCGATCAATATAAAAATCAGCGGCGCACAGACTGTCTGCTGAAAACAGAAAAAATCATGGGCCATATAGGCGAGAACAGCGGCAGCCACGGCAATCAAAGCCGGCTGACGCTCCCGGTTTTTTACGCTTCGGACAACCGCCGCGGCAAAAATAAAAAGATAGGCGCCGCCGCCTAAAATCCCATAATTCATCAGCCCGTTCAGCCATTCATTATGCGCATTTCTAAGGACCGCATCGCCCCATACGGTCCGCACCAGTTCTCCGTGACAGGTTTCCAAATGATAGCCCAGCAGATCGGGGCCGCAGCCAAACAGTTTCCGAAACGGAGGATATGCCGCAAAAGCACCGGCACAGAGCGTCCAGATGATTCTTCGTCCGTTGTCCCAGCTCCAGATCAGTCCGGCCAGCCGCTCCTGCCACCCGCTCCCTTCCCGGGGAAAAATACCGGTCACGGACAGTCCCATCAAAACCAGCGCACAGACCGCCGCCCCTGCCGGCAGCACGCAAACAAGACTGCGGACCAGACCGGCCGCCGCATAAACCGGCTTTCCGATTTTCACACTCCGTTTCATAAGCAGGCAGGTGGCACCGTAAATCAAAAGCACCACTCCGAGAACCGGCCAGCCGGCCCGGCCCTTTGTCACCGCAAAAGAAAGATCATTCAGCAAAAGAATCTGGTCCGGAAACGCGTTTTGCAGTATGCCGGTCACTTTTGCGGCGGACACCGCCAGCAGACAGAGTTCCACGTACCGTTTCCATGCGGCGCCGTTTTCCAAAACAAACCACAGCAAAAACAGAAAGCTGACTCCCATGCCCGCATAAATACTGTCGCTGTTTTGCGTCACTGCCGTACAAAAGCCAAGAAAAATCACAGGAGCGGCCAGCAGCCGGCGCAGCCTGGCCTCTCTGGTCTGCGCTTTCCAAACCGTTACATACAGCCCCATCATCACAGACAGCAGAATACACACATAGGTGGAATGAAAATTTGCATTTCCAATCAGCCCCAGGTAGCCCAAATCAAAGCGCCCTTCCCTGAGCCCAAATGGATCGACGGAAAAGCGATGCAGATAAGCCATGAGAAACACCAATCCGCCGCTGCCTGCCGCCGTCCACAGCATCCATTCCCGGTACCGGCCAAAACGGGACACGGCAAAATAAATCCCGCCAAACAACAGCTGAGACAGCAGTCCCATATACCAGTAGGGAGCGCCGATCCACCCCTCAGTCCTGTTTTCCGACAATATCCAGGACAGCAGGGCAAACACCAGGTAGGCAAGCACCCCGATATCCGTAACCGACAAGCCTTTCAGCCGCTTTCTGACCCCATTCCATATAAAACCGGACCGAAACCAGTCCTCCGGTTTTCCGTCAAAACAGCAGACGCCGATCAGCCCGATCACGGTCAGCTCTATTGCCAGCACTGCCATCAAAAGCACCGTCGCCGTCCTGAAAAAATTATATTTCACATCTCCCAGCGTAAATAATCCGTCCCGGAAATATAAGGGAAACACCCCCAGCATCATAAACAGATATGCCCCGACCGCCCACTCCGGCCAGTTTACGGAAAACCCGCCGCTCTTTTGTCCGCCGTATCTTTTGTCATTCCGTTTTTTTCTTTGCTTCATCGAACTTTTTCTCCAATCTTCCCCATACTTTTTCTATACCGACCGCCCACAGCAATATCAGCAGCAGCGTACCCAGAAACCGGAGTCTGACGCCGATGCCGCCAAGCCATCCCTTCATTGTCAGAATGTTCACAAAAACAATGAGGGGCATATGCCAGTAAAATACATACATGCTGACCTGTCCCAGTTTTGCGAACAGGCCGCTTTCCAAAACCTTCCCGATCCATTTTATTTCCAATGCCAACAAAATGACCGCAGGACAGATCAGAAAGGTAAACGGAAGTCTGGAATCACCGGAAAACTGCTCGAAGCCGACTTTATGCGCCAGAAGCAAAAAGCCGGCCAGCAGGCAGAGCAGCAGGCCCAAAAGCCTTTGACTGCCGCCGTCTTCGTTCCGCTCGTAAACTTCAAACAAAACACAGCCCGCAAAAAAGTTCAGGATGCCTTCCCCGTCATGAGCGTAACAAAACGGCATATCCCACCCTTTTGACAGCAGCAGATATCCCCATAGCACAAGAGCGATGTCCAGATACAGCACCCTCCGGGGATTTCCTCCGGCAGCCCGGCATAAAAGAAAATAAATGATGTAACACAAAAGCAGCACGCTGACGAACCAGCAGGATACGTTGTATGGATAAATATCGTCCACCCATCCCGTAGTCACCATAAAAACATTTGACAGGATGCTTTTGAAACTGAGGATCATCCCCTGCTCATATACCAGAAAACAGGCCTGAATCACATCCGTGATCAGATACATCGGATATAGCTTCACCAGCCGCTTTCTGATAAAATCACCAAATTCCAGCCTTTTGTACAGAAGCCTGTCCCGGTAGCCGCCGGAAATCACAAAGCCGCTGAGCATGAAAAAAAAGCTGTTTCCCATCACGCCGCCCCATTGATACGGCAGATTCAGAACAGAGGCAAAAGGTTCTCCAAAATATCCCCCCATATGATGAATCACAATCATAAAAATCAGAATCCCCCGCAGTCCCGTCAGGGAATTGAAACGTTTTCCCGTTCTGTCCATTCCAAGCATTCTCCTTAAACCGGCATGTCTTGTTTCATATTGTTTCTTGTCAGTCGTACCCGTTCCGTACGAAATGCGGTTCCATTATAGCACAATCTTTTACAAAAACCACACTTTTTCGTCATGAATATGGAATCCTGAATCAGTTCAAAGGGGAAACCGGCACAGCGGCCGGCCAGGAAGGAGTATGCTTGCATACGAGATACACTTATGATAGAATAAATAAGAATCTGCCTTTGGCAGATTCTCCGCCTGCGGCGGGTCGCCCTGGCGACATTTTACCTTTCCGCCGCACACATATTACACTTAGCGAGGTTTTTACGAGCTTAGTGTAATAGCGTACAACGTAGTGCGATCCTGCCCGGAGGGCTTTTGATATCATAGGGAAGTTCGTCGAACTTTCCTATGATATAAAGAAAAATATACAGGAGAATACCATGGAACCCCTTTTGTTCAATCAGTTTGACCAAATATTAGATTACTGTTTTCGCTTATTCAAAAGCAAAAACACCGACTACGGCCCCACATGGCTGTTATACCGCTATTCCTCTCTCAATGACGAAATCTGGCGAAAAGCAAAGCGAATCCGCACCCTGGAAGAACACCATGACCAGGCCTGTATCCCGGAAGGGAGAGACGTGGAGTATGTGGGTATTATCAATTACTGCATTATGTTTCTGATCAAGCTGGACACGCTGCCCGGGATTCCTTCCAACGAGGATCTCACCAATGATCTGGCAGTACTGGACGGAATTGATGAGGCCGATATTTTCAAGGCATACCAGACCCGGATCACAGCGGTAAAAGACCTTCTGGTCAGAAAAAACACCGATTACGGCGATGCATGGAGAAGCATGTCTCTCACCTCCATGACTGACCAGATCATTATCCGGGTATACCGGATCAGGAAGATACTGTCAAATCAGGGTGAATGCGCCGTATCGGAGGGCATTGACGCACAGCTGCATGATATGATTAATTATTGTATTTTTGCGCTGATTAAGATGGAGAGCGGCCTGATTTTTAACAGATAATCCGTTTATGGACATATGGAAAAAAGGGAGACATTCCTGTATATGGCAGGAAGATCTCCCTTTTTCTGATCATGCATCCGGAGTCCTTCTTCCCCATATATGGTAGGAAGAAGATCCCCTATTATCGTCCTCATTTTTTCCTTTTTTTGAAAAACGCCTGATCCGCAGCGGTAAACCGAACGGTATGCCTTCCGGCACCGTCACCATTCCGTCTCCGTTTAAACGATTCCCTGCGCTTTCATGGCATCCACTACCTTCTCGAATCCGGCAATGTTTGCTCCGGCCACATAGTTTCCGGCCACGCCGTAACGCTCAGCCGCATCGGCTGCCTTACGGTAAATGTCTTTCATAATTCCTTTCAGCTTCTCGTCCACTTCCTCAAAGCTCCAGCTCAGCCGCATGCTGTTCTGGCTCATCTCCAGCGCGGATGTGGCCACGCCGCCTGCATTGGCAGCTTTGCCGGGCATAAACATTATGCCGTTTTCCTGAATATAATCTGTCGCTTCTCTGGTGGTCGGCATATTCGCGCCCTCGGCAACAGCGATACAGCCGTTTGCTTTCAGCGCTTTCGCATCTTCCAGACCAAGTTCGTTCTGGGTTGCGCAGGGCAATGCGATATCACAGGCGATCGTCCATACGCCTTTCCCGTCCGTATAAGAAGCGGAAGCTACCTGATCGGCATATTCTTTGATTCTTCCCCGTTTCACTTCCTTGATCTCTTTCACAAGATCCAGCTTGATGCCCTCGGGATCATATACATAGCCGTTAGAATCGCTCATGGCCACAACCTTCGCGCCTAACTGCTGCGCCTTCTCCACCGCGTAGATGGCTACGTTTCCGGAACCGGAAACCACCACGGTCTTGCCTGCCAGGCTCTGGCCGTTATGGGTCAGCATCTCATCGAGGATGTATACAAGGCCATAGCCCGTCGCCTGGGTACGCACCAGAGAACCGCCGTAATTTAAGCCCTTGCCGGTGAGAACGCCCTCATACAGGCCGGTCAGTCTTTTATACTGGCCGTACAGAAAGCCGATCTCTCTGCCGCCCACGCCGATATCGCCGGCGGGAACATCCTGATCCGCGCCGATGTATTTGCTCAGCTCCGTCATAAAGCTCTGGCAGAATGCCATCACCTCTCTGTCTGACTTGCCCTTGGGATCAAAATTAGAACCGCCCTTGCCGCCGCCGATGGGCAGGCCGGTCAGGGAATTTTTGAAAATCTGCTCGAAGCCTAAGAATTTTAAGATACCCTGGTTTACGGAAGGATGGAAGCGGAGGCCGCCCTTGTAAGGCCCGATGGCGCTGTTAAACTGCACCCGGTAGCCCTTGTTTACCTGAACCTGGCCTTTGTCGTCCACCCAGGGCACCCGGAAGGAGATGATCCGCTCAGGCTCCACCAGCCGCTCTAAAAGACCCATGGCCCTGTATTCCTTCTCATTCGCATCTATCACCAGCTTTAAGGAGTCTAAAACCTCCTTGACAGCCTGGTGAAACTCCGGCTCACCCGGATTCTGCTCCACAACTCTTGCGTAAATTTCGTCCGTATATGACATGATTTTTCCTCCATCTGCGCTTCTTCGCGCCATAATTTCTCGTTTCCCGACGCTTTTTGCGCGCCGGCCGGAAAGTAACAAAGAAGCATTTCCAAATCCTGCCTGATTGGATAACCGGTCGCATCGGACGACACTCCTTCGCATTTCCCTGAAAACTGACGCATTATATTATACACACATACTGCGCATTGGTAAAGTGTTTCAGGAAAATTTTCATCGTATTTTTTCGCATTTCACGGCATGTTTTTTCAGGGATTTGCAAAACCCCTGCCGCAGATCAAATCATTTTCCGGTTCCTGGCCTCGTTTACCGCCGCTGTCTTGCCATTCACGCCCAGCTTCCGGCATGTCTCCCGGCTGTGGTATTTCACGGTGCTCGGGGAGATTTTAAGCGATTTTGCGATCTGTTCCGTGGAGCAGCCCTCCGCCTGCAGGCGCAGGATTTTCAGCGCATTTTCCGGGAGGACGATCTCTCCTTTTCCCTTCTTTTTCAAATAGGCGGGATAATATGCCGCCATCCGCCTGCACTCGGCGAATACCTGCGCTTTAAAGGAGGCATCCTGAAAGACGAAGGGCTCTGCCTCCAGCAGCTCCAGCACCGCACCCCCTTCACGGGAAAGCAGCCTGACAAAATGATAGGATTCCGCCTGGGTAATGCAGGCCTGCAGGGTGTCCTTCCATTCTCCCGCGCCCATCCGGCGGCGAAGGATCGCCGACAGCAGCAGAACCTCCATGCGGATATAAATCCGCTGCTGCTGCTCGGCATAATAGGACAGCTTCTGCAGCAGGCCGTAAGCTTTCTGATTTTTTCCTTCCTGTATGTAAACACGGATTTTTGTCAGATACCGCAGCCGCTCCAGGCTGCAGAAATCCTCATTTTCATTGGGCGCTTCCCTCATCCACTCCTCGATCTCCGTCCGTTTGCCCAGATAAAGGTCATAACGGCACCGCACAGCCCGCAGGTTCGGCAGAAGGCGGGGAATTTCCTCCCTCGCGCTGCGCTCAAAATCCCCCAGCATTTCCAGGGCGTCCCCCATCTGTCCGCTGAAAACCGACAGCCAGGACAACAGCCCGACCGCCACAAAGCATTGCTCCTTTTTGCCGCCGCTCTCCGCCTGCAGCCGCCCCTTTTGCGCAAGGGCGGCAATCTCATAGCTGTCCCCGCCCTTTTCAAAAAAGCTTTCCGCCAGCGCCAAGCTGACCAGCCCTTTGCCGTATTTTCCCAGCACAAACTCGACCACCCTGCCGATGCCGGTGGCCAGCTCCCGGTCTTTTTTGCTCCACTCGCAAAAGTCCTTCCCGCCGTTCATCATGGAAGGAAGGTTCGAGGTGACGGAAAATTCCGGCAGAGCCACCCTCCAGTCCGCCAGCAAAACGCCGGCATTTTTCAAAATGTCCACCAGCCCCACCACCCCTCTGTGTGGCAGGGCGATATCCAGATACAAAAGCATGCTTCTGATCTCCCGCTTTGCGCCCTGGGACTGCCTCTGTCCGTATTCCTCCAGGGCACGATACCAGCGCTCGCTCTCCTCCCGGTTCATCAGCATGGACTGGAGCATGCTCATGCCCGCCATCAGAACAGGATTTTCGGCGATCCGCTCCTCTGGCAGCGCAAAATAATATTTTCGCAGTTCAAAATACTGTCCGGCAGCGGGGTTCTGCCTTGCGCTGGCGATCAGGACCCGGATAATGCCCTCCTGGTTTTCGCAGACCGCATACATCTTAACCGCCTCTGACAGTTCTCCTCTGATCTCGTACATATGCCCCGCATGGTAGTAGAGCTGATCCACCTGCTCCTTCGAGCAGCACCGGGTCAGCCGTTTCCGCATAGAGCGCCTGACGACGAGCCGGAACTGGTACACGCCCTCTGTTTCCGTGAGAAAATCTCCCACCTCCCCGACCCTGCCTAACATCCGCTCCACGTCATTCCTGCCGGTGATCATTCTGGCCATTCCCAGATCGAAGCGATCCACCACCGACAGCTCCATAATAAACTCCTGCAGCTCCATATCCCACTGGTCATATACATGGGTTTCCAGATAATTCCATATATCCTCCGTGGCCTGCTCCAGATCTCCGCGGGCCAGCGCCACGATGCGCAAGACAAGGGGATTGCCCTCCACGGCTTCCCACAGCCAGTCCGCAGTCTCCCGGGGAAGGCACAGATTCCATTTCTCAAAATACTGATCCTGCTCCTTACGGCCAAGACGCAAATCCTTTTCCCTGATCAGCAGAAATCCATAGCGGACATGAAGGGACATCAGCCACCTGGGCACCTTACACCGGGAAATCAGGATCAGCCACACATCCTGCCGCCCCAGCAGCTTTTCCAGCAATACCGCGCAGGCCTCACGCATCTGCCCGGCAGTCACCTCATGGAGGTCGTCGAGGACTACCGTCTGCAGTTTGCCGTCTGCCGGAATCCTGATCTGCTCCGGGCCTGTCCGGGCCGCCGAAAAATAATGATACTTCCCGCCTCCCAGCAGATTCTCCACGAGAGCCGTCTTTCCGATTCCCGTCACGCCATACAGATAAACTGCCTGCCTGTTGCTCTGAGCCAGTTTCCATTTCCCCGCCGCCTCCCTGGGACGAATATAGGTTTCATCTGCCATGCGCGACTTTTGTTTTTTTCCGCCGGTCTTTCCCATCCCTGACGCCTCCTTTCTAAATTTAGTTCCGCAACTCCCCTCCCGGGGCTTATCCGGTCCGTTGCTGTTTTTTCATAGCTCACTTGACACTGCCCGCGCCTGCTTTGTTCATTGTGAGTGAAATACCCTGCGGCAGCCGCCAAATGCCCATATAAATACGAAACGTTTTCATCTCATCGGGAGGTTCGAAGGACTTTCCTGTGATACGAAAAGACAGCCCTGCGGTTACTGTCCCGCAAGGCTGACATTCGGCATATATTACTGTCTGCCCCGGCCGGCTTTCAGCCGCAGGGCAGCCAGGCACAGCGCCGCCGCTGACGAAATGGCACAGGCCGCCCAAAGTCCGGTGCTGTCCCGGTCGCCGGTATAGGGGCTGGCGTCCAGCACTTTTGTCCCTGTATTGTCCGTGCTGTCCGAAGCGGCAGCCGATTCCGTCTCGGTCTCCGTTTCGGGTTCACTCTCTGGCTTCCGTTCCGTATTCCGGGGTCCGGGAGAATCGTTATGCTCAGTCTTCACCTCTTCGTCGGAGCCGCCGGTATCCGGTTTCACTTCCTCCGGCGCTTCTGTTTCGGGCGCCGTCCCAGATTCCTCCTCTTTTGTCTCCTTTTCCGTCGGTTTTTCCGACTCTTCCGGCTCTTCTGTTTCGGGCGCCGTCCCAGATTCCTCCTCTTTTGTCTCCTTTTCCGTCGGTTTTTCCGACTCTTCCGGCTCTTCTATCCATTTCAGTGTCAGATTGCCCACAATCTCATTATCAGCATCCAGAACGGTGTAATGATCGAATGATGTACCATCTTCATCCGTTGTTTTGCCGAAGCCCAAATGATATCCCAACTGCTGTATATAAGGTTCAATTCCTTTCAGCGCGCCATAAGAATACTTATCACCCATCGGTTCTTCAACAAATGCAGGCAGATAATACACTGCAATCACAGATTCCTTATCCAGCTCAATCTGACTATACACTCTGAGGGCGCCGCCCTTTACGGTCAATTTACCGCCGCCCACAACATGCAAAAAATCAACAAGAAGGCCTCTTTCGATGATTGTCAGCTCACTGCCAGCTCCATCGACCACAATCTTCGAAGCAGCATTGCCGGATGCACCTACAGCCAGAACTTCCACCGTCACTTTCGAGCCTTTCCGGACTGTCACTTGCTCATCATCTGACCCTCCCGCAATCATTCCGTTAATCGTTACAGCCGCACCGTCAAAAATCATATGAAATTTTGGATGCGTCTCAGGGAAACCAATCCCACCTTCTAAAACAGAAGGCCGATCCCCTTCTGTTTTTACCAAAATTTCGGCCTTTTGGGACAACTCTATAAAAAACGCACGACGAGACTCCCCACTATCCGGAGCCGGATCAGTCCCTTTTATATGTACGTTTTTCAGCGTAAGCACATAGGAATCTTCTCCCTGCTTGGTCCAGGTATAGCCGTTTCCACTGTTTTGGTCTATACTTTTTTGTTCAGCCTCCCCTAAAGTTACAGTTCCATCAATCCTCCACAGCTCGTCTGCAGCATCTCCTCCTGTCCGGGATCCCCCCGCATCCGAAACCGTCGGCTCCTGGGGACTCTGAGAGGCGCCCTCTGCCGTCCGGACTCCCATCATATCCAAAGCTCCCTGAGCGGCATCCTGTGTCATCTGGCCGCCGCTCACGGAGCTTTGCCCTGCCTGCCCTCCAGGATTTTGCTCTGCCAGGACCGGACAGAAAATAAAGAAACAAAACACAACAATGCTGCAGAGTATTTTGATGATTTTCCCTTTTATCTCCATACTTCATCCTCTCATCCATATTACTTAGAATTCCTTAGAATCTTTCCGGTTTTCCCCGGATATATCTGAAATCCAAACCCTTTCCGGCGGCTGTAGATTTTCAGACACATTTCTATTTATATTAACAGAAAAAAAGGAAAAAAGGAACTGACCAAAAGGATAGTATTGAAATTTCGTATCATTTATTTTGTCTGAAAAATTTCCCCGACAGCATAAAATTAGGGATAAATCAACCGGCCTTTCCGTGGCTTTCCTGATTTTATCCCTGTTTTGCCCCTCCCGCACCAGGCATTATCCCTGCGCCGCGCGCCCCTGCTCCGCGCTTTATCTATGCATTATTCTGCCTTATCCTGTCCTACGCCGGGCTCTCCATCACCGCGCACAGCTTTTCCAGCGCCGCTTTTTCAATGCGGCTCACATAGCTTCTAGAAATCCCCATCTGGGCTGCGATCTCCCGCTGGGTATGCTCCCGGCAGCCGAAAAGGCCATAGCGCATTTTCAGCACAAATTTTTCCTTCTCCTTTAACGCCGTATCAAACACCTGGTACAGCCGCCGGATCTCCTGCCCCAGCGCCACCACGTCCGCGATCTCCCTGCCGTCGTTTTCGATGATATCCACCAGCCGGATCTCATTTCCCTCTTTGTCCGTCCCGATGGGCTCGAAAAGGGAGCCTACCTTCAAATGCTTTTTTTCAGAGCGGAACATCATCAGGATCTCATTATCTATACATTTCGCCGCATACGTGGCCAGCCGGCTGCCTTTATCCATATCATAAGTGTTCACCGCCTTAATCAGACCGATGGTGCCCACGGAAATCAAATCCTCTGCCTCTCGCTCCTGCATACCGTACTTTTTCACCACATGGGCCACCAGCCGCATATTCCGCTCAATCAGCGTATCCCGGGCATCCATGTCCCCATCCCGAAACCGTAAAAGAAAGGCCTTTTCCTCCGATACCGTAAGTGGTTTAGGAAACGTTTTCAAAAAAATACCCCGACACATTCCTTTCCATACAGTTTATGTGCCGGGGGCTTGTTGCGTGATAACCGCCTTTCATCCCTCCGCAAGCGCCTCCGTCTGCGCCCGCAGATATTCCTCATGCTGTGCCAGGTCGGCGGTAACAAATTCGTGGGTCAGATATTCCGGATTGATCTGCCGGATCAGTTCCTTTACCTTTTTGCAGGTGAAAGGACGATGCTGATCGATCCGGAAGACATGCATATACGCCATTCCGATTCTCTCGTCATACGCCTCCGGCAGCCTGGGCGGGTCGGCGAGAACACCTTTTACATAAGCGCCGCTTAAAGACTGATGG
Organism: uncultured Lachnospiraceae bacterium; assembly: GCA_948470335.1. GTDB lineage: Bacteria > Bacillota > Clostridia > Lachnospirales > Lachnospiraceae > Paralachnospira_A. Next base: position 52,911 of record CAOKOL010000021.1, on the reverse strand, counting down.
AGATGAATCCCTTTGATATACCTGCACAAATCGCCGTGAGCATCCAGACACCGCCGTATATAAGCAATTCCATCCTCCTCGGACGCAATATCCGTATTGGTACACATCAGGTGCCCCGTATCCAGCATAATCCCCTTTTTTTCATAATGAATCTGCTTTAACAGCCGTTCCGTAATCTCCGGACGGGTAAACCGCATACCCGGCCATGGCAGATTTTCCACCAGAAACCAAAAGGAATAATCGGTCCCTTCAAGCGCCAGATTCACGATCTCGGCCACGGCGTCCACAATTTCTTCATCCGTATGCCGAAACCGATAGGTAAACACTTCCCTGGAAACGCTGTCCCCGGCGTGGAACACCACATATTCCGCCTCTTTCCCGGCGGCAAATTCCAGCTCATTTCTGACAAATTGTACAATCCGCTCCCGGGAGGTCCCCCCGTAAAATGCCTCATACCGCTTCCGGGAACCATACTCCTCCAGCATCGCTTCCTCGTCCCCCAGCCAGAAATCAATCCAACTGGTAAAATAGGCCAGATGCACCCCCACCACATCCTCTTTCCCCAGAATGTCCGAAGAAGGCGGCGGACAGCGCATCAGCTCATAACCGTCACAGCCATACCTGCGGTAAAACTCCCGCAGATGGGAGAGATCCCGGTAACGCTCCATATCATAAATGCTGGTGGTCATATTGATCGTGGTTTTCATTTCTATTTTCCCCCTGTCATAAATGAGCATCCTGCCGCGGACGATTCAAAAAGTACCATGCAGGCGGAACCTCCTTCTGCATGGTACTTTTCATTTCACCCGTTCGCCTTTTCCACCTGGGCAATGGCCTGTTTCTGCATGGGAATCCGACAGTTTTTGTTGCTGCCGAACTCAACGATCACCGTGTCCTCGGTGATGTCGATGATCACCCCGTAAAAGCCGCTGGAGGTCAGCACGCTGTCGCCGATCTCAAGACTTGCGATCATGGCCTGCAGCTCCCTCTGCTGCTTTCTCTGGGGCCTGATGGCGATAAAATACATCACGCCCACAATCACTACTACATAAATAACCCAAAATAACGCATTGTCCATAGTTACTCTCCTTTATATGATCACGCAGATATTTTTCCCTGTATCTTTTCACCCGTACGGGCCGCTCAGGATTCTGCTGTTTTGGGGTTCTCTCTCTCCAAATCCTCCAGCGCCTGCTTTTTAAACGCCGGATACCGGTCTTCCTCTATGGCCGCCCGGATCTGTTCCATCAGATGGTTGTAAAAATACAGATTATGCAGTACACACAGCCGCATACCCAGCATTTCCTTCGCCTTTAACAGATGCCTGATATAAGCCCTGCCGTAATGGGTACAGGCCGGACATCCGCAACCCTCCTCTATGGGTCTTTCATCCAGCTCAAATTTTGCGTTAAACAGATTCAGCTTCCCATACCGGGTATACACATGTCCGTGCCGGCCATTTCTGGACGGATATACACAGTCGAAGAAATCCACGCCTCTGTCCACACCCTCAATAATATTGGCCGGCGTTCCCACGCCCATCAGATAGGTGGGCTTATTCTCCGGAAGAAACGGCACCGTCACATCCAGGATATGATACATTTCCTCATGGGACTCGCCCACCGCCAGACCGCCCACCGCATAGCCGTCCAGATCAAGCTCTGCAATCTGCTTCGCATGTTCCATACGGATATCGTCAAAGGTTCCGCCCTGATTAATGCCGAACAGCAACTGATCGGGATTAATGGTATCCGGCAGGCTGTTCAGCCGTTTCATCTCCGTCTTGCATCGCTCAAGCCATCTGGTGGTGCGGTCCACGGAATGCTGCATATATTCTCTGGTACAGGGATGAGGCGCACACTCGTCAAAAGCCATGGCAATGGTGGAAGCCAGATTGGACTGAATCCGCATACTCTCCTCCGGCCCCATAAAAATATGACGGCCGTCCACATGGGAATTAAAATACACACCTTCCTCTTTGATTTTGCGCAGCCCCGCCAGGGAAAATACCTGGAAACCGCCGGAATCCGTCAGAATCGGCTTGTCCCACACCATAAACCGGTGCAGGCCGCCCAGCTTTTTCACCACCTCATCGCCGGGCCGCACATGAAGATGATAGGTATTGGACAGCTCCACCTGTGTGCCGATGGTCTGCAGATCCTGAGTAGAAACCGCTCCTTTGATGGCAGCCGCCGTTCCCACGTTCATAAACACAGGAGTCTGAATCACACCATGGACCGTATGGAATTCGGCCCGTTTCGCCCTGCCGCATTTGTTCAGAATCCGGTAGGTTCCTGACTTACACATTATTTTTCACCCTCATAAGATTTCTTTTTCATCAGATACCACAGCGCGCCCGTGATGCATACGGAAGAATACCCGCCGCACACAATACCTACAATCAGAGGCAGCGCAAATTCTTTAATCGCGGTCACGCCCACAATCCAGAGAACAAACACCGTGATAAAAGTAGTCAGAGACGTATAGATCGTTCTGGTCAGCGTCTGCGTTATACTGCCGTTTACCAGCGCCTTCAAATCCCCGTACAGTTTGGGCGTCTTCAGGTTTTCTCTGATCCGGTCAAAAATCACGATGGTCGCGTTGATGGAATAACCTACGATGGTCAGCATACAGGCAATAAAGGTATTGCCCACTGTCCAGCGCAGGGCCGCATAGCAGGTCAGCACCACCAGCACGTCATGAAGCAGCGCCAGCACCGCGCTGGAAGCAAAGCGGATATCCTTGAACCGCAGCCAGATATACAGCAGCATGGCAATGGTGGCAATGATCACCGCAATCACCGCATCCTGCTTCATCTCACTGCTGACTGTGGCGCTGATGCTTTCCGCCGTAATCAGCTCCTGATCCACACCGAAGCTGTCGGCCAGCAACTGATCCATCTCCTGCCGTTCCTCCACGGACAGTGTTCTGGTTTTAATCAGCACCTCATTGCCCCCGCTGACCTTCTGTGTCTGGATATCCTGATCCCCGGTCACCTGAGCCACCACCGGAACCACCTGGGCCTGAATCTGTTCCAGCGTCATATCCTCGTTAAAGGTAACACTGGTAGAAGTACCGCCTTTAAACTCCAGGCTGTAATTTAAAATACCGCTGCCTTTGCTGCCGTTCATCCCCATGGATACCAGACCCACGGCGATCACAGCCAGGGAAATGACAAAACAGATATGTTTTTTCCCAAGAAAATCAATGGCTTTCCATTCTTTTTTCGGCTTGCCGGGATTGTATCCGTACAGCTTGGAATCCGACAGACCCACTTCATAAAGGGCGCCTAAAATCACTCTGGTAATTACCAGCGCCGTAAACATGGACAGAACCACGCCCAAAGCCAGCGTCTGAGCAAAGCCTTTCACCGTGCCAGAGCCTCTCCACCAGAGCACGAAAGCGGCGATCAGCGTAGTGATATTGCCGTCCACAATGGCAGACAGCGCTTTTTTAAAGCCGTCCTTCATGGAAGAACGCACGCTCTTTCCTGCCGCCATTTCCTCTTTGATCCGGGCGAAAATGATAACGTTCGCATCCACGGCCATACCGATGGACAGGATAATACCTGCGATACCCGGCAGCGTCAGTGTGATTTTGTATACACTCAGAAGGAAAATAATCAGGCTGGTATACAGCGCCAGCGCCAGCGAAGCCGCAACGCCGGGCACACCGTAAACGATCATCATAAACAGCATGACCAGACCAAGACCGATTGCGCCGGCCATCAGGCTGGTGGAGATGGCTTCCTGTCCAAGCTTCGCACCCACCACGTTGGAACGGATTTCTTCCAGTTCCACGGGCAGCGCGCCGATTCTGATTGTAGAGGCCAGAATATCCGCTTCTTCATAGGAGCCCATTCCTTCAATCGAACACTGGCCGCCGGTAATGGCAGTCCGCACCACAGGATTGCTGACCACCTCATTGTCATAGATGATATAGATGATCTGGCCCACCCGCTCCGTGGTTGCCTCCGCAAATTTTTTTGCGCCTTCCTCGGTAAAGGTCAGGGAAACCACATACTCTCTGTTATTACTCTCACCCATAATGCCGGCTTCTGCCGACTGCACGTCCATACCGGTCAGCAGTATGTTTCCGCTCTGATCCTGGAAAGTCAGAGAACCGGGCTTGCCTAATTCCTGCAAAATCTCATTGGCATCGGAAACGCCGGGGATATCCACGTTGATCCGGTCGGAGCCTTCCTGATAGACCTCTGCTTCATTGCTGTAATTCTGCGCTCTTAGCTGCAGCTTATATACGGTATCGGCCATATCCGTGGAAGTCGGTTCCTCTCCCACCGCCTGATAGGTAATGCTGACGCCGCCGGCCAAATCAAGCCCCAGCTTAATGTCGTTTACGCTGCCGGACTGATTTTTGCCCAGTCCCGCCGCCGCCACATAAATCAGAAAGCCAATCACCAGCAAAACGGCCAGCAGCTTGGCCGCGCCTTTTCCCGTAGTATTTTTACCGCTTTTCGTACTCATTGTTACATCCTTCCTTCATCATAATTCCGCATCATTCCGCGTCTGCCAGCGCCGCCTTAATCATAATCGCGCACTCAATCCGTTTTTTCTGCATCTCACATCCGATATCATAGGCGTCGGTGATTTTGCCGTGGAATTTATAGGAATTGGCCGAACAGCCGCCGCTGCAGTAAAATCTGGCGAAACAGCTCCTGCACTTTTCTTTGGCATAGACATTGCACAGTTTAAACTCATCCCGCAGCGCCGTATTTGTAATGCCTTCGTCCACATTTCCCAGCAGAAATCCTTCCTCGCCTACGAACTGATGGCAGGGATAGAAATCTCCCCATGGCGTGACTGCCAGATACTCCGTGCCGGAACCGCAGCCGGACAGCCGCTTGGCCACGCAGGGGCCCTGCTCCAAATCTATCATAAAATGGAAAAAATGAAAACCCCTTCCTTCTTTTTTCCGTCTGATATATTCCACTGCCAGCTTATCATATTCTTCCAGGATCTGAGGCAGATCTTCCTCGCGAATCGCATAAGGCTCGTCAGGCGACGCCACCACCGGCTCTATGGACATCTGCCTGAAGCCCAGATCAGCGAAATGGAGCACGTCTTTTGAAAAATCCAGGTTGTGGCGGGTGAAGGTTCCCCGCACATAATACCTGTCCTGATTCCGGCTCTCGGCAAACTTTTGGAACTTGGGCACAATGATGTCGTAGCTGCTGCCCTTTCCGTTTCTGGTAGGGCGCATCCGGTCGTTGACTTCCCGGCGGCCGTCCAGGCTCAGCACCACATTGCCCATTTCTTTATTGCAGAAATCCATGATTTCGTCGTTTAACAGCATACCGTTGGTGGTCAGGGTGAAACGGAAATTTTTATTACATTCCTTCTCCCGGCTTCTGCCGTAAATCACAAGCTGTTTGACCACTTCCCAGTTCATCAGCGGCTCGCCGCCGAAAAAGTCTACTTCCAGGTTTCTTCTGCCACCGGAATTTTCAATCAGAAAATCCAGCGCCTTTTTCCCCACCTCAAAGCTCATCAGTGCCCGGCGGCCATGGTATTCCCCTTCCTCGGCAAAACAGTAGCGGCATGCCAGGTTGCAGTCGTGGGCGATATGGAGGCAGAGGGCTTTCACCACCGTTTTTCTCTGCTTAAAATCCGTGATATAAGACTCGTACTCATCTTCGGTGAACAGTTGGCCCGCCTCTTTCAGCGCTTCGATTTCCGAGAGGGCTTCTTCGGTTTCTTCCCTGCCGTAGACGGGGGAAAGCTTTGACAGAATTTCCTCTCCGGAGCAGGTTTCATAGAGAGCGATGACGTCATAGGTCACGTCGTCTGTCACATGAACGGAACCGCTGCACACGTCCAATACAATGTTGTAACCGTTATTTTTATACTGATGGATCACAAAAATGTCTCCTTATCGTAATGGGGGACACCCCGCACCGCGAAGCGTCCCCTTTTTGCTTTCAAAGATAATCTTCAAACCCTTATTTCTGGTTCTCGCAGCTCTGATTTCCCACCGTGCAGGAAGTCTTGCATGCGGACTGGCAGGAAGTCTGGCACTCGCCGCAGCCGCCCTTCTTTACTGTGTTCTTTAATGTAGCATCGGTTAAAGTTTTAATATGTTTCATTGACTGAATCCTCCTCTTAGTATTCTAAAAGATTGAATATTCTGCATTTGCCGGCCTGCCGGCCGGATAATCATTAGACAGTATATCACAACTGCGTGGAATTTCAAAGCATTTTTTGCGGTTATCAGCCGGTTTGAGCCGGTTATCAATGCGCAGGGGCACTTGCCAGCCGGCTTTCTGCGACTTTTCAGGCTTTTTCGAGACGACAGATGTGTCTGCAATATCCCTTCGCCGCAGCGGAATACTTCATAAAATATACACAGCATTAACTGCCGTATTACCGAACGCCGCTGCTGAATATTAACCTTCCGCAGCGGCGCCAAATTGACTTTTTCTTCTTTATTTCAGTGTTCTATCCAAGTATGCCCCCCAGCGCGCCGCCGATCAGGCAGCATACCGCCGCTTTTATCACGTCTGATAACTGTGCGGAAAAACCCATCTGGGAAGCCACCGACAGTACCAGAAGCACTGCCAGATACAGCACGCCAAATCCCAGCCCGCACAAAAGCCGCCTGCGTTTTAACGCTTTTACCGTCAGAAACCCTCCGGCCATGGAAGCCAGTATGTAGATCGCCACCACACCCACACCCACCTGGGTCGGCTGCAGCTTCATCTTATATAGAAGAAATGCGAGTGCCAGCAAAAGGGCCACCGTAATCCCATAGCTGACCAGAAGGGCGCTTCCCACCGCCGCTATTTTGGATCGATTCAGATTCATAGAGCATCACCCTGATTCATTGCGTCTTAGTGATACTTTATGTAAACTGCGGGTTTTTTAGAACTGCTTTCTTTTTCAAAAAAACACCCCGCAGAAGCCATTACGCAAAATACCGCTGCTCCTGCGGGATGCTTCCGGCCCTTTATCTCCGGCCGTCTTGTCCCTTCTACTCAATCTTCGTCGGATGCTCCGACAAATCATATTCCTGATAATGCCGCATTGCCTTACAATGGGATATCATCATTACCAGCAAAAACACCCCCGTAGGCAGACCGCAGATTACCACCACCGTCTCAATGGCGCTGCGCCCTCCCGTATACAGCAGCATATAGGACACGGCCGCAATCAGGCAGCCCCAGAAAACACACAGTATCCTGGGCGGCTTTGTCTCTCCGGTGGTGTCCGCATAGCCCTTACAGGACATGGAAGCCAGGGACATGGTAAGAGACTCTGCCAGCGTAATAAAAGAAATATTTACGATAACCCATGCCACAAAATTCATCACCTCCGGGAACGGAAGCTGTTTAAACAGTGCATACCAGGCCATGGACGGTCCCATTTCCTGTACCAGGGCATAAATTCTGCCCCCGTTTTTGGCATCCAGCAGAATGGCGCCTCCGCCGAACACGCCGAACCAGAACAGAACAAAGACAGCCGGTATCACCATATTTACCAGCACAAACTCCCGCAGAGTCCGTCCATACGCCAATTTGATCAGAAACAGGCCGGTAAAAGGCGCGAACACCATCCACCAGGTAAAATAAAAGGTATGGTTATTTCCCACCCATCCGGTTTTCGCCAGCGGTTCCAGATACAGACTGGCTCCCACAAAATTCTGCATATAGTCGCCGATGCCGGTAAACAGCACCTCCAGAACACCGGAGGCATTGATGGCAAACAGGGCAAAAATCATCACAAATCCGTATAGATACAGATTGATATTTCCAAACCAGGACAGCCATTTATGCAGACCTGTGGAACTTCCCAGAATGTACACAACCGCAAGAACCACTGTCAGAATCAGCCAGCCTGTCATGCTGTCTCCGACGCCGAACAGCGTCTGACAGCCCTGAGCCACCTGCATAATGGCGGTGCCCGCGGACGCCGCCAGCCCTCCGATAATCACAAACACCGCAAAACAGTCGATCAGATCTCCCAGCCACCCGTTGACGTGCCGGCCCAGCAGCGGATACAGGCCGTCGCTTACCCGGTACCGCCGCTTTCCGTTGTAAAACATAAAGGCTATGGCTATGCCAAAGCAGGTATATAACGCATAAGGGTGAAACCCCCATTCCAGAAAGCTGCACCGCAGGGCATGAATCAGCGCTTCCTCACTTCCGGCCGCCACTCCTGTCAGGTAGTCCGGCGGATTGTAGAACAGTTGCAGCGGCTGATAGGTTCCATAATAGGTGATGCCGATCCCCATCCCGGAACAGAGAGAAATGGCAAACCAGGTAACTGTCCTGACCTTCGGTTTCGCGTCCTCTCCGCCCAGCCGGATCTTCCCATATCTGCTGAATGCGGACCAGAGGCAGAACACGACCGCCGCAAAGGTAAGCGGCACAAGAAACCAGTTAAAATTTTGCAGTACCCAGTTTAATCCCATCGCCGCCTTTTGGGCAAAAGACCCGGGCGCCACAAATCCCCATACCAGAAACGCCAGAGTCAGTATGGCGGGCAGCCAGAATACCCTGCCGTTCAGCAAAGACCTGATACTTTCCTTTTGATGATCCCCCATAAGTCCCCTTTCTCAGTCCGGCCCAGCCGCAGTCGCTTTTTTCCTGGAATTTTTATACATCAGCGCTGACGCCAGCAGCCCGGCCAGAGCGCTGACACAGCCACAGATAAAAATCATCCGATACCCGGTCGCCGGCTCATAATTGTCCAGCCAGTTCCCAATGACCGTATACATAAACGCATCCGGCAAAAAGCCGACCGCCGAGGCAAAGCCGACGACCACGCCGTTCATGGAAGCTGGCACACCCGCCTCTGTCAGCGTTGCGAAATAAACGCCCCGGTTCACATAAATCGCCGCGCCGAATACAAACATAAAGATCGTAGCCGCCATCAGAAAGCCGGGAGAACCGGGCATTACCGCCATCACGCCGAACCCTGCCGTAATAATGACAAAGGCAAAGACCATGGTCAGTGAACTGGAATGAATTTTATCGGCGATAAATCCTCCCGTGGTTCCTCCCACCACCTGCAGGCCCCAGGTACGGATTGTTCCCACCGTCGCCGCAAAAGCCGCAGTAGCGCCCATTACCCCTGTCAGATATGGTGTCAGATAACCCAGACAGATAAAACATGTCATCGTCGCAAAAATGGCGATTGTCACCAGCCAGGCCTCCGGCATTTTCAGCGCTGTGACAAAGCTTTGCACCACCGACGCTTTTTCACCGGATTCGCTCACCGCTTCCTTCTTTTCGTAGGGAATCACGAAAAATGCCAAAATCCCCAGTACGATATTAATAACCGCATACAAAATAATCACTGTTTTCAGGCCTGCCGCCTCTGCCGCAAAATGATGAAACACAGCCACCAGCACCAGTCCCGCCGCAGTGGACACGATTCCCCGCAGCCCTTCCAGAAGACCGTACATCCGTCCCTGTTCATCGGCCGTACCCAGGCTGCGCACGTAATTGATCAGCGTCGGCCAGAAAATCAGGGATGTGGTAAAGGCCCAGAAAAAACTGATGGCCAGAGCCACGCCGTAAGCAGGAATCGTCGCAAACAGAAAGCCGCCCAGCCCTGTCAGAACCTGCCCCGAGGAAATCAGATATTTGCTGGAAAAACGGTCCGCCAGAAAACCGCCCAGCACATAACAGATACAGGAACCAATCCCATATACGCTCATCAGCGTGCCAAGCTGTATGTTCGTATACCCAAAGGTATTCAGCATGGGATCGTAAAACGTATACCGCAGGTAAGGAAGCTGATAAATCAGCCCCGCGCTGGCCGACAGAAGTAACAATACAAACCATTTGTTTTGTAAAACAGAATTTTTTTTCACTATTCATACCCCTTTCTATTAAAGTTCCGCAACTCCCCTCCCAAGCCCCCTGGTTCTCGGAGAATTTCCAGCCGCCAAAGCGTCTGTAAATCCTCCGGGGGCTTGTACGGTCCGTTGCTGTTTATAAGTATAGTTGTTCACGGCACTTATCTATACAGCAAAATGCGTGCCAACCAGACAGATTTTTCTGATTCGCACGCATTTCTTTTTCCTTTTCCCAGTCACCCGTATTTTTCGGCAAAAAGTGCCGTAAAACTACCTGTACTGCGCCGGGTTGATCTGATATTTTTTTAGCTTCACCGACAGCCCCTGCCTGGAAATCCCCAGCCTTTCGCTGCACCGGCTCAGCTTTCCCTTTGTCTCATACAGCGCCTGCTCGATCAGACGCCGCTCAAACTGATCCACCGTATCATTCAGATTCCGGTCGATCTGCAGCCTGCTCCTCCCTTCGCTGTCTTTTGGCAGGGAAAACAAAAAAGGCTGGCCGGACTCCCCCTGCTCCCGCAGCGATTCCTCCAGTTTGTCCCTGAGATAGTTCGGAAGATGTTCAATGCCCACATAGCCGTCCCGTTCCGACACAAAATTAAAGGCGCTGGCCAGTACGTTCGTCAGCTCACGTATATTTCCGGGCCAGCTATACTGATGCATCATCATATTCAGTGCCGGCGTCAGTCCGATAATCACCGTATCCATCTCCTGATTCAGACGGTTCACAATCACCTGAATCAGCAGGTCCAGATCATATTCCCTTTCCCTGAGAGGCGGAATAAACACAAATCCGGTAGACAGACGATAATACAGATCTTCCCGCATCCGGCCTTCTTCCATCAGCTTATCCGGCAGCTCGTTGGTGGCACTGATAATCCGGCAGTTGACTTTCCGCATGGTTACGTCCCCCAGCCGCTGAATTTCTTTCTCCTGCAGCACACGCAGCAGTTTGGACTGCAGATAAATCGGCATGGAATTAATTTCATCCAGAAACAGGGTTCCGTTTTCCGCCTTTTCAAACATTCCGATACTGTCCACCGCGCCTGTAAAGGCGCCCTTTTTCGTGCCGAACAGTGTGCTTTCCAGCAGATTATCCGGAATCGCGGCACAGTTCACGGCCACAAAAGGCCCTTTATAGTTCACACTGGCATTGTGTATGCTCTGGGCAAACATCTCTTTGCCCGTACCGGTTTCACCAAACAGCATCACCGGCATCTGTTTCGCGGCAAAACGCTTTGCCAGAGAAACCGTATCCTGCATGGCCTTGCTGTTTCCCAGAATATCGTCAAACACATATTCCGTACCGTTTCCCAGCCTTTTGGAATGGGTTTTGTAAGTAGTCTGATTTAGAAATGAAGCGTTGCTGATCACCCTTTTTTTCAGATTCGAAATCTCGTCGCAAATGGCATATACAGCCGCAATTTTGTCCTTTTCTCTGACCAGATAAGTGCTGATCAGCGTATTAATCACTTTTCCGCCGTTAAACCATTCCACATTTTCATCCCTGTAAACCTGTCCCGTTCGAAGGCCCAGCAGACAGGGCGAGTTTTTATCTTCCGTGAAAACGATATCTTTATAAATATCCTCCAGTTTCTTTCCCAATACATCTTTCCGGGAATAATTGTCCAGCAGTTCCGCCGCCCGGTTCACATAAACCATCCGCTCCTGCTGATCCACCACATAAACGGCGGAAGGAATATGCTCCAGTATTTCCAGTAAAATTTTTTCATCCACCATAACGCCCCTCACATTTTCTGCCGCATCCGTCAATTTTTATTGACAGCCCCTCCGCTGTCAATTTTTATTGCCGCAATTTTTATTGACAACTCCAGTTTATCATTTTTTCAGCTCATTGTACCGTCTTTTTCGACATTTTTCAACTTTTTATATTTATTTAAGGAAACAATATTTTTTTTCATTTTTTTCTTACGGTTGGCATCGCATTTGCTGTTTAAAAAGGCAGGGTTCACGGCCGATTCCCGCAAATCAAATATAAAACATGCAAAGGAGATTTCAATTATGGCAATCGAAGGATTAAAATCTTATTATCAGGAAAACAGAAAAAGCTATCAGGTATTAACAGAAGCAGACTGCGAAACCATTCTCAGAGCCGCATTTGACATTCTGGAAACTACGGGCATGGATATCCAGCATCCACGGGCACAGAAGATTCTGACCGACGCAGGGGCAAAGCAGGAAGACGGCGTTATCAAATTCCCCCGCGAACTGGTCATCAAAGCCATCAATTCCGCCGGCAAGGAACTGGTTCTCTATGACCGGTTCGGCAATGAAAAGCTGCGCGCAGGCGGCACCCGCACCTATTTCGGATTAGGCCCCACAAATCCCTTCTTCAACGATTTTAAGACCGGCGGGCGGCGCAAATCCCGTCGAAGTGACGTGACCGACAGCGCCATTGTCGCGGACGCATGCCCGAATATCGACTTTCTGATGGGACTGGCTCAGATTTCCGATTATGATATCGGCCTGTCCGACGTGTATGAGACTTATGAAATGCTGACCAATTCCACTAAGCCTGTTATCAGCTGGGGCGTCAGCGTCGACGGCCTGAAAGAGCAGGTGGATATGGGCGCCGCAGTGGCAGGCGGCCGGGAAAAACTTCTGGAAAAACCTTTTATGGCACTGTTCCCCGGCTGCCCGGTAACGCCTCTGATTATCGACGCAAAGATTTTTGAAAAGCTGGAGTACGCAGCCCAGTCCGGCCTTCCGCTGATCTGGATGACCGGCGCCCAGTTAGGTTCCGTTACCCCGGTTACCATGGCCACCGCCGCCGCCGTGGGAATGGCGGAGCTTTTCGGAGGACTGGTTCTTACACAGCTGATCCGGGAAGGCTGCACCATTGCCTGCGGTTTCGTAGCGCTGACCGTGGATATGAGCACCACCCATTCCGCATACGGCAGCCCGGAACACTGTCTGGGCGAAGCCATGAATGCAGATCTGTTTCATTATCTGAATCTGCCCACCATGCAGACCGGCGGCGTTACAGACGCGAAAATCGTAGATGAGCAGGCCGCCATCGAAACTGCCATGCAGGTACTGACCAATATTTTAAACGGCGGGCATCTGGTTCATGACGTGGGCTTTATCGACGGCGCCATGAGCGGCGCGCTGGAACAGGTTGTTCTGACCGATGAAATCATCGGCTACGCACGCAGGATGGAAAGAGGCATTGCGATCAATGAGGATACGCTGGTTCCTGAGATTGTCCACGAAGTAGGCCCCGGCGGAGAATTCCTGACCCATGAACATACATTCGAAAACTTCCGCAGCGAATTCTGGTTCCCCACGCTTATGACCCGGGAGCTGTACAGCAACTGGGAACAGAACAAAATGGATCTGCGCACCAGACTCCGCATCAAAACGGAAAAGATGCTGACCGAACACAGAGCGCCCGCGCTTCCTGCGGATATCATGCAGAAATTAAACGAAATTCTGGCTGCCGCCGAAAAACGGGTACTGGGCTGAACAGACCCGAACCCTGACTGCCGTCCCACCTCACAGAACCTTATCAATTTCAAAAGAATCTGTCTCTAAACGGGCAGATTCTTTTGACCTGATTTCTTTTGATCTGATTTCCTCTGATCTGATTTCTTCTGACGCCGGCATGTATTTTGCCGCTGATAAACAGTAAACTATAAGTATCTCCGACAGACTTTTCTCGTTGAGACAATTTTCCAAGTTTTAAAAAGGACAGGTGATCACATGGATTTCCGTTTAATCCCGGAGCAAAAGCAGCAATTATCCCAAAACCAGATACAGTCTCTGAAAATCCTGGCCATGGATTCTGTGGAACTGCGGGAATTGATGCAGAATGAATATCTGGAGAATCCTGTCCTGGAGTATCAGAAAAACGATTACAGTCTTTCTTCCCGGCAGAATCAGGATTCCGCTTATATCCCGACTTCCTCTGCCGAAAGCATCGCCCGGGAGGAGTTAAAACAGCCCTGCGAAATTCCGGACCGGGCAGGGAATTCTCCTTCTGTTAAAGAGCATCTGATGAACCAGCTTCCAAAAGGCAGGTATACCCCGGAGGAATACCGGCTCATTGAATATCTGATCGAATCTCTGGATTCCAACGGATTTTTCACGGAACCGGCGCAGGAAACAGCCAGAATCAATCGTGTTCCGGTGCGGACCGTATACGCCTGTCTGAAGGATCTGAAACAATTGGAGCCCTGCGGCATTTTCTCCTCCGGGTTACAGGAATGCCTTCTGTATCAGGCCAGGAAAAAAGGGGTCCTGGATCAGACATTTGAGGAGATCATCCGGAATCATCTGGAAGATATCGCAGAAGGAAAAATCAGCAGTATTACAAGAGCACTGCACATCAGCACGGCCGCCGCCCGAAAATATATCGGAGCGGTCAGGGCACTGAATCCCAGGCCGCTGGCGGGTTTTATCCCCGGTGAAACCCAGTATATTGTTCCCGATATCATTCTGTCCCTGCAGGACGGACAATGGGAAGTCCGGCTAAACGACAACTGGACGGAGGATTACCGGATCAGCGATTACTATCTGCATATGATGGAAACCACCCGGGACGAACAGCTGTGGGACTATTTCCGCATGAAATTAATCCGGGCCAGAATGCTTTTAAAAAATGTGGAACAGCGCCGGGCCACGATCCTGGCCGTCTCACAGACCGTACTGGAATGGCAGACGGACTATTTTGCCGGCCAGGGCCCCTTAAAACCGATGACAATGACCGGGATCGCAGAAAAGCTTCATATACACACATCCACGGTAAGCCGCAGCGTACAGAATAAATATTTGCAGTTCCCAAAAGAAACGGTACTGTTTAAAAACCTGTTTTCCCTGCCCATAGCCGCCTCCGGGGAGGGAGCGCAAAGCCTTGCCGTAACCTCCGATCACATTAAAAAAAGAATCCGGGCAATCATCGCCTCCGAAAATCCGGCCCGCCCTTACAGCGACCAGGCCCTTTCCGCAGAGCTGGAAAAAGAAGGAATTTCCATTTCCAGGCGGACAGTGGCAAAATACAGGGAGGAACTGCATATTGCGGGGAGTTTTTTGCGGAGATGATATGCAGAGCCGCACCTGCACTGCACATTTCAGATGCCTGACATCTTTAAGAATTCTTCAAAACCATCGAATGCCGGCGCATGTGTTTTCAGATATTCCACTGACTGCTCATAGTTTCCGCACAATTTCAGTTTTTCGTCAAACACAGGAGACAACATATAACCGGCATTCGCAAATAAATAAAAATATTCATGCAGTTTTGTTTCATCGGGTTCGCTTCCATATGCATCAATCCATTTTCTCACAAAAATGCTCGCTTCTTCCAATTGTTTTTTCTTTCTCTTCTCTCTGTATTCTTCCAGTTCCATCCGTTTTCTTGCCGGATTTCCGGCATAAACAGAATCCTGCTCACACAGGCCGCTGACAACGCTGTGTGCTCCGATAATCACGTTATCTTCTATCACGCTTCCGCCAAGAATAATACTTCCCGCCCCGACAAAAATATTATTTCCTAATGTTACGGGACGCTGATTTCCGATTATTTCTCCATATTTTCTTTTAATCACACTCCATGAATAATCATGGGTAAGAATCATTGAAGAAACAATATTTACATGATTTCCGATTGTAAGCAAATGCAGATTCAAAGAGTCTATCTGACATTTTTCAAGGGAAAAAAAGTTAACGTCCTCACCGATTTTTGCGCCGCCGTCTCTCAAAAAACGAATAAATGTTTCCTGATCGCATTTATGTCCCAGTATCATTCTTTTTATTATTTTTTTCAAAGGATTTTTCATTTTATACCTGTCTTTGACCTATATTTCCGTAAAGCCTTTTTCAATAATATCAGCTATGTGCCTGGATGCAAAACCGTCTCCATACGGATTATTTGCTTTTGCCATGGCATCATATGCGTTCCGGTCCGTAAGTAATTCTTTAAAGTTCCGATAAATCACATCTTCATCGGTTCCGACCAGCTTTAATGTTCCGGCCATAATGCCTTCCGGGCGTTCCGTTGTATCCCGCATAACAAGAACCGGTTTTCCAAGAGACGGCGCTTCTTCCTGTATTCCGCCCGAATCTGTCAAAATCAAATAAGAACGTGCCATAATATTATGGCAGTCAAAAACTTCAACCGGATCAATCATATGAATCCTGTCAAATCCTCCCAGTTCTTCCGCCGCAGCTTTACGAACAGCCGGATTCATATGTATAGGATATAATGCTTTTACATCCGGATATTCATTCATCACACGGCGAATGGCCCGGAACATCCGGCACATTGGCTCACCAAGATTTTCGCGGCGGTGGGCCGTTATAAAAATCAGCCGGGAATTTCTGGCCCACTCCAGCTCCGGATGACTGTAATTCTCTCGCACCGTTGTCTTTAACGCGTCAATTACCGTATTGCCCGTAATCCAGATTTTATCCCCGTCTCTGCCCTCTTTTAACAGATTGTCTTTTGCCCGTACGGTAGGCGCAAAATGATACTGCGCAATTACGGATACTGCCTGACGGTTAAATTCCTCCGGATATGGAGAATAAATATTATAAGTCCGAAGTCCGGCCTCCACATGGCCCACCGGAATCCCCATATAAAAACAGGCCAGAGCCGCCGCAAATGTAGTAGATGTGTCGCCATGAACCAAAACAATATCCGGTCCCGCAGCTTCCAGCAGCGGTTTGATATGATCAAGAATATTCGTGGTAATATCAAACAGTGTCTGCCTGTCTCTCATAATCGCCAGATCATAATCAGGAACCACTCCGAAAATTTCCAATACCTGATTCAGCATCTGCCTGTGCTGTCCTGTCACGCACACAATTGTTTTCAGATTATCTCTTGTTTTCAGCTCATTGACAAGAGGGCACATTTTTATTGCTTCCGGCCTCGTGCCAAAAACCAGCATAACTGTCTTGATCTTCTTCACCTTCTTTCAGTTTTTATAAATAACCAGTATTCCATAATCAGGCATTACCCCCCCCCTCGTTTTTTCTCGATATACGGCCACAGACCAATTCTCAGCAGCAACGCTTTCAGTGCTATTTTCATTGTTGCAGGCACATACTTTTCTGACAGCCTGCAAAAAGACATATTGTTCATATCCGCATAAAATGCGCTGCGGACAGCAGGATAAGGCTGAGATTTATAAATTGCGGGATTGCATTTTTTCGCCAGTTCATAACTCAGTCCTTTATTCGTCGCATAAAATTCCTTTCTGACTGTCTCAAACAGTTTTTTTCCTTTATCTGAATTAAGCAAAACCATCGATATCCCTTTATTATCATTAAGCTCCGGAAAAACGCTTTCTACGTTCCAAAAATCACCTAATGTGATATCCGCTCCGCTTTCGCCGTCTTTGGCCTGACATTGATAACAGGAAGGCCGCAGACAAAGATTGCTGTTAAACATACGGAAATACGGATCTTCAAAATTAAATTTAAAATACTGTTTCCTTCTGTTTCCCAAATACTTTGTTCCAAAATCACGCCAGCCATATTTTTTGCTTCGGAAATTCACGCTGCTGATTTCCGTTCCGAATTTTTCCTGCAAATATTCCGCATATTTTGCCCACAGACTCTGGGACGGAACACCATGACAGATCACGTCAACGCATACCAGATAATCAAAGTCTTTTTCCAGATATAATTTAAGACCTTTAATCTGACAGGGCGTTCCTGAAAACAGAACCTTTTTTCCCTGTTCCAGATATTCTTTTGCACACAGATAGGTATTCCCCACAGAGCTCTGCACATATTTTGACCCTCTGATTCTTTCTATTTCTTCAAGAGCCCCCACTGCGGTATGCTTCACCGATTGACAGTCCTCGGACAGTTCGGCGCCAAACACAATTCCTCCCTGCTTGATGATCCATTCTGCAAGCGCAGAAAAAACGCCGCCCGACGAACTGTCAAACCGGATTCTGTCATTCTGGTGTCTGACGCACCATACGTCCGGTTCCTGTTCAGAATGATGAAGCTTATTGATACAGGGACATACATGCTCACATATTCCACATTCAACACATTTTTCCTGGTCCGCTTCCGGATAACAAAATCCCTCCTCATCTGTCCGCATAAAGATACAGTGCAGAGGACAACTCTGAACACATGCCCCACATCCGGCACACAGAGCCTTATCTTTTATTTTTATCATAGTTACCTCACACAATTGCTCTGACCATCATTTAACGGCCCCTTTTTCTTTTTAGCAACAGCACAATCTTTTCGGAAACACCGAAAAAGCTCTCACAGCCCCGATATACCATAAGCATCACAACCGCGAAAAAGATGCCTTTAAGCCATATATAATCGAAAACCAGCGATACCGCCAGATACAGAATAAATACGGCCCATATGGAAAGAACCTTTCCATTCAAAAAATATCTTCTGTCAACAATTTTTCGCATAATATAAAATGGAATAAAAATAACCGTCGTAATAAAATACGCCAGCAGATACGCGCAGGATATGCCGACCGCTCCCTTTTCTCTAAAAAACAGAATACAGATAATAAAGCATATTCCCCATAACAGATTACTGAAAAAACCGAACCACATATAGTTATGTTTGATCAGATTTCTTGCAATTCCTTCTTTAAAAGCCAAAAAAGCACAGATTGCACAGATCACAATGATTGAACGGTTCAGACTGACATAATCATAGCTTTTACCATAAAATACGGTGATAAATCCCGAAAACAGAGTAACTGCAGATGACAGTATCAGTACAATAAACCAGGATAATAAAACATTGATATCTTCCACCCTATCATCATCTTTGGTTATGATAAACGGCAAAATCACATTGCCAATTGCTGCCGGAAGCAGAGAGATCGCCGAACGCCACTGATTTGCCGCATTGAAAACACCCAGATGATAATACCCGTCAGATTTCTGAATAACAATCGTGTTTCCAAGCCATGTAATCGGGATTACAACCACATTCATCAGCATGGCCGGCAATGCGAACTTAAATAAGAGCCGGTATTCCGAAAAACAGGTTTTATAGGTAATGAAAATATTATTCCGCTTACATAAGTTCTGAATATGTCTGTTCGCTGTCAGAAACGCGGCGATCCCGACTATTCCATATCCGGCCACCAATCCGTTAACTCCAAAAAACAGCGTAAACACAACAAATACGGGAACAGAAATAATGCCCTGTATAATAGCCACTTTTGCAACGGTTTTAAAATCTTCAAAGCCTGCCAGAATACTGTTCTGAATTGTGTTAAGCGTATTAAAAACCAACATAACCGACGATATTTTCAGACCGGCGGCAAGCTTTCTATTATTTAATGTGTGCACCGAAAGCCACTCACTGCCCAGTATCAAAGCACCCGCAAAAATCAATGACGTGGCCAGCGCAACAAAAAAAGCCATCGCAATTACGTTTCCGCATCGTTCTTTTTCATCCTTTTTAAATTCAACTACAAACCGTGTTGCGGTTGTTCCCAGTCCCAGCGCCGCAAAAGTGGAAAACATTCCCACCGTATTATTTATCATTCCGAATTCGCCGTTACGGTCCGCCCCTAAAATCCGCGCCGTTAATACGGAAGCAAGCATGACCAAAGCTTTGCTTCCGACGGAGCCAAATACATTCCAGAGAATCCCCCATTTCAGTTTTGATGCCATACCATGTTCGGTTAATTCAGCCATTGTCCGTCATCCCTGTATTCCTGAATATACGTTTCGTACTGTTCCAGTACCCGCTGCCGGCAATCTGCAATCCGATTCTGCAGCACCTCCGTATGTTCCAGCATTTCCGCAACTTTTTCCACAAGATTCCTTTCCGCATTACATAATGGCACGCACCACTTTTTATTCCCATACACAAACTCTGACATGCCTTCCGCTTTGCTGCTGTATGCCAGAAACAGCGCCGGCGTATTAACCGTAACGGCATTGACGGCACAGTGCATTCTTGCACAGACTGCAATTTTACACTGGCTTAAATAGCGTTTCGCATCCAAAAATGATACGGGATTTGCGAAAACAGATATTTCTCTTATATACTCCGGAAGTTTGTCATAAACCCTGCGCAAAAAGACAGCGTCATCATCGGATTTTTCCGCCGCATGAACCACATGGGGTATAAACATAAAAGGTCTGCCCGTATTCAAATACATTCTCTCCAAAAGTTCTACCAGCTTTAAAACCATTTCCTCACTGACAAAGCCATATAATTCGCGCAGAGAAAACGCACTCAGATTCATTCCGATATATGTTCTCTCAGTTTCATCCGCATGATCCTGATTCATCACTAAAAATGCCGGGTCCGGCAGCATGGCAACATTGTCTGTGATCCCCAGACTTCTGAGATAATCAACAGATACCTGTTCTCTGCATATAATCCCATCTACCTTTTTAAAATGATCCGTATAATAAGAAAGTGCTTTCCCGTATTCCCCAAAAGGACCGACAGAAGCGCCATAAATCATAACTGACTTTCCTGCTTTCAACGCTTCATTTCCAAATTCCACCAGATAATTGACATATCTGTATTTTTTCCGTTTTCTGAGATACGCAGGCAGTGTGTAAAGATCTCCTCCTACCAGCATCATAATATCGGCTTCCCTGATAATCCGCGCATACTCCTTTTTATAAAACGGAGCAGTCTGAATCTGGAGTATATCTACAGCCTTTAATATACATTTCAATAAAAATGTTGATGTTCTGCCGATATCTGCAATCGCAATCCCAAGCTCATCCGCTGTCTTTTTATCATCCTGATAATTTCTGGAATAATATACAATAGGACATTCCTCTCCATACAATCGTCTGGCAAAGTCAACCGTCCCTCTGACAATTGCTTCACATCCATAATTGTAAAGACCAAATATGCCATATATGGCCACTCTTTTCACAAAATCCTCCCGTCTCTAAAAAGCAGGTTTATAAATTCATAAGATTCTTTATATGTTCAATCGCCTTTTTACAGTCGGCCGCTTCATAAAATTTTCTGGTATTTAACGCGTACACCTTATATTGATCCCGTATATCTTTCATTGCGTCCGCGAGCGCATCCACATTTTTAAAATCCACACATCTGCCAGCCCGGTAAACGCCTACTGTTTCCGTTAATCCCAAATTTTCCGACGTAATCATCGGAATTCCAAAAGCTGCGTATTCATATATTTTATTTGGCGCGCAAAACTGATTATTGAGATTTGAGTCATCATAGACAGCAATGCCCATGTATGCGTCTTTTGTAATACCAAGATGTTCCGGCGCCGGAATATATCCTAAGAACAAAGATTTTTCATACAGCCCCGTAATTTTTTCTTCATACTCCTTTTTCGAGTTTCCCATTACAAGCAAAATCAGATTTTCATCGCCGATTTTCTTTAAAGCCATGGCAATATGGTCAAGAGGTCTGTCCGGTTCTACCAGCCCCTGATATAGGATAAACTTGCTGCCGGCATATTTTCTTTTCAGATCACTCCATTTTTCGCCGTATATGCTGTTTTTACTAACCTCCGTCATATAAGGTTTATTCGGAATCACATGGGGAACACTTTCAAGACCATACCGGTCTTTCATTATAACGGCTCTGTGCTTTTCACAACAGATCACCTGTTCCGCATAAGATATTATTTTTCCGACAAGTCTGTGATACAAAGACTTATCCTCATATAATTCCAGCACTGTCAGCACATATCTGAATTTGCGTATAACTTTTCCAAGAGTCATCGCCGATTCACAGTTTCCAAACCACAGAACAGCATCTTTTTCGATATTTGACAGCACTTTTCTTATTTCGGCCGTATATGAGATAAATTTCAAATAACTGTTAAATCTGTCCGCAGTATCATTGTCTGACCGTAATGTATGGCTTTCTATATTTCTCTGTTTAAAAAGATCATTTACATATTCGGAATTCTTCCCATGATATACCGTCAGCTCCACACCCAGGTCATGCAAAAAAAGGACCTGCGCGAGACATGGCGGATAGCATTGGAATCCTTTTTTTAAGATATAAATTACTTTCAACCTTATACTCCCCATAAATTTCAATAGCTGTACCACATTTTTATCTCAGTACCAATCTTATTTTACTTTTTCTTTTAAAATCAGAATGATTGATCTTTTTTATATTTAAAATCATTCCCAGGAAAAGAAAGACCATAATAACCTGCTGGGGCTGATAAAGTACATTTCCGGTAATTCCATATATCATTATTAAAAATAGTATCAGAACCGACATGCTATTGTACACCATTTTTTGATTATACTTTTTATAACGAAAAGACATTTCCCTAAGCCCTGACAGGATAACGGTAAAAATACCGGACACATACAGAAAAGTTCCAATTATTCCTGTTTCCGCAAGTAATTGAATATATGAATTATGAGCGCCAGCAAAATCAAGTTCCGTTTTCTTTATGCCTGCCATATTAAATCTGATATCAAAACTATTTACTCCGTTTCCCATAAACCAGTTTTCCTGAAACATATCCAAAGCCAATCGCCAATATTGCTCTCTTGAAGACAGCTCGATCGTACTTCCCTGTCCTTTTGTCAGAATATTGCTTATCAGACTGAAAACAGTATCCGCTTTCCAAAACAATACGAACACAAATCCAAATATCACGATGATCCTCATCAAACTTATATTTCCATAGCTGCTAAAGATCCAGAACGCAGACAGCAGAACCGGTAAAATTAACATAAAACTCCTCTTTCCTGTTAAAATCACCCCATAATACATCAGCATTATCATTAACAGATTTTTTATCCGTCCACATTTATTGAAATTTAATTCGGTAAAACAAATGATACAGCCAATTGAAAGAATAAGGGCAGAAAAACTGACCTCATAAAACAGGCCTGCGTATTGATGACAGCCATTACCTAAATGAAGCATAATATCGTACTGATTTGAATAAAAAAACCATTTAACAGCAAATGCATAAAAGAATGTCGGCATATACGCCTGTAATAATATGCTTCCCGCCAATATAACTGCGGCTATTTTAAATAATTTTATGATGCATTCAATTTCTCTGGCATCCGTCACTCTGATCATCACCAGTATACTGCCGCAAAAAAGTATAATATATAAAAATGATTTTGGTATATTCAACCAGCAATTCAAACACAAATGCAAAAACAATAACAGCCATAAAGGCGAGCAAAATCTTAAATTGATATGAAATAATCCGACAGACAGGGCGAACAAAAACAGGAGAATAAAGCAACAAATCAAAGCCAGACAGCCATGATAACCGGCAAAAATGCCCGTATAAGAAATTGTAATAAAAAATATGAAAAGGCTTATTGCTCTATTTGCTGTAATCTTCATATATCTGTTACTTCCTTTCTTTTTATTATTGCAATATAGCCTTTTTAATTTAATCCTAAATACAAGTCCTCTAATTTTTTTGCTTCCACTGCAATATCATACCCTGCTTCTGATACTAACTGAGCTCCCTGTATTCTATTTGAAGAACCATATCGCTTTAAAACGCTTTCAGCCCATTTTTCCGCACTGTCTGACAGAGACATATAAGAAGTTAATCCTACATTTACTTCTTCCGTTACTGCCGCTGACATAACACATGGAAGCCCCGAAGCCTGCGCTTCAATTCCTACGACTGGAAGCCCTTCAAATAAGGATGGCATCAAAAAAACATCCATAGCCTGCAACAGTGCATATACATCGTCTCTGGACCCAAGAAATAAAACGTTATCAGCAATTCCCTTTCGTTTCACAGTTTCCATAATACATTCCTTTAACGGTCCGTCGCCCACTAACATTAAAATAGAATTCCGATGCCTTTTAATAATCTGTTCAAATATATCAATAATGAAATTATGATTTTTGGGATAATCAATACGTCCCACATGTCCGACTGTAATCGCATCATTTATTTTCAGTTCTTCTCTAACTCTTTTCCGAATCTCATCATTAAACTGAAATTTACTGCAGTCAATCGCATTCTTTACAATAATAACTTTATCCAAACTTTTTTTCCCAAATAAAAACGCACCTGCTGCTTTAGAACATGCCATATAAATATCAGCAATTCGCTTAATCGGAATACATACGATTCTGTTTCTTAACGATTTAAGTTTTTCATCTGAATATGAAGTGGAATGGCTGTGCACAATACGGTATTTTATTCCATAACGCTTCGCATTCAAAAAACACATCCAGGCAATATTGGGAGAATGCACATGAACAATGTGATATTCTCCCTGATGCATCTTATAAAATTTCTGTAATAAAACAATTATTTTTACAACATTTTTCAATGTAAGCAGTGGAAATGTATAAACCGCAGCCCCGTTTTCCCTCACTGTTCTGTTAAAAGGAGTATCTTCCTGCGGATCAAAGATAATAAAATCAATTTTTATTTTATCTCTCTGAAAATGCGTCTGATAATTTTTTACAACAGATCCCACTCCTCCTACCGGTTCATTACTCATAATATAAAGTACTTTTTTTATCATTTTTATTTACTTACCTTATGGTATATGGTTCTTGCTAAATCATATGTACCAGTTTTATGTGTAAATCTAATTATCATCCCCTGTATATTTGTGATGATTTTTCTTTTCTTTCGAATCAATGCAATTTTGACCTTTTTCGCTCGCCTGTTCTTCTTTTGATCCAGAAAAGTATTAATCAGATATAAATCATCCATATCTTTTCCTTCATTTCTATTTTTCTTAAATTCCTTCAAACGGCTTAAAACCATGTATTTATGATTCTGATAATAAAAATAATTTCGAGGATCAAAAATAAGTTCATTAAGCTCTTTGCCGTAATACTTTATATATTTATTATGTGAATTTTTATCACCCTCATCGGATTCCCATATTAAATAATCTATGTCATTTGCTTCGCGTATTCCGTGCAGCGCCATTATTATACTGCCTGTCACCAAAATATGATCCGCTGTTCCTGTATTTTCTTTCCAAAACATTTCCAGTTTCTTATAACTATTTTTATATTTTGTTACTGTACCGGCGTTCATAAATTCTATGGAATTAACATTAAATAATAAATTCCCCATCAGCAGCGCTTCTTCCGCAGTATCCGTAATATGGACAGAATGCTTGCCCACCTGAAAAATAGTTCTGATTTTTTGTTTTAATTCCAATACTTTATTGTTTTCAGCTTCAAAAACAAATACACGAATCGCCCCTTTATTTTTAAAACAGGGGATTAATTTTCTGTAAACACCGCTGAATTTATCATTTATACTTCCAACCCAGTCATCCTGTGCATAAATCTGATGCAAATAATTAAAAGCCCCTTCTTCTGACAGTAATACTTCTTTATAAACACCGAATTTCCCATATTGCTGAATCAATGCCTTAATTTCCTGATTATATCCAACAGCAGTTGGCCAAATATTAGCAATAAAAATATTTGGCCTCACAGAGATATACTTTAAGACGATAGCATCCAGATATTCCTGTGACATCCCTGACTTTTCAAAGAAATCATAATCATATTTGTCCGATGCAATCACATCCAGCTTAATCACTGTTATTCTTTTTTTCAGAAACAGTGCGGTCGCAACACGATGAGCCCCATCTAAAATCTGCAGATTTTTATCTACTGGAACCAGATACCCGCTCGTATCATATCCGTTTTTTCCCATATCTCTTTTTAACTTGTCAAACACATCACAAAATTTTCCCACAGATTTTTTATCCGGATTTCCGGCCTCTATGTAAGAGCCTTTTGTCATTGCTTTTATATGTTCAATATATAATTTTCTATCAAAATCAGTCTTTCCCTCTAAATATATTATTTTTGCCGCAATATCTAACCTTGAAAATGTAAGCAGTTCTTCCGGCCATAATTCCAATATTTCAAATTTTGTATTTTCTTTTATTCCATAAAGTCCTTTTATATAAGTATCTATCCTTCTCTCCATCTATCCAACAGGCTCCTAATTTCTACTGAATATCCCTTTTAGAGTTCCCGCTCCATAACATATGTGAAGCAAAAAAAATAATAAGGGTAAGGTTAAAAAAATCCCGAAAAATTTCTTCTCACGCAGAATGGATGCAAACGACATACCCATCGCAAGTCCCCAATAGCATCCCCACATCAGGCAGCCGCACCACCAGACATTCTGCATAGCCAGTATAGTGGTGATAATAATTCCTATCATAAATATTCCTGGTATAAAATGATATGCAGAAAGGCACCGAGGACAAATCTTTGCGGTTTTTCCAATCCAATAGCCATTAGAATATTTTTGCCTAAGCATTGTTTTCAATGTATTTCTAGTATGCTGATAAGATATGATTGACGGTTCAAAACAAATCTTATACCCCGCCTGCCGCATCCTATAATGAATTTCATTGTCCTCCGTACGGTTTAACCGCTCATTATATTTCCCAACTTTATCAAAAACTTCCTTACAATATGCTCCATGAAAAATTGAATTCACATATCGTCTTTCATTATTACGCCGATATGGTGCAATACTGCTTCCAAACATGGATGTTTCGGCAAGCAGAAGCGTCTTTTTCCACGGCTTTTCCTCATCTATCATATTGGGCCTATAACCGCCGCATATTTTCTCACCAGATTTTAAACAGCGAATATTATTTGATATAAAATCAAAGGGGACAGACGCATGTGCATCCACGCGCATGATAACATCTTCACAAGCCACATTAAGAGCAAGATTCCATCCGCAGGGCAGGGTCCGCTTGGGATTATCCAACACGATAACCCGTTTAAAACTTTTATTTTCCACTGCAAATTGATTCATCAGTTCCTTTGTAGCATCCGCAGAGTTTCCGTCTACCAAGATTACTTCTGTCATTTCATGCGGATAATCCTGTTTTCTTAAATCCTGCAAAACTGTACCCAATGTTTCTTCTTCATTGTAGGCAATTATAATGAATGAAACTGTCATCTCAATTTTTCTAAATGTAGACGCCGCTGTCTAATTTTTCTCCTTTTTTGCAAGCTGACTGAACTTATTCCATAATTATGTGCAGTTATCTCTCTCATCCATAACTGCTGCGAAAGAATCAAATTTTAATATGTCTCAGATACTTTGTTTTTTATTCGATTCAATAATTACATCATTCTTATCATCTTTTAATATTTAATATAACAAAGGCTGTCATAAACATAATTTTTACTTCCCTCCAAAAACCATATTCCTTTATCCCTTTCAAATTCCATTTCATCTTCTCCGGGAGTATCTCATTGATATAAACCATATCCGGATTCTTCTTTTTATCCAGCAGTTCCGCCTCATCTTTATAATAAACAGACGTTACATTTGTAATCCCGGCCGGCAAAAGCAGCGTGGCTCTCATCTCAGGCGTATAATGTTTTACATATTTCGGCACTTCGGGCCGGACGCCCACAAAGGACATATTTCCCTGGAGCACGTCTATCAGCTGCGGGATTTCGTCCAGTCTTTTTTCCCGGATCAGTTTTCCGATTTTTGTAATCCTGCTGTCGCCATTGATCGTGATTAAGGTTCCTTTTTTGTCCGCTTCGTTTACCATGGAACGAAACTTATGAATCCGAAATGTTTTCCCATATTGTGTGACCCGGATCTGCCTGTAAAATACGGGTCCCTTTGAGTCTGCCTTTATGGCGACTGCCAGAACCAGAAAGACAGGGGAAAGAAGAACAAGCAGAACGGCTGACAGGGCAATGTCAAAAATACGTTTCAGCAAAAGGCTGTGCTTTTTTCTCTGCAGTGCCTCATAATAAATTCTGACTTCCTCATTCCGCATAAACCGCGGCAGATTTTCCCATTTTCTCAGCATCATATTGATTTCATATACCTTTTTACTGCCGTTATATATTTTTCCAGAATATACGTCACTTCTTTCTCTGACAGCTTCGTATGCAGCGGCAGGGTAATTTCATTCTCAAACCGATTGTAGCTGTTCGGATAGTTTTCTATCTGAAATCCCAGTCTTTTATAAGCCGTATGCATAGGCAGCGGTTTATAATGAACATTCACCGAAACCCCCTGCCCCGCCAGTTCATCAATGATCTCCTGCCGCTCTTTTAATCCGATCCCCGGAATACGGGTCATATAAAGATGGCCGGAAGATATGTACTCCTCCGCAAAATGGGGAAGCACTTCCACCCCTAAAGGTTTCAATACGGCATCATACATGCCGATAATCTCTTTACGCCGTTTCAGCATGTCCGGATAACGCTCAAACTGGGCAATCCCTATGGCCCCCATAATATCTGTCATATTGCACTTATACCAGGGACCGACAATATCATATTCCCAGGTGCCCGGTTTGGTTTTTGCAAGGGCATCCTTGCTTTGCCCATGAAGTGAAAACAACTGCAGCCGGCGGTAAATTTCCTCATCATCCGCCCCGTTCAATTTCCAGGCCAGCGCGCCGCCTTCTGCCGTGGTAAAATTTTTAACCGCATGGAAACTGAAATTGGTAAAGTCAGCAACGGAGCCTGTCATTTTTCCTTTATAAGAAGCGCCCAGGGCATGGGCCGCATCCTCAACCACCGCCGCCCTGCCGATTGCTTTTTGAAGTTGATTGGACGGACGAAAAAGTTTCCTTTTCTTCTCTAAAATCTCGAAAATTCTGTCATAATCACAGGGAACGCCTCCGATATCAACAGGAATCACCGCTTTGGTATGCTCATTAACGGCGCATTCCAGAGCATCATAATCCATTTCCATACTGTCCTTCTGGCAGTCCACAAGTACAAGCTTTGCGCCCACATGACAAATAACGGATGCCGAAGCCGAATAGGTATAGGCACATGTAATCACCTCGTCCCGCTCACTTCCGTATATTCCGTCCAGGCCGCAGGAGTCTCTGCCGATCCCAAGAATCCGCAGACTCATTTCTCCTGCTGCCGTCTGGCTGTTTAAACAGACACATCCGTCGGACCCTACATAGCCCACCAGCAGTGATTCTAATCTTTTAACCTTCGGACCGGTTGTAATCCAGCCGGAACGCAAAGTATCCGTAACCTCCCTGATTTCCTTTTCGGAAATGTCCGGAGGTGAAAATGGAATATTCATTTTTCTCCCTGTCTCCTGTCAGCAACTGTCCCCGTGTACCCACCCGAATACTTCATTTTAGGTAGACTCACAGTTTGTACATTATTTATGCCCAAAAAAGAAAGCTCCGCTTCTTTTTTCGCCGCTTTCGCTTTGTATTCAGCCTCTTTGCTTCCGGAAAGGTTCCCTGCGCAGAAAGGACACCCGCTCTGATGTGCGGTTCTGTTAAACAGATATGTTTCCCACTCATGCCCTTCCGAGCATTTCCACCAGATACGGATTTTGCTTTTCGGTCTCAGACTGTAAGGATCAATCCCCTGATTAAAAAACGGATGCCACTCTTTCATCAACTGCGGTTCCAGCGTAGCCAGATCATTAAACCCCGGCCAGGCTTTCCTCCCGGAACAATAAGGACATCCCTGGCCTTTTAAAGCCCGGTTTCCCACGGCCGCTTTCCATTCATGCCCCAATGCACATTTCCACCAGACAATTTTCTCGCTGCCGCATGTAACCATCTCCGGTGTCAGCGCTCCGTTTTTAACGGGATGCCACTGAGCCGCCAGTTCCGGACAGACGCCGGCAAGATCATTGTACCCTTTTAAAGCTTTCCGGTTCGCACAGTAAGGACAGCCTGCATCCTTCCTGACCCGATCGCTGATCATCGCCTGCCATTTATGGCCTTTTTCACAGATCCACCATATTTTCTTATGACTGGCAAATCCATGTTTTTGGGGGTCGAAATTTTCATTTTCAGGAACCGCCCATTGCCTGATTAGATATTCCCTGCCGTTCTGCATACAGTACTGCCATAAGCTGATATTTTCCATGTCTTCCTCATTTTTTTAACTGCTTCCGGGGTTTCATTCAGCCTCCTGTTCAGACAGGCTGAAAGCGGCAGATTTTCTCTGCTTCCGCATCCCCTCGCTTCGTCGGGTCAGATTTTATACATCCTCAAAGTAAATTTTAAATACGGGTAATCTTTCGCAGATATCCCCCATCTGCGAAAAATTGCCCGTATCCCTGATAAATAAAGGATTTTCAATGATGATCTGACCATAAAACTGACCATAAACAGAATCTTAAAAACATTCGGAAACGCCGGAAAACATTAGAATAACCAGACGTTCAGACACGATTTCCCTGACCACTATTGACCACAAATAAACGGATTTTGCAGTCTGAAATATATATGTATTCCTGTCGTTTAGAAATTTCAGCCCGTTCTTTCCCCGGGAATCAGAGGAAATATAATTATTTTATTGACAATCGATTGAGATGGAAGTAAAATAAGTGCCATATGAACTGCAAAAGATGATAGTTTATACAAATTTTTCTATATTTTGTTTTCACAGATGGGGGATATCCGCGAAATTATGGTCAGAAATCCTCTTAAAATCCCCCTTTATCTGACAAATTTCAAACAAAAATCCCTGCCGGATTCAATGTCTTTACCGCATTGAAATTCCGGCAGGGATTTTCATTTTACATCCAGCTCCATCCCCGGCCCAATCAGATTCGCATCCGGCCCGATTACCGCCCGGTTCCCCTCATAAATCTCTCCCCACCGGTTTCCGTTCCCCAGCAGTCTCCTGGCGATCAGGGAAAGGGAGTCTCCTTCCTGAACCATTACGGTCACGGTACGGGCAAAGAGATTTTCTTCTTCCCATTCCAGGCGGGGATAGGTGTCGACCGCCGTCCGGGCCCAGATATCCTCCCACTGAGCATCCTCCGCCAGCAGTATTTCTTCCCATCGCGCCTGATCAAACCGTGTCCATTCAACCGGCGTACACAGATAGTCATAAAATCCGCTGTCAAACCCGTCCGCTTCCGCATCCGAACGGTAAAGCCAGATCCGCTGCTCATCCCGGTCGATCCCTGCGCCCGGAAATCCATAGATATACCCGTTATGGGCTTTCCTGTCCTGAAATATTTCCTTATCCGTTTTCTCCACCCTTGTTATTTTCCTGCCGCCCATAAAACAATTTTGGATACGGGCGGCGGCGGACGCCCCTTCCGGCACCCGCACGGCCATAGACTGAATCTCCCCGATCATGCCTCCGGTGCGGACATAGCCTGCCACATCTGTCCGGGTATAGCAGCCGGTGATGCAGGCACCCATGCCGGTGATGCCGCCCACGCTGTTATAGCCGGTCACGGTTCCCATAGTGTAACAGTTTCTGACGCAGACCGCCATGCCGCCGATTCCGCCCACATTCCCGCTGCCGGACACCTCTCCCCGCACATAACACCCGTCAATATAATAGGCTTCCCCGGCGATTCCGCCCGCCTCCCCCATGGAATTCACGGTTCCCTGGAAACTGCTGTCTTTCACGGTGGTAACGATTCCGCCCACCCCGCCGCCGGTTCCATAGGACATCACGGTTCCGGTCACATGGCAGTTTTCCAGATGAATCTCGCCGTAATCCTCCTGGAAAAAATTCCACAGGCAGCCCATAACGGCTCCCGTCCCATACCCTCCGGTCACATCACAGTCTTTTATATAGAGATTTTTAATTTCCGTCTCCGCTTTCGCCTGAAATTCATCGCTGTTTTTGTCCGCCGTATAGGGAAAATCGCTGGGCCGCAGATCCTCCCGGCAGCCGAACAGCCCCTGGGCCTGCTCATCCGGACGGTTGATGTACAGTCCCGTAATCACATGATTCCCGCCGTCAAAGGTCCCGTTAAAGCAGCCGCCCTCCACGTATGCTCCGGTTTCGTCCATATATCCTTTCCGTCCGATGGGCTCCCATCCCTCTCCGTCTTTGCAGTATTCCGTCAAATCCAGATCCGCTGTCAGCAGATAAGAGGCCGTCTGTGCCGACGTGCCCGGCTCAACCTCCCGGTTTTCATTGACCAAAACAGCCAGATACTTTAGCTCCGCAGCCGACCGGATCAGGTAAACATCTCCCTCCTTTACAAAACATGCCGGCCCCTGTGTCTCCGAAACGCCGGCCGCAAGCGCCTGATCTGAAAAACAGGCCGCAGACACCCAGCCCGCAAACGCCCACAGCAATAATGCCGCAACTGATTTCTTTCCCATTTCTCCGCCTCATTTCTCCATATTTCACAACCAGTTTACACGCTTCGATGCCAAAATGCCATTACGTTTTTCTTACGATTCCGATACAATTTCCGTCAATTTCCGGTACGCCCTATTGTTTCCCTCTCCCAAATATGCAATAATAAAATACACATGTAAAATCAGTTGCGGAATCAGCCCCAGCGAAACTCCAAAATACATTTCATACATAAAAGAAAGGAATACAAACGCCATGAATAACGCAAAAGAACTTCAGGCACAGTACCGGCAGTACCGGGACTCTCTTTATCAGGAATATCCCCAGGCGGCGCGTTTTGAGCGGTCCAAAAAAAAGCTGACTCAAATCCTGCTGCTTTTATGCCTGGCGGTTCACCTGTCCGGTTTCTGTCAGACGGCAGCGGCCGCCGGCGCCGTTACGGGATACAACGCGCTGAAAAGCTTTACCGCCATGGGCACGGATATGATTCTTCTGCTGGCCGCTACGGGACCGAGACGGCGGCTGGCGCCGGCGCTGTACCTGCTGAGCCTGTACCGTCTGGTTTATCCGGGAAACGCAAACCGGTTCCTTCCGGAAATAATTGCCGCCCTCTCCGGGACAGACTGGGGACAAAAGCCGCTGACCATCACAGTCACTGTCTGTTCCCTTCTGTACGGACTGCTGATCCTGGCCGCCGCCATCTGGCTGACCCTGGTTCCCAAAAACAGAAAACCGGCCGAACAGGTAGAGCAGATATTCCTGAAATTGCAGCAATTTACAGCCGACCACCCGGTAAAATAAAGGAAACTGCCAATTCACCCGCCGCTCAACCAACAGTCGGTTGCTTTTTTTCCGGTCAGGAGGTACAATCATCCCACACCGGCAGCCAAAAACCCCGGACATCCGCCCGGGCGTCCTTTTATGGATGGTTCAGGTCATAAGCTGCTGAAAAACATATCCTGAATAGATATTTTTAAAAGAAAGCAGGTAAACGTCATGTTTGAAATCAATAAAAATACTTTCGGCGAATTCCTGGCCGCACAGAGAAAAGAGAAAGGATATACGCAGAAAGAA
The DNA here is from genome assembly GCA_948470335.1 of uncultured Lachnospiraceae bacterium. Taxonomy (GTDB): domain Bacteria; phylum Bacillota; class Clostridia; order Lachnospirales; family Lachnospiraceae; genus Paralachnospira_A. The sequence goes on along the minus strand of CAOKOL010000021.1, from coordinate 20,010 downwards.
CTGGCCGCCCGGCTGTTTGTCTCTGACAAAGCGGTAAGCAAATGGGAACGGGGGTTAAGTATGCCGGACATTTCCCTGCTGATGCCACTGGCGGACATACTGGATGTAACGGTCACGGAACTTCTGGAGGGCCGGAAGCTGGATCAGACCGTTTCGATGAATACCGGACAGGTGGAAACCATTGTAAAAAAAGCGCTGACTTTCTCCGACGAGACGCCGGAAAAACGAAAAGAAAAGCAAAAAAGACATGCCGCCATATTCGGCATCTGCGTACTGCTGTCATTGACGGAATTGCTTGCCGGCATATGGTTTTTAAAGCAGACAGGGATCAACCGTTTATCCACAAACCTTCTGGTTATGGAGCTGCTCAGTCTGATCTTCGGCGCCTATTTCTGGTTTTTCATCAGAGAACGGCTCCCCGCCTATTATGATGAAAACCCCATCAGCGCCTACAGCGACGGCATCTTCCGCATGAATATGCCCGGCATCTGTTTTAATAACAGCAACTGGCCTTATATCATAAAAGCCGGCCGGATCTGGACAGCGGTCACGCTGATCACCGTCCCCGCCGCCTGCCTGCTGCTTTCCGTGCTGCCGCCGGACATCTGGCTGTCTTTCGGACTGCAAACTGCCGCTTTGCTTTTGTATCTGGGCGGACTGTTTGTGCCGATCTATGCGATGGGAAAAAAATACGGATGAGCAGGAATCTCTCCGTTTCCTGCCCATCCGGACTGTTTTGTTTATAACATCATCTGCCCCTGATCTCTGGCAGGGAAAACCGACTTATAAAACCGTTTATCAATGACACTAAATCCGTTTTCTTCCCGCTGCCATCCCCATTGCCGAACCGGCCATCAGGACCAGCAGCCATCCGACCGGTGCCGAATCGCCGGTGTGAGGAGATTTATCCAGAATCTTCTGACCCGGAAGCAGGTTCTGAGAAAGAGGCCCGGCCGGTTCTGCCGGCGGGTTTGAAGCGTTTTCCGGCTGCCCGTTTTCCGGTGCGGCATTCGAGCCGTTATCCGAAGCTCCAGAATGCTCCGGCCGGGAACTTCCCGAATCACCGGGATTCTCCGCGCTTCCCGAATCTTCGGGAGGCTCCGGCTGCGAATTCCCTGAATCCCCAGGGGACTCCGGCTGTGAATTTCCCGAATCCCCAGGAGACTCCGGCTGTGAATTTCCCGAATCCCCAGGCTGTGAACTGTCGTCTTCCGGCTGCTGGTTGTCCGGAGGATTTGCCGAATCTTCTTTCTCTTTCAGCGTCAGCGTAGTCTGCGCCAGTCCGTCCGTAAAGCGGATGCCGATAATATGGTTTCCGGGGGACAGCGTATTCACATACTCCGGTTTCAGGGTGATAATGGTAGAACCGGCTGCGGCCGTATAGCAGTCCGTTCCTATTTCGGTTCCGTCCACCAGCACACTGAGAAATTTATCAAACGCCCAGTCCGCCTTTATCACAATACCGCTGCCTTCGCCCACCTCAACCGTCTGATCGGCGCCCTCCACAACCGGAATCGACGATACCGGCACCAATGCAGCCACGGCCGCCCTGACCGCCTCCGCATATCCGTCCACAACCGCCTGCTCTCTGAAATCCTTTCCCCGGATTACCGCGCCGATGGCTGCGTCTACAATCTCAAAATTCGTATAATCTTCTCTTTTCAGGTTCTGCGCTCCGGCTATGGCGGCATCCACCGCGCCGTAGTCCGCGCCGGCAAAGATCACGCTGCCATTTCCGGCATGAACATTGTCAAAAGACACGGTTCCGTTTGCAGTGATGGCGCCGCCGATCTGCATGGTTCCGCCGGCGGTAATGCTTCCCGCTCCAATCTCCGTCGTTCCTCCCGTCACAGAAAAACTGCCCGTCGCCTTAATGGCAGAAACACCTGCATTTCCGGGAGAAATAATATTGGAATCGCTGATTGTCAGATCCCCTTTCGTCAAAATGCCGCTGTTTCCTGCATTGGATACCGCATTCACTGTGGAACCTGTGATTTCCAGATTTCCTTCCCTATTGAAAATACCTACGTCCGCGCTTGATTCCGCATGGACGGAAGAATCTCTGATCACCGTGTTTTGTGTCACAAATAAAGCCGGCCAGTAGCCGTTTGCGGTCAGTGAGGAATTTGCCACCTCAAGATTCCCGCATAACAGGGCATTCGTTCCTGTCGACTTCACATTTACCTCAGAATCGACAATGGTTATCTTCTCATTGGCCTGCAAAGCCAGGCCGCTGCTTTCAGACGCCGTCAGACACGCGTTTACAATCTCCACATTTCCGCCGGAAATTCCGCTCTGATATGTACTGCCGATTTCCATTGTGCTGTCCGAAAGCGTCAGCTTTCCGGATACGTCGGCTCCCCTGCCGATTGTGGGCATGGTAATGTGGGACTGGTTTGATATCGTAAGGGAATTCGCTCCCGTACCATTGATCCCCACCACGCTCTGATCTTCATTGCCAAGAAAAGGACCGGTAATCTCGAGCTGAGAATTGACAATTTCATTATCTCCGCCGCAGATATCGATTCCGTAACCGCTCATATTATCTAAGTTTTCCATTGTAATCCGAATATTCGCGTCACGGACTGTCAGTCCGCCGTAATCCACGCTGATTCCGCGGCAGGGTACACTTAATTCCTGATTTTTACTCACGCGAACCGCAAGACTGCCTCCGTCCGCACCCTGAATCACAATCGGATTCCTGCTCCAGATTCCCAGATAAGCGTCGATCAAATTGCCTCCTTCCAATCTGACAGTGACGCCCTCTTTCTGGATTTCAATTCCGTATATCAGAACGCTGCCGCCATGATTCGGACCGCCGATTTCCGCATTCCTAAGAGTCAGCGTATTCGTTCCCTCATCATACACCGCGCTGCCGGCCCCGCATGGCACGGTACGATCCGCCGCCTGGAGAATATTGACTCCGTTTACCATTATGCTCCCGCCATCCGCAGATGCCCGCTCCGGCTGAAATGTCCACATCAGACACACTGCCAGAAGCATACAAATCAAAGTTTTCTTTCGCCCCATTCCTGTTCCTTTCCTGTTGGCTCTGTGATCGTTACAATGGTCATTACTCTAACATAAATTTCGAAAATTTGCAATCAGAAAATGACTGCCGGACAGAAATGGATAAATATGACATTTGTACCAAACTGCACAAAACCATATCTATGTTTGGATATGGCGTCATATGGTACAAATCAGTGAAAATCAATATAATAAATGCAATTAAAGGACAGTCAGAAGAGAGATGGAAATTAACAGTATACTTTTCGACGGATTGTCAGATAAATCCATTGAGATCATCTCCTTGATCTTATCCATACGATATAAAAGCGTATTCCGGTGAACATAGATCATGGCAGCCGCCTCTCTGGAATTGCCGGAACAGACCAGATAGGCATGCAGCGTCCTGATATAATCCGTTCCATTGCTCTGATCGGACTCATGCAGCAGCAGAATGTCAGGATGAATCATAGAGTAAAGATAAGGCGTGGAATTCGCAAGAGCCGCCAGTTCATCATAAAAAATATCGGCAAAATAGACAATATCTTTATTCATCCGCATTGCTTTCCGTACCGCATTGCACGCCTGCTGATAAAAGGCTTTCAAAGCGGCCAGCGACTGAAAACCATAGCTGATGCCAGACGCCAGCTTATTACGGGAGGACTCCAGCAGCACATGGATAATCTCATGGGCATAGGAAAGAGAACTGTTATTGGTCACGGTAACCAGAAAATTGTCATGAAACACGACACAGGCATCCGGGAACATTTTTTTAATGACATCCCGAAACCGCCCGATTACCACCGAATCGATTCCCGAAGGCGCACAGGAACAGATCACCTGAAAGTCCCCCTTCGCAATCCATTCATTGCTGTGCAGAATCATGTTGAGCTGATTCCAGTTGCTGATATTGTCATTGAGAATCTGCGAAACGATATCTTCAATATCCGACAGCGCAAAATAGCGGTTGCGGTGAAGGGCCAGAGCATGCTCAACGATATGCGCATAGGTTTTCAAAATATGAATATCGCTCGGATAAAAGGGGCGCTCATACTCGTAGATAATAACGGACCCCACCCGCTCATTACGGATTTTCAGATTTGAAAAGAGAATATTTTTTCCCCAGATCGGCGACCTGTTCAGCCTGGGATAATTGTTTCCGTACATCTCGCTGAAATAAGAACTCTCATGATAGCCGTTAATAAATTCAAAGGGTAAATTCCCGTTTTCCAGACGTTCCTTCCAGACCGGATTAATCGATGCCGGATACTGAGGCGAGATGGCCAGCGTCTGCCCGTTGGCGGAGCTGATAAACATGGGCGACTGAAACACCTGATGGCCCAGCTCCAGAAACTCCTGGAGCGAAGCGTCACGGATCACCGCCTCCAGCAGTCCGGTCTCCCACCGGTTATAGAATTCAAAAGCCCGGATACACTCATTTAATATGGTTTCCTGATTCTCGTTATGGATATAGATAATATTGTTTTTACTGCAAATCACGGCGGCGGGCAGAGACGGATACATAAAATCTTCCGCAGAGCCGATGAAAACCATGTCGCTGATATCTTTGTCAGATGAATAATCACGTAAATACCGAACACCGCAAAGCACCGGCTGATCATCCTCAATGGCCGCTTCGATGCTAAAAGATTTACGTTTCATCCAGTCAAGCAGATTACCGATGCTGAGACGCATACTGTCACTCCTTTTCATTTATGATTGTTTTAGTGATTATACATGATTGTTTTTGAATAGTCAATCATTTTTTATAATAATATTTTGTTTGTTAAAACAATATATTATCTCATAAACAAACATATTAATTTGTAGTATGCCCTGAAATATAGATTAACACCAGAAAAACTACCATTTTCAATATTACAGGAAAGCGAGGAACAACATGATTATTATCGGAGAGAAACTAAACGGCGCGATTCCCGCCGTCAAAACCGCCATCGCGGACCGGGACGCGGAGCTGATCCGCTCCCGGACTGCGGCCCAGGATCAGGCCGGAGCACATTTTATCGACTGCGCTCCGAGCACGGTGCCGGAACTGGAATATGAGGCAATGGTATGGATGATCCGCCAGATTCAGGACGTTACCGAAAAGCCTGTCTGCATCGACAGTCCCAACGCCGCTTTGCTTGCCCGAATTCTGGAAGAAGGACACATCGCGAAACCCGGCATGGTTAATTCCGTAAACGAAGAAAGCGGCAAATGTGAAACCATCTTCCCGCTGATCGCCGGAACCGACTGGCACGTAATCGGCCTGACCTGCGACGGAAACGGAATCCCTTACGATCCCGAAAAAAAGATCGACATCGCAAAAAGCATGATCGACAAAGCGGTAAAATACGGCGTAAAGCTGCCGAACCTTCACATTGATCCCTGTGTTATGGCCCTTTCCACCATGCCCTCTTCCATGAAAGATTTCGAGCGCTGTATTCAGGGAATCCATGAATATGCTCCGGAGGTCAAAGTTACCGGCGCCATTTCCAATATCAGCTTTGAAATGCCCGCCCGCAAATATATCAATACGGGCTGCATGGCCTACGCCATCCGGGCCGGGCTGGATTCGGCGATTCTCGACCCCTGCAATATGGACATGATGTCCGCAATCTACGCATGCGAAGCCCTCTGCATGGCCGACAAAGGAGGCCGCAAATACAACAGAGCCTACCGCCAGGGCAAAATCGGCGATAAAAAATAAAAAAGCTGCGAAACTTTAAAAACAGCAACGGACCAGACAGGCCCCGGGAGGATTTACAGACGCTAAAGCGGCTGGAAATTCTCCCGGAGCAAGGGGGCTTGGAAGGGGAGCTGCGGAACTTTAAAAGGAGGAAGTAAGAATGATTAACTTTGAAGAACTGGCACAGGCCATGGGTGATCTGGATGAGGATACCATGTTAAAACTGCTGGATCAGGTAACGGCCGAAGGCAAAGAGGCGGCCGATCAGGCCATGGCCGCCTGCCAGAAAGGAATGGACACCGTAGGCGAGCTTTTTGAACAGGGCGAATATTTCGTAGGCGATCTGATCTATGCCGGCGAACTTATGACCCAGGCCGCAGGTATCCTGAAAGATGCGCTGGCTGCCGGAGAAAGCACAGAAAGCACCGGCACAAAGGTAATACTCTGCACGGTAAAAAATGACCTCCATGATATCGGCAAAAATATCGTAAAGGCCATGATGGAAGCAAACGGCTTCGAGGTCATTGATCTGGGTATCGACACGGCGCCCGAAACAATTGTGGAAGCCGTAAAAACACATCAGATTAAAATCCTTCTTTTGTCCGGCGTACTGACACTGGCCATTGATTCCATGAAAGAAACGGTGGATGCTTTAAAAGCTGCCGGACTGGAAGACGTAAAGGTGCTGATCGGCGGCGCGCCCGTATCCGAAAACGCCCGGAATGTTACCGGCGCGGACGAGTGGGCACAGAGTCCGCAGAAAACCATTCAGGTCTGCAAGGCCTGGGCAAATCTTTAACAAAGAAGATATTTTTTAATATGGGGGATGAAAACATATGAAAAAATCACGCAACAAACATATTCTGATCGCAGCCATACTCTTTGCCGCCATGCGCATGCTTCTTGGCAACTGCATGGATATGGGGCTTACGCCTGCCGGCGCTTCCGCGCTGTCTCTGTTTATCTCCACGGTTTATCTGTGGATTACCTACGGCACCGGCTGGACCAGTATGCTGTCAATCGGCCTGCTGGCCTTCACAGGAATTGCCCCGGCCGCCACGATCATGGGCAATTCCTTCGGAAATTCCACCACGGTTATCTGCATCGGCACATTAATTCTCTGTGTCGCACTGGAAGAAAACGGCGTAACCAGATTGATTGCCAACTGGTTTATCTCAAGAAAAATCGTAAACAAAAAACCTTACATGTTTCTGTTCATGTTCCTGCTCGCCAACCTGTTCATCTGTTATTTTATGGAAGCGACGGCCGTTATGATTATTTTCCTGGCTCTCGGAAAAAGCATTCTGGACAGTCTGGGCTATACGGCTGAGGACAAGTTCTCCAAATCGCTGTATTTCGGCATCCTGTGGATCACCTGCGTGGGCAACGGTGCAACGCCCATCGGCCACCCCGTTCCCATGCTGATGCTGAACTCTCTGGCGGCGATCACCGGCGAAACCATATCCTGGATCAAATATATGGCCGTCGGGATTCCCCTTTCCCTCGTTACTCTGCTGCTGACCCTGGCCATTATCAAATGGTTCGTGCGCCCCGACTGCGGTAAATTTGCCAGCTATGACGCCATGGCGCGCCGCAGGGATTTGCAGAAACTGGACCAGAAAGGAATCTTCTCTCTGATCGTTTATGTGGGTCTGATCATTGCCTGGCTGCTGCCGGACTTTATCGGACTCATCCTTCCCGCCGCGGCAGAAAAACTCAGCAGCGTAGGCGCGTCTATCCTGTCGCTGATCGCCGTAGCCGTCGTATGCGCAATCCAGGTAAAAGGCGAACCGGTGCTGAAATATGAAACGGCAGTCAAAAAAATCCACTGGACAACCGTGATTTTCATCGCCTGTATCTTCCTGTATGCGTCGGCATTTAATATGGAATCCGGCGGTATCAACGTATTCCTGAAAGCGCTGGTAGCGCCCCTTGCCGGTCAGCTTCCCGCCGGTGTTCTCGCAGCCGTATTCCTGCTGTTCGTGATTTTTGTCACCAACTTCGCCTCCAACGGCGTAACCGGCATCATCGGCATCACGGTCTGCGTTCCTCCCCTTCTCGGCGTGACGTCTGTCAGCTATGTCACTGCATACGGCGTTCTTGTTGCGATCCTCTGCAATATGGGAATCGCCACCCCCGGCGGAAGCGGTTTCGTTGCCCTGGCCCAGAAAGACGGATATATCACCGGCGGGGAAACCATGAAATTCAGCCTGCTGCTGATCGCTATGATGTATGCAACCGTTATGCTGATTTTCTGGCCTGCGGCAAGATTGATATTCTGAAAAAGCAGATTCTAAAATTTAACAGGAGGTTTATCTGATTATGGATATGAATGAATTATATGAACAGCGAATCCGGCGTTTTGACGACGTGATGAATCGAAAGCTGCCGGACCGGGTTCCGGTAGTCCCCAATATGAACACCTGGATGTATCAGTTTGCCGGAATCAGCGTAAAAAAAGCATTTACGGAGGATGCGGATGAGATCTTCCGCGCCGCAAAATATATGACGGAGCAGATTCCCATGGACGCCCTGATGAGCACCTCAAACACGGTTCCTCTGAATCTGGCCAAAAAAGTCGGCGAGGGAATCTATACCTGTTCCGACAACGGCGTACAGATCAAAGGCAGCGGCGGACATTTAATGGAACCGGAAGAATACGGACTGCTGGCCGAAGATCCCATGAAATTTTTTGCAAACGTTCTGATTCCCCGCAAATTTGAAATTTTCCGGGGCGCAAGTACGGAAAAAAAGGCAGAGATCATCAAACAGGCTTACGCCGATAATCAGGCATTTATCAAATATAATCAGGGGCCCAACGGACGGATTGAAAAGGAACTGGGCATGCCGCTGATCGTCAGAGGCACCAATTTTCTTTCCCCGGATATTGTGCTGGATTACCTGAGAGACTTTGTGGGGATTTCTCTGGATGTGAGACGTCATTCTCAGCAATTATTGGAAGCCTGCCTCTCCCTGTATGACTATATTATGGAGATGTTTAACGATACTGCGACGCCTCCCGACCGGAAAGTGCTGTTCTCGCCCCTCCATCTTCCTACTTATTTAAGACCCAGGGATTTTGCCAGATTATATCTTCCGTTTATGAAAAAATATCTGGAAGAAATGGCGGTAAAACGAGGCTATTCCATTTACTTCTTTATGGAAAACAACTGGATGCCATACCTGGATCTTCTAAAGGAGCTGCCTGAGAACACCAAATTCGTAGGACTGTTTGAGACCGGAAATATCGACGACCTGGCCGAAATCAAACGCCGGCTGGGCAGCCGCATCATTGTCATGGGCGGCATGTCGGTAGATACCCTCCGCTTCGGCACGAAAGATGAGGTGATTGACAGCGCCAAAAAATGCCTGGACCTCCTGGCTCCCGACGGCGGCTATATCTTCTCCACTGACAAAACGCTGATGACCATGAACGACGGCACACCGGAAAACGTAATCGCCGCATGTGAATATGTAACTGAGAACGGCAAATACTGACAAATGCCGTATGCAAAAAATACCGTATACCAAGAAAGGAATCGATACTATGGCTGAATATGCAACCTCTCTTGAAGGAGATACCCTGGAAGCGTTCCGCATCGCCGCGGAACAGATTGCCGAAGAACAGGGCACGGACGTGGAAACGGTAATGAAGAGTATGAAGAAACTGATTTACCTGTTTGTTACCAGAATCTGATTATCCGGCATTATTTTACGCCGCCATGCATAATGGAACCTGCATGGCGGCGTATTCTTTATGTTCTGTCTTTATGTTTTTTCAGGCTTATCGCCTTAAGCCGTTTCCTCCTTTTTGCGGGAGAACGCTACGACTGCGGTCTGCACGATTGCGATAATCGCCATGACGGTCGTATAACGATCCGCAAAACCGGTGGAAAGGGTAATATCTTCTGTCAGGAAGAACACCAGCACGGAGAGCAGTGCCACAGGCAGGCTGACCACACGCATGATGCCTTTCTTCTTTAATCTCCTTTCGGTTTCTCTGTCGTTTTCTTCCGATGCTTTCTTCACCTGAACAAAATAGCCGATCAGAAGCATCAGCGATTCGTAAACCGCCAGGTTCATCAGTGCGAAGTTGAGCAGTGCCCAGCTTCCTCCCTTGATTATTGCAAGGGGTACCTCTTCGTCTTCCAGCTCCGCCAGTCTTTCCTCGTCCGGCTCACTTTCAATCTCCTCTGCCAGAGGCACCTCTTCATCCGCAATCTCCTCTACTTCCGGCTCTTCCAGAGCGGGGGTCGGAGGAACAGGCGTCGCCGGAACGGGTGTTACCGGAACAGGCGCCGCCGGAGCAGGCGGTACTGCCGCCAAAGCTGCCGGTACTGCCGCCGCAGGTACCGCTGCCACAGGAACAGTGGGTGCAGGGGCGGGATCCGGTGTAGGTGCAGGATCCGGTGTAGGCTCTGGTTCGGGCGTTCCGCCGCCCGGATTATCCGGCGTTGTCGGCTCTGTTGGTGTTGTTGGATCTGCCGGTTCTGTCGGCTCCGTTGGATTTGTCGGCTCCGTTGGATCTGTTGGATCCGTCGGATTTGTCGGCTCCGTCGGATTTGTCGGCTCCGTTGGATCTGTTGGATCCGTCGGATTTGTCGGCTCCGTTGGATCTGTTGGATCCGTTGGATTTGTCGGCTCCGTCGGATTTGTCGGCTCCGTTGGATTTGTCGGCTCTGTCGGCTCTGTTGGATCTGTCGGTTCAGATGTAGACGCTGCAGTTACTGTCAGTGTACCCAGTCTTGAAACCACCTCATAATTATCCGGTTTCACACTTCCCCACTCTATTGTAAATCCGTTCTCCGAGCTGCCTACCACGGTCTGACTGCCGGTTGCGGCGGCCGTGATATTCTCGCCGGCAACTGCTCCGTCTACTGCGACAGTGCTGTTCGTCAGCGGTGTGCCATCGTAGACCTTGCTTCCGCTTCCGGTAGTTACAATCAGCGGTTTCCTGTTGATTATAACCTGTGCCGTATACTCCGCATCTTTATAGCCATCTGCTTTCGCTATAATCGTCGCCTGATAGGTTCCTGCATCTACAGGCTCTCCGGTAAGCACATTGCCATCCGCATCCGTATAAATTACGGTTATTTCCGCGTCCGGCACATTCGTCTCCGGATCCACCGGATGTGCGGTGCCATCATAGGTGACGCTCACATCACCTGCATTGATCGTCAGGGTTCCATTTTCAGCAAACCTGGCAGTAAAAGTATATGTCTCTCCGCCTTCGACATTGATTGTCATATCCGCGGGGATCTCAGCAGTCGTAATATCATTGTCCAGCTTCCAATCTGTCTTTGTGGAAACAGCCGTCCACTTATCAAAGTAGTAGCCGTCATCCGGAACAGCTTTAGCTGCGATATTAACCGTACCTGTCGTGCGATACTGGCCGCCTGCATCTTTAATTGTCACATACCCGCTTTTACCGTTCTGGCTTCCTCCCTCTCCGGCAGTGTAAACCACCTTCGCCTGATACTTGTCGGGAATACCGTCAGAAGTATCGGCGGGGCTGCCCTTCATATCCAGTGAATAGATGATATCAGCCTCCACATCGGCGGTGATATTTTGGGCCGCGGCCAGTTTTTTCAAGCCTTCGTCACTGGCAGGCATATCCAGGGCATATGTCTCGCCCTCCGGCGTCGTAATCGTTTGAGGGATTACCACTACGCTGACATCCGCGCTCCGGAGACTCATCATACGGGCTGTGCCCAACTGATAGTTGAAATCTGCGCCTTCATCAACTTTGGTTTCACTGGACTCCTGCAGTTTAACAGAGTCAGCACCATCTGTTTTGAAATTGATGGTAACATTGTACTGTTTCTTAGCATCGGCTGTTCCGGTAGCATTGCCGTTGTCTCCGGCAGGGCCTTCAGTACCGTCGGGTTTCTCGGCAGTCACGGGGTCATTGCTATCCAGCGTGGCATTGTTGGTCAGCTTGCCGCCCGAAACCTCATCTTTGGAAAAAGTTTTGGTCACGTAAATGACGGCCTTTTCGCTTTCGCCAAGGGTACCAGTGATAATGCCGTCCACGGCAGTACCATCGCCGCCAACCTTTGTCGCGCCTTCATCAGTCACTTTGTACTTGGCTCCCTTGTCGCCGGTAACGGTGATCCTGTATAACAGAGTCACTTCGGGCGCTTTGTCGCCTACGAATACCACATTCCGGTCATAGTTAACCGTTTTACCCTTAAGATCAAGGAGCACTCCGTCCGGAGCTTCAGTCAGACGTTCCTTCTCCAGCTTGGTCAGTTTAGGGTTGAGGTTCGGGTTGGGATTCGGGTTCGGGCACTTCACATCAAAGGTCACAGGAGCTTTGGAAGCCAGCTTCCACTCTTTTTTAGCTGCGTCCCACTTAAACGTAACATTTTTGTCGCCCTCGCCACTCACCAGAGTGTGTGCCTTGTCACCATTGGTATTTTTCAGATTGTTGTAAGCCTCAAGGTATTTGTTCGCCACAAAGGTCACTTCGCAGGTGTATCCACTAGCGGCATCGCCCTGCACCTCGCCGATCCTGATGCGATCAGGGTGAATGTTGATGCCAGGTTCGTTTTCTTTCTCATTATAGCAGTCGAAGTAACCCGCCTGGTGACGTCTGGGCTGACAGTAGACCACCACCGCTACGTCATCGCTGCTGTTATTCCGAACTTCTCTGTTGACTTCCTGCTCGGTGGGTTTAGCGGGGGTGTCTTCTTTCCTCCACACCGCGTACAGGTCAGCCGTAATACGATTAAAGGTCTCATTTTCTGCTGTAAGCGTAAGCTTTACGCCGGGTTCATAACTATCCTTTGGATCGCCGCCCCATTGCCAGTGTACAAAGGTATATCCTTGACGCTTGGGAACAGTCGCAGAAACATACAGAGTTTCAGTCATCTCTGTTGATTTTTTAACCTGTTCCAGCGGGTCCGGCATGCCGGTAACTTCGGTATTATCTTTGTCCGTACCAAGTTTCTCATGATATATCAAAACAAATTCACGTTCACGTCCCTGTACCGCTTCTACCGTGGTATTTCCGCTACTGCCCCACTTGTCACCAGGCCATGTAGCATTCGCCGAATTAGGAATCTTGCCCTCAGCATTTGCTTTGACTTTAAGAGTTACCATTTTAGAACCGTTAGCCGGAACCGTTACCTGACTCCATGTCACGGTGCGGGTGGCCTTATCGTATTGGCCGCTGTCGGAAGCTGATACAAAATCCAGTTTTTCATTCAGTGTGTCACCGATATCCACTGTAACGGCTCTATCGTTGGGATTTGTAATCAAGATACGATACGTAAACACTTCCCCTACAATCGGATACTTCTCAGTGGGAGTTTTGGTAACAGACGGGTCCTTCAGTGTGGTAGTATCACTCCATACGGCGTAAAGGTTCTTGGCAACCGGATTACTTTTACTGCCGTAACCTTCACTCCAATTCAGAGTAACAGGACTACCCGCAGGATATGTTGCTGTTGTGGCATCTGCGCTTTCCGCCCAGCCTAAGAACGTGGAACCGTCTTTGGTAGGAGTTTCTAAATTAAAACTAGCCGTTTGTAACGCAACCGTCTTCGTTTCAGTTTTGAATGTTGTATCATCGTCGAATTTGCCACCGTTTGCGTTGTAAGTCAGCTTATAGTCGGCATTAACGATGATATCAAAAATATCCGTATATTTATGCCACTCAAAATTTTGCTGATTGTCTGTTATCATAGAACAGCGCCCACAATATCCCCCTACTACCGATGTCAAAAAATTAACATAATATGTCCGTGTTGCAGTTGTCCTACCCGGCTTTAACGCCTCAAATGTAGTTTCCAGGCATTCGGACCCATTCATAGCATCATTCCCAGTCCATTTGCCAACCCGACATTCCTCATTACCGGCAATACCATCTATATTATATGAAATATCAATATACGTATATCCCGCCGCTGAGAAATACGAACCTATCATATGACCACAACTAGAACCATAAAAAGCAGTATAGGCGCAACGTCTTAAAAAACCTGTTTCTCCCACTTGTTTTGTAAGAGTACCTGCCTTATTCGTAGCTGCAGAGGCTCCTATTCGATTTATGGGCTTCGTCGCTGTACGTGTAGTAGTTGTCGGTCGTCCATAGATGTCAAATACCCTGTATTGATATTCAAGGTTCCCCTTATAGTCGGACGGATGTTTTTGAGGATTAATCGTAACTTTATTGCCTTGAATTCCGTCGCCGTTAACCAAAGCCAACAGAGATTCATCAACATCAATCTCCTCTGCCGCCAAAACCGCTTCATAGACAGCATAGACCTTTTCCAGCGCCTCCGCAACGCCCTCAGTCTCGTCGAGACCGGCGTCAATCAGGCCTTCATACTGATCAAGCACCGCCTGAACCTGCCCGCCGATCTCCTCCGCATTTTCTACTGTTACCGCTTCAACGGAAGGCAGCGCCGCTACCGCATCCAGAAACGCCTGAACCTCTGCCGGAATTTCTTCATTGGACGAAACAGTCTCTGACAATTCATCGCCTGTTTCACCGTCCAAACCATTAACTGCTTCCGTCTCATCCGGGGTATCCGGCACATCTGTTGTGTCCGCCGCATCCGGTACGTCTGCTGTGTCCGTCTCGTCCGGGGCGTCCGTCTCGTCCGGGGTATCCGATACATCCGTCTCATCCGGGGCGTTCGTTTCGTCCGGAGTATCCGGTACATCCGCCTCATCCGGGGCATCCGGTACATCCGCCTCATCCGGGGCATCCGTCTCGTCCGGTATATCCGGCACATCCGATGCATCCGTTTCATCCGGCACATCTGCCACATCCGATGTATCTGCTGCATCCGTCTTGTCCGGAATCTCCGACACATCACCTGATGTATCCGATGCATCCGTTTCATCCGGAATACCCGGCACATCTAATGTATCCGATGCATCCGTCTCATCCGGAGTATCAGCCACATCCGTAACATCCGCCGCCGGCGCTTCCACTGAAGATAATGAGACGCCATCTGCGTATACAGACACGCTTTGGAGGAGCATGGTTGTTATTAAAAGCATAACAATCATTTTCTTCCATCTTTTAAATCTCATCACAATCTCCCCTTTCTTTAATATTAAGAATGATATTCCGTGTGTTCGTAACATCCTCTGCAATCCCTTCAAACGGATGTTTTCACACAGATATCATAATCTTAATATCATCTTATCAAAAGAGGTATCCTGCGAACTACCTCATTTGACCCCCTGCAATTTCCTTTTTTCCGTTTTACGGCAAAATTTTACTGTTCTTTTTTATCACAGCGTCGCCCGGTCCAATTCCTGAGTCATATCCGCATAATACCACAGGTCGCCTTTCCCGCCATTCTTTTTATAAGCCGTCTCCACCCTCCGGAACACGGTGCTGCAAAACTCCATCTCCGTCTTTACCAGCATCAGGATGAAATGCCTGTTTCCATATCTGGTATAAGCGTCTCCCACCCGGAGACTTTCGCCCAGCACCCTTTTTAAAAGCAGCATCTGTTCTGAAAGATCCATTGACGCTTTTGCTTTCCTGCAGCTCAGGGTCAGGAACATCAGGATTGCCGAAAAACGATTCCTCTCCTTTGCTCTCACCACCAGATGACAATAGTCCACAAAACTGGGATACGTACAATAGTAGGCGCCTTTTACATTCGTTTCTTCAAAAAGAGTCTGTCTGAGACTTACCCGTTTCGCCATAAACACCCTGTCCACGTTTCTCCAGCCGTCCTCATCTTCCCTGCAATGATTGTCGTCCATCAGCCTTAACGTCTCAAAGCATTCCCGCATCTCCTCTGCCGGCCCCGCGCCGCTCATTTCCTGGGCGTACAGTTCCATCGTCTGCCGGTAGATATTCAAGGCCTCGTCATAACGGTATAATTCCAGATTGCAGCGCATCTGTTTTAACTGCCATCCCTCAAAAGGATAGATGGACGCGGCCCTGGAATAAATCAAAAGCCTGCTTTTATAATCTCTGTTTTTCCGAAGCTCCTTCTCCAGTTCCTCCACGGACCATATGTACAGTTCTTTATAATGTCTGCTCTTCTGAAAAAACCATATGTCCGAAGAATGTGCCGGGAGCAGTTCCCCACAGTATATCTCGTTCGCTTTCCATAAAAGAATCGTTCGCCTCTTTCCGGATGATACTCTCGCCTCTTCCACGGCCCTCTCAAATTCCAGAGTATCCATCTGTAAAGGGATCACGCTTTTCAAACAGCACATGCCCCCCTGTATTTCCACATAATCCTTTTCCGGCAGGCCGCCCGCGGTCAACTGCTTTTTTAAACGATAGATCAGATTGTTCAAATTTTTATTACGGTTTGCCACATCGATCCCGTCATTCCAGCCATACAGATTATCTATGATCTCACGTTTCGAAACCCCTTCCGGCATGGATAAAAGGAGCATTTGCAGCAGTCTGACCGATTTAGAGCTTTCCTGCTTGTTCATGATAACGGCCTCATCCCCATACCGCATGGAGAAACCTCCGAACATTTGTATTTGTAATGTTTTTTCTGCCATAACCGCATCCTTTCGGCACCCTGGCGGAATCGGATATCATCCGGGCTTCCCCCCTTATGCCTCAGCCTGTTTCAAAGATTCGTTGCCGCGTTTCAGGCGTCCCAGCCTATGGTAAGCTGCTCCTGATCCATCATATTTTCATAAGCCTGTCGAATCAGTATATTGATATTGGCCTGTATCCCGTCCCAGGTGCTCTGATACATCTTCCACAGACATCTGGGATTCGCCTTTTCCGGATCTACCCTTGCCTCCTGGCTGACCGAATTGACATAGCGGTGAACCATGGTACGGGACAATGGCTTACCATCTCTTGACAGAAATACAGAACCGCTCATAATTTTTTCGTTACGCACATATTCCAGAAGTTCCCCCTGCAAGGCTTTCGGAATCACCATGATCCGCAAACGCAGTCCGTTATGGCTGTCCAGCTTCACCATCCCCTGATGAACCGCCTCCACCGTCACCTGTGAAAGCTCCTGTACACGCACGCCTGCGCCGCCCATCGTTTTAATCAGCAGATATGTTTTTTCCTTTCCTATATGTTTTGCCGCCGACAAAAGCCTTAAATATTCCGCCCTTGTCAGTTCCGGCTGCACATCGCCGCTCACCCGGACAAATTCATCTACCTGCCAGTCCCGATGACCCAGATAACGCAGAAATGTATTCAGAACCGACATCCGGGCGTTTACTGTCCTGTGGCAGAAGCCTTTTTCCTCCAACAGCCACTTTCGGCATTTCGTCCCTGTCGTTTCATCCAGAATTTTATCCTTTGGCAGCCATTGATAAATAGATATCAGAATGCGGTTATAATTGTCCAGAGAGCTCTCCCCACGATTTTTCTTCCTCATCGCTTCGATAAAATCCTCGATCATTTTTGCAGTCATCACCTCGGCGCTCTTTACATTCCCTTCGTTCATGTCGGACTCCTCCTTGTATTGCGCAAGCCGAACTTACCATCCTGTTCAGCTTATATTCAAAATCTGTATATCATCCTATTCCTTTGCAGGCAGTTCCCCCTAAGAAAAAAATTTGGCGGAAAATTGGACAGTGACAACGTATAAAGTTCTGAATATTATATTCCAGAGAGCATTTTTTCTCCAACAACCGCCTTACGCAACAAAAAAGGCATAAAAACCAACGCTGTAAGAATTTTACAACTTTGATTTTCATGCCTTTTCACAGAGCGGATAATTTCCTTATAACTGCAAAATCATTCTTTTCAAACAGTCAATCTTATTAAAATGTCTTGAATCAAATGATTGTCTATGCTATAATTCCACCAAATGATGGGAAAAACCGTATTTTTTTCTTCTGTATTATGACAGATTACAGATATTGTCCTATTTCAACTCACCAAGCCCAGACGATCCAACTGACGTACATGCTCGGCCCCCGTAGAAAGCAGATAAATCCGGGTGGTGTCGATGCTGCTGTGACCCAGCACATCGGCCAGCCTCACGATATCTCCATGTGCCTGATAAAAAGTCTTCGCAAACAGATGGCGCAGGTTGTGGGGAAACACCTTGGAGGATTCCACATCGGCGGCAGCGCACAGCTTTTTCATCTCCGCCCAGATCTGCCGCCTTGACAGATTTTTTCCGCTTCTGGTGCGGAATATCTCACCGGAGGAGATATTCTGTTCTCCGGCATAGTTCAGGAGCTTTCTGACAAGACGGCCGGGCATCAGAATCACCCTGACCTTTCCTTTCAGCACAATTTCCGCTTTTCCCGCCTTTGCGGCATCCACCGTAATATATTCCAGCTCCGATACCCTGATTCCGGTTCCGCAGATTGTCTCAATCACCAGGCCCAGACGCCGGTTATTCAGCCGATAGGCCGTGTCCACCAGCCTCTGATATTCTTCCGCATTCAGATCCTTTGATTCATCCCGGAACATCTGCCGCTGAATTTTTAAAAATTTCACCCGGCAGTCCTGCCATCCCATAAATGAAAAAAAGCTGTTGACAGATGAAAGCATGGCGTTCACCGTCCTGGGAACATAGCCGCAAATCTGCAGATCCTCTTTCCACCGGGCTGTCAGTTCTTTTGTCGCCTCCCTCCCGGAAAGCCATTTCGCAAAGATTCCCACCTCCCGCACATACTTTTTCACGGTTGCCGCCGCTTTTTCTTCCCGGCAGAGATATTCCTGGTAGCTGTCAATTTTCTCATCTGTAATCTGCCTGTTCATTTACATACCTCCTAATTTCGTTCCGCAGCTCCCCTCCCAATCCCCCTTACTCTGGGAGATCAATGGATTACTTTATAGCGCAATCTCAGATATGAGTCCTCCAGGACCACACATTCCTGCAATTGCAATACCCCTAATTGTGACAGTTCACTTTCCGACAACAAAGAATTTCCGTCAATCAGGGTGGATGTGTCCCTGCCGCCGATTAAAACAGGGGCAACCACAATATCAATATAATCGAACAGTTTTTCTCGAAGAAACAGTCCGTTTAATGTGCCGCCGCTTTGTATGGTAATCCTCTGACATCCAAATTCTGATTTGAGTTTTACAAGTGCATCCACCAAGGACAGCTCGTTTTGACAGATGATATGAAGATTGTCCTCATCTACCTGAAACGCCGGATGAGCCCTATTGGATGTGATCAGCACAAATTCTTTTGACCTGGCGCAAAAATAGCGAATCCCATGTTCGGTCAGATGCCTGTTGTCAATCACCGCAAAGGAAACGGGCGTCTTATCCGGTATTTCCTTCGTGTTGACGCCCATTTTCTCCTGTACTCTGCCAGAGTTGAGCGACCACAGATCGGTTGTTCGTTCGATTTCATAATACTGATGCAGGCCCTCTCTCACGCCTGGGATTTCAGGAAAGTCTTTATCGACATCCAGATTGTCTGTTGCTCCGGTGCTGATTTTCCCATCAACTGACATCAGCATAAACAGTGTTGTAATTGGTCTATCCATTTGATCCCTCCAAGTCCTGCTTTGACAAACTGTTTCCTCATCCGCGATGTCCTCATGAACTTCATACAAAAATACGCCGTCACGCATATCCTTTCCACGCAACGACGTATCCGCGCTCCGAGACACCCCGACAGTTATGATTCCTCAGTCTCTCCTGTCATCAATCATATACAGCAGCGCATTACAGATACACGCCGCGATATTGCTGCCGCCCTTCCGGCCTCTGGCTACGATATAAGGCGCCTCTGTCTCCATAATCAGCTCTTTTGACTGCACCACGTTCACAAAGCCCACCGGCACGCCGATGATCAGCTCCGGTTTCAGTTTCCCTTCCCGTACCAGCTCATAAATCCGCACCAGCGCCGTGGGGGCGTTGCCAATGGCAAAAATCAGCGGTCTGGCCAGTGCCGCCGCCTTGTCAATATTGGCGGTGGAGCGGGTGGTGCCGTTCTCCTTCGCGGCCCGGACCACATCCTCGTCAGCCACAAAGCAGAAAACCTCTCCGCCGTATCTGGCCAGCGCCCGCTTGTTGATTCCGGATTTTACCATCTGGGTATCGGTCACGATGCAGGCGCCTTTTTTAATCGCCTCCGTCGCCTTTTTCACCACATCCGGAGAAAAACAGAGGGAATCCGCATACTCAAAATCGGCGCTGGTATGGATACACCGCTTGATAATCAGCTCCTTATCCGCGTCCAGCTTCCTGTCCCCCAGCTCCTGGGTGATAATTTCAAAACTTCTCTTTTCTATTTCCATCGGCAGTACGTTTTCTAATTCTACTTTCATATATCATACCTCCAATTTAGTTCCGCAACTCCCCTCCCAAGCCCCTTTATTCTGGAAGAATTTCTGGCCGCAAGCGTCCATAAATCCTTCCGGGGCTTGTC
>CAOKOL010000020.1 GCA_948470335.1 uncultured Lachnospiraceae bacterium | reverse complement strand
CGCAACATAATCCAGAAATGATTTCAGTTCCGGACTTACATCATCCATGGTTCCCATCGCATTCAGAAATATTTTTGTCGTCCCGTCACCAAGCGGCAAGTTCTTTTCTTCCAAACACAGGTTTTCAAAGGTATAACGGCACCGATTTTTCCCAAACACATCAAACGGACAGATAAAAATCACAACACTTTGATTCAGTTTTTTATAACTCACGCCCTTTTCGATCAGATTCAAATCAATTAACCCGCCGTAATATCTGGCCCGCCTGGGCAGTTCATGGGTGTCACGGGCCTGCATTTCAACACAGAAAACGGCATCCTCTCCGGCTACATAAACATCAAGCCGCACGCCCTTGGCCTCTTTCGTTATATCAATCGACTTCTGCAGTTCCGGATACTCTATTTTTTCAATCTCAATCCCCAATATCGTTTCCAGCAGCTTTTTACACAGCCTTGGGTTCTGCATCACCTTTCCAAACATAAAGTCGTCACTGATGCCGATTTCTTCCCATTTTATCATCTTCATTTTTTCATCCATATTCATCAGGCCCGTCACCCTCTTTCCATACCCGCTGATTGCAGGTGAACTTTCTTACTCTCCGCTCAAAGCCAAATATGCAATATAAAAACCTTCACAGATTCCGTTTTACTTCTATCATCATAAATACTTCACAAGATCCGACTCAGACATGTGAAGACGCCCGGCGCCTTCCCTCACCGTAAGCACGCCGTCATGAATCAACTGTACAATCATCTCCAGTTTGCCCTGTTCAAGTCCCTTTTCAATTCCCTGTTCGAGCCCCTGCTCAATTCCCTGTTCGAGCCCCCGTTCGAGTCCTATCTTAATACCTTTCTCTATATTTTCCTGATCGCGCATTAACAACGTCATATAATCCCGCCTCCATTCTTTGCTTTCCCTGACTTTTCTGACTTCCTCATCCAGTTCTTTTACAAAGCTGTCATCATTCTTTTTACCCGCAACATAATCCAGAAATGATTTCAGTTCCGGACTTACATCATCCATGGTTCCCGACGCATTCAGAAATATTTTTGTCGTCCCGTCACCAAGCGGCAGGTTCTTTTCTTCCAGACACAGATTTTCAAAAGTATAACGGCAGCGGTTTTTCCCGAACACATCAAACGGACAGATAAAAATCACAACACTTTTTTCAATCTCAATCCCCAATATCGTTTCCAACAGCTTTTTACACAGCCTTGGGTTCTGCATCACCTTTCCAAACATAAAGTCGTCACTGATGCCGATTTCTTCCCATTTTATCATCTTCATTTTTTCATCCATATTTAACAGGCCCGTCACCCTCTTTCCATCCCTGCCGATTGCATACAAATCTTCTTATCGTCATTTTACCATCCGGTCTTTGGAGACACAATAGGGAATTGCATTTTCTTATGGTGAGCAAGAACATCACGCAATATCTCCCTTATTCCCACAGCTTGCCGTAATCACTCCTTGCAAACCGGTGATACGTAATCCCAAACGCATTCCGGTCTATACAGTACACATACGGCTCCGCTTCTTCATCTTCAAAATAAAACGCCGTGCTCTCTTCCCTTTTTTCCGTTCTTACCTTCGTTCCGGAAATTCGGGCGTATTCCTCAAAACACCGACAGATCATATCCATTTTCTGGGTTTTTAAGGCTTCCAGAAATCCTGCCAGAAACGCAGGGGCCGGAAGATTATTTTCCACATAGCCGCACCCCTTTGTTCCTACCTGAATACAGAATCTGCCCTGTTTTCCGCTGACTGAAACCGTTCCCAGATATGCCGCCTGCTTCCGAAAATACGCTTCGGCATATCTGCTCAGCGCCTTATCATCCGTCTCCATGGCCAGCTCCAGATACTCACATAAAGATTCTTTCGGATAATACAGCCTGATTTCAGGCCCCAGGCTTCCGATCTTCATCTGCCACTCCTTCATCGTGTCCGTTATATGTTTTTCCAGCGTCACCTTTCCGTACCTCCGTCTGCTCCGGCATCATCATTCTGCTCTTATTCTGTCACCAGGCCGCTCCATGCATAACCGTTCCGTCCCTATTCTGCCGCCCGCCATTTCTGCAACAAAGCCTGCCCAACCGCGAACAAAAGTTTCCGCCGTTTCCCATTTTTAAGAAATATATTATACTGTAGAAATATGCGCTTTACAAATATAATTTGATTTTTCTTGTCATTTTTTTTATTCTATATTATAATGCTATGGCATGAATTTTCTTTTTTGTATCATTTAAAATATATATTCCGTGACAGAAAAAACCGCCTCCGGACAGAACCACGCTGCCAGGAAAAGGCATTGTATCACGGAAACGCCCTGCTACGGGCGGAACGGACCACACTATGGAAAAAAGTTATTAGAAAACAGAATGGAGGTTTTTATGGATTATCATATTCTGGGAATCGACATCGGCTCCACCACCGTCAAAATTGCCATTCTCTCACAGGATCACCAGATCCTTTTTTCAGACTACAAACGTCATTACGCAAACATACAGGAAACGCTGGCCGAACTGGTAGGGGAAGCCGGGAAGCAGATGGGAGACATCAGACTGTCCCCCGTCATCACAGGCTCCGGCGGCCTGTCTTTATCCAAACATCTGAATATTCCTTTTGTCCAGGAGGTGGTGGCCGTATCCACCGCCTTACAGGCTTATGCGCCCCAGACCGACGTGGCCATCGAGCTGGGCGGGGAGGACGCGAAAATCATTTACTTTACCAACGGCATCGACCAGCGGATGAACGGCATCTGCGCCGGGGGCACCGGTTCCTTTATCGACCAGATGGCCTCCCTTCTGCAGACGGACGCCTCCGGGCTGAATGAATTTGCCGCCCATTATAAAGCCATCTATCCCATCGCCGCCCGGTGCGGCGTATTTGCCAAATCCGATATTCAGCCTCTGATCAACGAGGGCGCTACGAAAGAAGATCTGGCGGCGTCCATTTTCCAGGCCGTGGTCAACCAGACCATCTCCGGCCTGGCCTGCGGCAAGCCGATCCGGGGCAACGTGGCATTTTTGGGCGGCCCCCTTCACTTCCTGCCCGAATTGAAAAATGCCTTCATCCGCACGCTGAAACTGACTGACGACGCAGTAATTGCGCCGGAACATTCTCATCTGTTCGCCGCCGTCGGCGCCGGGATGAATCACGAGCCGGATCATATCGCAGACATAGAAGATCTGCGGCACCGGCTGGAACACGGAGTAAAACTGGAAAATGAAGTAAAACGGCTCCAGCCCCTTTTTACCGGACAGGAAGAATACGACCGGTTCACCGCCCGCCACGCACAGCATTGTGTGGCCACGGCAGATCTGGAAACCTATGAAGGCAACTGCTTTTTGGGCATCGACGCCGGTTCCACCACAACCAAAGTGGCACTGGTGGGGGAAGACGGAAGCCTTCTTTACTCTTTCTATTCCGGCAACAACGGCAGCCCCCTGGCCACCACCCTGCGGGCGATGAAGGAGATCAGCGAACTGCTGCCAGACTCAGCCCAGATCGCCTGGTCCTGCTCCACCGGATACGGGGAGGCGCTGTTAAAATCCGCCCTGATGCTGGACGAGGGTGAGGTGGAAACCGTTTCCCATTATTACGCCGCCTCTTTCTTTGCGCCGGAGGTAGACTGTATCCTGGACATCGGCGGCCAGGACATGAAATGCATTAAGATCAAAAACGGCACCGTAGACAGCGTACAGCTCAACGAGGCCTGTTCCTCCGGCTGCGGTTCCTTTATCGAAACCTTTGCAAAGTCTTTAAATTACGGCATTGAGGACTTTGCCAATGCGGCTTTATTCGCTCCCGATCCCATCGACCTGGGAACCCGCTGCACCGTTTTCATGAATTCCAATGTAAAGCAGGCCCAGAAAGAAGGCGCCACCGTGGCGGATATTTCCGCGGGACTGGCCTATTCCGTAATCAAAAACGCGTTATTTAAGGTAATCAAAATTACCAATGCCTCCGATCTGGGAAAATGCGTGGTGGTGCAGGGCGGCACCTTCTACAATGACGCCGTACTGCGAAGCTTTGAATATATTGCCGGCTGCGAGGCTGTCCGCCCGGATATCGCCGGGATTATGGGGGCATTCGGGGCCGCTCTGGTGGCCAGAGAGCGGTTCGACGGTTCCAAAAATACCTCCATGCTTCCTATGGAAAAGATTCTGAACCTGACCTACGACACCAAGCTGGCCCGGTGCAAAGGCTGCACCAACAACTGCCTGCTGACCATCAACCGTTTTTCCGGCGGCCGTCAGTATATTTCCGGCAACCGGTGTGAACGGGGCATCGGCAAGGAAAAAAACAAAGAACATATTCCCAATCTGTTTGACTATAAATATAAGCGGATTTTCGGCTATGAATCATTAACCGCCGACCTGGCCGTCCGGGGAACCGTGGGGATTCCCCGTGTGCTGAATTTCTACGAAAACTATCCCTTCTGGGCTGTGTTTTTCAAAGAACTGGGATACCGGGTGATCCTGTCTCCCGTATCCACCCACAGGCTTTACGAGCTGGGCATCGAATCCATTCCCAGCGAATCGGAATGCTACCCGGCCAAGCTGGCCCACGGGCATATCAGTTGGCTGTTAAAACAGCCCGTTGACTTTATTTTTTATCCCAGCATTCCCTACGAGCGCTGCGAGATTCCGGACGCAGCCAACCATTATAACTGCCCGATGGTAACTTCTTATTCGGAAAATATCAAAAACAATGTGGAAGAACTGAAAAGTTCCGGTATTGCCTTTTATAATCCCTTTATGTCTTTCACCGACGAGCAGGTGCTGACGGAACGGCTGACCGCTTTTTTTCAGGAAACCTTTGGAATTTCCGAAGAAGAAATACGGGCGGCGGCCCATAAGGGATGGGATGAACTGGCCGCGGTCCGGCAGGACATCTCAAAAAAGGGCGAGGAAACGCTGAAATACCTGGAGGAAACCGGACGCCACGGCATTGTCCTTGCCGGACGCCCTTACCATCTTGACCCGGAGATCAACCACGGGATTCCCGAACTGATTACCTCCTACGGCATTGCCGTTTTTACGGAAGACTCGGTTTCCCATCTGGCCCAGGTAGAGCGGCCCCTCATGGTGATGGACCAGTGGATGTACCATTCCCGGCTGTACGCGGCGGCCAATTATGTAAAGACCAGGGACGACCTGGATCTGGTTCAGCTCAACTCCTTTGGCTGCGGCCTGGATGCGGTGACGACGGACCAGGTCAGCGATATCCTGACCCATTCGGGAAAAATTTATACGGTGCTGAAAATCGACGAGGTGAACAATTTGGGGGCGGCCAGAATCCGCATCCGCTCCCTGATCTCCGCCATCCGGGTACGGCAGAAAAAAGGAGACGAACGGCGTATTGTCTCCGCCGCTTTCAAGCGGGTGGAATTTACCAGAGAAATGCGGCAGAATTATACCATCCTCTGCCCTCAAATGTCGCCGATCCATTTTGACCTTTTGGAACCCGCCATCCGCTCTTGCGGCTACCGGATCGAAATATTAAGCAATGACAATAAAAGCGCCATCGACGTGGGACTGAAATATGTAAACAACGATGCCTGCTACCCCTCCCTGATCGTGGTAGGGCAGATGATGGAAGCGCTGCTCTCCGGAAAATACGACCTGAACAAAACGGCCGTGCTGATGACCCAGACCGGAGGAGGCTGCCGGGCTTCCAATTACATAGGCTTTATCCGCCGGGCGTTGGAACGGGCAGGCATGAGCCATATCCCGGTGATATCCCTAAGCGCCCAGGGACTGGAGGCCAACGAAGGGTTCCACTATACGGTTCCCATGCTGTCAAAAGCTATGCAGGCCATTATTTACGGCGACGTGTTTATGCGGGTGCTGTACCGTGTCCGCCCCTACGAGCTGACCCCCGGCTCCGCCAATGCCCTCCATCAGAAATGGAAGGAAATCTGTATCCGTTCACTGTCCGGCCACAGCTCCCTTGCCCGTTTCCGGAAAAATGTCCGGGGCATTATCCGGGCCTTTGACCAGCTCCCTATCCGGGAAGACCTGGTAAAGCCCAGAGTCGGAATCGTGGGAGAAATCCTGGTAAAGTTCTCTCCCACCGCCAATAACCATCTGGTAGAACTTCTGGAAGCGGAGGGCGCCGAAGCGGTTATGCCGGATCTGATGGACTTTTTGCTGTACACTCTGTACAACACTAATTTCAAGCACGAACAACTGGGCTTTAAACAGTCCACCGCCAGACTGTGCAACCTGGGGGTTTCTCTTCTGGAAATGCTTCGGAAAACGTCCAGAAAGGAATTTGAGGCCAGCAAACGGTTCACCCCGCCGGGCAGGATTCAGGATCTGGCCCTGTATGCTCAGGATTATGTCTCTTTAGGCAATATGACCGGCGAAGGCTGGTTCTTAACAGGGGAAATGCTGGAGCTGATCCACGGCGGTGTCTTAAACATCGTCTGCGCCCAGCCCTTTGGCTGCCTGCCAAACCATGTGGTGGGGAAAGGCGTCATCAAGGAACTGCGCCGGACAAATCCGCAGTCCAATATTATCGCCGTGGATTATGATCCCGGCGCCAGCGAAGTGAATCAATTGAACAGGATTAAGCTGATGCTGGCTACGGCGAAGAAGAATCTGGAGAAGGAAGCAACAGAAAAGACAAGCTGAGAACGACGTTAAAAATCCGGCAAAATGCGCAAAGCATACCTTTTGGTATGTATTTGCGCATTTTGCCGGATTTTCTAATGCTTATATATCTTTCTCCATTTTTAAAAGGTATGTATATGGATAATAGTCCTGCGGCGTGTTCATATCGATTTGCCTGCCCGCATAAGTTTGAAAACCATCAGGTAATAACCCTATCTTTTACGTTTTCGCATCACATCTCTGTATAGTCGTTTCTAAGCAGACTTTTCACTTTTGCAGACTACCTTACCGATATGATCTCGGAACAAACTGGCATTGATATCTGATCTACAATTTCTCTTATTACGCCTTCGCCTCCATTAGCCATTGTAATATAATCTGCTACTAATTTTACTTCTGGTATTGCATCTTTTGGACAACATCCATATCCAACAGATTTCATAATATCAATATCGTTAATATCATCACCAATATAACAAACGTTATTTAATGAAATTCCTCTATCTTCACATATTTTTTTAACAACCGCCAATTTATCCTTGCATCCAGTTTCCAAAATGTCAAGATCCAGTTTTTTCGCCCTACGACGATTTAAATCTACTTCTTCGCTCGTAACGATTCCAGTGATGATGCCCCGCTTTTTTAATATTGCAAATCCCATTCCGTCTCTTGTGTTAAATTTCTTAAGTTCATCACCAAACTCCGAATAGTACATTCCTCCATCAGTCAAGCACCCATCACAGTCTGTAAGAAATATCTTAATTTCTGGAATACCTGCAGATGCTGTTATTCCATTCTTCTTCATAAGAGTTTCAACAATTACCCAATCACTAGGTTCGTCAATCTCGAAAAACGTATCTTCGCTCATCTCAACAGCCTTAATATTACCGGAAATACGACTTTTTGAGCTCAAAAGCTTCTCTTTTGAAGTAATATAAAAAGCACCATTCTCTACAAGATGTCCATTAAAATCCTGACGTCGAGGCCGGCTAAATACATCATAGTTTGTCGGATGAACATATCCCGACTCGTCATTCTCCCAATGGAAACGCTTTTGATGAACTACTGAAAGAACACTATCCGTACCTTCCATCTGAAATTTTTCAAACCCTCGATTTAAATCTTCAACTTGCAGTAAAGGCGAAGTAGCCTGAATCAATACAATATTATCAAAGCTATAATGGTGGGCAAATTCAAGCATAGCATACTCTGTGGTGGCTGTATCAGATGCGGATTCCACCGATCTTCCTATCACTTCCACCTTCACAGATAATCCTCGTTCAATGCCAGCTTTACAATTTTCTACAGTCTCACGAATGCTGTTACTGTCTGTAGCAACATATACTTTATCAATGTATTTGCAGGAACAAGCAGCCCTTATCGTCCAATATACAAGCGGTTTCCCACTTATCGGTTTTATATTTTTCAAAGGGATTGATTTACTCCCCCCTCTGACAGGAATAAACGCTACGTTCATATGATCCTCCACGAAATCTTTATAGACTACTTTAAAAACTGTCGATTATCATTTTTATATTCGTCCAATAAATCTTCAAAACGAGTAATATCATCTTCGCCAAAATCAATGTTTTCTATATTTCAACTTATCACGCTGAACCTGTTCAATCGGAAGGATATCCTCAGACTTATATGTCAGTGATTCATATACGGCATACAGATTTCTAGCAAGTTTACGAATCCCATCTGGCTCCAAAGATGCTGCATGGTCAGTTCCTTTCCATGTTCGATCAAGAGTGTAATGCCGTTCAATATATTCTGCGCCGAGTGTATATGCCGCAACATCTACAGCTATCCCCAAATGATGTCCGGAGAAACCTATTGCTTTAACACGTTCTTCATACTGCTCCTTCATTCTGCCTATTTCCAAAAGGCAAATATCCTTGAACGGAACAGGATACCCAGACGTGCAGTTGTACAGGATCAGATCTTTTGCACGTCCATTTTTTTCAAAAAGTTGAACCACCTGTTCTTCTTCTACTTTAGTAGTCATACCAAAAGAGAGTTGAATTTCGCCTTCATAGTTATCACACAACCACTGCAACATCTCAAAGTGTGTATTACAAGCAGATGGTATCTTGATAAATTTGGGATGTAACGAAGTAATTTCCTTTGCGCTTGTTAAATCCCAAACAGAAGTAGAATAAATAATACCGGCTTCTTCACACCATTTTTTAAGTTGTGCATGCTGTTCAACATCGAACTCTAAAAATTCGCGATGCGCACCATAAGTCTCTCCATAAGAATTAGCAGGATTTGGATGAGGTGTATGATATTGTTCCAGTGTAAGAAGTTCTTTTGGACAACGTTTCTGAAATTTAATCGCATCCGCTTTGCAATAGTATGCTGCAGTTAATATTAAATCCTTTGCAATTTCCATCTGTCCCATATGATTGCATCCTGCTTCAGCGATAATAAAAGGTTTTTTGTACATTTCCTTACCCTCCAAATATGATATCTGAAATTCTTTTTGCTCCTTCACCATCTACAATTTGACTGCCTTTCTTACTCATGGTCTTTAGAATCATATCGTTATCCAGCATTTTTTGTACCGTCTCAAACATTCTGGGAAATATCGGTTCCGTTCGTGAATCTCCAATATTGATACTCAGTCCTCTTCTGGCAAATTCAATAGCCGTATGTTTCTGATTATCTACCATAGAATACACAACAGACGGAACACCATAATACGCCAACTCATATAGTGTAATTCCGGCAGCAGAGATTGCCAAATCAATCTGCTTGTATATCCCTGATAAATCAGACAATCCATAGTAAAGTTGAATATTATGATTACGAAAGCACAAAGATTTAACTTCCTCGTAATCCGTATTCATTTTTCCAACTACAACGTGAAGTGTATATTTAAACAATATCTTATTTTTTAAAATATATTTTAACATTCTAAGAGTTACATGATCCGGATCTGATCCACCAGCAAAAAATCCAACATGTTTTCTGTTTTTATATAGACAAACTTTCTGATATGAGCTTCTTTTAAGGGGAAAATATTCTGTTCCAATTAAAAATCTTGGAATTGTTGTATCACTATACCTATACAAGTTCTGATAATCATCTATTGACGCATCCACATGAAAGTTAACTAAAATATTCACCGGATATGGATACATCAGCAAGTCGTCGAAATATATCGTCAAAAATTTCTCTTGGATGATTTCTAACAGAGTTTTTGTAACCCTATGAGAATCTAAAAGAATTCTATCAACTCCTGCTGATTCAAGTTCTGCGAGCACTCGCTCCGCTGCTGCTATTGAATTATCAAATAGTTCCGGAACTAACTTGTAAGGAAACTTAGATTGTTCAACGAGGGCTTCTAACGCAAGACTCGGAATAATGAATATCACAGATGATGAATGCTGAAGCAATTCATATGCAACAGCAGAACACCTGAAAAAATGCCCCGCACCAATTGACCTATCGCCATCACATAGTATAGCTACTCTCATAACATGTTCAAAGAATTCCTTCCTCGTATGCTTTAATAAATTTCTTTGGTTCATAAAAATATGGTCTTGCTCTCTTAAGTCGTGAAATATCCCACCCAGTCCAATCAATATCCAACAATTTTTCCCTTATATCATCTTCAAACCGCCACTTAATAAAATGCCCGGGCACCCCTCCTACAATAGCATAAGGAGGTACATCTTTTGTAACTACTGCTCCGGCAGCAATCACCGCTCCACGACCAACAGTCACTCCGGGCAAAATAACAGCATTATTTCCAATCCATACATCATCCTTAATTGTCGATCCTTTCTTTATGTCTATTGCCTTATCCTCCTCAATCATGCCACGATCCTTGTAATATAAAAATGGATTTATCGAAACATAGTTCATAGGATGGTTCATTTGACCAATCTTAACACCACTTGCAATAGAACAAAAAGAACCTATCACGC
The DNA here is from genome assembly GCA_948470335.1 of uncultured Lachnospiraceae bacterium. Taxonomy (GTDB): domain Bacteria; phylum Bacillota; class Clostridia; order Lachnospirales; family Lachnospiraceae; genus Paralachnospira_A. The sequence goes on along the minus strand of CAOKOL010000020.1, from coordinate 59,941 downwards.
TTCCTTCACCAATTTCATTCACATCATAACCATGAGTGAATCTGCCAACAGATATACCATAGTTCTGTTTTACATAATTTCGCTGTTTCGTCCTTTCCACATTATCAGTTGCTTTAATTAATGCCATTTGGCACGGTGATATAACTTTCTTCCATATTTTCCTTGCGACCCTTCTCAATACACCTGTTACCCTACTCACTCTGACCTAACTCCTTACTTTCTTCATGTATCTTTCCAGCCGGCATTAAACTCCATATAACCTCCATCACACAGTATTGCTATTCCCGTAACTGGTTCATTTTTAGTCCAAATTTCTCTAACGCTGTGTTTACCGTGATTTCAGCCAGATTAATCCCCTTTTTCATCAAAGGACGAAGAACCGCATTGTTATATGGTTCATAATGCTCCGAAATGCCCGTTACACCAACAGAATTCACTTCCAATACATATGTGTCACCTCCTGGAAGCGCCATAGCATCAAACCGGGGAAGCCCTTCAAATTCACTGGCCAAGGCAAGCCGTTCACAATAGTCAAGAACTTTCGCCTCATCTTCTTTAGATAAATGCTCTTTCATGAATTCTTCCTGAGTGAATCCCTTCAGATCACATTCTTCTGCTTTGCTGTAGTAACAGACTGCATATGCTTTTGCCTTTCCATTTGCCACAGACACAGGTACCGTAATATCTATCCCTCTTATAAATTGTTCAATCAGAACAGGTGAACCGCTGTCCAAGACTTCTTCAATCGCGGCCTGTAATTCCTCCTGATTGTTCGCTTTCTGAGGATACATGGTATCAATGGATGCCTTCACTACACATGGAAAACCAATCTTTTCTTCAATCACCTTAAGATCAGGCATGTCCGTTTTTTTAAGAATCGTAAAAAATGCAGGAGAAAGAAAACCTTTTTCTTGAACCAAATCCTTATAATCATTCTTGACCTTTGCGATCAGGCTTGCTTTTATATTTACATTTGGTGTAATTCCATCTTTTTCTAATTCTTCTGCAAGCTTAAAAGCATAGCGATGACCGGTTCCGATAATGAGATGCCTCACTCCAAAATCTTTGAAAAATGATCGAATCGTATCAATGTTCCGTAAATCAGTTGTCAAGACATAATCTGCATTACCTGTACCTAACTCTCCGTTTTCACCTGCAACCAGAGCTGCCGTGTATCCCTTCTTGTGCAATTCTTCGACCAGCTCAAAGCCTGAAGCTCCTCCAACCAAACCAATCATTGTAGACATAGATTTTTCTCCTTTCTGAATCATTGCAGACATAAATTTTCCTCCTTTTTGAGCATTACATATTAACTTGTTCGATTACTTGATCAATCACAGCATTGATATTTTTTGCTGCATTTTTTACAAATTCAAATTCTTGTCGTCGGGATTCCAGCGCTTTACTAACTGCACTGTTTTTGTCCATCAAGGATTGTAAAGCCCTTTTTAATTCCCATTCATTTTTTGCTGCTACTGCAATTCCCATACCAACGTAGTCAATAGGGAGATTTCGATCATCAAAATTTACTACAATTACCGGAAGATTCATCATTGCTGCTTCCATTCCCGTAGTAGACCAGGTATTAATAATAATATTGGATAAAGCCAAAAAATATTTTGCCTGATCATGGCGAATTATCACATTTTTCAAGTCTGGTATGGAAAACTCGCTCTCATCCTGGTTTGGATGTATTTTCACTACAAACAAGGTGCTTTTTAGTTCATTTGCTATGTTATACAAAGCCTTCAATTCTTTTTGCTGATAAAATCCATTTTCCGTAAAAAATGTAACAACAAATTCATATGCAGAAACATCAGCTTGATTTCGGATATTTTCCAAAACATTACTGTTTAACAGAACATCATTTTCAAACACCGGCTGTCCGGTAATGTGAATGCTTGACTCTTTCAATCCTGAATACTGTAGTGCATGCTTTTTTGCCCAGCTGTTCATCACACACAAATCACACTTATAATTTACTTTTTCACATACGGGAGTATCATTGATCCGAACTACCGGGATACCAAGTTTATTCGATGCAATGGCTGTGGCCTCTTCCATCCGGGGACTTGTAGTAACCACACAAACATCAGGTTCAAACAGTTTTAGAATATTTAGCATAGTACCTACCGGAAGAAAAGCTTTTCGGTTATACATCCCAAAATCCGCGATTGCATTCATCTCATCTTTTTCTTTCATCAAGTCATGAATGCCTATCCCGTAATAACATACGGTGTCCAGATATGAAATATGTGAATTCGGGTTATGATATTCTTTTCCGTATTTCTCGCCTAATTCTATAATCTCTCCGTAATACGTAAGCATCTTAGCAATTTCACTGATGGTAACAAGATCTATTTTATTATTACGAAGTTGATACGGTGCTCCTGTTAATGCTAAATAAGTAATTTGATAATCATGAGATATGGATAATTGTTTGTAAAGAATTTTCATAATATTAGCATGTCCGCCTCCATATGAAACCATAAACACTTTTTTCATCTTCACAGGCTCCTCAATACGAATTGTTTCCTTTTAGTACAACCGCAACGGTTTTAAACAATATTTTCACATCTGTAAAGAAAGAAATATCCTTAACATACTTCCTTTCCCATCCTCTTTTCTCTTTAAGTGACAGGCTGCTTCTTCCATTTACCTGTGCATATCCTGTGATGCCGGGCTTTACCTGAAACATCCCTGATTTGAAATCGGCTTCTTCATAGTTTTCATATACGCCTGGTCGATAACCAACTACACTCATATCACCCTTTATAAGATTAAAAACCTGTGGCAGCTCATCTAAACTTGTTTTCCGCAGGATTCGTCCAATCGGCGTGATTCTGGGATCATCTTTAGGCGTTGACTTCGGCCCAATTGATTCCGCATTTTTCACCATAGTACGGAATTTATATATCTTAAATGGTCTTCCATATAGTCCAACTCTTTCCTGTCTGAAAAGTACAGGAAACCCATCCGTACAGAGAATTATAAAAGCGACTATGGCCATAAGCCACCATAACAAAGCAAAAACAACGATTCCTGCCAAAAAATCCAAAATTCTTTTTATATATGTTTGATAAATCATATCATAGCTCCCCCCGTCCCGCTGAATGATATATGTTCCCTTTCCCTGTCGCTTCACTTGTAAAAGGAATAGAAGCCATAAGCCAAAAAAGAATAATAAACTGCATAAATGCCCTGAGATGAGATTCCGTTATCTGCAAAAGAATCATAGCTGTATAAATTACAATAAAAATATGACGCAGCTTTTTATCTTTTATTTTTCTCCCTTTCACTAAAATCATAGTTAAAAACAAGAAAAATGCTATCGCCCCAATGATACCAGTCTCACTCAGTACCCCGATATACGTACTATGTGGTCCAAAACTTTGTCCGATTTTATTTTTCGTAACGATTTCTGACATTCCGTTTCCGATTCCATAAAAAATATTTTTTGTTCCCTGCGAAAGCAAAGCGCTCCAAATAATATTTCTTCTCCCGGTCATTAATTCGATATTCTTAAAGCCGGAAAAGAAGATACGAAAGCGTGACAGATAACCCTTTGCTATCACATACTGAGCAGCAATCCCAAAAAGTATAATAAGTTCAAATGATTTTATCCGTTGCCTGCCTTCCTGTTTTAAAAAACATATCTGAAGAATACCCACTGCCAATACTAATAATGCGCTTCGTGTTTGTGTAAATAGTAAGGCTATTACCATAATTCCAGTTCCATACAAATATTTTCTTTTACTTGATTCAAACCAAAAAAGAAGCCCCAGCAATGACATGCACACCAGCATACCAGCAAATAGATTCGGATTATCGTAAAGCGACCCTATTCTATGAGAGCCGGCATATGAATTGTCATATACTGCCTCTACAAATACTGATATTACTCTCGTAACAGGCCCCCAGAAAAAATATTGTAGAATACCCACGATACCCGTAAAAACACTAATATGGTAAATCATTTTCAAGAATCTGATATAGTCTAAATGATGTCTTGAAAAGACATAGACGAATACCGTTAACAGCATAAGCTGAAGCATATAGTTAAAATCAAAAAACAGAATTCTAGCCTTACCACTGAGAAATATCACCCCAAGTAACCCAAATGCCATGAAAATTACATATAAAATACACTGATTGACAATAAACCGAGAACAAGAATAGATATGTTTCAAAAAAAAGATTCCTGTTATAACAATCAACAAAACTTTATCCGATAGATTGATCCCCCCTATTGAAATAGAGGTATAAGTAAACAGAAAAGTGATAACAAAAAGCAGTTCATGTACTTCAACCACAAATTTCCTCTGTCTTATCATAGAATACTCCTTCAATATGATTTATCATTTTATAAACTCTATAAATCTTTTTATTGAATCATTTTTTGTAATGATAAGCGAAAGTATGAAGCAGAGTATAAAGCACCCGCTTTCAAAAAGTAAATGGAGCATTGCATTCGCATGAACCAATTTTTTTACAAATAATAGTGGAATAACGCTAATAAAAGTAAAAATAACAGATGGTATCACACTTTTCATGACTTGAATATTCCAAATATTTTTTATTTCATACTTAATTTCAACACAACTGAAAATCGCAACTAATAAATAAGCGATACTATCTGCAACCGCAATTCCAAAGACACCAATCCGTTTTGACAAAACCATGCTTAAGATGATATTAATAATTACACCAATCACCCCGTTAATCATCGCTATTTGATTCTTCTTCAATGCATAAAAAACCTGCATGATAATATCTCTTATTGCTAGAAAAACGATTCCAACAGCATAACCAACCAGTGCATTATTGGTTAAAGCAACCGACTGTTCACTGAAAGCTCCTCTTCCGTATAATATTTTTACAATGTACTCGGACTCGCAAACACAGAGAACCATGATTGGTATCATTATAAAAACCACTAATGACAAACTTGATCTAAACGTTGTGATCAATTCTTCCATCTTATTATCTAATAGGTATGCCGAAAAATAGGCGAATAAAACCGTACATATATTCATAATTATGATTGAATGAATAGATGTAAACACAAAATGTCCATAGGATAATGCTGAAACGTTTCCCTCCCCTATTGATGTTGCAATCGCTTTATCAATAATCGCGTTTAATTGAACGACAGAATTGCTTAAAAACAGCGGTATCCATAGTTTTATCAGTTCTTTAATTTTATTATTATTAAATATATGCGGCCTCTTGAACCAAACATATTTCTTTACCTTAATCAACAAAAAGATATCTTCAATTATAAAAAAAAGAAGCGTTCCAATAATAAGTGATAAGATACCTGTTTTTTTATACAGTAAGATACAGCATACAATAACACAGACACTCTGTATGAAACCTACACATTTACCCGGTAAAAAATCTCTCTCTGCATTTAATACAGCCGTACATATATTGCTGACTGCTACACATGCCAATGCGAAACAGAACAGTCTTAAATATAAGATGAGTCTTGAAATCGATTCCTCTGCAGCGCCCGGGGCTAAAACTCTTGCCAGATGTCCCGGGAATATACTGATTACAAGCGAAACCGCAACAGACAATAGTACAAATACAACTGTTGTATCTGTAAATATGTTACTGCCCTTTTGATGTGCCTCCTTTTCTTCCAAATATAAATTTACTAGGTTAATCATCAACGCTGAAAAAAACACAATACCAATCTCTGCCACAAAATCTGAAGCTATAAAATACATATCCATTTCAGAATTTGTTCCAAAATAATAGGCTATAACAGATTGCTTTATGATTCCGCATAGCTTTACAAAGATTGTTAATACTATCAGCGATGATGTAGATTTTACGATAAATCGGTGATCATTCATGTTTACCATTTCCCAAGATTGTAAAATATTTTATTTTTTTAATACTCTACTTGTCCATTAGTTTTTCCACAATATCACTTACACAGTGCGCAATCGATTTCTGATTTTTCTCAAAATAATTGCTATGCATTGCTATTTCGTTTTCAAATGCTCTCAAACTACGTACTCCAATTTCAAATTTCTCCCGAATATAATCCAAATCTGTATAAGTATTTATACTGCAAAATGAGCGTGATAAGATAACCATACTACTTCCCAACCTATAGTGTTCTTTCAATATCATTTCTGCCGGAAGTCTGCCGCTTCCAATGGATGCTATTCCGCCAAACCCATAAGGTATTCCAGTTTTCTTAAATTTTAAACACAAACTTTCTACTGTTCCATCCGTTAACAATTCAAACATAAAGGCCTTATGATATCCTAAACTCAAATCATTTATGCCAATATAAAACTCATCCACACCTTGTACTTGTAAAATTTCATCCATACAGGCTACGGCCTCTGGCGTTTCTAAGAGAAGCATGACTTTGGATCTTCCATTTACGCAAGCCACAAACTTTCTCACTTCATTTACCGTCTTAAAAAAAGGTAACATAACTATATCTGCACCTGCTTCTATAACCTGTTCGATTTCAACTTCAGATGAACAATAGTCCTTTGTCGCATTATGAATAGGATTAACACGAACAAGCAGATCGGCACTTTTCAATACGGATTTTATTTTTATTACATCTTCAACTGTATGATGATTCTTAACTGAATCTATACCTCTTTGGCGAATATCTTTACCAATATATTCCATATCTACGAAGATTCGATCAACATCCGACTGTTCTGCTATTTGTGCAACATCTGTTCGACTCGTTATATACATTAATTTAAGGGCCATACTGATACTCTCCTCATCAGCTCTCGTTAAGTAAATCCTTTATTTATGACGCTTATATTTTACTTTGAAAGTAAGCCAAGTGGACATAGATACAACATGCCTGTATGAGAGCATCTATGGGCATTTAGCGCACTTTAGGTATAAACAAGCAGTGCGATAGCACGGAGCAATCCTCCCATTCAGCCTTCAAACTCTCACCGGCAGTTCTGATTCTTTTTTCTTCTTCTGAATTTCTTCTCTCTGCATAAACTGCTCCGCCTGCCTCAACTCCGCCTCTTTCCGCATCGCATAAGCTGTCCACCGGATCGCTTTCCCCTTTGCCATATTCCCTGCGCAAAACGGACAACCGGACCCTTTCTTCGTCCGGTTCGCGATCACGGCCTCCCACTCATGCGCCTCCGGGCATCTCCACCAGACCTTTTTCCCGCTTCCGGGACGCAGCGTCTGCGGGTTAATCTCCAGATTAAAAAATGGATGCCACTCTTTCATCAACTGCGGCTCCAGCGTCGCCAGGTCATTGAACCCCGGCCAGGCCTTCTTTCCAGTGCAGTAGGGACATTCATGTCCCTTTGTTGCCCGGTTTCCTACCGTCGCCTTCCACTCATGTTCCAGTTCACACTGCCACCACACATTTTTGTCACTCCCATAGGTGACCATCTCCGGTGTCAGTATGCCATTCTTTGTAGGATGCCACTGAGCTGCCAGTTCCGGATAAGTATTTGCTAAGTCATTCCAGCCAGGCCAGACCTTTCGGTTTGTGCAGTAGGGACAGCCCGCATCCTTCTTAACCCGATCGCTGATCATGGCCTGCCACTTATGGCCTTTTTTGCATACCCACCAGATTTTTTTGTGGCTGGCAAATCCTGTTTTTAGAGGATCAAAATCTTTATTTTCCGATATTGACCACTGATCGATCAAATCCGTCTTTCCCTTTTCTGCGCAGTATTGCAGCAAGCTCATATCTTCCATACCACGCCTCCGTTCCTCTGATACACGTTTGCGAAATCGCTCAGATCAAACCCCATGATACGGAATTTCAAAAGCATATTCGCAAACAGACCCGAAACCATATGAAATTTTTATTCGCGATACTGTTATCGTGACCTTTCAGGATTTCGCAGATATTCGCCATCTGCGAAAAAGCAGCTATAAACCTGATAAATAAAGGATTTCCTGTAATCGATTGACCCCAAAATTGACCACTAATAGAATTGTAATAACAAATAAAATTACAAAAAAATGGCTGTAAAACAAGGATTTTAGACAATATTTGCCTGACCACTTTTGACCACCAATAGAATGATTTTACGCCAGAGCATACATATTTTTGATTAACTTTCAAGTAAAATGATCATGCTTTTCCCGATAATCAAAGGAATTTTGAATATTTGATTGACAATCAATTGAGATGGAAGTAAAATAAATGTCATGTGAACTGCTAAAAGAACAGATTTATTACATTTTTTTCTATGTTTTGGTTTCGCAGATGGCGAATATCTGCGAAAAAACAGTAAAAACTGACAAACACATTATATGAAGCATACACATTATATGAAGCATACCTTTGCGTAGCAATGTATTTCACGGGATATTTCATAGTAAAAAAGGGCTTTTCTGAAAATGACCGCAAGATACATTTTCAAAAAACCCTTTTTAAATTAACTTCAATAAGGCTTTTTGGAGTAGTCTCCAAAACCAGCTATACTTTAGTCAGGATCGGATCAAGAATTTCGAGCTCTTGAAATCTTCTTCGATTTCCGGGCGCAATTCATAAATATTTATGATCTGCCGGGCAGTGTCTATTTTTCCTGTACATATCACTTCGTAAACTTTATCTTTATTGTTCTGACATATCCGGATTATAAATAACTTCTGCTTATAGCAGATTTTTTTAATCTTGGTCAAAAGACTTATTGAAGTTATATACTTTCCCCCCTTGATATATTGTGTATTATTGTGTATAATACATCGATAAGGAGGGCATATATGAACCCGCGAAACATGGCAATCAAAGACTTAAATCACAATGGATACATACTCAAACGAAGCGGAGGAAACCACGATATCTATTACAATCCGGATACCAAATATTCCATTCCTCTGAAACGGGGACATTTTGATGAAGATGATCTCCGCTACATACGCAAAGAAATCAAACAGGGCAGACGATAATCATCTTCCCATCGCCGGCAAAGGAGGATAACCCATGAAATATATTTATACTGCCACATTTGTACCTAACGAAGATGGCTCCAAATACTATTGCTGTGTTCCGGACCTTCCAGGATGCATTACCACCGGAAACAGCATCGATGACGCGATTGAAATGATCACCGACGCCGCCAGCGGATGGCTTGTGGTCGCGGAAGACGAAGGTAATGAAATTCCTTCTCCTACCCCTCAGCATAAACTGGATATCCCGGATTATGCAGCCTGCTCCATTATCCGCATCGACACTTTCGCATACCGGGCGGCAACCGATACCAGAGCAGTCCGCAAAAACGTTTCACTTCCCGCCTGGATGGCAGCACTGGCTGAAAAGCGGGGCGTGAACTGTTCACAGGTTCTCCAGGATGGACTTATGCAGATGTTCAATACCAGCCATGCAAGATAAACTGTCATTTTGCAGGGGACATTCTGTCCCCTGCCCACTTTTCTGGGGCGCATCCAAAACCTGATTTCCGTCAGCCCAGTTCCCCCAGCCGCACGATCAGCAATTCCACCGCCATCACATCCGCGATCTTTCCTGTTTTCACGCCGAACTCCGCATCCATGCAGGCGTTGGCAGCCTGTTTTAAATCATCCATGGAATGGCGGGCAGCCTGGGAGAGAAGCCTGCCGGTGACAAAAGCCGGGATTCCCAGTTGTTTACCGATTTCTTCTTTAGGTACGCCGGCCTGCTGCAATTCCTTTGCCTGCAAAAGCTGCTGATACTGCCTGGAAATCAGAAACAAAATGCGCATCGGCGGCTCTCTGAGCGTCCGTAAATCAAAATACAGCTCCAACGCCCGCTTCTGATCTTTTGCCGCCAGCGCCGCCGTCATATCAAAAATCCGGCCCACCACCTGGGGCGTACATACCGCGTCGATATCCTCTCTGGTCAGCACTTTCCGGTCCCCCAGATAAGAAATCAGCTTGTCAAGCTCCGAGCGGATCAAACTCATATTCGTTCCGGTGGTCATAAGAAAATAGTCCATCACCGGCTCGGTCAGGCGGATTTCTTCCTGGGTCAGAAGCTGCAATACCCACCGTTTCAGCTCCCGTTCGGTCTGGGGCTTCAATTCGGCGGGATAGCCCAGCTCCTTCACCTTTTTGTACATGCGGCTTCTTTTATCCACTTCAGATTCCACAAACACCATATGAGTGGTTTCCGGCAGTTGCACCAGGTAATCCGGCAGCCTGCCCGCATCCTTTTTAAACAAGCCGCTGTCCTCCACGATCACCAGTCTGCGCTCCGCAAAAAAAGGCATGGTTTCCGCCATGGAGATCACTTCCTCCACCTGCACATCCTTCCCGACGAATACGCCCAGATTCATCGTATCCTCTCCCACGATTGCATCCCGCAGACGGTTCTTATAACTTCTTTTTAAAAAATCTTCCTCGCCAAACAGCAGATAGACCGACTTGAAGGCGCCTTTTTTTATATCCTGATTTAATGTTTTCATTCTATCTCCTGTTCTTTATTATGAATGACAGATCCCCCGTTACGGCCGGGCAGCGCCTGCCCCGGCAAAAAAGCCGGCGGCGCATTTTTCCGATATCCCCTTAACCTCTTTTCCCAGGTACCTCATCAGAATACCCGGACAACATACGCCCGAAACACAGGCAGATTCCCGTACCCAAAATCCCAAGCATACACATCATCATCGCCGCTCCGGAGCCTTTTCCGCTGCCAAAGCACAGCCGCAAAAGCCCTTCAGGGGCGGCGGCGGACATCAGCGGCTCACATACTTTGTCCACCAGCAGCCCGCCGAAAAAGAATCCGACGGGAATCGTAAAATATTGCAGCGTATTTCTGCACGCATACACACGCCCCTGCATCTCTACGGGAATCGTCGTCCTTAAAATCACATCCAGATTTGCGCTCATCACCGGCACCAGAATCCATCCGATTACCTGAGCTGCGCACCACACAGCCGGTTCCCTCGTAAAAGCCAGCAGGAAATTTTCCGTGCTCAGCGAAATCAGCATTGTCACATAGATAACACGGACACGGTTTTTTGGTGCAGGGAGCAGCGTCACCGCCAGACTTCCGGCCAGCGTCGCCATGCCCGCACAGGACATAACAATTCCAAGCACCGCCTCCCCTCCGTTATTCCGGGGAAGGATCAGGGCCGGAAGCACCGCGTCAAATGCGGACGCCACAAAATTTACGGCAGCAAGGAAAAGAATCAGAACGAGGATCAGAGGATGATCTTTCAGATATGAAAGCCCGGTTGTTACACTTTCAAAAACCCCTTCTCTTTTCGCGGGCTCCGGCAATGTTTCCATTTCCCGCGGTTTTTTCTTTTCTGCCGGATTTGCTGTTTCAGACAGTTTTTCTGCTTCCGCCGGCATCTCCCGTTTTGCTGAAACTGCAGGAATCCGGACAAACAGCAGCAGCGTGACAAAGGCCGCCCCGAATGTCGCCAGGTCCGTATAGATCACGGCCTCCATCCCCGCAAAGGCAAAGAGCGCCGTTGCGAACACCGGATTTAAAATCGTTACCAGAGCGTTGGAAAGCGAACGCATACCGCTGGTTTTCTGATAATGCTTTGCCGGCGTAATCAGCGTCATGGCCACGTCGCCGGCCGGCTGCTGGACCGTGTTCATCAGACCGTTTATGGCATTTAACAGATACATGTGGGCCGGCCTGAGAGCCTCCGTTTTCAGCAGCAGCAGAACGGCAGCCGTACAGCAGGCGGCGGACAGATCGCTGAACAGCATCACCTTTTTCTTATCCCACCGGTCGCTGAACGCGCCTGCAAAAATACTGAGCAGCACATAGGGCGCATAAGAACAAATTGACAGAAGCGCCGTCTGCAATGCGGAACCTGTCTTCTGGTAAAGCCAGAGAGTCAGTGCAAAATTCGTCATAGCGCTGCCAAGCTGAGACAGCGACTGGGTACTCCACAGGATTAAAAATGTTTTCAGTTCTTTGATTGTATTTTTTATATTCATAACTTTGCTCCTCTGATATTAAAATTAAGAATCTTATTACGAAACATCCGGCAAAATGCGCCGGCGACATATTTCGTCGAATTCGTCATCAGCTTCGACCGTTCTTTATGACCGGCATCTTAAATCAAGTCGCAAAGTCCGAGGACATCAGCCGCCTGTCAGCGGCCCGCCTCCATGCATCGTCCTCAAACCCTGCATGGAGCGTCTGCAATCTCTAAAATCATTGACATAAAACCTCCTGTAAAAGATTATAGTATATCCCTCATACCGGGGACTTTTTGCTGTGATTTTCTTTTATTTTCAATTCGGCATACTCCCTAATTATACCCGGCATTTTCATACATGTAAAGTATAACAATTCTCCCCAATTCCCTCTTTTTTCTCTGGTCAGATTTCCGCTGCTGTTCCTGTGAAGCTTTTGTTCCGCTCATTGCCCAATGTAATAGATTTCCCCCTCACAGATCCCCAGCGTCACCGCACCTTCTTCCATAGTCGATACAGCCTGACATCCCTGTTCTTCAAGCCTGGATAAAAGCTCCGGATGGGGATGGCCATAAGAATTGCCCCGGCCGCAGGAAATGACGGCGAAGAACAGATCAAGCTCTGCCAGAAAAGACTGGCCGGTGGAGCCTTTGGAGCCGTGATGTCCCACCTTCAGAATGTCACAGGTCAACGGGCCGGACAGACCATTTCTCGCCAGCAGACGGGCCTCGCCTGAGGATTCCAGATCGCCGGTCATTAAAATATCCACGCCCTCATACCGAACCAGAAGCACCATAGAACCGTCGTTAGTAGAAGAAATCGGTTCTTCCGGTTCAGGATACAGACAGGTAACAGAAAAACCGGCGGCGGCAGACGAAGCGAAACTGTCTGATCCGTCGAAATAACCGGTACCGCCCGACTGATCAATACCATCAGTTTCACCCGGATTCCTGTCAGACAGCAGCACCCCCGGTCCCGTAAACCGAACTTCTGTCCCGTTTTCTTCCGCCAGCGCCGCCAGTTCAAGTACCGCCTCATTCCCCCGGAACACCATAGGAATCCAAAGCCGTTCTATGGGAAATCCCATGGAAAGGATCTCTTTCAGACCCGACAGATGGTCTTTATCCGGATGCGACAGAAACCAGTCCTCCACCCGTCCGCTTCCCGACGCCTTTATCATGGGCAGAATCCGGTTTTCTCCCACTTTCCGGTCATCACTGCTGCCGCCGTCGATCATTATGGTATGGCCGCTTTCCTCCCTCATATAAATACCGTCTCCCTGGCCCACGTCCAGAAACGTCACCTGGAGTCCGGCTTCCGGCCTTCTGGTTAAAAATACCAGAGACACCAGAAGAAACAGTGCCAGGCATCCGGGATACCAGCTTCGCCGCCCCCATTGTTTTCTGAAAGAACACACCCAGAAGCAAAGAAGAATGACACAGAAAATCACCAGATACACCGTTTTCGGCCGGCCAGTCAGCCATAAAGCGCCGGGCAGTTTCCGGGCCGTACCGCATAACAGCCGCCAGAACCGGAAAATTCCCCTTACGGGAACCAGACAGTATCCGGCACCTGTGACCCAGACACAGCCCAGGGCCATCGCCGCAAATCCCAGTGTCAGCACAACAGGCAGCATCGGAATCACGATCAGATTCAGAAGGATGCCGTAACAGGGATACTGAAAAAAATTCCACAGAGTAGCAGGCAGCAGGATAAGCTGTATCCACAAGGATGCCGTCAGCCCTTTTCTAAACCGTTCTTTCCCTTTCTCCCATCCGCCCATTTTTCCATTTGTATTTTGAGAGCTGAACTCTTTTTTTAAATCTTTTTTGTCAGCCCTCAAACCGGCTTCCTCCCTGCGATGGCTGCGTCCTGTCACGCTGGCTGCCGCCGCAATCCCCGCCACCGCACAGAAAGAAAGCTGAAACCCGGACTGAAACAACATCAGCGGCTTCTCCCACAGAATCAGCATACAGGCTGCGGACAGGCTTATAGGCAGATCATAGGTTCTGCCGACCAGCCCAGCCAGCAGCGCAAGCAGAAACATCAAGAAAGCTCTTTTTACGGAAACACTTCCCCCTGCGGCAATCACCAGCATCCACAGTCCGATCCCGGCCCCTGCCGAGCAGAGCTTCCGGGAACCTCCCAGCTTTTTCAGAATTCCATATAATCCCCATCCGAAAAAAGATGCATGTAAACCGCTGACCGCATACATGTGGCTGATTCCGCTCTCCTGAAACAGCTTCTGATCTTCATCACTGATTCCGCTTTTCTCTCCGGTCAGAATCGCCCCCAGCAGTCCGGCATCTTTTTCCGCACCATTTTGCGCACTTTTTTCGGCCGCTTTCCCGGCACTCTCCTCCGCATTTTCTCCCGTACCCTTTTTATCGTCTTCTCCCACTCCGGCTCCCATAGCTCCGTACAGCCGCCCAAGCAAAAACTGTTTCCCCCGATATACCAGATTCTCTCCCGCATCCGCCGGACTGAAACAGGAATCGGAAACGCAGCGCCACTCACTGAGCCTGATCCGCCCTTCCAGTCCATGCGCCTTATAATACTGCCGCAGGTCAAACTGCCCGAAATTTGTGGCAGCATTAAAAGGGGTAAATGTCCCCTCTCCGGTTAACACATCTCCGATCCGAATATGCTCGGCGGCTTCCTCATCTCCCTTTAAAGTTACCACCGCTCCGTATAACTGCCCGAAGCGATCCGGAACATCCGGCCTGCCGGCATCCTCGCTTCTGTTTACAGCCTCTGTTTTTTTTACCTGTTCACCGGGAATCGAAGCATCGGAATTCTGCTCCCTGATTTCCAGAACTGTTCTCGTATAGAATTGCACAGAATGATCGGTCCGCCGGATCTCATCCACCCGGACCGCCGCCATCACCTGAACCGGACTTTCCGCCGCCATCGCCCCGGCGGCAAATCCACTCCATTCGGAGGCCTCCGCCATCCGAAGCATACCGGCCAGAAACAATACCGGAACCAGCAGCCAGAACCGTCTGCCCACACCGCCTGCAGAACGGCCCGCCGGCCGCAAAGGCCCCGGCGGCAAAACACCTGCCCGGACCACGGCTCCAACGCCGGCCGATAAAAACAGCAGCGCCGCAGCCGCAGGCAGACTCACATAACAGCAAACCTCTCCAAACACAAATGCTCCTGACAGCAAAAGGAAAGGTCTTTTTTTCAATCTTTAATTCTCCATTCCTCCCACATAATCCAGATTTCTCTCGAATACCGTGGAAAATGAAATATTTTCTCTGAATTTCACATCCGTCGAACCATTGATGGTAATCTGTACCTTACTGACGTTTGTAAGCTCAGACAAGGAATTGACCACCGAATAAATCGGAATATAATCTTTTACGTCCTGTGCCCCGCTGATAAAGGAAGAATCAAAATCCACATAACAGATACCATCCTTCACCGTGATGCCCAGCAGCGTCAGATTCTCCGGCAGCGTCGGGTAAAAATCGTCGCTGGAAGGTCCCTGGATCAGTTGGTTTACCACCACCTTCTCAAGAGGCATATCGCTGTTATACAGCACTGTCCGCTCCGTCTCATATAAAAGATCCCCCTCCTGATTGGCAAAATAAAGAATCAGCGTGACCGGCTGCATGGACTCCAGATTCTCATTCAGATTCTCCACAAAGGTATCCGCCTGCATAATGCCTGCCGGCGCGCCGTTTGCATCCATCAGAGGCTGATCATTCACATAAAAGCTGACATAACTGACGCCCGGAATCTGACACATTGTTTTTACCACGGCCGCCCGCAGCAAAATCTCCGATACCGGATCCAGCTCCGTATAAAGGCTGTCAAAATAAAGGGTCAGAAACGCGCCCTCCCTCTCATATTTCGCCACGCTTAAATTTTCTGGAAATACTGACACAAGCTCGATCTCTTCCGGATGCACCCGCATTTCCCCCAGAAGCTCCCTGACCAGCGTCGTATCGTCGGTGCCTGACGCCCTGTAATTCTCCGACATCAGTTTGGTACCGCCCGGATTTTTATAATAAATCGTATAGACGCCTTCCCCGGAAATCTCCTTCTGCTTTTTCTGTCTGCATGCACAGAGCACTGGCAGACACAGAAAGACAAGAAAAAGGCATATCCGCATTTTCCTCCTGTTTAACCGTCTCAATCCTTCTCCCTCATTCTGATTCAGGCAATATAAATCAAAGGGATCCGCACCGTAAAGGTGCTTCCCTCACCCTCTTTGCTGTATAGTTTAATCGCCCCGTGATGAAGCTGTATCACCGAATGGGTAATGGCAAGCCCCAGCCCGGTTCCGCCGGTTTCTCTGGAACGGGCTTTATCCACCCGGTAAAACCGTTCGAACACCTTATCCTGTACATTCTCCGGAATGCCAAGGCCGGAATCCTGCACCTTGATATAGAAAAAATTGTGGTCGGCGTTCAGGGATACCCGCACCCAGCCCTCGTCCACGTTGTACTTAATGGCATTCTCCACCAGGTTTGTCACCGCCAGCGTCAGCTTCACCTCGTCGATCTCGCCGATCACCGGCCGGAAGCTTTCAAATACCAGTTCAATATTCCGCCGTTTTGCCAGCGGCCGCAGACGTTTTAACACCAGCTCTAACAGCTCATTGATACTGACCTGCGTCACCTTTAATTCCATATTGGACTTGTCCAGCTTCACCAGGGAAAGCAGGTCGTCGATAATTGTACTCTCCCGGTCGATCTCATCGGAGATATCGCTTAAAAATTCCCGGTACAGCTCAATGGGCGCATCCTCCATGGACATCAGAGAGTCAGCCAGCACCCGGATCGAGGTAATGGGCGTTTTCAGCTCATGAGACACATTGGAAACAAATTCCTGACGGCTCTCGTCCAGCGTTTTCAGCTTCGTCAGCATCTTATTGTATGCGTCGCAGATTCTCTGGGTCTCCACACAATCTCCGACATCCACCGGCTCCAAATCGCCGAAAGCCGCCTTTTTCAGTGCGTCCGATACCCGTTTAAGGGGACGCACCAGCGCCAGGGAGAGGAAAAACGCCACAAATACCGATATGATTAAAATCACGATATCAATCACGCCGGCACGGCTGTAATAGCCATCAACCATGTCGATAATGGAACTGGAAGAAGACGTCACCACCATTACGCCGATCACGTCTGTCAATGCCAGATTATAAACGGGAATCGTCATCTGAATTCTTCGGCTTTTCTCGGAATATTCCGCCAGCGACTCTCCCTGGAAGCATTTCAGCACGCTTTCCGAAATATTCAGCTTACCCTCGTCGATGGAATACGTATCCTTCTCAATCTTAAAGGTCTTACTCACCAGCAAAATCCGTCCGTCATACACATCTGACAGAACCGACAGCGTACTGTTTATCGTCCCGTCGTCCCGGCCGTCCAGATAGCCGGACTTGGATAACTGTCTGGACAGGGTATTACACTGGTACTGCAGTTCCCGGATTTTCGCCTCGATCTGGTCATTCAGATTTCCCCGCAGAAGCAACTGACATGACAGATGAGCCGGCAGAAAGCAGCAGATTACCAGCAGAACAAAGAGCCAGAGACGCAGGCTTTTTACGGCCTGCAGTTTCCGGCTAACCCTTGAAATAATAACCTACACCCCATTTGGTATGGACATACTGCGGATCGCTGGGATTGTTCTCAATCTTTTCCCGCAGCCGCCGCACATGCACGTCCACGGTTCTCACATCGCCGGGATACTCATACCCCCACACCACGTTCAACAGCTTCTCACGGCTGTACACCTTCCCCGGATTCATCAGCAGAAGCTCCAGAAGGTCGAATTCTTTGGCCGTCAGATTGATCTCTCTGTCCTTGATAAAAATTCTCCGGCTCTCTCCGTCCAGTGTCAGGTCCTTGCATACGACCTTCTTTTTCCCGTTCTCCTCCGGTTCCTTACTCCGGCTGCTCCGGCGCATAATCGCCTTGATCCGGGCTTTTACCTCCAGAATATTAAAGGGCTTTGTAACATAGTCGTCTGCTCCGTATTCCAGTCCCAGAATCTTATCCATATCGTCGTTTTTGGCCGTAATCATAATAATGGGCATATTGGAAAATTCCCGGATCATGCTGCATACCTCATAACCGTTATACACCGGCAGCATCACGTCCAGAAGCACCACGTCATATTCCGTTTCTTTTGCCAGTTTCACGGCCTCCTCGCCGTCATAGGCGCAGTCCACTTCCATACCGTCCTGCTCTAAGCTGAACTTTATTCCTTTCACAATCAGTTTTTCGTCGTCTACCACTAATACTTTTTTGGACATTCCGGCCCCTTGCCTCCCTGCAAATGTCTGCGCTGTCAAATCCTTCATCTGTCCTGATCCCGATAAAGCATTCCGTCACACCGTGATGTAATCTTTCAGTTTTTCATAGGAACCGTTCTTAATGCCGGGCACATTTGTAATATCCTCAGGCACGGCGAAGGGTCCTGTCTTCTCTCTGTATTCCAAAATGGCTTTCGCCTTCGATTCTCCGATTCCCGGAAGCGTCATAAGCTGCTCTAAACCGGCCGTATTCAGATTAACCGGCCGGACCGTGCCGCCGCCTTCCGGACTGCCGCCGTCTGCCGCGCCGCTTCCCGGCTGTGACCGCAGCGTTTCGGATTCCCCGAAGGGTTCCTCCACATCCGCAAGAAAGGGCACCACCACTTTCCCGCCGTCCGACACCGGCGCGGCCATGTTCAGATAATCTTTCGCCCCGTCCGGCCTTGCGCCTCCTGCCGCTTCCACGGCTTCCCACAGGCG
This sequence comes from uncultured Lachnospiraceae bacterium, assembly GCA_948470335.1. GTDB lineage: Bacteria > Bacillota > Clostridia > Lachnospirales > Lachnospiraceae > Paralachnospira_A. The sequence continues at coordinate 41,295 of CAOKOL010000020.1, read as the reverse complement.
GCTCCCTTCCGGAAGGGTATAAATTCCCGGATTGTTCACGGCACCGCACACATGAACCACAACCGATTTCTCATTATGTATATTTTTTCCTTCCGCCGTAAGATTCCCCGATCCTTGTTTTTCCGGCCCCAGCTCCGGACTCTCCTGCGCCGGGGCAGATGTCTCTTCCGTCTCGGGCGGATCTCCTTTCGGATTTCGCTTTTCCAATCGTTCCTTTTCTGCGCCTTTTGCCGTTTCGGAGCCGTCCGCCGTCTCCTGGGCCGGAACAATTTCCCGGCCCCTTCGGCCGCATCCTGTAAACAGCAAAAAAACAGACAGAATCATCAGCAGTACAAACTTAAGCTTTCGCTTCTTTTTCGGCATAGATTTCCTCCTTTTTACCATGATTTCCCATAGTATCCCGGAGCAGAAACCTTTTCCCGATTCATGCCGTTACGTTCTATTGTACCTAATCCGCCTGCTTCTTGCAAGATGCAAATTCTTAAATTTTCCCGTCAAAATTGTTTCCTGGCGCCGCCGGAATTTTCACCATTTAAACAGGATAATGCCGCCGATTGCCAGCGCCATGCCAACCATCTTTTTCCACTCAAAAGCTGTTTTTTCCACGCCGAACACACCGAACACCTCGATCAGATACGCCGCCAGAAGCTGTGCCACCACGATAATCATCACGGCTTTCGCAGGACCCAGATCTTCCATACTTTTAATCACCGTAAACGTAATAAAGGCCCCCATCACGCCGCCAAGCAGCATATATTTCGGCTCCACCTCCAAAAGAGGGCGGATATGTTCTCTGCCGGTAAACAGCCAGGCCGCAAGACAGGTAAAAAATGCGGTCAACTGCACCCATCCGCCGGACACCCAGATTCCGGAGGTTTTTGTCACCTCCGTATTAAAAACCCCCTGAATGCTCATCAAAGCCCCGGAAATAATCGCGATCAGCCACCCACTCATACAAAAACCTCCGCAAATTTAGTTCCGCAGCTCCCCTCCCAATCCCCCTTAAACTGGGAGGGGAGTTGCTGTTTTCATAATCCACTTGACACTATCAAACAGATAAAATAAGATGCTACCAGTTTCTCCATTTATCTGGGTTTTATGCGGGAAAGACTGATTTTCATAAAACGGTTTTCCTGATTTTCTGTCCGTAACATCTTGACGATTTCTGGTATTTGATATATATATATCTTAGAAAAATACCATCAGATGGAGGCAGACATGTCAAAAGATTACACTTATAAAAACAGTATCCCGATCGCACCGCTGCGCATCGCCGCACTGGAAAGCTGCAAGGACCTGGCCGGCCAGGTAAACGACCATATTATACGGTTTCGACAGAACGATATCGAAGCGCTGAAACAACGGCAGGAATATCTGGAATACAGAGGATATGACCGCGACTCCTATCTGGTGGACTGTGAATGTCCCCGTTTTGGAAGTGGCGAGGCCAAAGGCGTGATGAAACAGTCCGTCCGCGGCGTCGACATTTATATTATGGTGGATATCACCAACTACAGCCTGACCTATAAAATGGCCGGTTATATCAACCACATGTCTCCCGATGACCACTACCAGGATCTGAAACGGATTATCGCCACCTCCGTGTCCGTTGCCCACAGGGTAAACGTGATTATGCCCTTTTTATACGAAAGCCGCCAGCACCACCGCTCCATGCGGGAATCCCTGGACTGTGCCATGGCACTGCGGGAGCTGGTAGACATGGGCGTTTCCAATATTGTTACCTTCGACGCCCATGACCCCAGAGTGCAGAATGCGATCCCCCTTCACGGCTTCGACAATTTCGAACCTCCCTATCAGTTTATCAAAGCCCTGTTCGGCAAAGAAAAGAATCTGCTGATCGACAAGGACCACATCATGGTCATCAGCCCCGACGAGGGTGCCATGAACCGGGCGGTATTTTTCGCCAACAATCTGGGCGTGGACATGGGCATGTTCTACAAACGCCGGGATTATTCCAAAATCGTAGGCGGCAGGAATCCCATCGTGGCCCATGAATTTCTGGGCAGCAGCGTAGAGGGAAAGACGGTTATCATCATTGACGACATGATCTCCTCCGGAGAAAGTATGCTGGATACCGCAAAAGAATTAAAGAACAGAAAAGCAGGCAAAGTGATCGTCTGCTGTACCTTCGGTTTGTTTACCAACGGTTTTGAAAAATTTGACGAGTTTTACGAGAAGGGTTATTTTGACTATGTGATCACCACCAACTTAAACTACCGTTCTCCTGAGCTTCTGCAGAAACCCTGGTACCTGGAGGCAGATATGAGCCAGTTCCTGGCCGTAATTATCAACACCATGAACCATGACGTCCCGATCAGCGATTACCTGTCCACCACGGAGAAGATTCAGGAATATATTTATAAATATAATCACAAACTGCCGTAATGTAACAGTCCGGACATAACAGCTCCGATTTATCATATCACAAAACCTGACAGTGCCCAAAACAGCAGAACAGGGAAAGGAAAGCCGATGTATGCACACTGCTCTCCCTTCCCTGTTTCTGTTAAACCGCTTAAACCTGAAAAGAATCATGCCGCTTCTGTCATATCTCTCACCGCAGCCGGTTTGTCTCATATTTCATCACGGTGCGCAGGCTGCGGATCAGCTTCTGATAGCGGTCCTCCAGAACGCCCTGCGGGATCTCCATATCCAGAGAAAGGGCCATGGTGTCGATCAGATAGTCTGTCACGCAGTCCTTCATCTGAGAGAGAATCTCCAGCTTTTCCCCATGGGTCTGCGCGTCCAGAAAGGCCATCAAAAGTTCCTGGGCCGCGTTTTGCGCCGGTTCGGGGATATCTGCCGCATCCGGAATCCATTCCGGTATCTGTCTCTCTTTTGTCTCTGCCCAATTGCCTCTCTCCGACGCCTGATCTGTCTTAACGCGTTCGGTTTCCGGATCAAAAACCCTCATACCATCAAGAAAGCACTCTCTGTACTCCACCTTTCTGGCGTAACTCCCAAATAATTCCTGATACAAAACCACGGCACGTCCGTTTTCTTTCATCACGGCCTGGCTCAGTACCTGCACCGGCCGTCCCTCCTGATCGCGGTAAAAAATATTATTTTCCATTTTATGTCGTCCCCCATTTCTGTCATTTTATTTCCGCCTTCGGATTTTTTGTCTTTTCCGCCATATTCTTTTCGCTTATCCTTTCAGACACAGAAACGCGCCCAGATTTCCCCGCCGTCCGCCGGTGGCCCGGTGAGAAAACAGCCACCGGCTGTTGCACATGGTACAGATATCTGTCACCGCCAGATGTTCTGTGCGGATACCTGCCTCAATCAAAATCTGCCGGTTTGCCTCCCACAGATCTAGTTGGTATTTTCCGTTGTCTTTTGCATACAGCATCTGCGCCGCCTGCTCCGGCGCAAAGGCATTCTGAAATGCATTCGCCACCTCCGGACCGATCTCATAACAGTCTCTGCAGATACTTGGGCCGATGCAGGCCAGAATATCCGCCGGATCGCTGCCGAATGCCCGTCCCATTTCCTCCACGGTTTTTCTGCCCATCCGGTCCACGGTCCCCTTCCAGCCGGAATGACTTAATCCGATCGCCTTTTTCACCGGATCCAGAAAATAGAGAGGTACACAGTCGGCATAGAGCGTCACCAGGCAAAGTCCCGGCTCATCCGTAATCAGACCGTCCACATCCGTATACCCCCGCTCCCTGACCACGCCTTTTCCCGCGTCCGCTCCGGTCACCCGGCGGATATTTACCGTATGGGTCTGAAAAGACAGAACCATCTGCTCCGGCTTCACATGAAGCGCCTCTCCCATCCGCCGGAAATTTTCCGCCACACAGGCCGGATCGTCCCCTCTGGACACACCGAAATTCATCGCGGCAAACTCCCCTTTGCTGACGCCGCCCAGTTTCGTGGAAAAACAGTGGCGGACCAGTCCGGTCTGTTCCAGCATCGGAAAGCTGAGATAGGGCACGGATACATCATCCGCCGCCTCTGTTTTTACTTTCCCTTCTTTCCACTCCAGCACAGTGCCCGGTTCCGTTCCCCGCTCCCTCCGGTTTCCTGCTCCCGCCCGCTTAATCTGAATCATGCCAATCCTCCAAACGCATTCTTAATCAATCTCACCTCTGTCCCCTCCACAGCCAGCACGTCAAACCGGCACGGGGTATCCTGAGGATATTTTTTCAGAGACAGGTAATACTGCGCCGCCCGGAAAATCCGGTTTTGTTTTCTGACATTCACAGCCTCCTCCGGATGGCCTGTCTGCCCGTCTCTTCTGTACTTGACTTCCACGAATACCAGATATCTCCCCTCTCTGCCGATCAGATCGATTTCCCCGGCCCTGCTCCGGAAATTCCTCTCCACAATCTGATATCCTTTTTCTTTTAAATAGGCAGCCGCATATGTTTCATATCGGCTGCCTGCTTCACGCTTATTCATTTACGGCCTCCGGTCCTTCCACAGATCACTGGATCAGGATTCTCCGTCCCTTTTTTGAGAACATCCGTCGAATCCCTCGCAAAAATTTTTAATAAAGCTTCTTCTGTGTATCGGACAGGGGCCTGTTGACTTCAATACTTCAATATGCTTCCTGCTTCCGTATCCTTTGTGCTCCGCAAATCCATATGCCGGATAAAGGCTGTCATAATCCGTCATCATCCGATCTCTGGTCACTTTGGCAATTACACTAGCCGCCGCTATGGACAAGCTTTTTCCGTCTCCCTTGACAATGGGCACCTGCCTGACAGACAGGCCCGGAATCGTAACCGCGTCGTTCAGCAGAAGGTCCGGCTCCGGTGACAGCCTGCCCGCCGCTTCTTTCATCGCCAGATAGGTGGCCTGTAAGATATTCACCCGGTCGATCACTTCCGGAGAGGACTGTCCCACTCCCACGCTGACTGCTTTCTCCATAATCATGTCGAACAATTCTTCACGCCTTGCGGCCGTCAGTTTTTTTGAGTCGTCCAGATACCTGATTTTCAGACCTTTGGGCAAAATAACGGCGGCGGCCACCACGGGACCGGCCAGCGGTCCCCGTCCTGCCTCGTCAATCCCTGCGATATATGTATACGCGCCGTACGCTCTCTCATAGTCCAGCATATGATCAAGCCGCAGTTCTTCCGATTTCAGCTTTTCATATATTCCGGCATACTGTTTCAGCAGCCTCATCACGCCCTTTCGGTTGTCCGTTCCATACTCCGCCAGAACCTCCGGCAGATTTTTCGGATCACACTCCATAAGGCGTGCTTTGATTTCCTGTATTGATTCCATCTCTTTTATTTATCAATCCCCGTCAATCGTGATGCAGAAATCCCATCTTGTTAAACGGATAAATCCGCACAAAGGCCTTTCCCGCGATGATGTCTTTTGTCACTTTATCTACCCTGGGATCCCGGCTGTCCGTGCTGTCGTTCCGGTTATCTCCCAGCACGAAGTACTCGTTTTCTCCGAGAACCACCGGTTCCGCCGCCAGTCCGGCATTTTCGATCGCCTCATATCCGTAATCTTCTTCCAGCACTTCTCCGTCGATGAAAATCTCATCGCCTACGATCTGCACCGTTTCTCCCGGCAGGCCGATGACACGCTTAATATAAAAGCAATTTTCCTCATGCTGATACTCAAACACCACAATATCAAACCGATCAATCTCCGAAAAACGGTAGGACAGTTTATCTACCAGCAGGTTATCCCCGTTATTCAGCGTCGGATACATAGAATAACCCACCACTTCCGTCCGCTGGCCCACATAATGAACCACCAGATAGGTAAATACAATCACAAAGATCACATAGCCCGCAAAGCTTAAAATCTCCCGCAGCAATCCGCCCGGCCGCTCATCAGGGCCCGCTTCCTCTAAAAATACTTCTTTCAAGTCCACCAACTATCTGCCTTCTTTCCTTATTTTCCGCACTTTTACTCCGGAACCTCAAGGGTGATTCTTCCCAGTTTACCGCTTCTGAAATCGTCCAACAGCATCGCCGCCGCTTTTTCCGTATCATAGGCGCCGCCCTTTGCCAGACACTTTCGGACCTTTGCAATCTCCTCCAGTGCTTTCCAGGGTTCCTCCTCCGGCGCGGAAAATCCATAGCGCTCCTCCAGCACATGAGGATAGAGGCCATGGAGCAGCTTCACCAGCTCCGCCGCCAGTTCTTCCATATTTAATATATCATCTTTTACGGAGCCAATCAATGCCAATTTCAGCCCGATCTCCTGATCCTCGAACTTGGGCCAGAGAATCCCCGGCGTATCCAGCAGCTCCAGATTTTTATTCAGCCGAATCCACTGATTTCCTCTGGTTACCCCCGGCTTATTCCCGGTCTTCGCCGCCGCTTTCTTCGCAAAGGAATTGATAAACGTGGACTTTCCCACATTCGGAATGCCCACCACCATAGCCCGGACCGGACGGTTCAGTATGCCCCGCCTGCGGTCTCTCTCAATCTTTTCTTTACAGGCCTGTGCCACCGTGTCATTGATCGCCTTAAACCCGGCGCCTGATCTGGCATTTACCTTCAATACATGATACCCCTGCTCCTGAAACCGCTGACTCCACTGTCGGTTGCAGTTTTCATCCGCCAGATCCGCCTTGTTCAGAAGAATCAGTCTCGCTTTCTGTCTGCCAAGCTCATCAATATCCGGATTCCGGCTGCTTAACGGAGCCCTGGCATCCACCAGCTCGATCACCAGGTCGATCAGCTTAATATCTTCCTGCATCGCCCGTTTCGCTTTGGTCATATGACCCGGATACCACTGAATCTGCATTATTCTCTCCCATCTGTATTCAAAAATCCAATCCGCTCAAAAGGCGACGGGCGGAACCAGGCTCTGCCTATGATCTGCCCCATGGATACGTTTCCTATATTCTCAAAACGGCTGTCCTCACTGCTGTCCCGGTTATCCCCCAGAAGAAAATACTCCCCTTCTCCCAAAATCACCGGTTCCTCCGCCAGTCCGGCCAGATTTACCCTGGACAAAGACTCCGGAAGTTCCAGAAGCCGGCCGTCTATATATATTCTGCCGTCTCTGATCTGCACCGTCTCTCCCGGCAGGCCGATAATCCGTTTCAGATACTGTCTGTCCTCATTGTCCCGCTTTTGGAACACGACCAGCTCCAGCCGTCCGGGACGCCGCAGCCGGTAACTGATTCTGTCAATCAGCACCACATCTTTGCCATACAGAGTCGGTTCCATGGAATGTCCGCTGACTTCATACTGCATCCCCATATACTGAACAAGAAAAAGAGCCAGGGTAAACACCACCGCCAGATCCACAATCCATTTCGTCACTCTGCGCAGCAGCCTGTTATCCGTTTCCGTATCGTGATAAAATTCTATGCTCATGTTCTATACCCCCTCACGGGTACACTAAGGGCCATCCGGTATGCTGAGCGGGAATCACGCGGGCAGTAACCGGCAACGATCATTGATATTAAGAAAAGCAGGCTGAAAGTTCAGGCGCCTGCCCCTCGCATGCCCTGAAAATCCAATCCTGCCTTTTATAGTCAGCACAGATTATTTCACAAGTTCTTTTACCTTCGCCCTCTTGCCGACTCTGTCTCTTAAGTAATACAGTTTTGCCCGTCTTACCTTGCCTCGTCTCACTACCTCAACCTTCTCAACCAGCGGAGAATGTAACGGCCATGTTTTCTCAACGCCGATGCCGTTGGATGTCTTTCTCACGGTGAAAGTCGCTCTTGCGTTCGTGCCGTTCTGTTTTTTGATAACGGTTCCCTCGAATACCTGGATTCTCTCCCGGTTACCCTCTTTGATCTTACCGTGAACCCGAACCGTGTCGCCTACTCTGAACTGAGGCACATTCTCTTTCAGTTGTTCCGCCTCAATATTCTTAATGATATCGTTCATGTGTAACCTCCTTTAATCTTCGGATGTTCTTGAATACGGTCACGCCACCGCAACAGAGGACCATCTTTTTCTCTACACAACTCGTTTACTATAGCATATTCCGACCGATTTTACAAGAGTTTTTTCAAAATCGTTGCGTCTTTTTGCCGGTGATAGTATAATCATAAAGATCAATCAGAATTACACACAGACAGGAGTACCCATATACCAATGAATAAAAAAATATCAATGCTGATTCTGGCGGCGCTGACCATTTTGCTGCTGACCGGACTGGCATTTACCGAAGGATACAATCGAGAATTTAAACAGAATGAGCTGGGCCCGGTCAAAGGTTCCATGTACGTGGAGGACGGCCAGGAAACCGCCGGTCTTTTCTCCCAGAGCCCCTGCGTCAGTCTGCCGAAAGGCACCTATCGGTTTCAGTTGTATTATAAGGCCCAGGCAGAGGGCAGCAGCGTGGCCGTCTATACGGATGAAACCGGCGTTCTGCCCGTATATGCCCATCCGCTGCCGGCGGCTTTGGAAGAAGGAGAATGGACATTCGACTGCCATTTTGACCAGGATGCCACAAACCTGCGGATCGCCGTGGATTATTCCGGCAACGGCGCTTTCTCCGTGGAGCAGGCGTCCATCCGCTCTCAGGGACTGATCTGTACCGATGTATTTGCCGTCGCGCTGTTTTTGCTGGCGCTGGCAGGAGGATATCTCTGGTTCCGGAAAGGGCAGAAAGAAACGGAAACATTTTTATGCCCGGCCAACATCTATCTTATTCTGACTCTGGCGGCGTTTGGCGTCAGCATTCCCATTCTCAACGACTATGTTATGGGCGGCGGCGACGTCCCCTACCATCTGAACCGGATTGAAGGCATCCGCACCGGCCTGCTGTCCGGGCAGTTCCCCGTGCGGATTCACAGCGGCACCTTATGGGGATACGGATACGGCTCCTCTCTCTTCTACCCGGAGCTTCTGCTGTATTTCCCCGCCCTGCTGCGTCTGTGCGGCGTTACCCTGGTAACTGCGGCAAAATTATATTTAATTTCCGTCAACCTACTGGCCGGATGGCTGATGTACCTGGCTGCCAGACGGATTCTGGACGGCAGTTCCATTCGTGGAGAACAGCCCGTACGGAAACCCGGACAATTACGGCCAGCCTGCCACAATGCCCGGCTGGCCGGACTTGTGGCCGCGCTGCTGTTCCTGACCGCCGTCTTCCGTCTGGGAGAGGGCTATATCGACGCGGCCTACGGCCAGTTTTCCTCCATGGCTTTCCTGCCCCTGCTGCTTTTGGGCGTCTATGAGCTGCTGATCGGGGACGAACGGCGATGGGGATATGCGGCCGTAGGCTTTACACTGGTATTCCAGACCCACATTCTGTCAGCCGTATGGTCAGCCCTCCTGATCCTGGCCGCGGCGCTTACGGCGGCAAAACAGCTGTGCTCCGGAAGCCGGCTTCTGGCATGCGCCAAAGCGGCAGGACTGACGGTACTTTTAAATCTCTGGTTCCTGTTGCCTATGCTGTACATGATGAGAGAACCGATCCGGCTGGATACGCTATATACCCCTTTTACCGAATACGCGGTTCCTTTCTCCCTGCTGTTCAAAGCATCGCCGGAAATCGGATTTACCACTGCCAGGGACGGAATGACGCTGGAAAATGTCCTTCCTCTGACCATTGGCCTTTCTCTGCTGTTCTCCAACCTGCTTCTGGCTCTGCCGAAATGCCAGGGCTATCACAGAGATCCGGCATTTGACGGAATGCGCCGGAAAGCCCGGATTCTGTTTGGCTGGGGTGCCGCCATGGTGTTTATGGCCAGCCGCGCCATGCCCTGGAAGCTGCTGGCCAGAATACCCGCCGTCAACCGGTTTTTAAGCTTTACCCAGTTTCCCTGGCGATTTCTGGCTTTTGCCATTACTTTTCTGTGTATCTCAGGAGCCGCCGCACTGGTTATGACAGCCAGGGAAAGCGGCCAGCAGGCTGTCATCTTCGCACTGGCTTTTGCCGTCGCGCTGTTCCCGATGACTGCTTTTCTCGACGCAAAAAACCCGGAACATGTTCTGATCCGGGAGGCAGAAATCATTGCTTCCGACATGATCGCCGGAGGAGAATATTTATATAAAGACACCGATACGGACACACTGTCCCGACAAAGTCCAGGTATTTCCTCTTCCTCGGAACAACTGCTGATCAGCGATTTTCAGCGAAAAAACGGTTCTGTCACGTTTCACTGTATGACAGCCGGGCCAGGACCGGAACAGAATATCCCGCAAGACGATGCGGCGTCTTACGCCGAACCTTCCGCAGCAGCAGACACAGACAGCCCTCTTTATGCCGACATACCTCTTCTGTACTATCCCGGTTATCGGGCATGGCTTGACGGACAGGAAATCCCGGTCGAACGGAGCGGGCAGAACCTGGTCCGGGTCATTCTTCCCGCCGACAGCCAGGGAACGGTGGAGGTCCGTTATAAAGGGAAGCGCTCCTGGAACCTGGCCGCTGCTATTTCAGCGGTCTCCATGGCAGGATGGGGCGTCTGGCTGCTGAAAAATAAACTTATCCCGCGAACTTTCCGATAAACTCCTTCACCCGGTCATCCGGGGCCATAAACAGCTCCTCCGGCGTGCCCTGCTGCCGGATCACACCGTCCTCCATAAATATGATGCGGTCGGACAGCTCCCTGGCAAACTTCATTTCATGGGTGACGATAATCATCGTCATATGCTCTTTTGCAAGCTGACGGATCACCTTTAACACCTCTCCGGTCAGCTCCGGATCCAGGGCCGAAGTGGGTTCGTCAAAAAACAAAATCTCCGGCTTTAAAGCCAGCGCTCTGGCGATGGAAACCCTCTGCTGCTGACCGCCGGACAGTTGGTAGGGATAGGCGTCCGCCTTATCCTCCAGCCCCAACTGCCCCAAAAGAGCCAGCGCCTGCTGTCTGGCTTCTTCCTTTGGCACCCTGTCCACGGATACGGGCGCATCCATAATATTTTTCAGCACCGTATAATGGGGAAACAGATTAAAATTCTGGAATACCAGTCCAAACTGTCTGCGAACCTGCTTTAACTTCTCCTTCGGCGCGTAAACGCAGGCGTCTTTTTCTTCCCAGGCCGCCTTTTCTCCCATGTAGACCAGTTCTCCGCCGTCCATCTGCTCCAGCATCGTCGCACAGCGCAGAAGGGTTGATTTTCCGGAACCGGAGGGACCGATCACCGAAACCACCTCCCCCTTTTTCACAGACAGCGAAATATCCTGCAGCACCGTCAAACCGTCAAATTCCTTTTTTAAATGGTTGATTTCCAATACGTTCATATCATTCTCTCTCAACTGACCAATTGTTATCAATTCACATTTTTACTATCTGTAATAGTTGAGCCGGTTTTCCACCCACTCCATCACAGCAGCCACCGCCAGATTAAAGAAATAGTAAAATACTCCCGCCACCATCAGCGGCAAAATCGAAGCCTCCTTGGCGGCAATCTGTTTGGCTATCGTGAACATTTCCACCTCTGTCAGAACGAACGCCAGAGATGTGTCCTTTACCAGCGTAATCATCTCATTGGTAACCGGCGGCAGAATCCGCTTAATCACCTGAGGCAGAATGATTTTCACAAACGTCTGCGCTTTGCCGTAACCCAGTACCCTGGCCGCCTCATACTGCCCGATGGGAATGGACTCGATCCCGGAGCGGTAAATCTCCGCAAAATATGCCGCATAGTTCAGCACAAATGCCAGAATCACCGCCCCCGAACGGTACCAGGAGGGAATCTTGATCCCCAGTATGTAATAAGGCGCAAAGTACACCACGATCAACTGCAGCATCAGCGGGGTACCCCTCATAACGGAAATATATAATTTGCTGATTCCTTTAACAAGGCCGTTTTTCGACATACGGCCAAAGGAAAAGAGCAGGCCCAAGGGCAGGGAAAACAGCAGGGTTAAAAAGAAAATCGAAACCGTTTTCAGCATCCCCGTACCCAAAAGCCGCAGCATGGTTGTCGTCGACATGGGTTCATCTCCTGATAAATTTCAAAACGTACTACACTTATTTCCCGGATTTCACTCCCCGGTTCTTTCCTTCCGGTTTCAATTTCCGGTTCCACGGTTTATTTTCCCAGACAAACCGCGTCCGTCAGGCCGAAATCGGCATACTGCCCGGCGATTTCCATAAAAGTGCCGTCGTCCACCATCTCCATCAGCGTCGCCTGCACGGTATCTCTTAAAGACTCATTGCCCAACAAGAAGCCTACGGCATACTGCTCCGTGGCCAGATATTCTTTTTCCGGCAAAATCACATAACCGCCGTCTCTCTGGGCAATCTGGTAATTCGCCACGCCGATATCCATAGCCAGCGCGTCAATGGAGCCTGCTTCCAGTTCCATAAAGCCGGTGTTATAATCGGCAAACTGCTTCAAATCGGCAAAAGAAGCCGCCAGGTCCAGATTCTCCTGGTTTTCCTCGTCTTCCAGCGCCGCCAGCGCAGAAGAATCCGCCTGCACGCCTACCACCTTGCCTGCCAGATCCGCTTTCGCTGCAATCCCGGCGTCGTCAGCTACCACGAACACCTGGCTGTTATCCACATAGGGAACCGTCCAGGTATAGTTGTCTTCCCGTCCGTTCATCGTAAAGCCATTCCAGATACAGTCGATGGCTCCGGTGGAAAGCTGCTCGTCTTTGGTATCCCAGTTGATCGGCTGTTTCACCAGTTCCCAGCCCTGGCGCTTACATACTTCCGCGGCCAAATCCAGATCAAAGCCCACATAATCACCATTATCATCCATATAACCATAAGGCGGGAATTCCGCGTCGAACCCTACGATCAGAGAAGTTCTCTCCCCCTCCTTCGCCGTTCCGGCGGTCTGCACCTCCGTTCCCTGAGCCGTCCCGGCTTTTTCTACCTGTGTTGTTCCGGCCTCTGTTGCCGCCGCCTTCGTCTCCGGCGCATCCTTCTGTCCACATGCCGTAAGGCCTGATACCAGCAAAACCGCCGTCAATAATGCAATTGCCTTTTTCATAATCGTTCTCTCCCTTCCAATTTAGTTCCGCAGCTCCCCTCCCATCGCTATGAGCACTTAGGGTCTGTCCTTTAGACCCTTACGTGCGATGCATGGAAAATAGTTAGCGGGTGTTCTTTAGCCGCTTACTATTTTTCAAGCCCCCTGGGGCCTGTCCGGTCTGCTGCTGTTTTTTCATAAATCATTTGGCGCTGCCCGCTTTATTGATTTATCAATTTATCACACTAAATCAATGACCACATAATATTACCACGGTTCCTTCCGCTTGTCAACAAAATCCGGAAAAACCTGCCAGCCAAAATCACCGTCCCGGATACGAAAGCCCTTTGTAAAAGCTTTGCCGCCATAATTGACATATGTCAAAAAGCAGTATATGATAATGACATACAAACGCCGAAGGATCATTTCATTGGTAGTGTCAAGCGGTTTATGAAAACAGCAGCGGACCGGACAGGCCCCGGGAGGGGAGCTGCAGAACTAAATTAGGAGGACTTTTTTATGGCTCGTCCCATCAAACGGCGGCGCATCTGCGGACTGCCCCACATTCAAAGCTTCCGCCCCTGTGCCGGGCAGAATTCGGAGACTGCAAAAATCCCGCCGCCCGTCTCAGGCGAAACAGCAAGCGGGGAAATCATCGAAATTACCGTAGACGAATATGAAGCGATCCGATTGATCGACTACCTGAACCTGTCCCAGGAAGACTGTGCCGCGCAGATGAACGTGGCCCGCACCACCGTTCAAGCCATCTATGATTCCGCCAGAAAAAAACTGGCCGATATGCTGGTAAACGGCAGGCAGCTAAACATTTCCGGCGGCTCTTATGATCTGTGCCCTTTTGGAGAAACCTGCTGCGGAAAAAACTGCGGACACCGCCGCTGCCGGGAACAGCTTTGCGAAAAAGAACAGGAACAGCAGCTTTACTGCCATGCCTGTAAAAGACATGAAACATAAACCATTCCGCGAATTGACATGCCTGAGCAGCAACAGGCAATATTCTTTTAAAGGTTTTTTGTTTCATTATTGACATATGTCAAAAACAGTCTTATAATATCATTAAGAAAAACACTTTTGGAGGTTTTACGATGAAAATTGCGGTAACTTATGAGAACGGCCAGATCTTCCAGCATTTCGGCCATTGCGAGAATTTTAAATTTTATACGGTAGAGAACAATCAGATTCAGTCTTCCCAGGTTGTGAACGCGGCCGGCAGCGGCCACGGCGCACTGGCAGGTTTTCTGAAAAACAACGGCGCGGATACCTTAATCTGCGGCGGAATCGGCGGCGGCGCCCGGATGGCCCTGGCGGATGCCGGTATTAAGCTTTATCCCGGCGCGTCAGGGGATGCGGACCAGGCCGTAGCCGCTCTGTTAAACGGCAGTCTGAACTACGATCCCGATACCATGTGCAGCCATCACCATGAGGGCGATCATGACTGCGGCAGTCACAACGGTCACGGCCATCACTGCGGCGAGGACAAGCAGGGCTGCTGCGGAAATCACTAAAGCAGGTTTACCGTTTTCCCTGTTTCGATTGTTTCACAATTCAGACAAACATGCCGCGGGGGCCGTCAAACATGACGACCCCCGGATTTCTGATCTTTCATTATTATATATGCATTCTCCGCCGCACCTCTTCCCGCAGCCCCGACCGGCGGATAATCGTAATCAGCGCCGCGACAATCACAAAACAGCAGATTCCGGTAACGGCCGACCAGGACAGATAAAACCTGCCCGCAAAATGACGGTTCAGCACCAGCTCCGTAAACACCGTGAAAATCCCGGCCTCCGCGAACAACAGGCTGGCCTTCGCCAGAATAGACGGCTTCATCTTTTTTGCCACCCCAACAAAAATTCCGACAAAAACCACGCAGAGCCAGACCACCGGCAGCGCCACTTCCAAAAACCAGCCCTTCCCCGGATGAAACCAGGAAATCAGAGCGCAATACAGGCTGACTGCCATACCGTCCGCCAGCAATGCCAGCAGCGCATGAGGCTTTTTTACAAGAATCAGCGGCAGACTTGCCACCCAGAGCACGCCGCATCCGCCGATTACATAAACAGACCAGAGATATTTTCGGAACACCAGCAGATTTAACGCGCCGCAGGCCAGACAGGTAGAGATCAGCACAACGGAAAACAAAACCGCCACGTCATTTCTGACCACATCCACCTCTCCCCGCTCACGGGGAAAAACCGGCACCGCTTCTTCTGCGTTTTTCTCTTTTTCCGGATGATAAACCGGCGTCTGGCACAGCGGACAGCTTCTCAGCTCTTCCGACAGCTCCACACCGCAATTGACACAATATGACATAATTCTTCCTCAATCCATTCTTTCATGACCGTTCTTCTCGGCATCCTGTTCCCTTTCAAAAGACCTCTTCCGCCTTCGCGCCGCTTACTGACTTCTGTTCGTCTCAATCTTCACATGGATATGGTCCTGAACCAGCCTGGTAAAAAACAGCCGTTCCACATCCGTCTCCCGGATACAACTTGCAAAACTGATGCTTAACTGATCCTGATAGGTGACCACCGCGCAGTTGGTGCGGGCCGAAAACGGCTGACCCATCAGAATATCGACGCGCTCCGTATGCTCTTTCAGTCCGTCAGGCAGCCGGATGATTCCCATGTTGGTCAGCCCGGCCGAGGACTGCTTATCCTGCACCCGGACATAAAAGCCGCGCACAACAAAGTCTTTAATAAACAGCGGCACGATACGGATCAGCGGATTGGCACGGACCGCGTAATCGGTGGTAATATCCGCCCCCAGAAATTTGGGATTGATATGGTACCGCATGTAATTGTGTACCTCTTTCACGATCTCCTCAAAGGTGTAATCCCCCAGCATGGGATCGATGGAAGGGTATGCCAGCACAATAAAATTCCTCATGGTCCGGGACGGAAACAGGTTG
This sequence comes from uncultured Lachnospiraceae bacterium, assembly GCA_948470335.1. Lineage (GTDB taxonomy): Bacteria > Bacillota > Clostridia > Lachnospirales > Lachnospiraceae > Paralachnospira_A. Next base: position 25,530 of record CAOKOL010000020.1, on the reverse strand, counting down.
CGCAGATTCACCGGCATCGCCAGCTTGATCGGCTTCTGGCGCACAGGATTCTCACTCTTCTGCTTACACATCAGCGCATATATCAGCGCCCCGTTCAGATATTCCGTTAAGGACACCCCATATCTTTTCGCCACCCCAAGCGCCTGGCTGACGGGAACGACGCCTCTGATCACATTCAACGTATAAAAAGGTTCCCTGGTTCCCCGCACCCGGTAGGCCTTCTTCTGCCTGAGAGCCGAGCGGCTCTGAGAGCGGGCATACTTGGCATAGGCATCCTCCAGCTCCTCCGGGTCCGGCTCCTGGTTCAGATCCATAACACCCTCCCCGCAGGATACCGCCACGCCCTTAAGCCTCAGATACTGGGCCGCCACGGTTTTTAACAGGCACATGCCGCCGTTTCCGTCGGAAAGAGAATGAAACATTTCCATGGAAATCTCATTCTCATAGTAGTAAAATCGTACCAGATACCGGCTCTTCCCTTTAAAAGACATGGGCATGCATGGATTGGCGATATCCTCCCGCACAAAAGGTCCCGGACGGTGATTCGGCTCCAGATACCGCCAGAACAGTCCTTTTCGCATCGCCACCTTAAACGTCGGAAACCGGGGCATCGCCTGGTCCACGGCCTGCTGTAATAACGCCGGATCAATCTTCTGATTAAGCGTCATGGACAGCCGGAACACGGCGGAATAATCTTTTCGCTGCAGCGTGGGATATACGGTTCCGGACAAGTCCAGAGGATACCAGTTCTTCCGGTCATCCCGTTTCTTTTCTGACATAGTTTTGACGGTTCCCTTCTCGTTATGTCTTTGATACCACTGAAAACGCCCGAACCGCTCCGACATACGAAGCGGACCGTTCCGCGGTTTTAAAACGTTATGAACGCTTTATTCCATACAGAACCATTATAAACGCCGGACGCCTTTCTGGCAACCGGAAATCACGGAAGAAAACGGCAACTGACCGGACATCCGAACAGGAGAAAACATACAAAAAGCGACGGCTCTAGGTTTCTTCTTTATAAGTATCAGGTCTGAACAAAATTTTAATTCCGCCTGTCACCACAAAAATCAGAAAGACAGCCGCCGGCAATCCTCCGATATTTGTAATCATTTTCAGGCCGTCCGCTCCATTCCCCACACCCATCATAATCATGGCGACAGCCGCCATCAGTACCACCCACACCGCCTTGATCCAGTTCGGAGAATCAGGACTCTCCGGCTGAATACCATTCGCAGATAAATCTGCCATAGCGATTGTCGTGGAATCGGCTGCCGTTACCAGTGAAAGAAAAACGGCGGCAAGAAAAATCACCGTCAGCAGACCCGCGGCCGGCATATTCGCAAACAACTGATAAATCGTATTCTCAATCCCCGCCTCAAAAGCCTCCGCGATTCCACTGTCAGCCACATTCAAAGTGAAATGAATGGTGGAACCTGACAAAACCGAAAACCATATGACACTGAACAGGGAAGCCGCCAGCAAGTTCATGGTAATCAGTTCCCTGATCTTACGCCCATACGCGATTCGGCCCAGAAAAACCGCCGTAATCGGCGCCCAGGCCATCCAGCTAGACATATAAAACACAGGCCATGACCCCGCCCAGTGATCCGTTTCAAAAGCGCCCGTATAAAGGGATCTGCCAAAAAAGCCGCTGATATATTCTCCCAGACTCTCCGTGGCAAATGAACAGATAAACCGGCTTCCTCCGAACAGAAACACAAAAATGACGATAAAAAAATATATATACACATTCAAATTAGACAGCCGCCGGACCCCTTTCATAATCCCTGATATGGCCGACAGAAGCACCGTACCGGCAATCACCGCCATCAAAACAATCCATACGGACGGCGAGGACCCAATCCCCAGCAGATGATACAGCCCGCCGCTTAAATTCAGCACTCCGACCCCCAGAGAACCTGCCAGACCCGCCGCGAGCGTAAACAGGCAGATACTGTCAATCACCGTATTCAGCCATTTATACTCCTGTCCGCCGGTCAGCACCGTAACCATGGTTCCCAGTGAAAAAGACCCCTTTTTATTATAATAGCCAAACGCAAACATCACGGCGGCTATCGTATAAATACCATAAGGTAGCACCGTCCAGTGAGTAAAAATAGCGGACATTGCAAATTTGGCCGCTTCCGGCGTCATCGCCTTGATCCCCATTCCGGATGGCGGATACATAAGATGCTGCACCGGCTCCGCCGCGGACCAGAAAATAATGCCGCAGGCTATCGTCGTACAGATATTAATGCTGAACCACTCCGACAGGCTCATAGTGGGTTTCGCTGACGGACCCCCGATTGTCACCTTCCCGAAATCCGAAAAAAACATCGCGACACATACGACAAAAATCACCACGGAAAGCAGAATGATCATCCATCCGAATTTTTCCGTGATAAAAGCATTGACGCCGCCTACAATCCCGCTAAACAGCTCACTGTCAGCCAGATTGACAATGACGCACAGCAGCAACAGAAAAAACGGAGGAAAAAAAACTTCAAATTTTAATTTCTTCACAAAATCTACCCCTTTATAACCCTGTTCTCAGATATGTCCACCGGATGCTTCATAATACCAAAGCTGGATGAAGCGTACTTCGCTCCATCCAGCCCTCTCACCGGTTATTGTTTTTCCGGACTCACACTTTTCAAATACCGTTTATTAATGATCGCTGCCAGGATCATCGCGGCGACTCCGCAAAAGGCCATAAACGCGAACAGTTTATGAAATCCTCCGATCATGTCCTGATCCAGCCAGACACCCACCATAGCCGTAATGAACGCGTCCGGCACATAGGCAAGGAACGCGATGACACCGCTGGCAGCGCCGGTCAGATTACGGGGAATCAACGCCTCATCCATAATCGAATAATAGACAGACTTAATCATATAGTTGATTCCGGAAATCAGCACCGATACCACGATCGCCACCCAGATTTGTCCTGAAAGGAAAGGAAGCAGCGCGCTGGCAGCGGTGGCTCCCGCCAGCGACAGAATCAGGAATCTGGAACGGTAACGAAATTTGTCGATGACCACGCCGCCCACGATTCCAAGACCGATAGCCAGAATATATGTTCTCAGGATCTGCAGACTGCTGGAAACAGCCTCACTGGTATGCAGCACCTGTGTCGTATAAGTTCCAAAGTAATAGGCTCCGCCACAGTTTAACGCATAGCAGAAGAAAATAAACAGACCCACCAGCCAGACGCCCGGCAGACGCAGCGCCGCCATAATGCTTCCTTTTTGTGTCGCTTCTTTTTTCTCTGCTTTCACCGATGAAGGAAAGAAAACAAAAGCCAGCGCCGCGAAAACAAAGTAGATCCCTGCTGCAATCAGCAGAATGGCGCGGTATCCGCCCATTTCATTGGAAAACAGGCTGAAAATCCAAATAAAAAGGAATCCCACCACACTGGACACAATACTTCTGAGCGCCTCACTGATGCCGAACAGACGGCCTTGCTCCGCGTCCGAGCCGAAGCCGCGCATCAGCGTAATATAAGGAGACCACAGCGTAGCCGTGGTAAAAAAAGCATACAGGGCAAAAATCACCATCAGGCTTCCGTAGGACGGATAGCTGGCCTGCCACAACGTGGCAGCGCCGGTACCTGCCAGAGAAACCGCGATCAAAAGCCTGGGACTGACTTTCTGGGCCAGTACACCGCCAATGGCGTAACAGAAAATCGCCAGCGTCCCGTAAATGGAACCCAGATATCCCAACTGCGCGTTTGTCAGCCGCAGCGCCGCGATGGTCTGGTCATAAAATGATATTCTGATATAAGGTATAAAATAAATCATGCCAACCATAAAACTGAGCAGTGTTACCAGAAAATTCCGTTTTGTTTTTGTTAATTCCATAGTCTTCCCCCATTTCACATTTTATACGCAAACGCATACCTTATCAAGAAGGATATGATTCCGCTAAATATCCATTGCCATGTCGATATCCCGCTCTGCGGCACCCATATCCAGAAGCATTTCCTTGATTGCCCCCGCGGTCTGATCCGATATTTCCGGTTTTTGATATGTCTCCTCCAGGCGGCGAAGCTGCTTTTCAATATTTCTGTCAAACTGCCCCGCCGGCTCGGCATGAGGGCCTCTGACGCTGATTTTGGGAATACACAGCTCTTTCCTGCAAAACTCCAGCGTATGTTCTTCCGTCAGATACTGCCCCTCCTGTTTCAGCTCTTTGATCAGCTCCATCGGAATTGTCTCATCATTGACTTCGATATCTCTCAGATAACGGTTCACAAAGGAAATAATCTCAAAATCCGTAATCAGCTTTTCATAAGAAACCGCCAGATAGCTGTTCATGATACCCGCGCTCTGGGTCATAATGTTGATTCCGCTTTCTTTGCATGCCATACAGGTTAGCATCGCCTCGTATCCGGCCTGGGCATTCAAAAGCTTCGCGTCCGTCAAAGAGCCGCCTGCCCGGCTTGGAATACCGTAAAATTTTGCCATCTCGGCGCAGTATTTATAACACAGCGCCCCTTCCGGCGAGCCGATCGCAATTGAGCATGTGGCCATATCCGCCGCCGTAGACTGGGAACCATAGATAACGGGCGTTCCCGGAGATACCATCTGAGCCAGCGCCACGGACGCGATGATCTCCGCGTTCACAATGGCAAGGGTACCGGCCAGTGTCACCGGCGACGTAGTGCCGGCCATAGCCGCGGAGGCAATAATCACCGGCTGGCCATATTTCGCCATCGTAAAAATGGTCTCCGTCATATTTTTGTCCAGCAAAAGCGGTGTGTTGGTATTCGCGATGGTACAAAGCCTTGGTTTTTCTCTCAACTGCTCCGGCGTCACGCCAAATCTGATACAGGTCATCCGTATCAGCGTTTCCATCGTCCGGTAATCTCCCGCTGCAGCGAACATGCATTTCTCCGTATGTGTCAGGCTGGCCAGCGCCAGCAGAATTACGGAAAACGCTACGGGAATATCCTTTGGCTGACAGGCCAGTCCCCCGTTCAGGCAATAATCCGGATTTCCTTCGAACAGTTTGATCAGCTTTATAAAATCAGAAAAAACCGCGTCCCGCATATGACCTTCTCTGTCCATGATAAAAGTAGCGCCGCCGCAGGGACCCACATACTGATGATCCCCTCCGATTTTCATATCATACCTGGGATTTGCCGCGTAAAGCAGCGCTTCCGACGGCGCCTGCTTTACCCAGCACATAATCTGCTCCTCAGTAAAATAAGCGATATCTCCTTCCACACGGATCCCCTGCTCCTTCAAAACCTTTATCGCGTCCCTATGATAAAACCGCATGCCTGTTTCCTGAAGAATCCGCATACTGGCATCGTGAATTTTTTTAACGTTTTCTCTGACTGACATACCCTTCATTTATTTTCCTTTCCTTAGTTATAGTGAACTTGTTTACCAATTGGGTAAAAAAATATGGCAGATTTTCAGACTGTCCGGCAAAGAGGTGAGCTTGTTAACCGGAAAGCCAAAAAAATAGTGAGCTTGTTAACCAAATAAGCAAAAAATAATTATATCAGATACATCCTGATATTTTTTTCAATCAGGTCATTGCACCGCGCCACAGCGCTCTCATAGACCGCGGGATCCCTGTAATCATACAGATGCTGATGCAGCATACCTCTGGCGATCAGGCAATTCACCTGGCTGACATATCTGGCGTCGTCATAACGCAGCCAGCCTTCGGCGGCGGCACGGCGGAACCAGATAAAATCCCGCTCCTCGATGCTGCCGCTGAAAATTGAACTGTAAAACAGCGCCGGCTCTTCTCCTTTTACCGCCAGCGGGTACATCTCAAAATATTCCTGCAAAACAGATTCCATAAAATCTTCTCGATTGCTCCAAAACAGCGTCAGAAAAAGATAGGGGTACTGAAAAGCATATTTGTTAAACAGCTTCCAGGCATCGATCTCACCCTGTATAACGTTCTCCATCCGCTGCAGATTTTCCCGCAGTTCCTCAATATATGGCTGTAAAAATCGTAAGGACGCCAGACCCAGCAGATAATCCAGACTGTCGAAATGCTTATAGAGAGCGGAAACCGAACATCCGACACGCCTGGATAAATCCCGCACCCGTATATTCTCCGCTCCCACCTCCACGATCATATCGTAGACGGCTTCCACCAGTCTCTCTTTCAGTCCCGTTTTATGTTCACTGTTCATAATGCTTTCACTTATATTTTGCGTGGTTCATTCTATTGGTTAACAAGCTCACCTGTTATCATTATAAAGGACTGCGCGATATTTGTCAATTCATTTATGAAATACAAACGCCTCACGCCCTCCATACCGTCACAATAAACCCATCCGCATTATTTCCCGAAACCTGGTATTTCACATGCTCCGGCAGGGAGACAGACACTTCATCCCGATCAGCGGGCACATAAAAAATTTCGATATCGCACCCGTCCGCACAGCCGAACACATACCGGCAGTCCTCCCGATACCCTTTCATCCATTCCACATATTCCTCCAGCGCAAAGTTTTCCTCCGTCATAATCCGTGAATGAGGATATCCCACATACCGGAAATGCCACGGCTCATGGGAGATCCCTGTGATGCTTTTCTTATCTTCCCCATATCGCTGGATAAATCCGTAATCGGGAGCCGCTTTTCTGAATGTATCGCAGATTCCCTCAAAGGGAAATTCCGGGCAGATAAAATCGATTTCCTCCTGATTCAGACCCAAATCAATGGCAAGCCCGGTCTGGTGCTCACTGTGACCGGGCAGCGCCACAAACTGTCTGGTAAAAATCTCTCCGTTTTCCTTAAGCGAATCCTCGAAAATCGCCGTCTGTTCCTCTGACGAGCGGTAACCGCTGACGGGAACAATGGCGTCTTCCGACGAAATATATGTTAAAATCAAACGCAGCATATTGGCCGCATGGCTTTCGATCCGTATCTCCGGAAAACGGTCATCCACAGGTGCAAGCGCCATGTTCTCCTGATTTTTAAACGAATATTGTGCATTGACCAGCAGCAGACTGCCGCCGTAGATGTTTTCTCTTTTCAGCGTAATAATTTTCATCTCTCAGTTATTCATGCCTCCGCTTTCTTAAAATCAATCAAGTTTCACGGTCTAAGATATAGCACAGAGAATAAAATTTGTCAATTGAAAACAGTTTGAAGAAAGAATGCCGTCTCTCTTCCCGGAAGGCTTTTGAAATTAAGACAGAAAAATTTTTCTTCCAACCGGAAACAAGGCAAGCTATACCACATACCATGTATTGTAAACAAAAATAACGGAGGATTTTCTTCTATGAGTGATTTAACTGCTACGAACTGTGGAACTGGCTGTGGATGCGGCACTGGCTTCGGCGGTGGCAATGGCTGCAACATCATTTTCCTGATCATCCTGCTGTCCTGCTGCGGCGGCGGAAACTTCCTGGGCGGCGGCGACTGCGGCGGCGGCTGCGGCGGAAGCATCTTCGGCGGCGACAACAACTGCCTGTGGATTCTGCTGCTTCTGTGCTGCTGCGGCGGCTGCTAAATCATCTCCTGGAACCGAGGGGAATTTATTCTTTGCGGCAGGAAGGAGGCGCCGGGTTTCCGGCGCCTCCGTTTTTACGTAGAGTACGCTTTATTTTTTCTGTTCTCCCTTGTTTCTTTTCTCCTTTGTCTCTTTTTCCTCTTTTTTCTGTCTCATACATTCTTCGTCCGTCTCATACACGGCATCTCCATCTATAATTAATTTTGCGTACATATTCATCCCTCCTGACATATTATAATATGCAGAAGGGGTATAGAAAGGCATAGTCCAAATCTTCTTTTCATAAAATAAAAGAAAAGCTTTAAGGAGTCATCTATGGAAGATTCTTATCAGGCGACCGAATTTGACCAGCAGACGACCAGCCACCATCTGCAGATGCTGAAAGCCGCCGTCCCATATATGCCGGTCAGCCAGCAGAAAACCATATCCTTTCTGATCAAATTTCAGGAACTGCAAAACGCCATGCATATATTTCAGTCAGACGACGGCGAACTTGGGATCTGCTCGCTGTCCGAGGATGAAAAAAATCCCCTGGATATGCTGGAATCCATCAAAGTCTACTGTTCCGACAAGGAAAAGGAAATGCTGGACATTCTGACCAATTTTCTCCAGGCTACCCAGCTGTACCGCCAGTATCAGAATGCCAGCCGGCAAAACGCCGACCACCCGGACAGTCCTTCCACCCCCATGGAAACCCTGATCCGCCTGCTGTCCCCCGAACAGCAGGAAACATTTTTGCAGTACCAGAGCCTGTTCCAACAGACACCATAAAATCAGCGGAACCAAAACAGGAGGTATATCATTTTTATGGACCCTCAAAAACTTGCATTTCTCAACGCCCTGATGAACGACGCCAAAGGACAGAACAGAGACAATCTGCTCCCGTTCCTGATGGCCGCCGCATCCAGGGCCGGCAATGACGGCATGAACTTTACCGACGAAGAAACCGATCAGTTTTACCAGCAGATGAAAAAAAATTTAAAACCGGAGGACCAGATGCGGGTGGAAATGCTGTATCAGGCCATCCGGAAGAAAAGATAGCAAAAAGACAGTATCAGACATCCGGAATAAATGCCCGTCCCGGCACTGCGTCAACAGAACCGAAACGGGCATTTTGATCTTTGTTTTAACTGTTTTTACTGAATGGAAATCACCTTATAATCCTGGGCCTCCACCGTTTCTTTCAGTACATCCTCAGACACATCACCGGAAAGCGTCAGCACCGCGGTGCCCGCCTCGTGGCTTACCACGGCTTCCGTCACCTGTTCCAGTGCCTCCAGACACTTTTTCACTCTCGCCTCACAATGTCCGCACATCATTCCTTCAATCGTCATCGTCTTTGTCATTTCAGTTACCTCCTTTTGTTTATGACTTGCTTTTCTTTTTTTATCCTTGCTTCCATCATGAATGGAAACCAGATTCAGACGCAGTGCGTTGGTCACAACGCAGAAGCTGGACAGACTCATGGCCGCCGCCCCGAACATGGGGTTTAACTGCCAGCCAAACAGGGGAATCCATATTCCCGCTGCCAGCGGAATACCGATAATATTGTAAAAAAAGGCCCAGAACAGATTTTCATGAATATTTCTCAGTGTAAAGCGGCTCAGACGGATAGCCGCAGGCACGTCGCTTAGACGGCTTTTCATCAGCACCACATCCGCAGCGTCGATGGCGATATCCGTTCCCGCTCCGATGGCGATGCCGATGTTTGCCCGGGTTAATGCAGGGGCATCGTTGATTCCGTCGCCTACCATCGCCACCTTGCCCTTATTCTGTAAACGGCGGATCACAGCCTCCTTGCCGTCCGGCAATACGCCGGCGATCACCTCGTCCACGCCGGCCTGCCGCCCGATGGCTCTGGCGGTCCGCTCATTGTCTCCGGTCAGCATTACCACATGGATGCCCATGTTCTGCAGTTCTTTCACAGCCCGGGGACTGTCCTCTTTTATCACATCAGCCACAGCGATCACGCCGGCTAACTGCCCGCCTTTTGCAAAGAACAGAGGGGTTTTTCCTTCCCCGGCCAGTCTCTCATACTGCTCTTTCATCTCTCCCGCAGCCGGAACCTGTTCGCTGATAAACTTAAAGCTTCCGCCTAGCAGCCGGGTATCCGAAAGCATACCTGAGAGGCCGTTGCCGGGCAGGGCGGTAAATTCCGATACCTCGGAAGGCCGGACCTTCTTTTCCTGTGCATACTCCAGCACCGCTCTCGCCAGCGGATGCTCGCTTTTCTGTTCCAGAGAGCAGGCCAGCGTCAGCAGTTCTTCCTCTGATACCCCTGCCGCCGGAATCATATCCGTCACTTTGGGCTGACCACTGGTAATGGTGCCCGTCTTATCCAGGGCCACGATATCCATCTTCCCTGCTTCCTCCAGGGAGACAGCCGTCTTAAACATAATGCCGTTTTTGGCGCCCATGCCGTTGCCCACCATAATGGCCACGGGCGTTGCCAGTCCCAGTGCGCAGGGACAGCTGATTACAAGCACCGAGATTCCTCTTGCCAGAGCAAAGCCCACACTCTGACCGGCCAGCAGCCATACGGCGATGGTAATCACGGCGATGGTGATCACGGCCGGCACAAAGACGCCGGATACCTGATCCGCCACCTTTGCGATCGGCGCTTTGGTGGCCGCCGCATCGCTGACCATCTGAATGATCTGTGACAGCGTGGTGTCCTCGCCCACCCGGGTGGCTTCACATCTGATAAAGCCGGACTGGTTGATGGTGGCTGCGGAAACATGGTCCCCCTCCGCTTTGTCCACCGGAATGCTCTCTCCGGTCAGCGCCGCCTCATTGACCGCACTGTGCCCCTCCAGCACCACGCCGTCCACCGGAATATTCTCTCCGGGACGTACTACAAATACGTCGCCCTTTTTCACCTGGTCAATGGATACCTCCACCTCCGCGCCGTTTTGCAGAATCACGGCTGTTTTCGGCGCCAGCTTCATCAGACTTTTTAAGGCGTCCGTGGTCCGGCCTTTTGATCTGGCTTCCAGCATTTTGCCCACCGTAATCAGGGTCAGAATCATGGCCGCCGACTCAAAGTAAAATTCATGCATGTACGCCATCACGCCCGCCATATCGCCTTTCATCTGCGCGTCCGTCATGGCGAACAGCGCATAGGTGCTGTACACGAAAGCGGCGCCGGAACCAAGTGCCACCAGGGTATCCATATTCGGCGCCCTGTGAAGCAGCCCTTTAAAACCGCTGATAAAAAACTTCTGATTGACTACCATAATAATCACGGTCAGCAGAAGCTGAATCAGCCCCATGGCCACATGGTTGCCTGCCAGAAATCCGGGCACCGGCCACCCCCACATCATATGTCCCATGGAGACATACATCAGCACAATCAGAAATCCCAGCGAAGAATACAGACGTTTTTTCAGAAGCGGCGTGTCCCTGTCTTTCAGCGCCTCCTCCGCCTGGCTTACGCTTCCCTGTCTCTGGGCCGCCTGACCGGCCTCGGCCGCTCCCTTTTTCGAAGCGCCGTATCCGGCGTCTTCCACGGCTTTGATAATATCCTGCTCCGAGGCGGAACCTTCCACTCCCATGGAATTGGTCAGAAGGCTTACCGAACAGGAATCCACGCCGGGAACCTTGCATACCGCTTTTTCCACACGGCTGCTGCATGCCGCGCAGCTCATGCCTGTCACTACATATTGATCCATATTGATACCTCCGAAATTAATACGAGATATAATTTACCTGTAAGTATTATATACCCCTTTGGGGTATATTGCAAGTACAAAATTCAATAAATTTACTTTCTTGCAGAGAGTATCATGGGAAAGTTCGCTGAACTTTCCTGTGATACAAAAAAGTGCCCCCGCATATATTATCCGCAGGGACACTTCTTTTAATCTTTCATTTTTTCTGTGTATCTCACCTCATAAAAAAGCTCAGATGTTTATTGTTCTGCTCCAGATTCTCCCATACCTGTTCCATCCGTACGCCATAGTCCCCCAGAGAGGTTCTCATCTGCTGGCTGTTCAGCACAAACACAAAGGTATTCTCACTGATATCGGACATGACATCATACATGGCGTCCAGATTTTCCCCATAATGCTCCGGCAGCTCCATACTTTCTTTTAAATGCATATGGGTGTTTTGAATCGAATCCATTTTACTGCCGTCCAGTTCCACAATTTTCATTTTCCTTCTCCTTGTTCAATCCCCTTTTTAGTACAGTTGTTCAAAGCTTTTATAATGATCCCCGGTATAGTAGATCAGGCCGTCATTGGAAAACACGATCCGTTCGCCGTTCCGATAGCCCTCCTCATAACCGATGTCACATTCCGTCCACTTTCGGCCGTCTTCTTCCGGCAACAGCCCTTCATAATTGCCGAACCGGTCGCCGCCGATGCTTTTTCCCGGCGCCACTTCCGCCAGGTTTCCTTTTGCATTATCCCATCCCAGTTTTTTGCCTCGTTTTTCGTGATGAAATTATCCGGCAAATGGCCGTATGTATACAGATACAGCGCCACATCTTCTTTGGAAGTATAACTGCCCTCCTCCGGCAGAACCGCCTCATCCCCCGCCGGCTCTGTTTCGGCTTTGCCTCTCTCCTCGTTCGGCTCCGTTTCGGCAGCCGTTTCTCTGTCGGCTGTCCGGAGCGGCCGGTCTGTTTCATCTGCGGTCGTCCGTGCCGTCTCATCTGTTTCACCGTCAGCAGCCTGTACGGCAGTTCCATCCGTATCGCCGCCGGCTGTCTGTTCCCTCCCGTCTGTCTCACTGACAGCAGCGGATGGTGCCATACTGCCATTTTGACGGTCGTTTTGCATTCCGGAGCCGCAGCCGGATAAAAGCCCGGTCATCAACAATGCGGCCAAACTCCATAGAGCCAGAAGCCGTCCATATTTTTTTCTCATAACCATATCCTCCCAGCCCGAATCACTCGTCCGAATCGTCTGGGTCCATGTCGTGAGAGACATGCCCCTCCGGTCCGTAAAATTCTTTTCCCACAACCCGTTTCTGATCTCTGGCCTTCTCCACCAGCTCCGACAACAGATCGTTTACCATTCTGGGCTGTTTAATATTCTCCAGAAGTACGTCGCCGTCCCGGTTTGCCTTGGCACATACCAGAAGGGTCCCGGTCCCGAAAATCTTCTGGGCCAGCGTCTGGGTCATGGTAATATCCAGAATCCGGTACAGAAGCACCTCATCATAAGTCGTACTCAAAAGCCCTCTCTGCGTATACAGCCGGTTGTTGCGCACCTCATATTTGGTAAAACTAAAGGGAAACCACATAAAATGCTTTCTGTCCTTCCACAAAACCGCATTCTTTGCGTTTCCCTGCTCTTCCTGTTCCGAATTCATATGAATAATATCAGCCATAATTTCCTCTTTCCTGACACCGGCCCTGCTCTGATTTGATCTGATCTATCAGTGTACCGCCCTGTCATCCGGACAGATTTAAAAGTTTTCCTCCGGATCTTTATCATAATTATACCAAACAGGAAAGAAAATGACAATCTTAATTTTGCAGTTTGCTCTTCCTGGAGAGCATCACAGCCCCTCCCGCACCAATCATCCGGAAATTACACCATTCACTATTTCTCCCACTCCGGCGAAAATTCCTCGCCCACCTGGATAAAGGATTCTTTCCTGTTCCAGTTGCAGTGTGAAGACTGATAACACCGGCGGCAGGCATCCTCCATCCGGTTTTTGTCATTGACAATCGCCCGGTAGTTTTGGTAAGCCGGATCGTTCCACATATCCATAAAATCCCGTTCTCTGTCATATTTGAAAAACTTCACCGGTGTGGACATGCAGGGGCGCACATAGCCGTCGGAACCCAGGAAGAAATCTCTCCAGGATACAAAACAATCCTTATGGAACTGGTCTCCGGCCACATCCTCTCCCACATAATGAGGCAGCTTCATCAAAATGCCCAGGTTTTCCGCCACTTCCACGGCCTCGGAGAACACCTGGCGTACTTCTTCCTCATGCCCCCAGAGAGTTTCGTTCATCAGATCGTCTCCGAATACGGTCAGATAAACCACTTTCACTTCCTCGATGCCGATCTCTGCCGCCAGCCGTACCAGGTCGGGCAGCTCATGAAGATTGGAACGCATGGCGCAGAATACAAAATTAATCCAGGGATATTTTAAACCTCTGGCCTTTTTTTCCGCCACGATGGCTTTCAGATTTTCTTTGATTTTCAACAGGTCGGAGCCGCGGCGGATTCTGGCATTGGTTTCCGGGTCCGCTCCGTCCAGACTGACGCCGAACACTTCCACATTGTAATCAAACAGGGCATCTTTCAGACGGTCCAGCCGCATGCCATTGGTGCAGAAATAAGCCCTGGCGCTGTGCTCGCTGATAATCCGCAGCATCTCCGGGAAATCCGGGTGTACCGTAGGCTCGCCCCAGCCCATCAGCGTCACTTCCTCAATGGTGTCCATCAGAGGCTCCAGACTGCGGAATACATCCATATCAAACCGGGTAGTTTTAAAATCCGCCGCATTCCGCCCGCACATCACACAGTTCAAGTTGCAGGCATTGGTCAGCTCCAGTACCAGACGGCGGGGATAAGATTTCAGTACTGTTTCCCCTCTGTCGATCTCCGCCAGATTCAACCGGGAATTGGCCTGCTGCCGCTCCGTCAGCGGGCGTCCCTCAAATAATAACTTTGTTTTCGCTCTTACGATCATAATCCGTATTCTCCTAATTTATAGTACCGCTGCAGCCCTTCCACTACACCTGACTCTAAATCACTTTCCGGCCTCCTTCGGCGTCCGTAAAGCGATTTGTGTACTGTACGGGCTTTCGCTGTTTTTTCAGTACCGCTGCAGCCCTTCCACTACAACCGCAGCCCCGCTATTCCCGCTCCATATACCCTTTCACAGTCTCATAAACCTGAAACGCCCGGTCAATTACATCGTCCATATTATAATACTTATAATCTCCCAGCCGTCCGCAGGGAAACAGATTGGGGATTTCCGCCGCAAGTTTCGTATATTTTGCATACAAATCCATATTTTCCTGATTGACCACAGGATAACTGGGTTCACTGGCTTTCTCGCTGTCTTTGTCATACTCCAGCGGATATTCCAGAGCGATCACGGTAAATCCGTCGGCTTTTTCCTCCTGCCGCAAAAAGGTTTTATACTCCGTAATTCTGGTATAGCCGGGACGCATGGGATAGACGGCGATGGGCGTTTCCTGAATATACCGCTCCTGTTCCAGCCGCTTATAGTCAAACCACAAGGCCCGGTATGGCAGATGCCCGAACCGGTATCCGAACAGCTCGTCCAGAGCGCCGGTATACACAACCGGACAATCAGCAGGCTGTCCCCGGTAAAGAACCTGCCCTTTCTCCGGCAGAACCTCCAGCTCATCCAGGGCATCCGTATTGAGACAAACGGTAATGTTGGGGTGATCCAGCATATTCAGAAACATTTTGGTGTAGCCTTCCGCCGGCATACTCTCATAGGTATCGTTAAAATAGGTATCCCGGTAGCTTAACATCACCTGTACCCGGTTCAGCACGCTGACATCCATCTGGTCGGGGCGCAGATCCCACTGTTTGCATGTATAGGGCATATAATCCTTTTCAAACAGCATCTGGGCATATTCCTTTACCAGCGGGTTCTCACACCGCAGCATCTCCAGAATCGGCACCGCATCCCGGCCGGGATAAGCCTCCTTACAGGCTGCCTTGACAGCCTCCGCCTTTTCCGCAGGATACAGCAGATCCACCGTCTTAAAATTAAAGGGGGAAGGCACCATAATCCCGTCAATTTCCGCCGAGCAGCGGAAGGTATAATCATCCATTTCCGAAAAACGGTTTACAAACTGATTCACGGCTTCCTTGCTGGTGTGGAACACATGGGGACCGTACTTCTGAATCAGCAGTCCGTTCTCGTCGTATGCATCATACATATTTCCGGACACCTGCTGCCTGCGCTCCAAAAGCAGCACTTTTTTTCCACATTCTTCCGCCAGCCGTCTTGCAATCACGCTTCCGCAGAAACCACTGCCCACTACAATACAATCAAACATTTTTCTCCATGCCCTCCAGTTTTTCTCTCAGCTCCAAAAACGAACCAAGGTTGGCGTCTTTTTCCGATACGATCACGCTCTCTATTTTATCAAGCGGCCAGGAAATTTGCAAGGTCTCATCGTCCCACCGGATGCCGGTATCGTAACCCGGCTGATAATCCTGGGAGCAGAGATAATAGAACGTCGTATTTTCCTCAAGCGCCAGGCAGCCGTGAGCAAACCCCTCCGGGATATATACCATTTTTTTATTTTCTTCCGAGAGGGTAATGCCAAACCAGGACCCAAAAGTGGCGGAGCCGGGCCGCAGATCCACGGCCACATCATAGATAGCCCCCCGGACCACCCTCATTAATTTCCCCTGGGAATGCTTTGTCTGCATATGAATTCCCCGCAGCACCCCTTTTTTCGAGGTGGTTTCCAGTTCCTCGATGGCCGTAAACACAATGCCGTTTTTTGCAAATATCGTTTTCTCATAAGTCTTTTTCAGAAGCCCCCGCTCATCCCCGAACATATGGGGCGTCACCACGATCACGCCTTCTATCTCTGTTTTTTCAAATGTAAACATTCCTGTCTCCTGTCAGTTTTATCCCTTCACGTTTTTTACACTTCCGAAGCTTCCGTTTCCTTCATCCACGCCGCCAGCCTGCCGATCCCCTCCTCAAAAGATACCTGGGGACGGAATCCGGTATCCCGGCGCAGCAATGCCTCATTCTCATCATAATATTCCTTCGGCACATAAACACCCTGGAAAATATGCGCCCCAAACCGCAGCGGAATTTCCGGCGCCACCAGCTCGCCGGCCTTTATCAGAAATTCCTTTAACGGCCGTGCATGGCCGCTGCCGATCACATAGGGTTTGCAGCTAACCCCATGCTCTCCGATCAGGCGGAACGCCCTGGCCACATCGGAAATATACACAAAGTCATAATACTGATCCCCTTTGGTAAAAGCCGGGGACTCTCCTTTTAACAGGCTGCGGACCGCACTGTTGATTAACCGCTGGGACCGCTCCCCCACGCCGTAGGCATTGGTCACCACGGGCCAGAGGAAATCAATGTTCTGGCGGCATACGTCGGCTTTTGACATATAATGTGCGGCATGCTTCGCCCCCTTATACATCATGCCCATATTGACGCAGGGCTCGTGCTTTTCCATCTCGATCTGACTTTCGATTTCATGCATACTGCCGGGCGCAATAAACTTTTTCACCCCCAGCCGGGTGAGATGGGCGGTCAGCTCCATCAGCGCCTCCACGTTTTTCAGTTGAATGCGGTAATCCGTGGATTTCGGGCCGGACACCCCTTCCCAGGCCAGATGATAACAGACGTCGATGCCGCCCGACGCATCTTCCGGCAATTGTTCCGGCAGCTTTCCATAATCCCGCAGATCACAGGGAACAACCGTCAGCCCTTTATGCTCCGGCAGCTTTCCCATATTTTCCGAACCGGGTCGGACTACCGCGTAAACCCTGATTCCATGTTCCAATAATTCCCGTGTCAGCCACTGGCCGATAAAGCCGGTAGCGCCGGTTATCAACGCTGTATTCATGTGAAATATCCTTTCCTCGAATAAGAATCTGCCTTTGGCAGATTCTTCGCCCAATCACGGGGACATCGCCGGATATGCCAGTTTTTCTTCTGTTCCGTCTTTTTTACGTTCCGGCATCAATGACCGAGCAGACATCAATTCGTAGACTTCCTGTCTTTGCCAACAATATCTCCCGTCCCGGAGGCCCGAACCGCCAGCCAGGGCAGAAAAACCGCTGCTGCGGCCATACGGCCGGCCGCCGGCTGCCACAGCGGCAGAAGCAGCATGGCAGCCAGAAAAAACACCGTTTCTTTCCCCGCCTTTTTCACCGGCACCATCGCCTCCATACACAGCAGCAGCACCCAGGTTCCCTGCACCAGCCCCGCATACCAGCCGTAACGGTCGGCCCCCGGATAAATGGTATTCTGCAGCCGCAGCGCCTGGCCGTTCTGGGTAAAGGGAATCAGCTTCGGGCCTGACAGCCATCCGAAGCTGCCGTCGGAACAACTGTCTTTGACCGACTCAAACCAGTATAACAGCAGCCGGGGGATTGATTTCCCCTCAAAAGCAGCCCTGATCCCGGCTCCCTCCGGACTGGTAAGGGCAATGCAGAGTAAAAACAAAAATACGGCGGCACCGCCTGCCAGACAGCCCTTTTTTATCTTTTTGCTTCCTGTTTTGCTTCCGTCCGGTTCCCCGTCCGCCCCTCTTATCTCCCATGCCGCATACAGCATCAGCCCGGTTATCACCGGCATCACAAAAAACAGCGGCTGAGGGACCAGAAGCCAGGGGGAGATGCCCGGCAGCAGGAACAAAAGAAAAAACACCCGAAAAATATCCGCTCCCGCACACCCCTTCCGGCAGTTCTGCTTTTCGGCAAACCAGACTGCCGCCAAAAGGGACAAATCAACGCACCCGACAACGGCAATCCCCGCAGCTTTCCAGTGGTTCCAAATCCATTCTCCAAACACCGCCAGACCGCCCCAGCTTTTGATCCAAAGCTCCCGGTCCTCAGGATACCCTCCGGCCTGGGTAAAAAGCAAAAGCTGCACGCAGAACAACCCTGCAAAACCGGCAGCCAGAAGTGCTCCCGTCCGCTGCCGGACTCTTTTTTCATCTTTCTTTTCCGTTCTGCCCGTTCCGGTCCATGCCCCCGCGGACCACAAAACCGCCGCCTGGATTCCCGCTGAAAAAAGCACGAAAAACAGTCCCGGGGCTTCCCCATCCTGATTTGCAAACAGACATAAAAAAGCCGCCAGAAGAAAAAATCTGGAACAAAGCCAGTCCCGTTTTTCCGTTTTTTTCTCCTGCCCCCGGGACCTTTGTCCCGCTGTTTCGGCTCGTTCTTCTGAAATCATATATACTCCCATTTTACCTCAGTTCCGCCTTTTTCTCCGCCCGGAAGGCCCAGAACTTATTCATCACAAAGTTCAGCGGAATCGTAATGCACAGGTTCAGAAGCGGCGCGATTTTTTCATGAACCCCCGCCACGTCCACCCACAGCACCAAAAGGGCCGTGGACAGCCCAAGGGAAATCCCATAGGAGACAAACACCTTGGCCATAGATTTAACCGCGGACCGCTCCTCCCCTTCTTCCTTCCGAAACACATATTTATTGTTCCAGTAATAGGCGTTCAGCGTCCCCGCAAAAAATCCAAGCACATTGGAAATCACATAATAAATGCCGAAATATAACCCGATATAATAAATCGCCAGTGAGATCAGCGTATTGGATACTCCCACAATGCCGAATTTCACAAATTGCACCGCCGTTTTCACCAGACTTTTTTTCTGTTCCATCGTCCCTCCCGAACTACGGCCGCTCTACCCTGCTGCCTGAATTACCATAATTCCCACAATAATCAGCATCATTCCGAAAACCTTCCTTCTGCCGATCTTCTCTTTTAAAAACAGCCAGCCAAGCATCGCCACAAATACATAGCCCAATGATTCAATCACAGGCCCCAAAGACAGCGGCACCCCTTTATAGGCAATCATCCCCGCCAGCATGGAAACACCCATCAGTCCGTACCCCAGAATCACCGGTCCGTTCAGATATTCTCTGATCCTGCTCTCATACTGCCTGTCCGCACCGATTTTTAATAAAATCTGGGAAACCG
The DNA here is from genome assembly GCA_948470335.1 of uncultured Lachnospiraceae bacterium. Lineage (GTDB taxonomy): Bacteria > Bacillota > Clostridia > Lachnospirales > Lachnospiraceae > Paralachnospira_A. The sequence goes on along the minus strand of CAOKOL010000020.1, from coordinate 6,386 downwards.
ATGCAATCAGAACAGAAATCAGATAAACCGCCAGATAACCATATTTCATTCAAATCTCTCCTGTTCCGGTCTCTGTCACCATCAGACAGACTCCCGCCATCACAATCGCAGCGCCAAACAGTTTTCCCGCACTGACCTGCTCCTGAAAAAAAAGCCGGCCCCACAAAAACCCCCACAGAATCACCACCGCTTTATTGGAATAAGCCGTCATCAGAGGCAGCCTTTTTAACGCCTGCTGCCACAAAAGCGCATAAAGCCCCAGAAAAAATACCATCCCGCCGCACCAGAGCAAAAACCCAAGCGACAGAAATTCCTGCATTCCCGCCATTTTCGTACACACATTTGCCAGAGAATAAACCATCATCCCGCAGTGGAGAATCAGCCAGGTTCCGATCTGTTTTCTTTCCATATTGATTCGCTAATCCCTCGTCGTAATCATATATCCGTACCGATTGGAGCTGTCCGTCACTCCATGGCCGTCAAAAGGCTCCATCGGACTGATCCGCCATACCTTCTCCGCACCCTCTTTTTTAACGGCCTCCAGTTCCTCCAAATCCTCCGGGGAAAACACAAACCGGATTCTGGCCTCGGCGCGGCAGGAATTCCGTATCATCCGCAAAGGCTTTCCGCAGGCAATGTCCACCGTCATGCCCACAAAATCATATCCGGTCGACAAAGGCACCAAATCAGAGCCAATACAGTCCCCGCCCATCCGGGCACCGATCTCTATAATGGTCACCTTTCCTTCCGGGCTGATCTTTACTTCCCCATGGGAAGGACCATAGGAGACCTGCAGCGTATCCAGCGCATGGCTTACCACCCGCCGTACCTCCTTTAACGTCTCCTCGGATACGCCGGCCGGCTGCACATGCCCCGTCTCTATAAAATGGGGCGCTCCCGTGGTAAACTTCCGGGTCAGAGCCAGAAAGTGATGTTCTTTCTCATAAGAGATATATTCAACACTGAACTCCTCTCCCTCCGCAAATTCCTCTATAACGGCCTGATTCAAAAAAGAATGGCCGCAGGCCGTTTCTACCGCCGGTTCCAGCCCTTCCGGACCTGACAGCAGGGTAATCCCCCGGCTTCCTGACCGGTCCACCGGCTTCACAATCACCGGAAAAGAGAGTCCGGCAAAAGCATTGGCTCCGGCTTCCCCTTCCGGAAAAACAATGTTTCCCTCCTGCCATGTTACAAGAACATAGCCCACGGAAGGATCTCCGTTTTCGGCAAAGGCTCTGCGCATTTCATATTTATTGGTGGACAGCCTGGTATTTTCCGGTCCGTTGCCCCGAAGGCCAAGCCGCTCCGCCAGAAAATTGACCGTTGCCACCGCCAGATCAGAACCGATGGAAGTTACGCCCGCCGGCCGGATTTCACGGCAGATCTCCAGTATTTTCTCTTTTTCCGTAATGCTGACCGGATAAAAATAGTCTGCGGTCTCCTCTCCGACCGCCCCGTCTTTCCAGGCAAACACATGGGTCTCATACCCTTTTTCCTTCGCTTTCAGGATCAGCGGATTCTGAAAATCGCCGGCCCCGATAATTACAAGCTTTTCAGCCATTTCCTTCTTTGCCCCTTCCGACCTGTTTTTTTCTCATACGGATGCACATCGTTTCCACCTTCGGTCCCCTCTACCACAGCGGTCCATACAGATTCAGGTGCAGCGCCACTTCCTTATAATAAAGCAACCCGAACAACACATGAAGTCCAAACACAGCCAGTGCTCCATACAGCACTCCCAGTTTTTTCCATGTGCAAAAACAGCGGTTCAATTGTATCAGGCAAGCCGTAAAAATCAATACCAAAGACAGACTGTATCCCCAGCCGAAATCCCCGGCATAGGTGTTCACCTCTTTGTAAAGCAACGCATATTGAAGAAACCCCGACAACACCGCGCAGACTGCCAGAAGCAGCATCTTATTTTTCAAAAGCTCCTTTCTGCAAAGCAGCACCATTACCAGAGGGAATGTCAGTGTCAGCACCGTTGACAACCAGGGATGCGGGGAATAATAGCCGATCACTTCGAACAGGCCCACGGCAATTCCGTTGGCCTCGTCTATTTTCGCGTCCGCATCGCTTAATATATGCATCTGCACCAGGGCAAAAAAACCGGAGGGAATCACGGAAAAGGCCGTATACAGAGAAAAGCGGAAAGCCCTGAAACGGGTATACAGCGTATTGACAATACAGAAAATCACCAGTCCGGGAATAAACATCTGATAAAAGCTGGGTTTGAACAGTCCGCTGACTAAAAGAAGCCCCCCGAACAGAGCAAAACGCCGCCAGTCCGTCGTCTCCTCCTCGGCCATTTTCAGATACAGAAAGAAACAGATAAGCGCCAGCGGCTCCACTGCCAGATAAGTAGGATTGTGCCAGATGGCCACGGAATCCTGGCCCAGGTAATAGTTGTCGTTTACCAGCTTACAATATAAAGGACCGGCAAAAACCATGGCGCAGGCAGCCGCTCCGGCCAGCAGATTTTTCTTTTCTTCTTTTCCCATAAAAAAATGCCGGAAAAAGGCGATATACAGTCCGTAAGTAATCATCAGAAAAAACGTATTGGTTCCGGAGGCAGAAACAGCCAGAATCCGATGCAGCGCATCTTCCGTTCCCGGATGCAAAAGCCCGGTCAGAATCTCGGCGATTCCCTTGCAGACAAAATGCCAGCCGGGATAACCCAGAATATGAGAAAATTCCACGGTGGCGATATATTCTCCCACCGATATGGAGCGCAAAAGCCCCAGACTGTCTGCCGTTCTGGCATGAAATATCAAGTCGCCCACGTCTGCCATGGCCGTTCGGTAAAACAGCACAAAGGCAAGCACCGCAATCAGGACTCCGCCAGCCCCGTAAAGCATCCTTTCCCTGGTTTTTGTCATTGTTTCCTCCCATTTATTATAACAGTTTCGCAGCTTTTTATCAGCTCTGTCAGCCGGCGTTTTTCCGGCCGCCGCCTGTTTTACGTTATGATTCTTTTTCTTCTTTTCCTCTGTCCCGATCCGTTGTCCCGGAGCCGCCATGCGCCTCTCTGTGATACGTGCTGCGGATCACATACTGAGGGCTGCTGTTCAAACTGATATAAATCCTTCCAATATATTCTCCGCAGATTCCCAACATAATCATAATCATACCGCCGATAAACAGGATGACGGCCATAATCGAGCTGTAGCCTGCGTCGATTTCCAAAGGATACAGCAATTTCCTTATGATAATAATAATCCCCCACAGAAATCCCAGCACGGAAGTTCCTGTTCCCACAATGGTGGCAATGCGCAGCGGTTTGATGGAAAATGCGGTAAATCCGCTGAAAAACAGTGCAAACAGTTTAAATATGGTATAGGTCGAAGATCCGTTTAACCGTTCCCTGTCCTCCATAGGCACCACCGCGATATTCTGGGTGGAACGAAGCAATAGTCCGTCGATATAGGGATAAGGATTTTTATATTGAAGGATTTCCTCCGCGATAAAAGATTTCAGGGCAATAAAATTTGTGACGCGCAGGTTTTTCGGCTTGTCTAAAAGGGAACACATCATAGCGTCATTCAGCCGGCTTCCCAGCACGCGGAAAAAAGACTCCTTGCGGTCGTCAAAGGCATACTGGGCGTATGCCACGTCATATCCCTGACGCAGCGGCTCCAGCAGATCCCACAGCCGGTCCACCGGACACTGGAAATCATCGTCCAGAAACACAATCTGATCTCCTGAGGTCTGAGATAAGCCGGCCATCATGGCGGCATGCTGCCCGAAATTCCTGGTCAGATCTATCACCTTTAAAAAATCGTGGGACGCAGCATAGTCCCGAAGCACTTCCAGCACATGATCCGGAGAATTGTCGTTGACCGTAATCACCTCATATGCGTAATCCGGTCGTTCGGTCATTTTCTCTTTAATTTCCTCAAGCACATGGACAACCGTATTTTCACTCCTGTAACAAGGGATTACAAAACTAAGCTTCATAACTGACCTTTCATATTTTCAGTTCCGCAACTCCCCTCCCAGGCCCTTCCGGGGCCTGTACGGTCCGTTGCTGTTTCTTATAAATCACCTGACATTATCACTGACGGTTGTTAAGAATCCGGGTGACCAGATTCCCGATCTCATTCATATCTTCCCCGGTATAACGCTGGTCGATGGGAAGCACACAGAGATTCTCCGACAAATATTTCTCCCAGGGACTGGCCTGCCCGTTCCGTGCAGTCTCCTCCCATAATTTCGGCACATAAATTTTATGCCGCACCAGTTCTTCCCTCAGCCCTGCCTTTTCACAGAGAAACGGATAGGACATGGCAGGTACCGGCTGCCTGATAAAAAGCTGATTCCAGTGCTTTAGAATCCGGTGAAGCACTTCCATATTTCCGGTTCTTTTCTGCCGCACGCCGGAATAATCCACGGCACCGAGAATCGCCGCCGTGAGCGGAGACATGGCGCTCATGCCGCACCGGCCCAGCCGCTCTTCATTCTCTTTATTCAGCCCATAGGAATAATCTGTCCCGTATTCCAGACTATAGAGCAGATGCGCTCCGTAAGGGCTGGAACAGGAGGAAGGCAATTCCCTTTCGGAAAGAGTTTCATGAATCACATAGCTTCCGTCGCAGACGCCGAAAAATTTTCTGCAGGAGTAGACCTGGTATGCACCTTTGCGGGGAGCCGAAAAAAAAGACTGGGTGTGATCGATAATCAGACGACCGTAAAACTCCCGGTTAATCCGGTCAATCACTTCCTCCGGCTGAATGCCGAAATAATTCACCCACAGAATCCCTTCATTTTCCTCTAAATCCACGGAGACAGGAAGAAACTTTTCATCAATATGATAATAGCGGATGCGGATATCCGGCAGTTCTCTGCGGATTGCTTCTTCCACCGTAGCGCAGATATAAAAGGGCAGACAGATCCGCTCCCAGCCCGCCTCCCTTATGGCATATACGATTGCATACCGTCCCGCATTCAGAGGGATCACATGGGCTCCGTGATAATAAGGCGTGCCCTTCGGCAGCTCGATGGGAAGATATCCTCCGTATTCCTTTTTCATCGTCTTCTCCCTGGATTTTCGTCAGCAGCCCTTTCGATACAAGATGCGGGCTGTCAAATCTTTTCATTATAAAAATGATAGAGCATCTCCGCCACATAGGAAACCTGCTCCTCTAACAGCCCATAATACATGGGCAGCCGCAGAAGCCGCTCGCTCTCCGCCGTGGTATACCGGTCTTCCCCATGGAAACGGCCGAATTTCTTTCCCGCCGGCGCCGTATGCAGCGGAATATAATGAAATACCGCATTTACGCCCTGCTGGTCCAGATAACGGATCAGCAGGCTTCTCTGATCGATGTCTTTTACCTTGATATAAAACATATGCCCGTTATGCACGCAGCCTTCCGGCACCTGGGGCAACGCAAGCAGCCCCTTTTCCTCCAGAGGCGCAAGCAGCTCCATATATTGGTGAAAGCGCCTGATCCGCCATTCATTGATCTTGTCGGCCAGTTCCAGTTGCGCCCACAGATAAGCCGCGTTCAGCTCGCTGGGCAGATAGGAAGAACCGGCATCCACCCAGGTATATTTATCAATCTGTCCCCGGAAAAACTTGCTGCGGTTCGTCCCCTTCTCCCGGATAATCTCTGCCTGCTCGATTTGTTTCGGATCCCGGATCAGCAGCGCGCCGCCCTCTCCCATGCTGTAATTTTTCGTCTCATGAAAGCTGTAGCAGCCGAAATCGCCGATGGTTCCCAGCGGCTTCCCTTTATAAGAAGCCATCATCCCCTGAGCCGCATCCTCGATCACCAGCAGACGGTGCTTTCGGGCAATCTCACAGATAGTATCCATCTCACAGCTTACGCCCGCATAGTGTACCGGCACAATCGCTTTCGTCCGCTCCGTAACCGCGGCCTCAATCAGCATCTCATCCAGATTCATCGTATCCGGCCGGATATCTACAAAAACGGGAACCGCCCCCCGCAGGACAAAGGCATCGGCCGTGGACACAAAGGTATAAGACGGCATAATCACCTCGTCACCGGGCGCGATTTCGGCCAGCAGAGCCGCCATCTCCGTGGCATGGGTACAGGAGGTGGTCAGCAGCGCCTTTGCCGTGCCCGTATGCTCCTCCAGCCATTTGCCGCACCGCTTGGTAAACACGCCGTCGCCGCAGATTTTCCGCAGCTTCACGGCCTGTTCAATATAGTCCAGTTCCTTTCCCGTCACAGGCGGGACGTTAAAACTTATCATCAAAGGCTTCTCCCCGTATTTTTCACAAATATTTATTCATTGTAATACATTATGGAAAAAAAAGCAACTCATAGGAAAAAGTGCGTAAGACTTTTGCCAAGTGCGTAAGACTCGGGCGTTTAACAGCTATATAGCAGAAAAAGTCTCTATAGGCCGCATATTGCCTA
>CAOKOL010000019.1 GCA_948470335.1 uncultured Lachnospiraceae bacterium | reverse complement strand
GGCCGCAAGCGTCCATAAATCCTTCCGGGGCTTGTCCGGTCCGTTGCTGTTATTTCAGTTCCGCATCTCCCCTCCCAAGCCCCCTTATTCTGGAAGAATTTCTGGCCGCAAGCGTCCATAAATCCTTCCGGGGCTTGTCCGGTCCGTTGCTGTTATTTTAGTTCCGCAGCTCCCCTTCTTATCTACTCCGGCATCCCTTCCTCCAGAATCCGGTAAATCTGCTCCATATCAAAATGCTCCCGCAGCGAAGCCGCCAGAATATCATACTGGGTTTCCTTAAAGGCCTGGAAATCCACTCCCGTAATCTCCGAGGCGTCAATGCCTTTTTCTCTGGCAATGGCCGTGATCACCGCTTTTGCCACGCCCTCTTTATCAAAGACGCCGTGGACATAAGTACCGTACACATTGGCCGCCTGGGCGCCGTCTGCCGTCTGCCCGGATTTGGCCACAAAATCCTTGATGGAGGTCATTGGTTTTGCGCCCTCTTTCAGCGTGGTGGTCCCCATATGGATTTCATACCCCTCCAGGTATTCGCCGGAAAGCTCCCTTAAAGGGCCGCCCACCTGCCCGAAGGTTCCCGTTATCCGGGTACGGGTCTTTCCTTCCTCAAACACGGTATCCATGGGAATCAGCCCCATGCCGCTGATGGTGCCGCCGGCCTCCACGCCCAGAGGATCGCTCAACGTATCTCCCAGCATCTGATAACCGCCGCAGACGCCGAAAATAATCTTCCCCTGTGCCGCCGCTTTCAGAACCGCCGTCTCCATGCCGTTCTGCCGCATCCAGAGCAGGTCCTCCATGGTATTCTTCGTGCCGGGCAGGATAATCATATCCGGATTTTTCAGCTCCGACACATGGCGCACATACCGGAGGGACACCCCTTCCATACTCTCAAACGGATTAAAATCCGTGAAATTGGAAATCCTCGGAATCCGGATCACCGCGATGTCGATCATTCCCACTTCCTGGCTGCCGGAAAACCGCTCTGTCAGGCTGTCCTCATCCTCCACTTCGATATTCAGATAAGGGGCCACGCCCACCACCGGAACGCCGCTTCTTTCCTCCAGCATGGGAATACCGGGGTCCAGTATGGTTTTATCCCCCCGGAATTTATTGATAATCAGCCCTTTCAGATAAGGCTTCTCATCCTCGTCCAGCAGCATGGCCGTGCCGATCAACTGGGCAAAGACGCCGCCGCGGTCGATATCTCCCACCAGAAGCACCGGCGCCTTGGCCAGCTTCGCCATGCCCATATTTACAAAGCCGTCCTCCGCTTTCAGATTGATTTCCACCGGACTGCCGGCCCCCTCGATGACGATAATATCATTTTCCTCGGCAAGCTGATTGTAAGCTTTCATCACGTCCTCTACCAGCCTGGGCTTATAGGCAAAATACTCCCGTGCGCTCATATTGCCCCGCACCTCTCCGTTTACAATCACCTGGGAGCCGGTGTCATTGGTGGGCTTTAACAGGATGGGGTTCATCAGAACCGACGGTTTGATTCCCGCCGCTTCGGCCTGCATCACCTGTGCCCGGCCCATTTCCAGCCCTTCCTCGGTGATAAAAGAGTTCAGCGCCATATTCTGGGCTTTGAACGGAGCCACCCGGTAGCCGTCCTGTCTGAAAATCCGGCACAGTCCGGCACACAGAAGACTCTTTCCGGCGTTTGACATCGTTCCCTGAATCATGATTGCCTTTGCCATTTTTTCACAACCTCCTCCATGGTATGAATCAGCTCTGTATTTTCTTCACGGGTCTTAACCGCTATGCGGAAATACCCTTCCGAAAGTCCCACATAATTGCCGCAGTCCCGGATCAGAATGCCCTGCTCTGCCATCGCCTGATGCAGCCCCGGCCATGCCCGGAAAAAGATATAATTCGCCTGAGAATCATAGACGGTAAAGCCCATTTTCCGAAGTCCGGCTTTCAGAGCGTCCCGCTCTCCCGCCAGCATGGCCTTACACCGGCTGACATAATCCGTCTCGTCAAGGGCCGCCACGCCCGCATACTGGGCCGGAATGGACACACTCCAGGGCTGGCGCATCTCTCCCATCCGGGCAAGCAGCGCCTGATCGGAGGAAAATCCGTAGCCCAGCCGCAGCCCGGCCATGGCGTAAACTTTGGTAAACGCTTTCAAAATAAACAGCCCCGGATACCGGTCTATATATTCTTTCACGGAATACGCCTCTGGCACATCCAGAAATTCGTTAAAACATTCGTCCACCACCAGCATCGTGCCGCAGGCGGCGCACCGCTCCAGTATCCGGAACACCAGCTCCTTTTTCAGCGGCAGGCCCGTAGGGTTGTTGGGATTGCACAGAAACAGCATGTCCACATCCGGGGAAATATGTTCGATTATCCGCTCATCCAGCAGAAATCCCTCCGCCTCTGACAGCTCATAATAGATAACCTGCCCTCCGGCCATCCGCACGGCCTGTTCATATTCCGCGAAGGTAGGGGCGGGAAGCAGTACGTTCCTCGGATGCTTCGCCAGAGCCAGGGCAAAGATCAGGTCCGCCGCCCCGTTGCCAAAGACAATCCGTTCGCCGCAGACCCCTTCCGCCTGCGCCAGCTTTGCTCGAAGCTTCCTGCATTCCACATCCGGATACCGGTCACTGTGGCGGATGCCCTCGCAGGCCGCCTCTATCACCCGGCCGGGCGTTCCCAGCGGATTCACATTTACGCTGAAATCCAGACGGTATTCCCTCTGGTAGATATCTCCTCCATGCTTTTGCATCGTCATATTCCTTTCGGGTCTTCGGCCATTCGGGCAGTTCTGCCGTTCAAAACCCCAAACCCTTTTATTTTATTTTCAAATCAACAGCAACAGCAGCCCTTTCACGCTTCCGAAAATCAGAAGAGAAATCACTGCCGTCATATATAACAGACGGTTCGCCAGAGGGATGTCTTCGCAGACCACCGCCCGGTCCGGGTCGCCGATTGTTTTCTTCTCATGTAAAACGCCGAAATACCATGCGTCGCCGGCCAACTGCACATGCAGCGCTCCGGCCATCACCGCTTCCGTATGAGCGGAGTTGGGACTGGCATGGTTGTACCGGTCTCTTTTATAAATCTCATAGGCCTTTTTTCCGTCCAGATCACAGAGATAGGATGCCAGAATCATCATATAAGCGGATACCCTGGCGGGTATATAATTCAGCACGTCGTCAAACAGCGCCGCCGCCCGGCCGAAATACAGATATTTGTCATTTTTGTAGCCTACCATGGAATCCATGGTATTCACGGCTTTATAGAAAAATCCCAGGGCGGCGCCGCCGATCAGCATATACAGCATGGGGGCAATGATGCCGTCGGAGGTATTTTCCGCCACCGTCTCCACCGCCGCCTTTGTGACGCCCTCCGCATCCAGCCGGTCCGTATCCCGGCCCACAATCATGGACACGGCATACCGGCCCGCGCTTATATCGCCGGTTTTCAGAGCGTCATACACCTTCATGCTCTCATCTTTCAGCGCCCTGGTGGCCAGAATCTGATAGCACATCATGGTTTCCACCACCAGACGAAGCCACCAGCCCACCCACTGCACCGCAGCCAGGATGCCGATGGCCGCGGCCGTGGTCATTCCCGTTACCATAACCACCAGAATCACGCCGCCCGCCTGTTCTCCTGCTTTTGTCCTGGGAAATATTTTCCGCAGAATATTCTCCCACCACTGAATCAGTCCTCCTATGGCCCTGATCGGATGCCACATCCAATGGGGGTCCCCCACCGCCAGGTCAAGGAGAAATCCCAGCAATAACGCCAATAGTGATACTTTCATATTCTTCTTTTACCTCTGTCCCTGTCCTTGCTTCCCGTTTCCACTCCGCCCCTGCTTCCCTTCTTACCTCCGTAAAAAATCCGCACCCGTTTTTTACCTGCCAGTCAAAATAGTCTCTTCTGGGTCTGGCAAACTGTTCCATAATCGTCATAATCGTGCCGCCGTGGGCCACCAGCGCCGCCTGTTCCACCTGGCGCGCCCGGCAAACCTCCAGCATCTTCCGGAAAGCCCTGACGGTCCGCTCCGCCACCTGGTCCCTGCTCTCACCCCGGGGAAAAGCCAGCGTCCCGCCGCTGTCAATCCAGGCCTGATATGCCGGATTCCCTGACAGTTCCTGATAATTTTTATTCTCAAACTCGCCGAAATCGCATTCCCGGAAATCCGGCAGTCTATAAGGCTCCATCCCCGGATACAGCACCTCCGCAGTCTGGATACACCGCTTCATGGGACTGGCAAACACCAGCTCTGCCGCCGGATATTCCGCCGCCTTTTCCCGCAGGGCGTCGATCCCCTCCTGACACAGCGGCTCATCCGTCGTTCCGATATAGCGTCCCTGTGTATTCCCGAAGGTCTTTCCATGGCGGATCAGCGCCAGCTTTAACATCATGAATTTCCTCCGGCCTTGATTACCTGTCCCAGCCCGCACACTACCCGGTGAACCTCCGCGGCCCGAGCCGCCAGCTCACAGCAGACCCTTCCCGCCGCCTCCCGGTAAGCCCGGTCGAAAGGCGTCACCGGCACCACGCCGCAGCCCAGCTCATTGCTGATAATAATCAGATCCGGATTGATTTCCAGCATTTTCCTCGCCGCCTCATGGGGGTCCTCCCCCTGCTCCACCAGCCGTTTCACCAGCAGATGAAAATGGTTCACCACTGACGCCTGCCGGACCTCCTCCGGCGTACAGCTCTCTCCCTCCGCCACGGGGCCTGTGCCCCCTTTGAAGGTTTTTCTTACATATTCCAGTTTGCCCTGAAAAGCACCGCCGATTACCAATATCATATGTTTCCACCTTTAATTTAGTTCCGCAGCTCCCCTGCTGTTTTTCATACGCCACTTGACACTACTTTTTTATCCCAGAATCAGCCCCACGGCCGCCACCGCCAACGCCATTCCCAGCTCACACACCTGCAAAAAAAAGCCTGCCAGATCCCCGGTAATGCCGCCGAAATGGGTGTAGGACATATAACGGTAATATCCGAACACACAGGCCGCCGCCGCCAGAGCCGCCGCCGCCAGCGGCACGGAAATCAGACACATCAGTAGGGCCACCGCCGCGATATGAACCGCCATCACCGCCTGTACCGTCTTTTTCTGTGCCGGCTCCGCAAAAGCCACCGCAAGTCCCGTATTTCTGGCGCACCGGAAGCTTACCACGGAGAGGCCGCTTAAAGAACGGGAAAGCACAAATCCCAGAGAAAGCACCAGAAGCGCCTCGCCCTTCACTTCCGTCCACACGCCGTAATCCAGAATAAAATAGCAGACGCAGGTGATCACGGCGAAAGCGCCGGAATTGGAATCTTTCAGAATCTCCAGCCGCCGCTCCCTGGACTGATAAGAACTCATGGCGTCGGCCGTATCCAGAAGACCGTCCAGATGCAGTCCGCCGGTAACGAATACCGGTATCAGTATCATAACGGCCGTATAAAAAGCCGGGGACATCACCGCCCGGGCGCCAACCAGCCCCCAGGCCGTCACCAGCGCGCCGATCACCATACCCACGGCGGGGAAAAAACACATGGAGTATTTCATGTTCTCTTTGCTCCACTCCACCCTGGGCATGGGAATCTTAGAATACATGGCAAAAGAAATCACCATCGCGTTCAGTAAAGTTTTCATATATTCCTTTTCCCCATAAAACATCTTTCTTATTTTTTATGAAATACGGGTATCCCGTATACCACCTCACACACCACGTCGGCGGCCCGTCCCAGACGGCGGTTGATCTCACCCAGATATTCCAGATAGCAGGTAGTTTCCGGGCTGTATTCGATGCCGTCGGAAAACAGCTCGTTGGTTACGACCACCAGGTTTTCCGCCTGCTTTGCAAGCCGGTCTATTCCTTCCATAATGGCTTCCACCGTCCGCTCCCCGGCGCCGCCCTCCTGGAACATTTCGTTTGTCACCAGATTGGACATGCATTCAAGCAGCACCGTGGTTTTCTCCGGCAGTTCCGCATTTTTCAGCCCGGTGAAGCACTCCACCGTATCAAAATTTTTATTTTTCCGCATCTTGCGGTGTCTCGCAATCCGCCGGTAGCTTTCCTCGTCAAAAGGATACATGGTGGCAATATAAATCATGGGCCGGCTGCTTTTATGCCAGGATACGCAAAGCTCCTCCGCATAAGCCGACTTGCCGCTGCCGCTTCCTCCGGTAATTAATGCAATCATCGTAAACCGCCTTTAAATTTTATTTTTCTTGTGATACAAAAAAGCATGCCACAATCAACATGCTTTCAAACCGGCGGATCACCTGTGAATCCACCCCGCACTGCCCGGGCCATGGCGCGTAACCCTCATGGGCATTTTCAGGTCTTCTGGCTTAAGCGTCACCGCCTGATACGCCTTCCCGGCACAAATGCGCCAGTGGCCTCTGATATCAGACTCTTCTATATACAGCAGCGGCACTGCACAGGATTCTCACCTGTTTCCCTGTCAATGATTCTTTTCTCCTGTGTATTATACCTATTCTGGCGGCAAAAGTCAATTCCGGTCGGATTTTTTCCGGGAAAAGCTGAGGCTCCCGGCTGCTGCTCATTTCCTTTCACCGGAGCCTATTCTTCAAGAGGCATATTGAAATCCTGCCCTTCCTGTGATACACTTGAATATGCACAAATGAGGAGGTTTTTTTCAGTTATGGTATGTATGAATTGTAAGAATGAAATCATAGAGGGGGCCGCGTTCTGTCCGTTTTGCGGCGAAAAGATTGCACGGCAGGATTCCGGACCGGAGACGCCGATCTACCAGACCGATGTCAAACGGGCGCTTCGGCCGTCGGGAAAGCTTTTTGTCTACCGGGACAGAACGGAATTTGTCACCAGCAGTGTCCAGAAAGCCGTTTTCAACTACGCCGGCCTGGTGTCGGTAAAAAAGGGGAGACTGGATTCCATCGACTTCATTACCGAGGATGGGCACACGGAAACCTGCCCTGCGGACAGAAAATGCGTCCACGAGGCGTTTCTGTACATCGAACAGGCCGTCCGGCCCTATCTTGCCAGCAGACAGGAACGTCTTTTGTCCGAAGGGGTGCGCTACTCTTTTCCCAGCAGTCAGGGGCTTTTGAATGACGGGGTGCTGAACCTGTCCTGCAATCAGGCGGAGTTTCGGGCCAAATCCGGAAAAAACGAGATGATCTCCTACGAGAATGTCAAATCGGTAAGCGCGTCTGCGGGAACGCTGGATTTTACGCTGTTCGGCGGCACCGTTAAATCCTTTGCCGTCAGCAAAGAGCTGCGGGATGAAGTGCTCACCTTCGTCACCGAATCCGTCGCACCTTATCTCGCCCGGCGGAAAGAAGCGCTTCTGTCCCAGGGTATCTATTTTTCTTCCGACAGTTCGGATGGCGGGACCGTCGACATCCTGGCGGACCGGGTGGAATATAAGAACCGGGGGGGAGAGACGGTGTTTACGGTCTTTTTTGAGACGGTCCGGGCCGCCGGCCTGTCCGGCGTAAACCTGGAGCTTGCCCTCGTTGACGGAACAACAAAACTTCTTTTAATTGATGGAGCAATCGCCAGGGAGGTTCTGGCCTTTGTCAACAACGCCATTGAGCCTTATGTCTCAGCCAGAACCGTTGGCTTTGACGTGGCTTTCGGAACTGATGAGCGGATTGAATTCAACGACCAGCGGGGCGTTTTCCACATTCTCCGGCAGAACGGCTGTGAGATCACCGATGAATGGCCCACAGACACCCTGATCCGGTGCGCGTGGACCGAAAACACGGAGCTGACCACTCTGGGCAGCATGGTATCCGGCGGCATCACCCTGTTTAAAAGCGCGGCAAAAGCGGCAGGACGCCAGACCGCTGCCGAGGCAGAGGAACGGATCAGCAGCGCCGGCGTGGTTCTGACCCTCCAGGGAGAGACGGACGTTCTGACGCAAAACGTCTGGTTCGGAATCTTCCCCATGGGCATGAACCGGTCAAACAAGAAGTTCCCCCAGTACCTGGCGGACTGGACTGACCTTTCCGATTATTTGGGGAGCCACTGTCCGGAATGTGAATTGATCGCGCCTGTCCCGCCGGCCATTCCGGAGGCAGAAGTTCCTGTTCCGGAGTCCGCACTGCCTGTCCCGGAGCTGGCGTTATCTTCTCCGGAGACAGAAATCCTCTCCGAAAGAACAGAAGAAACCCTTGCCTCCTTTCAGCAGGACGATTTGGGAATTGCCAAATATATCGAAGGGATTTCCCGGTTTATCAGCAACTGCACCACCCCCATGACCATCGCCTTTCAGGGGAACCGGGTCAGCGGAGGAAACAGTATGCTGAAAATGCTGTTCGACCGGCTGCGGACAAGCTATGGAAATAATCTGCTGTGGCTCAACGCCCGGCAGTTGCCCCAGGGAGGCTCTGTTGAAGATCAGACGGTTCTGATCGGGAAAAAGCTGCTGAGTCTGCTCGCCAACGAGAACGGTTCCGCAAAGCAGACCGAAGCCCTGCTCACCAATCTGGCCGCCTTTGTCAGCGGAACCGTCGCCGGGGACAGCTCCATCGGCAAGGATGTGGTGGGAGGCTTCCTCAACCGAAATTCGGCGGATTCCCCGGAGGAGCTGGTAAAATGCTTCTCCAAACAGCTTGAGGAGCGGGGCGAAAAGGTAGTGCTGTTCGTCGACGGCCTGAACCAGCTGCCTTCCCGGCGGGCAGTGGAGCTTTTGGACGCCGCCAGGGACTTCTTTGGCTGCAGAGGCTGCGTATTCATCATCGCCGCCGACTACGCCGATATTTTAAGCGGAGCCAGGGAGCTTTACGGCGAAAGCAAAGCAAAGAGCTTTTTTGACCAGCTCTTCCAAATGACCTTCCGCTTCTCGGCATCCGGCTACGATATGCAAAATTACATAAATAACAAGATAGAGAACCTTGGCATCCGGACCGAAGACGAGGAGGAACCGGAGCTTTATGCAGCCCTGATCCAGTGCTCCGTGGGCAAGGATACCGAAGCCATCGACCGGCTTTTTGTCTCCTTCCAACTGCTGCAGGATCTGACCGGGGAGGATGTGTACGCCAGCCGGTACAAGCGGCTTGCTCTCTTTGCTCTTTTGTGTATGCAGACCAGATTCCGGAACGCCTACGATTACGCCATGGACCGGAAGGACAACGTGACCCCGGAATTTTTAACAGGACTCTGCGGTGAATCGGCCCAGCCCTGGAACCCGGAGCAGACGGAGGAGGAAATGGCCGCGTACCGGGATTTCGGCCGCGTATTCTCTCAGATTGTCAACCTGGACAATGATAGATCCATCTCCGAAACGGAGTGCCGGGCTTTTGCCGATGTCCTGGAGCTTTCCGGCGTCACCTCCCGGTAAATCTAATCAAACCATTTAGGAGGAAACCCAAGCTATGAGCAAAATAACCGATCTCATCGAGCTGTGTCAAGGCCATTCCGTTTACATCCAAACCCACAATTTTCCGGATCCGGACGCCATCGCCACCGCCTTTGGCCTGCAGAAACTGTTGGAGGAATACGGCATAACATCCATCCTCTGTTATGACGGACGAATTGACAAGCTGAGCTCGTCCAAAATGCTGGACACCTTTCAGATTCAACTGTTTCCTTATGAGAGCCTTATCGCGGATATGAAGGAGACTGATCCGATTATCTGTGTGGATACCCAAAAGCACGCGGGAAACGTAACAGATTTTGTGGGGGACGAGGTCGCCTGTATCGACCATCACCCTACCTTTATTCCCATCGAATACCGGTATCAGGATGTCCGCATTACCGGAGCCTGCGCCACTCTCATTGCAGAGTATTACGCCCTGCTGGGAAAGACGCCGGGGAAAGATGTGGCCACCGCGCTGCTTTACGGGCTGAAAATGGACACCCTGCAATTTACCCGGGGGGTCACGGAGCTGGACATTCGAATGTTCGGGTTTCTGTTCCCTTACTGCGATCAGGAAAAGCTGGCCGCTTTGGAACGGAACAACATGGAATTTGCCGACCTGAAAGCTTACGGGGAAGCCATTGAAAGTATCCAGATTTATGATAAAGTCGGCTTTTCCTGTATTTCCTTTTCCTGTCCGGACGCCCTGATCGCGATCCTGTCAGATTTCATTCTGTCCCTGATCGAGGTAGAGGTAGCGGTTGTGTTCTCCTTCCGGGAAGACGGGGTAAAGCTGTCAGTCCGCTCCGAGGACCCGAAGGTCAACGCCGGGGAGATTCTTCACCGGACATTGCAGGACATCGGCAATGGAGGCGGCCACGCCACGATGGGCGGAGGTTTCATCCCCAGATCCCGGCTCGGAGAGCTGGGACGGTTCCCGGAAGACGCAATCCGGAATATGTTCCTGGACACCCTGTCGAAGATGTAAATAAGCGTCGGCAAAAAACTCCAAAACAGGCCCTGAGCCAAGCATAGGGAATGAAAAAAGCCCCTGCGGTCTGTACAGATTACAGATCGCAGGGGCTTTTAAATCCCGGAACCTTTTGCGACAAGAGCCTCTTTTCTTTATTCGGGCAAGGTAACCAGCTTGCCTTTGGAGTAGTCGATCTCAAAGGCGGGGGTACCATCGGTTTTCAGGAACTGTTTCTCCTTGTCGAGGATGATCCCGTCCTCATACCAGTTTCGGGAAGTATCCGCAGAGATTTCCGCCAGCTTCTTTCCTTTCAGGTCATAGCAGTAGATAACGGAGCTATTATCCGGATCCCCCAGATACAGCACGCCGTCCTCCATGGCAACGGGATAGCCGAAAATGGGCGAATCCAGGACATCCTTCATATTCTCATCCAGAATCATGGTGTAAGCCTTGTTATCCGCACCCTTCAAACGGATAGCGGCGGTTTTTCCGTCCACTCCAGGAAAAGGATAAGAAGATGGTCTTTCCATATTTTCGACATACTCTCCTTCGTAACTGGTCCATTTGTCATCCGCCACATCATAGCGGTAAATGCTTTTGAAATTATTGTCGGTGTCAGCAAAAAGCATAGCGCCGTTCTTATGACTGATAAAATAAGGCCTCTGGCCGATCTCTTCCGGCACAGTAAAAGTTTTGACCTCGCCTTTGGCATCCGCATAGGTAAACTCGCCCTTGTGGGTGTTGTTGCTGCCCTCCTGTGAGGATCCCCGGAACATAAACACGCCGTCCTTGCAGGAATATTTTTCGAACGCATAGTTGCCGTTTGTAATAAGCTGATCTTTCAGCCAGGTATCGGACTGGGCAAAATAAACATCCCAGTACTCCTGGGAATATCCATAGGACGCCTGTTCGGTTTTCTGCTCCTCGGTTAATTCGCGGCTACTGGGCCTAAAGAGGAATATCCCCTCTCCCGCATAGAATATTGAAGAAATCTCCCGTTCTCCGGCGGAATAGGAAGTCAACTCCTTACCGGAGCCGTCATAGATATGGTAGATCCACTCCACTTCACTGAAACCGGCCTTGTGCTCCTGGAGGATCACATAGCTGTCATAAACTTCATAAACTTTGCTGTCCTCCGTTGTCTCATAGGTGGTAACATTCCCGTCCGGAGCGATCACATAGTAATTCTTGTCCTTCCGGATGCTCAAATAACCGTTATTGCTTTGGTCATTATAGTTAGCGCTGCCCTCAAAGTAGGCCTGAAGCGTTCCCTTGGTGTCGATGACTCCGCAGTAGCTCTTCTGGGCGGTTTCGTCATAAAAGGCGACATAGGCCATTCCTCCGCGGAAAGCCGATGCTTCGTTCAGCCGGTAAGAGGGTTCCGGGGCGGATGTAGTCTCCGGGACAGAGGTGGTCTCCGGAACAGATGTGGTCTCCGAGACAGAAGCAGTCTCCGGGGCGGTGGAACTTTCCTGTGTGGATTCCTCCGTGGAGGGAGCTTCCGAAGCAAGCGTTTCGCTCACCTCCGCCTTTTTGCCGCAGGCAGTAATGCTCAGCACCAGAGCTGCCATGAGGACAAATGATAAAAGTTTTTTCATGGTATCAACAAATCCTTTCTACGTTTTTCGGGAACAGGTCTGGCACTGCTGTTTTACTCCCTGCATATCTCCCGAAAAATGTGATTCTTATGTATCGAATCTATTATAAGCCCTGTCTCATTGATAGTCAATCCTGTTTCCCGTATTTTACCTGTTTTAAAAATTGCATCTTCCTATCTTTACTGATACGGCTCATAGGCATCAATATTGATATCCTCAAAAGTTCCCATACTGTTATACACCGCCAGCGCCATATCAAACAGCGGCATCAGCATCAGGCCGCCGCTGCCCTCTCCCAGATGCATGCCGCAGGTGAGAAAGGGCGTCATATCAAGGGCCTCCAGCAGCAAATGCCCCGCCGGCTCCTTCGACACATGGGAAGGCATGATATAGTCCTTCACCCGCGGATCAATCCGCACGGCCGTAAGGGCGGCCACCGCCGAAATCACACCGTCCACCACCACGGGCAGGCCGCAGGCCGCTCCGCCGATATACAGGCCGGCCATTCCGGCGATCTCATATCCTCCCACATGGCTGAGAATATCAATCGGGTCCTCTTTGTCCATACTGCCATTGTGAAAATCCAGCACTTTTTTAATGACCTGAATCTTTTTCTCCAGCCCCTGGTCCGTCAGGCCGGAGCCTCTGCCCGTCACCGTCTCCGCCGACTCGTTTAACATCACGGCGGCCATGGCGCTGGTGGCCGTGGTATTGCCCACGCCCATCTCTCCGGTACAGATGATCCGATAGCCTTTCTGTTTCAGCTCCTCCACCATCTGAATGCCCACTTCGATTCCTTTTACGGCCTGCTCCCTGGTCATGGCACAGCCCTTTGCCATGTTATTGGTGCCATAGGCAATCTTCCGGTTGATAATCTTCGTATCCTGAGCCACGCCGATATCCACGGGAAACACGTCCACGCCGGCCCGCCGGGCCATAATGCTGGCGCTGGCCTCCATGGTCATGAAATTTTCCGCCACAATAGCCGTTACCTCCACCGGCGACTGGCTGACCCCTTCTTCCAGTACGCCGTGGTCGGCGCACATAATCACCAGCGCTTTTTTATCCAGCCTGACATCGCCGGTACCGAACATCCCCGCAATCCGGGCTGTCTCCGTCTCCAGCTTGCCCAGACTGTACAGCGGCTTCCCGATACTGTCCCACCGCTCTTTGCAGAGAAGGATTGCCTGCTCATCCAAAGGCCTGATGGCTTCCAAAGCCTGTTTCAAGTTCATCATGTTTTTGTTCCTCTGTTGTTATTTTTTCCGTATGCCCCGCATTTTCGGATAAACCGCAGCGGCACATGTATATTCGAATAATAATAAAGGTGAGGAAATCCCACTGTCATCGTATCTGTTCCATGAATACAATTCCAGCTCCTTTTCCGCAGCGGTTTTCCGGCCAGGAAACTGCTGCCGCAGTCCGTACTGTCAAAATAGTGGAACTCATGGCCCCGCACAGTCTCTCCCGCCGCTCCTGCCATCTGATTTTCAACAGCAGTCAGCTCTATATATCCGAACCGTCCCAGCTTCTCCGTCCGATATGCTTCCGCGTCGATCACCCCCGCCATGGGATAGCTGACGCCGTCCATGCCTTCCATCCGTTTATGAAGATACATAAATCCGCCGCATTCCGCCATCACCGGCATTCCCCGGCCGACCGCCTGCCGGATGCTTTCCAGCATGGAAGTATTTTCACTCAGCTCTCTGGCAAACAATTCGGGATAGCCGCCGCCCAGAAGCAGGCCGTCGGCATTTTCCGGCAGACGGCTGTCCTTTATGGGAGAGAACTCCACAAGCTCCGCCCCCATCTGCGCAAGCAAATCCAGATTGTCCTGATAATAAAAACAAAAAGCGCTGTCCCTGGCCACGGCGACCGTAACCGCCGCTTTTTCACAAGACGCCTGATCTGTCCGCGGTTCCCGGTCAGTGTCAGATACCCCTGGTATTTCCGGCTTCGTATATACCGGCTCCGGCGCCGTCCGCGCCAGCCGGATCAGGCCGTCCAGATCAATGGTTTCCTCCATCACGGAGGCCAGCCCTTTCACCTTCCGGCTCAGACCTTCCACTTCCTCCGGCATTACCAGCCCCAGATGCCTGCTTTCCAGCACAAAGTCTCTGATCACCGGCACATAGCCGTACACCGTTACCGGAAGCTGTTCTTCGATTAACCGGCGAACCTCCTGATAAATCATCGGGGAGATCTGATTCAGAATCACGCCCTGAATCTGGCTGTCCTCCCGATATTCCAGAAATCCCTTGATCTGAGCCAGCACCGACAGGCTCATGCCCTTGGTATTGACGATCAGCACGGCAGGGGTTTTGGTCACTCTGGCCAGGTCGTAGGCGCTGGCCTCGGCGGAAATGCCGCCCAGGCCGTCATAATAGCCCATGACCCCTTCCATCACGGAAATATCCGTGCCGGAAGCATTTTTCGCGAACAGGTAATTGGTCAGATTTTCCCCGGTGAAAAACGTATCCAGATTCCTTGACCGGGTGCCGATCACCGTGGTATGAAACATGGGATCGATATAGTCCGGCCCGCATTTAAACGAAGACACTTTAAGCCCCCGGTTTACCAGCGCCTGGAGAATCCCGCAGGTAATCATGGTTTTTCCGCTTCCGCTGGCGGCGGCCCCCAAAAGAAATCTAGGCATCTTCATGGGCCGTTCCTCCTTTGCAGGAAATGATATAGACCGGATTCTGCCCCATCATCATATGATATCTGCCCAGTGTCTTTGACCTGGCCACGCTGACGCCGGCGATCTCCACCTCCGTCACCGGAAGGGCTTTCACACAATCCAGCGTCTCGGCGATGGATTCCAGGGCGATGGTGTTGATTACGATCCGGCATTCGGGATTTTTCCGGAGCAGACAGTCCATAATCTCCCGCAGATTGCCGGAAGATCCGCCGATAAAAGCGTGTGTGGGAACGGGAAGCTCCTCCATAGCCTCCGGGGCCAGCCCTCTGATTACCTGAATATTGGCCGTACGGAACACCCGTTTGTTTTTCTCAATCAGTTCCGCCGCCGTCTCGTTTTTCTCAATGGCATATACCATGCCCTCCGCTGCCTGCAAAGCCATCTCCACGGAGACGGAGCCGGTGCCGGCCCCCACGTCATAGATCACGGAATCCGGCCGTAACTGCAGCCTGGACAGGGAAATGCTTCTGACCTCGCTTTTGGTCATGGGCACCTTATCCCGGAGAAACAGTTCGTCCGGCAGGCCGTGGGTGACAGGCAGCTTCCCCGCATCGGGATTCTCCGCCAGAATCACGCAGAGACCGTCGAAGGATTCTCCTTCCAGTTCCGCGGGCTTTCCAGATGTTATCCGTTCCTCCGGATAGGACAGGCGTTCGCCCACATGGAGCCGGATATCCGACAGGCCGTACTCCATAAACTGGCGGCACAGCCGGTTTACGCCGTCTTTCCCCCCGATCAGGGCAAAAACCTTTTGATGTCCCGCCACTGCGCCGATGATATTTTCTTCTTTCCCGTGCAGGCTTAACAGCTTCACATCCTCCCAGGAGGTGCCCAGCTTTCCGCAGAAATAGACCACCGAGGAAATGCCGGACAGCATCCGCACCGGATACGCCGCATCCGTCAGACGCTGACGCAGCTTTTTCGCCCCGCTGTAAAAACCGATGTCGCCGGAGAGCAGAATCACCACCTTCCGGTATTCGGGATGGGCGTCTATGTAAGCTTTCAGCTCGTCGTCTTTATAGGCACAGTAGACCGGCTTGCCCAGCGTACGGGCAAATTCCACCATACGGGAGGCGCCCAGAACCGCATCCGCTTCCCGGACCGCCTCCGCCACTTCCACGGTCATATTCTGATACGCGCCCATGCCGATTCCCGCCAGCGTAATCTGTGTTTTCCCCGGTTCCCGGAGGGCTGCCGCTTTGTCTTGACCGGCGCCGCCGCATCTATTTTTTTCGGCCCCGATACGCTCCTCCTGTTTTCCCAGTTTCAGCGAATATCGTTCTTCCAATATGTTCCTGATCTCCCGGAGGCCGTATCCTTCTTCTTTTACGGGCCGCCCGATTACAATCACCTTCACACCGGCTTTTCTGGCGGCAGACAGCTTTTCTCCAAAACCGCCGCTTTTCCCCGTCTCTTTCGTCACCATCCAGGCGGCGTCAATCTGTCTCAGCATAGCCGTATTCAGCTCCTCGCTGAAAGGCCCCTGCATACAGATCAGATTTTTCCCTTCAAAGCCCAGCTTTGTACAGGACAGCACCGACTCCGCCGTGGACAGCACCCGCGGAAACAACCTGGTCTGATAGCCGGGAATCCCGGTAAAAACCGCCAGCTCCTTGCTTCCTGTGGTCAGCAGCACATTTCCTTCCGTATTTTTCAGAAAATCCGCCGCCTCCCCGGCGGAAGATACGAACACACAGTCTTCCGGACCCTCCGCCTGTTCCGATTCCCGCAGAAGCCGCAGGCAGGGAAGTCCGGCCGTTTTGCAGGCCGCCCGGATATTCTCCGACACGGCGGCGGCGTAAGGATGGGTGGCGTCCACCACCTGACAGAGCCTGCCGCCCGTTTCCCCGGCGTTTTCCTTCATATCCTCCATAAAAGAAGCCATTTCCTCCGCCGTCATCCTGCCTGCGTGAACGGTCAGCCCCGGCTGTTCCTCCAGGATCCTTTCCCCGTACTCCGTGGCTACGGAAATCGTAACCGGACACCCGGCCAAAGCCAGCTCCCCGGCCAGAGTCCGCCCTTCCACCGTCCCGGCAAATACAAGAAAGCGGGGCCTTTCCCCTTTATTCATGCCGGTATCCTCTGGGCGTCACCATTTTCCCGCCGATCTCCTTTGTCTGGGAATTGCCGATAAATACGGTGGTAAACATATCCACCTGGGTATCCCGCAGTTCTTTTAAGGACATCACCTTCATCTCCTGTCCTTCCCGTCCGATATTCACCACGATGCCGCACACTGTCTCAGGGGATTTAAACTGCATGGTCAGGTCGCAGGCTTTCTGTAAATAGTCTTTCCGCTTTTTGCTGGAGGGATTGTAGAGCACCGTACAGAAATCCGCCTCCGCCGCGTTCAGAAGACGCTTCTCGATTTTCTCCCAGGGCGTCAGAAGGTCGCTTAAGCTGATTACCGCGAAATCGTGAATCAGCGGCGCGCCCAGCACCCCGGCGCCGCCGATGGCGGCCGTCACGCCGGTGATGGTTTCCAGCTCCACTTCGGGATAGCGCACGCCGATCTCGTACATCAGACCGGTCATGCCGTACACGCCCGCGTCGCCGCTGCAGATCATGGCCACGGTCCTTCCTTTCATGGCTTCCTCAAAGGCCAGCACGCAGCGGTCCACCTCTTTGGTCATGGGAGTCGTCAAAAACTCCTTGTCCGCGAAATGCTCCTTCACCAGATTCACATACACCGTATAACCGATAATGGTATCGCAGCCCTTTAACACTTCGGCCGCCTTAATCGTCATCTGCTCATACTCTCCGGGGCCGATGCCCACAATATATATTTTATTCAAACCGCACACTCCATTTCTTCACCGCCAGGGCAATGGTCACGCCGTCCCCGGCATATTTGTTCTGTATCAGTGTTCCCTGTCCCGAAGCCAGCACCGCCGCCCGCTCGCACACATTGTCCACGCCGGTGACGGAGGCCACAAAGGCAGAAGGGGAAAAGTCCCCCCGAACCCCTTTCAGTTCTTCTCCGGAATAGGTCCGGTAAGGGATACCGTATTTCCGGCAGAAGGCCAGAATTCCCGGTTCTTCTTTTTTTAAGTCGATACTGGCCGCCTGACAGACGCAGCAGACCGGAATATGATGCCGGTTCAGCGCCTCCAGCGCCCTTTCCTCAATACGCTCCGCCGGCGTGTCTTTTCGGCAGCCGATGCCGATTACCACAATCCGGGGGTACAGACGCAGGGTCAGCGGCCAGGGGGACGCCGTTTCATGTAAGGTTACGGCGATGCCCGAAGCCGGCGGATGTTTGATCGCTGTCCCCTCCTCTGCTCCGGTTCCTGTTTCCACGGTTCCCGCCAGCTCCGGCGGAATCTGCCCCTTCACAGGAAAATCCGAATCAAACCCTACCGGCTCCCCGTCCAGCAGCGCCGCCGATACCTTTTTGGCATAAGCCATATGTTCAATAACCATGCCGTTCTGTCTGGCAAACACGTCCACGGCAAACAGGCCGTTTACATCCGTGGCGGTCGTCACTACCGGCTGTGCTCCCGTCAGTTCGGCGATTTTCAAAGTCAGTTCATTGGCGCCGCCGATATGGCCGGACAGCAGGGAAATGACAAAACCGGCTTTCTCATCCACCACAGCCACCGCCGGGTCCTTCCGCTTGTCCCGCACAAAAGGAGCGATGCCCCGGACGGCAATGCCGCAGGCCCCGACAAACACAAGGGCGTCCGCCTGAGAGAACCTGCTGCCGCACCATTCTCCCAGCGATTCCTCCAAAGGCACAAGTCCGCATTCTTCGGCATATTTCGGCATACAGAAGGCCTCACAGTCATGCCCTTCCCGCAGAAAGCCGTAAAACAGCGTCTGGCAGAGCAGGCCCCCCTGCCGGGTAAAGCTAATCAGCGACAGTTTCATTTCTTTTACCTAAATGCTCTCCTGGGTCGCCTGCCGGAACTCTGTGGTAAATCCCGGATGATACAGCAGCGACCGGTCGTAATTGCTGTGAGACACGATATCCCCCACGATAATCAACGCCGTTTTCTTAATATCGTTGTCCTCTGCGGACTGTGCCAGCGTCTCCACCGTACACACCACGGTTTTCTGATCGGGCCAGGTGGCCTTATATACGATGGCCGCCGGCGTATCCTTCTCATAACCGCCTTCCATCAGACGCTGTGACAATTGTTCCAGCATACCGGTGCTGAGGAAAATCACCATCGTGGCATGATGGGCCGCGAAAGAAGCGATCTCCTCCCGCTCCGGCACCGGTGTCCGGCCCGCCATTCTGGTGATAATCACGCTCTGGGATACGTTGGGAAGGGTATATTCCAGATTCAGCGCGCTGGCAGCGCCGCTGAAAGAGCTGACGCCGGGGCAGACATCATAGGCAATGTGCTTCTCATCCAGGATGTCCATCTGTTCCCGGATCGCCCCGTACAGACAGGGGTCTCCGGTATGAAGACGGACCGTCGTCTTTCCGGCTTCCTCCGCTTTCACCATCTCGTCGATCACTTCCTCCAGCGTCATTTTCGCGCTGTCATATACCGCGCAGCCCTCTTTTTTATAATCCAGAAGCTGGGGATTTACCAGAGAACCGGCGTAAATAATCACATCGGCTTCCTCCAGCAGCTTCTTTCCTCTTACCGTAATCAGGTCAGGGGCACCTGAGCCCGCTCCTACAAAATGCACCATAGTCGTTTTCTCCTTCTATTCCGGATTGATACTGCTTTCTATCCGTATTTCTCATATCTCCCGTATCGGAACAGCCCTGCTTTGCCCGAACGGCTTCGGATATGCGCCGGGAACACATATTCTCACCGTCCCGGCATCGGCTTTTCTCACTTTCTAATCCGCTTTATTCTTCTCTTTGACGATAATCAGCGAATAATAGCCGGCATTCTCATTGATTTCGTCCGCAGATCTGTAGATTTTTTCATCAGGCATACCGCAGTTTTCAATCATCATTGCCTCGCAGTCTCCCATTCCTTTCAGCACTTCTTTCACATGAGCCATTTTCTTTCCGGCTTTCATCAGTACTTTGGTGCCAGGAAGCTTCAAAGCCTCGTCGATCTGATAAGAAGCCGGGATCACATGCAGCGGCTCCGCCTTTTCCACCAGTCCTGTGTTCAGCTTTGCCGAGACAGCGCAGAAAGAAGTGATTCCGCTGATAATCTCCGTATTATAGCCTGCCGCGTCAATCCGCTTGTGAATATACAGATATGTAGAATACACGGTGGGATCTCCCAGCGTCAGAAACGCCACGTCCTTTCCCGCGTCCAACTGTTCTCTGACCAGCTTCGCCCCTGCCTCATGGCTCCGCTCCAGAAGGTCCTTATCCTTTGTCATGGGCATGGGCACCGGGATGATTTCTTTCTCATCCAGTTCGGGAATGGCCTGCTTTACAATTTTATAGGCCACGCTTTCCTCCTTCACCGTTCCGGGCACCGCCACCACGGCACTCTCCCTGATCAGGCGGACCGCCTTCAATGTTAATAATTCCGGGTCTCCGGGACCCACGCCGATTCCATACATCTTTCCTGCCATCGGTATCCTCTCACCTTTCCTGTTATGATTTATCCTGCATTTATTTTTAACCTTTCAGAAGAATCATGTCTGTTCATAATACGACTGACATTCTGGTCCTTCTGCTTTTTCGGGTTTTACCGCTTTTTCAGCAATTCTCTCAGCTTTGGCGCGTACGCCGTTTCGCCCAGCAGCCCAAACTCATTTGAAAACACCACCGCTCCGATCTTTACCCGGTCATAGGCTCTGTGATTCAGATAATAGTGAATCCGCTCCGTCGCCCATTCCATAGCCGGCTTTAGCAGCCCGGCGCTTTTCAGCAGTCCCAGCCCTTCCTCCGTGGTAATGGTTTTCAGCATATCCCGCACCAGTCCGTATTCCGCCCCCGCGTGAAGGGCCGCGGCGGCCATCAGCTCCGCCCTGGCGTCCGCGCACCGGGAATGGGTGTTCATAATCCCTCCGGCCACCTTGATAAACTTGCCGATATGGGATACGAACAGCATCCCTTTCACGCCGCCGTCCACCGCCATGTCGATGGTTTCTCCCACGAAATTGCTGCATTTCATAAAAGAATCCAGGTCCAGACCATCCATCTGCTCTTTTAAAAAAGTCTCTCCGTAATTACCCGGCGTAATCAGCAGATATTCGGCCCCCTGGGCCAGCCGCATATTCATCTCAATGCGGATGCTCTCGATCAGGGCGGACTCGCTCATGGGCTCCACGATGCCGCTGGTGCCCAGCACGGAGATCCCGCCCTCGATTCCCAGACGGGGATTAAACGTCTTTTTTGCCGCCTCCACTCCTTCCGGTATGGAGATAACCACGCCAAGACCGTCCTGATATCCAAACTCCCGGCATACGGCTTCCGCCTCCCGGCAGATCATCTGTCTCGGCGTTTTATTGATGGCGGCGCTGCCCACCGCCTGTTCAAGCCCCAGCTTCGTCACCCGGCCCACGCCGATGCCGCCGTCTAACAGGATGCCCGGAACGGAACGCTTTTCCACTCTGGCATAGACCAGAATCCCGTTGGTCACATCCGGGTCGTCGCCCCCGTCCTTCCGGATGGCGCAGGATACCCAGTCCTCTCCCCGGGTAACATCCAGCACCTCCAGATTCAGAAGCATGCCTTTGGGCGTCATCAGCCGCACCTCTGTCACCCGCTCTTTTCCCAATAGCATACGGGCCGCGGCTTTTGCGGCGGCGGCGGCGCAGGAGCCGGTGGTATAACCCCGTCTCAGTTTTTTATTGTTGCGGATCACATAGCTGTCTTCCAGTCCGGTTTTATGTCTGGTTTCCACCGACGTCCTCTCCTTAATAACAAATAGAAATTTTACTTCGCGGATTTCTGTGCCGCGGATACAAAAAAAGCATGCCATTATCAACATGCTTCCCAAACCGGTACAAACCGGCAGATATCCTCACGCACTGCCCGGGCCATGGCGCGTAACCCTGTGGGCATCTCTCAGGTCTTCTGGCTTTAGCGTCAACGCCTGATACACCTTCCCGGCCCTTAAGGGACCAGTGGTCTTTCATATCAGACTCTTCTATATACAGCAGCGGCACTGCACAGGATTCTCACCTGTTTCCCTGTCAATTGTTTATTTCTGCGGGGTAGTTTACTTCCCTTGTGTATTATACCTGTTTCGACGGTAAAAGTCAATTCCGGAAGAAACATTGCCGGAAAAGCAAAAAAGAATAAAACTTCACAAAAAACCATACAAAAACCAAACATGTCCCTTCCTTTTATTTTGTGAAGTTTTTCACAATATATTTCTTTTAAAACCTGCAAAAATATGATATGATACATACAGATAACATATGACACAAAAAACCGAATAGTTTCAGGGCTTAACTTCACCGCAAACGTTTCTTTTTATTTATCTGCCCGGCAACGCCGTGTTTTTTTTAATCCGGCGGCCTGTGTCAGACAAATCCGAAAAGGGGGAGATTACATGATGGCAAATCTCAACGATGTACCATCCAATACGGAACGGCGAAGTAATATTAACAATGGCTTATTAGATTCAAACAGTATTTTCACACGCGCGCTCAACCTGCTGATTGGAATCGGCGGCGTCATACTGGAAATTTTCCTGATCCATATATTATCTGTTAATTATGGTCAGATATGGTTGTGGGCTTATATCCCCGGAACCATTATCATTATTTTTTTACTTGGAATTGTAGACAGACACTCGCATTAAAACCATTTAAAAACTGACATAATATTGTACTGCCAACATCCGAAACATGCATTTTAAGCCCTGGAGTATTCCACCTGCCTTATGAATTTCAATCACACCCGTATCATATGATACCCGGCCGCTTTTTTCAGCCGGTTCATAATTGCCTGTCCCAACTGACCCCCGTCAAAGCTCTCGGAAAAAATCATTTCCGTATCTTCCTCGTCAAACTGCCGCAAAACGGCATACAGATTGCGGGCGACGGTTTCCTGATGCCGCCTGCTGCCGATGACCTTTTTATTCCCGCACCGATAACCTGCTTCTGTCTCCTCCGTACAGATCACGCCGCAAAGCGTACCCGCCGCCTCATACTCTGCCGTCAGCCCGTTGATCCGCTCCGCCACGGCTTCATCCCTGCCCGTGACGATTACAAGCTTCGCTTTGGGCGCATAATGCCGGTATTTCATCCCCGGCGCTTTGGGCTGTACTCCCGCCTTGACCGGATGCTCCGCCCCAGGATCCGTCTCCACTGTCCCCACAACTTCCCGTACCATTTCCGCGGAAACAGATCCCGGCCTTAAAATCACAGGAACCGCTCCGGCGGCATCAATAATCGTGGATTCCAGGCCGATTCCCACCTCGCCGCCGTCCAGAATACAGTCAATTTTCCCGTTCAGATCCTCCAACACATGCAGGGCAATGGTGGGGCTGGGACGGCCGGAAGTATTGGCGCTGGGCGCCGCTATGGGGACGCCTGCCGCCCGGATCAGCTTTCTGGCTGTCTCATGGGAAGGCATCCGCACCGCAACCGTCCGAAGACCCCCTGTGGTTCCGTCGGGGACAATCGCTTTTTTGGGAAAAACCAGCGTCAGAGGCCCCGGCCAGAATGCGTCCATCAGCCGTTCGGCCCAGTCCGGAACACTGGCGGCCAGCTCATATACCGACGACCGGTCCGCAATATGGGCAATCAGCGGATTGTCCGAGGGGCGGCCTTTCGCCGCGTAAATCTTCGCCGCGGCCTCCTCTCTCAGCGCGTCCGCCCCCAGTCCGTAGACCGTTTCCGTGGGAAACGCCACAAGTCCGCCTGCCCTGATGATTTCCGCCGCCTTCCTAATCTTTTCTTCTTCCTGTCCCTCCCGGAGACAAAGCACCTCTGTCCTCATTTTCACTCCTCTGAAATCCTGTTCCTTTTAAACGGATTTCTTCGTCCTTCTAATTTCCACCAATTATAATGAGAAGCGGCGGAAAAGTCAACAGCCCGGCAGATACAAATGAATTAGAATCCTGCTTTGCAGGATTCTCCGCCTGCGGCGGGTCGCCCCGGCGACATTCTACCTTTCCGCCGCTGTGCGATCCTGCCTGGAGGGCTTTTTGTATCATAGGGAAGTCCGAAAGACTTTCTTATGATACAAAAAAGACGAAACGGCCGGAGAGTCTCTTTCCGGACTCCCGTCTGCACCGTTTCGCCTTTTTCTGCCTGTCCTGTTTACCGTATATAATCCAGCGGGTCTACAGGAACGCCGTCTTTTGTCACGCTGAAATACAGGTTGCTGCCTTCCACCACATAATATTTGGTGGGCTCGGCAACCTGTCCCAAAGCCGCGCCTGCTTCCACAATGTCGCCGGCGGAGACAGGAACCTCTGTCAACTGGCCGCATTTTGCCTGATAGCCGTTGCCCATGTCGATCACCACAAAGTCACCCAGTTCCTCATTGTGATCCACCGCCACAATTTTGCCTGCCGCGGGCGCCTGAACCGTTGTGCCTACCTCGGCCTGAATCAGAATCGCCGGATTGGTCTTATACAGATCCAGGGTCGGATAGTAGGTTGTGGAATCCATGCTGAAATCCAGCAGAATATTGCCCTCCAAAGGCCACTGCATCGTGCTGGCCTCATTAAAAAAGGCATAGGGCAGTTCTGCCACCGGATTGACCAGATCGGCAGCCGCTTCGTCTGCTTCCCCGCCGTTTTCCGCTTCCGCATTCGCTTCGGCGGCTTCTTCCTGAGGAGCTTCTCCGTCAGTCTCCGCTGAGGCCACATCTGCCTGAGCCGCCACATCCTCAGCGTCCGCATCCGCCAGATCCTGTCCGTCTTCCGCTTTCTCAGACGTTTCTTCCGCTTTTGCTCTGTCTTCGCCTACTGCCGCGACACCTGCCATAGAGTTGTCCTGCCCATCCTTTTCCTGGGCATAAGAGTCGGCCGAGGATTCTTCGTCTACCTGGTTTTCTCCCATGTAAGCCTGGCTCTCCTCCACTTTGCTTTCCTGTCTGGTGCCCCATACGACCGCCGCCGACGCGGCTACCACCAGCACAGTAAGTACGACAGACATTGCTGTTTTGCTCTGCAAAAGTTTATTCAATTTTCTGTTCACATCATTCACCTCGATTCCCTTTCAGCTTTCGCTGTTATGTTTCTAGTGTTACCTGAAACACTGAAATTATTCCTCGAAATGAATGATTTTTGGAAGAAGTTCCCCTGTGAAAATCAATACTTCTCCGTGACTTCCGTACCGGGATAATAATAGCCCAGAATTTCCTGTCTGCTTTTCCCCTCCTCCGCCATTCTGGCCGCCCCGGTCTGGCTTAACCCCCATCCGTGGCCGATGCCGGTGCAGATCACCCGCACCCGTTCCGAATCCGCCTCGAAGGAAAAGGCCGTTGAATTCAGTTGCAGTGCCGCCGCCATTTCTTCCCCGCTGAAAATCTGCTGATCCACCTGCACGGCCGTGACATAGGCGCCGTCCGCCCGGTTGATAATCTGGATTTTGCCTGCGATTTCCTCTGCCGACACCTGTCTGGCTCCGTCAACGGCATTGACAGCCTCCGCAAATTTTTCAGGACTGAAATCCGTCACGGTCAGATATCCGTCGCACAACTGGTCGTCACTTTCCACCGACACAAGCCAGGGGTATTCCTCCCCCATGGTCCGGGTATTGCCCGCGCTGGCCTTATGAAACAGAGCGTCGATCAGCTGGCCGTCACAGGTAAGCACCTCTCCGGCAGTGGCCGAAACCGCATCCTCATAGCTCTGATAAATCTGAGAAAATTCCTCTCCCCACCGGTTTTTCATCTCGGACAGGCTGTCATATTCAATCCCCAGATCGTCCGCCTGATTGCACTGGGCTTCCTCCATGGTTTTATACAGATTGGTTCTGGCCGCCACCGCCTGGGCCTCCTTTGCCCCCGGCGGCGCACTGCCGTCGATCTGCCTGGCCAGCACCAGAATCAGGAAATTTTCCGCATCCATCTCCTTTCCCTCCGCCACCACCAGATCGCCGCTGTAGGACAGCTCCCCGTTCCGCACCGCTACCTGTCCGCTCCACAGAAGCGTGGACATATAAGGAATCATAACAGATAGAAAAAAGCCTGCCAGAACGATACACCATCTCTGCATCCACAGGGCCGCCATGCCGCCTGTCCCCTTTTCCCGTCTGGACAAAACAAACCGCCTCCTACTTCATACTCATGAGTATACTGATCTGCCAAATGATTTGCTTTCCCTTGTGCGGCCGCATCAATGCGGCGGCAAATCACTTTGCTCACGGGTATATCTCTAAATATATGAGATAAGTAAGAGGCGGATGCCTGTTTTATAAGGAAACCGGCAAAAAATCTACCGTTCCAGTTCTACTTTAATCTGATCCAGATGCCAGATATCGTCCACATAGTTCCGGATCGTCCGGTCTGAGGAGAACTTTCCTACGTTGCTCACATTCTTGATGGCGGCTTTTGCCCACCATTTCTCATCCCGGTAGGCGGTCTCCACTCGTTTCTGGGCTTCCGCATAGGCACGGAAATCTTTCAGGATGAAATACGTGTCGGCTTTTGAGGTGCTTAACGTATTCAGCAGAGAATTATACAGATCCCTGAACAGCTCCGGATTCTCCGGCGCATAGTAGCCGTTAATCAACTGCATCAGCACCTGGCGCACATCCTGATCGCTGTTAAAGATATCCATGGGATTGTATCCGCCGTTGTTTTCATAATTGATGACCTCGTCGGCGGACAGACCGAAGATAAAGGCATATTCCTCGCCCACTTCTTCTACAATCTCTACGTTAGCCCCGTCCATGGTACCCAGGGTTAAGGCGCCGTTTAACATGAACTTCATGTTGCCTGTGCCGGAAGCCTCCTTGCTGGCCGTGGAGATCTGCTCGCTGACATCGCTGGCGGCAAAAATAATCTCCGCATTGGATACCCGGTAATCCTCGATAAACACCACCTTGATCTTTCCGTCGATGCTCTTGTCGTTGTTAACCACGTCGGCCACGGAATTAATCAGCTTGATGGTCAGCTTGGCAATTTTGTAGCCTGCCGCCGCCTTTGCGCCGAAGATAAAGGTTCTGGGATAAAACTCCATCTGAGGATTTTCTTTCAATTTATTGTACAGATACATCACGTGAAGGATGTTCAGAAGCTGTCTCTTATACTCGTGAAGCCGCTTAACCTGCACATCAAAGATCGAACGGGGATTCACCTCGATGCCATTGTGCTCCTTGATATATTTGGCCAGACGCAGCTTGTTCTGGTACTTGATGTTCATAAACTCCTGCTGACATTTCTCGTCGTCCGCATAGATCTCCAGCTTTTTAATATGGGACAGGTCGGTAATCCACTCGTCGCCGATCTTGTCAGTCACCCAGGAAGCCAGCAGCGGATTGGCATGGAGAAGGAATCTTCTCTGGGTAATGCCGTTGGTCTTGTTGTTGAACTTATCCGGCATCATCTCATAGAAATCTTTCAGCTCCTGTTTCTTTAAGATTTCCGTGTGCAGCCTTGCCACGCCGTTGACGGAGAAGCCGGCCACAATGGCCATATGAGCCATCTTCACCTGTCCGTCATAGATAATGGCCATCTTGGCAATCTTTTCATTTGCCTTGTCCGGATACGCCTGACGAATGTCTGCGCAGAACCGGCGGTTGATTTCTTCCACAATCTGGTAAATTCTGGGAAGCAGACGGGAGAACAGCTCAATCGGCCATTTTTCCAGGGCTTCCGCCATAATCGTATGGTTGGTGTACGCACAGGCTTTCGTGGTAACGGCCCAGGCTTCGTCCCAGGTCAGGTAGTGCTCATCCATCAGCACCCGCATCAGCTCCGGAATCGCCACCGTAGGATGGGTGTCGTTTAACTGGAAGACGATCTTCTCATGAAGGTTGCGGATATCGGTGTGCTTGGGATTGCTCAGGTATTTCTGCACCATCGTCTGCACGCTGGCCGAGATAAAGAAATACTGCTGCTTTAACCGCAGTTCCTTCCCCGCATAGTGATTGTCGTTGGGGTACAGCACTTCCACAATATTTTTTGCCAGGTTTTCCGCCTCTACCGCTTTCCGGTAATCGCCCTTGTCAAAGGACTCCAGGTTAAAGGTGTTCATCGGCTCCGCATCCCAGATCCGCAGCGTATTCACCACGTCGTTGCCGTAGCCTACGATCGGCAGGTCATAGGGAACGGCGCGGACGGACTGGTAGCCCTCCTGAACAAAATGCTCCCGTCCCTGGGCATCCCGCTCTACCTTCACATAGCCGCCGAATTTTACCTCCTTGGCATATTCCTCCCTGCGTACTTCAAAGGGATTGCCGTTCTTTAACCAGTCGTCGGGCACTTCCATCTGGAAGCCGTTCTCGATCTGCTGCTTGAACATGCCGTATTTGTAGCGGATACCGCAGCCGTAGGCCGGATAGCCCAGCGTGGCAAGGGAATCCAGGAAGCAGGCCGCCAGACGGCCCAGACCGCCGTTGCCAAGAGCGTAATCCCGCTCCTGATCCTCGATCACGTTCAGGTCCACGCCCAGCTCCGTCAGGGCGTCCCGCACCTCATCCCAGATACAGATATTAATAATGTTGTTTCCCAGCGCCCGGCCCATCAGAAATTCCATGGACAGGTATACCACCATCTTGGCGTCCTGTTTGTCATATTCCTTGTGGGTGGCGATCCAGCCGTCCATAATCAGATCCTTTACCGTGTAGGCCACGGCGTTAAAGAGCTGCTGGTGAGACGCTTCGTCCACGTTTCTCCGGTACAGGTTTTTCACATTGTAGACAACGGTCTTTTTAAACTCTTCCTTGTTAAAAATGTGTTGCATGTCGTCCTCCTATTTCAGTTTTGCAGCTTTCCCATCTATGATAGTTTCTCAACGCCCAGCATTACATGCTCGCCGTTAATATCCCATTCCTTCGTATAGCCTTTTGCGGCTCCCGTCACGATGCTGTCCGCCAGCACGCCGTTTTTCACCTCGTCCGCGTATTTGGAAAGAAGACCTGCCAGTTTCTCATTGGCATCCTCATATACGGTAATATGATCCGTTACCTCAAATCCGGCTTCTTTCCGCATGGTCTGCACCTTGCTCATAATCTCCCGGATAAAGCCTTCCTCGACCAGCTCCTCCGTCAAATTGGTGTCAAGCACCACCGTCAGATCTCTGTCGGTCTCCGAAATATAGCCGGGAATCTGAGCGGTGTCGATCAGCAGGTCTTCTTTGGTCAGCACCACGTCCGTTCCATTGATCTCCAGGTGCAGCTCTCCCGTCCCGTTCAGACAGTCCATGGCCCCATTGCCGTCCAGCTCTGTCAGCGCCTGCTTGATGGAATTTAAAAGCTTGCCGTATTTGGGACCTACGGTGCGCATCTGAGGCTTAAAGCTGTAGGAAGTAAAGGCACGCACATCCTCCGCAAACTCCAGCGCCTTCACATTCAGTTCTTCCGTAATAATCCGGCAGTAAAACTCCGGCAGCGCTCTTTCCGCTTTCACGAACATCTTGCCAATCGGCTGGCGGTTTTTGATGCCGGCACCGTTGCGGCAGGCCCGGCCCATCACCACGATTTTCAGCACTTCCTCCATGTTGCGTTCCAGTTCTTCGTCGATCAGTTCCTCATGCACTTCGGGGAAATCACACAGATGGATGCTCTCCGGCGCAGATGCGTCCAGATTGCACACCAGGTTTCTGTAAATCTGCTCCGTCATAAACGGAATCATGGGCGCCGCCGCCTTGGAAATCT
This sequence comes from uncultured Lachnospiraceae bacterium, assembly GCA_948470335.1. Taxonomy (GTDB): domain Bacteria; phylum Bacillota; class Clostridia; order Lachnospirales; family Lachnospiraceae; genus Paralachnospira_A. The sequence continues at coordinate 41,503 of CAOKOL010000019.1, read as the reverse complement.
CCACCAGCGCAGTGTACAGGGTCATATAAGCGTTGATCTTATCCTGAGGCATCTCTTTTACCCAGAAACGCTCTCTGCTCCGCCTTACATACCAGTTGCTCATATCGTCCACAAATTCCTGCAGCGCCCTGGCGGCCTCCGGGATTTTGTAGACATCCAGATTTTCATCCACAGTCTTTACGGTGGAATTCAGCCTGGACAGCAGCCATTTGTCCATTACGGTCAGTTTATCATATTCCAGTTTATATTTTGTGGCGTCAAATGCATCTATATTCGCATACAGCACGAAAAATGCGTAGGTGTTCCAGAGCGTTCCCATAAATTTCCGCTGTCCCTCGGTTACTGCATCTCCGTGGAACCGTTTGGGCAGCCAGGGGGCGGCGCTTGTGTAGAAATACCAGCGGATGGCGTCGGCGCCGTAAGTCTCCAGCGCTTCAAAGGGGTCTACCGCATTGCCTTTTGTCTTGGACATTTTCTGGCCGTCCTTGTCCATCACATGGCCCATAACAATGACATTCTCATACGGAGACTTGTTGAAAATCAGGGTGGAGATGGCCAGCAGGGAATAGAACCAGCCTCTGGTCTGGTCCACGGCTTCCGAGATAAAGGCCGCCGGGAACTGGGATTCAAACAGCTCCTGATTCTCAAACGGATAATGGTGCTGGGCAAAGGGCATGGCGCCGCTGTCGTACCAGCAGTCGATTACCTCCGGCACCCGCTTCATCTGCTTTCCGCATTCCGGACAGGTGATGGTCACTGCGTCGATATAAGGACGGTGCAGCTCGATCTCCTCCGGACAGTCAGGAGACATCTCCTTTAATTCCGCCACGCTGCCGACGGAATGCATATAACCGCACTCACATTCCCAGATATTCAGAGGGGTTCCCCAGTAGCGGTTCCGGCTGATGCCCCAGTCCTGTACGTTTTCCAGCCAGTCCCCGAACCGGCCTTTGCCGATGCTTTCGGGAATCCAGTTGATCGTGTTGTTATTGCGGATCAGATCCTCTTTTACGGCGGTCATCTTGATAAACCAGCTCTCCCTCGCATAATAAAGCAGAGGGGTGTCGCACCGCCAGCAGTGGGGATAGCTGTGTTCCAGCTCCAGAAGCCTGAACAGTTGTCCGCTCTCTTTCAGAGCCCTGATGATTTCCCGGTCCGCATCCTTTACAAACATGCCGGCCCAGGGGGTCTCGGCGGTCATCTGGCCTTTTCCGTCCACTAACTGCACCAGGGGCAGGTCATAGCGCCGTCCCACCTGGGCGTCGTCCTCGCCAAACGCGGGGGCGATATGCACCACGCCGGTACCGTCTGTCAGCGTGACATAATCGGCGCAGGTTACATAAAAGGCTTTTTTGCCCTTTGTATCCGCATAAGGGAACAGCGGCTCATATTCTTTGCCTTCCAGTTCTTTTCCGGTGAAGCTTTCCAGAATGGTATAATCCCCTTCCAGAACCGTATCGCACAGCGCTTTGGCCAGGTAATACACTTCGCCCTGGTTTTCCGCTCTGACATATTCCTCCTGGGGATTGACGCAGAGAGCCACGTTGGAGGGCAGGGTCCAGGGGGTGGTGGTCCAGGCCAGAATCCAGGCGTCTTCTCCTTTGGCTCTGAATTTTGCCATCAGAGATTTTTCCTTTACATCCTTATAGCCCTGGGCAACCTCATGGCTGGACAGCGGCGTTCCGCAGCGAGGGCAGTAAGGCACTACCTTATACCCTTTGTACAGCAGTCCTTTTTCCCAGATTTTCTTTAATGACCACCATTCGGATTCGATGTAATCATTTTCATAGGTCACATAAGGGTTGTCCATATCGGCCCAGAAGCCTACGACATCGGAAAAATCTTCCCACATTCCCTTATATTTCCATACACTTTCCTTACAGTTTTTGATAAAAGGCTCCAGACCGTACTGTTCGATCTGTTCCTTCCCGTCAAGCCCCAGCTTTTTCTCCACTTCCAGCTCCACCGGCAGCCCGTGGGTATCCCAGCCGGCTTTTCTGGGCACCATGCAGCCCTTCATAGCCCGGTAGCGGGGAATCATATCCTTAAACACACGGGTCTCCACATGGCCGATATGGGGTTTTCCGTTGGCCGTGGGCGGGCCGTCATAAAAAGTATAGGCAGGTCCCCCTTTTCTGGACTCGACACTTTTTCTGAAAATGTCATGTTCCCTCCAGAACGTCTCCACCTGCTTTTCCCTGTCTACAAATCTCAGGTCTGTGGACACTTTGTCATACATAGATGTTAACCTCCATGAATAAGAATCCTGCTTTGCAGGGTTCTGCGCCGCAAACGCGCCGCTTTCAAGCGGCAATTTCCTCTGCGTCTGCGTGTGCATCCTAAGCGGAGCATTTTTGTATCACAGGGAAGTTCGCAGGACTTTCCTGTGATATAAAAAAGCTTCGTCCGAAATCGGACGAAGCCATGCTTCACAATTACCACCAACTCCAATAAGTCTGTTCCGGATAACGGCGGACACCGGCAGCGCTTATGCACCGTTCCCGGCACTTTCTGGGCGCTGCGACTCAGGAGTGATCTTCTTCCCAAACCTACTTGCGCCGGACTTCCACCATCCCCGGCTCGCTTTGCCGTTCGGCAAGGGGGTACTGTCTCCCTCAACGTCGTTGATTCTTCTTATTATATCGGTGAAGTCATTTTCTGTCAAGAAGTTTGAAAAAGGAGAACAGCATCCCCACCGCTTTATGCCCAGGGATTCTCCGTGGGATAAGGCAGGTTTTTCGGCTGGTTATAGGCGATATCCTCGATGCCCAGGAATTTGAACACCTCGAACAGAGCCTTGCCGTAATGTCCGAACGCAACCGCACCGTGGTGAGGGTACCGTTTCTGAATCAGTACATGACGGTAGAACCGGCCCATCTCAGGAATCGCGAACACGCCGATTCCGCCAAAAGAACGGGTCTTCACCGGCAGGACCTCGCCCTGGGCGATATAGGCGCGCAGTTTCCCTTCGCTGTCACACTGCAGACGATAGAAAGTGATATCGCTGGCGGCAATGTCGCCTTCCAGGGTGCCTCTGGTAAAATCAGGCTCAGAATCCTTGGGCTCCAGCAGACGGTGCTGGATCAACTGATATTTTACCGCGCGGTCGGCGCATAACTTACAGGACGGCGTATTGCCGCAGTGGAATCCCATAAAGGTGTCGATAAGCTGATAATCGAACCTGCCCTTGATATCCTCCTCATATAAAGAAGCCGGAACAGAGTTATTGATATCCAGAAGCGTCACCGTATCGCCGGAAACGCACATGCCGATATACTCGGACAGCGCCCCATAAATATCCACCTCACAGGATACCGGAATTCCCCGGCTTACCAGACGGGAATTCACATAGCAGGGCTCAAAGCCAAAGGCCTCAGGGAAAGCAGGCCAGCACTTGTCGGCAAACGCCACATACTGCCGGGAGCCTTTATGTTCCTCGGCCCAGTCAAGAAGGGTCAGCTCCAACTGGGCCATACGCTCATTCATATCGGCGTAATAGCAGCCCTCTCCCATCTCTTTGGCCATGTCGGCACACACTTCGGGAATACGTGGATCATTGGCATGGGCCTTATAAGCCACCAGCAGATCCAGCTCGGAATTCTCCTCGATCTCCACGCCGATTTCATACAGCCCCTTAATGGGCGCATTACATGCAAAGAAATCCTGGGGTCTGGGACCGAAAGTAATGATTTTTAACTGTGACAGGCCGATCAGAGCACAGGCAATCGGCTTAAATTCGCCGATCATTTTTGCAATCTCCGCACTTGTGCCCACAGGATATTCAGGGATAAAGGCTTTCAGATGGCGCATTCCCAGATTATAGGAACAGTTCAGCATACCGCAGTATGCGTCGCCCCGGCCATCGATCAGGTCGCCGTCCCCCTCGGCCGCGGCCACATACATACAGGGACCGTCAAAATTTCTGGCGATCAGCGTCTCAGGGGTTTCAGGGCCAAAATTGCCTAAAAATACCACCAGGGCATTGCATCCGGCCTGTTTCACCTCATCGACCGCTTTGAGCATGTCTTTTTCATTTTCCACCGTGGTCCCGCACTCATACAGGTCAAGCCCCTGTTCCCGGCAGGCGGCGGCGATGGCGGCACGGCGGCGCTCCGACAGGGAAATAATGAAACAATCCCTGGACACGGCAATCAGTCCCAGTTTCACTTCGGGAATATTAGTCAGCATACAAAGTTCCTCCTATTTTTTAGTTGTACTCCCGGAATCCCGCAAACCAAAACAGGGCGGGACTCCGGCAGCGCGATTGGTGACTCTCCTGCAATCCTGAGAACGAATCATTCAATCTCTTTACCGATATCAATATTTTCCCCCGCAAGGCCCACATAAGCCCCGGCGGCGGCCTCGCTGCTGTCCGGATGGGCAAGCAGCCATTTGTTTCTGGCCCAGAGCATCCGATCCTCGTTATTCAAAGGAAGGATCTCCGGCCCGGCTTCATTTGTCCCCAATGGCAGCACAATCAGCACCTTGAAACCGGCGCCTGCTCTGGCAGAACAGGGCGCGTAATGCAGCGTGGTGGCGTAAACCTCCACCAGCTCGCCGGCAGGCGCCAGAAACGCCTTTACCTTTGCGGTATCCAGCTTTCCGCCGATAATCTCATCCGCTCTGGCTACCAGCAGGATAAAATCTGCCGTGCCGCAGTTGAGTTCGCTGTCTCTGTGGTATTCCAGACAGTTCAGCCTGGTATTGTGCCCGTTGCACCATCCAAGCTGGATGGGCATCCCGCCGTAGGCATTGGAGGCAAGCTGTCCGGCGATGGGCAGCGCTTCCAGCTCCGGCTGGGAGGGAACATATTCCACACCCTCAGGCAGAGGCGTAACCCCGTCCAGGGTCTTTAAAAGCGCCTCGGTGTCATAGCCGGAAAGAACCTTGCCGTAGGGGGCAAATTCAGGATCATGGATTGAATAAATTTTCATGGCATATCACCTCTCAAAAATAAATGCGGCGTATCCGCAAAAAGGCATGGCCTCACCGTGAAGTCCGGAGCGTTTTCTCCAGAACCCCGCCGTAAAGGCTCACTCTTCCGACTCCCCGTACAGCGCCGCTTCTTCCTCCGGCGTCAGCACCGCATTTTGGCAATCGGTCCGGTAGCATCTCCAGGCATAGACGCCAAAGACGGCAGCCACTGTGAAAAATATCCCTGCGGCCAGCCACCCAAGGGCATCGGGAAATGTGGGGTCTGCTGCACTCATGGCAGGCAGCCGGAACGCTATGTAAAACAACGCCGCCGTCACCACCGCGCGGAACAGTACCCGCAGATTCGCCTGGTTCTTCCGAACCATATGATAATGTTTCCGTTCCATTTTATCACCCGTTCATTGCCGAAAACACCGGCTTTAATGCGGGATAAATGCGTTTAAACTGCCGGTAGCGCTCCTCATACCGGGCGGCAGTCTCCGGCGTCGGGCAGACAGTTTCTGCGGTGCGCACAAGCTTCCCGCAGACCTCCTCCACCGACCCGTACCGTCCGCAGGCCACCATCGCCAGCATGGCGCCGCCCATCCCCGGCCCCTGTTCCGATTCGGGAACGTCCAGTTGGATATTCAGCACATTCGCCATAATGGTTTTCCACAGCGGGCTTTTTGCGCCGCCGCCGCAGATTTTGCTGCGCCGGATATCAATCCCCAGCGTCCGGGCAACTTCAAGGCTGTCCCGGATGGCAAAAGCCACCCCTTCCAGCACCGCCTGGGTTAAGTCAGAGCGGGAAGTGTCCATGGTCATGCCCACAAAAGTGCCCCGTGCATTGGTATCGTTAATAGGAGAGCGCTCTCCCATCAGATAAGGCAGAAAGTAAACACGGTTGCACCCAAGCCGGTCCGCCGAAATGCCGGCCTGCTCGCCTTCAAAATCTTTCACGCCGAAGATATCCTCCATCAGCCATTTGTTGCAGCTTGCGGCGGAAAGCATACAGCCCATCAGATGGTAATGCCCGTCGGCATGGGCAAAGGCATGAAGGGCGTTATTGGGATCCACGCCGAATGTTCCGCTGGAAATAAAGATCGTGCCCGACGTGCCCAGCGAGATATTGCAGGCGCCGTCGCCCACAGTACCCGTGCCCACGGCGGCGGCGGCATTGTCCCCCGCTCCGGCGCAGACCACTACGGTTTCTGGCAGCCCCAGTTGTTCCGCGATTTCAGGCTTCAAGGTTCCGGTCTTCTCATAGCTCTCAAAAAACTTCGGCATCTGTTCTTCCGTAATGCCGCACAGTTTCAGCATTTCCCCGGACCAGCACTTGTGCTCCACATCCAGCAGAAGCATACCGCTGGCATCGGAAAAGTCCGTGCTGTGGACGCCGGTCAGGATATAGTTGATATAGTCCTTCGGCAGCATGATTTTACGGATTCTGGAAAAATTCTCCGGTTCCTGTTCCCGCATCCACAAAAGCTTGGGCGCGGTAAAGCCTGCGAAGGCAATGTTTGCGGTCAGGGCGGACAGCTTTTCTTTTCCCACCGTCTCATTCAGATATTCTACCTGTCCGGCGGTGCGGCCGTCATTCCACAGAATGGCCGGGCGGATCACACGGTCTTCTTCGTCCAGAACCACCAGCCCGTGCATCTGTCCTCCGGCGCCGATTCCCTCCACCTCGCCGGCATCAAAACCTTTCAGCAGCTCAGGGATTCCCGTAAGCACCGCCCGCTTCCAGTCTTCCGGGTTCTGCTGGCTCCAGCCGGGTGCGGGAAATTCCAGCGGATATTCCTTTGATACGATATTTTTAATCTGGCCTTCTTCGTCTGTCAGCAGCAGCTTGACGGCGGAGGTGCCCAGATCGATTCCGATATACAGCATAATGTCCCTCTTATTTCTTTCCGGATTTGCGGCTTGTAACCACGTCGAAGATTACGGCCAGCAAAAGCACGCCGCCTTTGATTACATACTGCCAGGTGTCGCCCAGTCCCATAATGGACATGCCCATATTAATCACGCCCAGCAGCAAAGCGCCGATCACAACGCCGCCGACCGTACCGCTGCCACCGTAAGCGGAAGCGCCGCCGATAAAGCAGGAGCCGATGGCGTCCATCTCAAAGGACTGACCGGTGGAACCGTTGACAGAGCCTACACGGGCCGCACAGAGCAGACCGCATAAGCCGGCCAGAAGACCCATATTGGCATAGGCGATAAAATAAATTTTGTTCGTATTGATACCGGACAGCTTCGTTGCCTTCTCATTGCCGCCCACGGCGTAAAAATACCGGCCGAAAGCGGTTTTGGCCGTGATAAAGTTATAGATCAGGCAGACAGCCAGCACCCATACCAGCATAACGGAAATACCCCTGTACCGGCTGAGCTGATAGCAGTAATAGAGAACCAGAACGGCAATCAGGCCGGCTTTTACGAAATCGCTTAAAGCGCTGTTCTGGCGGTATCCCTTTTTCGCCCGCTCCCGGCGGTTTTTCACGGTGTTGAAAATCACAAGAACCGCAGCGACTACGCCCACGATAATCGGAGAAAGCTTGATGGCGCCGTCATCCAGGCCGGGAATCTTGATATAAGTGGTAAAAATATTTAAAAAAGCAGGGTCCTGAATGGCAACGGTCTTGCTGTTCAGCACGAACCGACCCAGACCGCGGAAGATAAACATGCCGCCCAGGGTGGTGATAAAGGGCGGAATGCGGACATAGCCGATCCAGTATCCCTGCCAGCAGCCTACCAGAAGGCCCACCAGCAGGCCGGTCAGAATGGCGGCAATGGCAGGCATATGCATGTTGGAAACCATCACGGCGGCCAGACCGCCCACCAGACAGACTACGGAACCCACGGACAGGTCGATATTACCGCCGGTCAGGATGCACAGCAGCATACCGCAGGCCATAACCAGCACATAACCGTTCTGCAGCATCAGGTTCGTCATGTTCTGAGGTGACAAAAGGGTTCCCTTGGTCAGAACGGCAAACAGGATAAAGACCACTGCCAGGGCGATTACCATGGCATATTTGGTCAGAAAACTTACCAGATTGAATTGCTTTTTGGATTCAGTCATTGTCTCCTCCTTCTATAATTACGCAGATTGGGAATCCTGATTGGTATCACGGATAATATGGCCCATGATTCCTTCCTGGGTGGCTTCTTTCGCATCCAGTTCCGCCAGCAGACGGCCTTCGTTCATCACGTAGATCCGGTCGCACATTCCCAGAAGCTCAGGCATCTCGGATGAAATCATCATCACCGACTTGCCCTGGCTCACCATCTCGTTGATCAGACAGTAAATCTCATATTTCGCACCCACGTCGATTCCCCGTGTAGGTTCGTCCATAATCAGAATATCCGGCTCGGTAAACATCCATTTTCCAAGCAGCGCTTTCTGCTGGTTGCCGCCGGACAGGTTGCCCACGTTCTGCTCAATGGTGGGGGTTTTCGTGCCCATGTCCTTCGTCATCTGCTCGGCCACTCTGATTTCCTCATCGCCGTCGATGACGCTGCCTCTGCACACCTTATCCAGACGGGCCAGCGTGGTATTAAAACGGATCGACTCATCCAGAATCAGGCCGTTGGTTTTCCGGTCCTCGGTCACATAGGCAAGTTTGTGGCGGATGGCGTCCTGAGGAGATTTCAGCTCCACTTTCTTCCCTCCGATATACAGTTCGCCGGAAATACCCGTGCCGTAGCTGCGGCCGAAAATAGACATGGCAAGCTCCGTACGCCCCGCGCCCTGCAGGCCGGAGAAGCCTACCACTTCCCCTTTGCGGATATGGAAGGAGATGCGGTCATCCACCACCCGTTCCGGGTACAGGGGATGATGAACCGTCCAGTTCTTCACCTCAAGGTTCACTTCATCCTGAACGTTGTGCTCTCTGGCAGGGTACCGGTCCTCCATGGAACGGCCCACCATGCCTTTAATAATCCGGTCCTCACTGAATTCGTCCACACCCTTTACCAGCGTCTCAATGGTGGAGCCGTCACGGATAATCGTCGCCTTGTCGGCGCAGTAAATGATTTCGTTCAGCTTATGGGTAATGATAATGGACGTAAGGCCCTCTTTCTTAAAGGCAAGCAGCAGGTCAAGAAGCATTTTGGCGTCCTCATCATTCAGAGAAGATGTGGGCTCGTCCAGAATCAGCAGCTTTACATCTTTGGAGAATGCCTTGGCGATCTCCACCAACTGCTGTTTGCCGGTGCCGATATCTTTGATCAGCGTCTGGGCCGACTCATTCAGTCCTACCTGGCGCATATGGCGTTCCGCCTCGCTGTAGGTTCTGTCCCAGTCGATACAGCCCATTTTGTTCTTAATCTCATTTCCCAGGAACATATTTTCCCCGATGGACAACAGGGGAATCAGAGCCAGCTCCTGGTGAATGATGACGATGCCCAAAGCCTCACTGTCCTTCTGGGTCTTAAACTGACACAGCCTGCCCTCATAATAAATTTCGCCGGTATAACTGCCTGCGGGATATGTACCTGACAGCACGTTCATCAGGGTGGATTTGCCGGCCCCGTTCTCGCCGATCAGCGCATGAATCTCTCCGGCCTCCACTTTCAGGTTTACATTATCCAGAGCCTTTACGCCGGGAAATTCTTTGGTGATGGATTTCATCTCCAAAATCGTATTTGACAAGTGGTTTCCTCCTTTCAGGGCTAAAAACAACGGTGAGCGGAGCTTTTGCCCCGCCCACCGTCCTTTGCAATTATTGGGGGTCGTTATACTGTCAGCCGTTGGTAGCTTCCAGATAGCCGTCATCGCCTACCTTGTAGTAACCGGGAGTAACCAGTTTTTCTTCCATATTGTCAACAGTTACCACGTCGGGAACCAGCAGGAAGGAAGGGCAGTTATGTCCTTCGGAGGTGGCATAGGACTCGGTATCAAAAGCACATTCAAAGCCCCATTCGGAAGCAGTGATCAGGCTCTCGTCAATGGTATCGCCGTTCAGGATCGCTTTTGCCAGATCCAGGGTAACAACCGCCTCATTGGCCACTGCCTTGTATACGGTCATGGACTGTACGCCGTCCTTGATGTTGCGCAGGTTGGCAACGTCGCCGTCCTGGCCGGTAATGATTACATCGTTATCGCCGGCATAGTCCTGGGTAACGGCCTGGGATACGCCCATGGCGGTGGAATCGTTGGAGCACAGCCATGCATCCAGCTTTGTGCCGTCAGAGTAATAGGAAGCCAGTACGTTCTGGGCACGGTCCAAAGCCACGTCTGTCTGCCACTGATCGGTAGCAACCGCATCAAACTCTGTCTGACCGGAAACCACTACCAGTTTGCCTTCATCAATGTAAGGTTTCAGCGTGTCCATAGCGCCGTTGAAGAAATAAGGTGCGTTATTGTCAGCAGGATCGCCTGCGGTGAACTCCATGTTGAAGGGGCCTTCCGCATTGTCCAGATCCAGCGCTTCTTTTACGTATGTACCCTGCAGGGTGCCTACGGTGTAGTTATCGAAAGACACATAATAAGAAACATTGTCATTCATAATCAGACGGTCATAGGCGATAATCGGAATATTGCTGGCACCGGCATCGTTCATAACGGGGTTCAGCGCTTCGCCGTCGATGGCGGCTACTACCAGCAGATCCACGCCCTGGCTTAACATGTTCTGAATATCGTTTATCTGCTGATCTGCTTTGTTGTCGGAATATGTAACGATGGTTTTGTATCCGGCAGCCTTAAACTGCTCGTCCAGATAAGCACCGTCACGGTTCCAGCGCTCCAGAGACTGGGTAGGCATGGAAATACCTACGGTCTTGCCGGCACCGGCAGCTTCTCCGCCCGCAGTTTCACCTTCTGCCGGCTTGGCAGCCGTTTCCTGACTGTCAGCACCCTGGCTGGCGGCTTCCGTAGCTGCCTGGGTAGGAGCCTTTGTCTCGTCTTTTCCGCCGCCGTTGCCGCCGCAGGCAGCCAGAGACAGCGCCATGCATGCCGCAAGAATCAGCGCAAGTGTCTTTTTCTTCATAACTTTTTCCTCCTGAAATTTTTGGTTTTCCGTTCTCCGTTCCTGTGGGAACGAACCGGAAGCTTGTACTTCTGTAACTTTATTTTATAAAATAGAAGAACTAATGTCAATATAATTTCCTTATATTTCGATAAATTTGTTATATTTTGCAGAAAAACACCCGATATTCCCGGTATTATCACCAATATTTTGTACTAAATATATAAAACCATTTTTCTTAATCATTCAAAAACAGCCGTTTCCGGCTGATGTTCCTCCCTTTCCGCCCCGGCCGGCAAGTTGACTATCCGGGAATCTATGTTAAAATAGAGGAAACGAATTTACCAAAGCGAGGAAATGTTATGCAATACGACAGAAACGGAACGGAACGGAGGCAGCAGACACGCAACAACATCTACCGGCATATCTATAACGCCAGGGGCTTCTGCTCCCGGCAGAGTCTGGCCCGGGAACTGGACTTAAGCCTCCCTACCGTATATCAGAATCTGTCTGAACTGATGGCGGCGGGACTGGTGCAGGACTCCGGCGAACAGCAGTACACCGGCGGGCGGAAAGCCAGCGGGCTCTCCATCGTCCCTGACGCGCGGATTGCGGCAGGCATCTCCATCTCGGAACACCATCTGCGCCTGGTCGCCGTGGATCTTCTGCTGAATGAAATCGCATATCAAAAAGTGGAAAATGCCCCGATCGTCCGCTTTGCCGATATGGGCGGCCTGCTCTCCGACGTTCTGGAACGCTTTCTGGATCAGTTCGGCATTGACCGGAGCCGGCTGCTGGGAGTAGGAATCGCCCTGCCGGCCGTCATGTCGCCTGACAGCCGCTATATCACCGCCGCCCCCACATTGAAGCTGAAAGATACCTCACTGGAAGGGCTTACCAGCTCCATTCCCTACCCGGCCTATGTGGAAAATGACGCCACCAGCGGCGGACACGCCGAATCTTTTACCCGCAAGGACAACCGGAACATGGCCTATCTGTCCCTGGAAAACGGCGTGGGAGGCGCTATTCTGTTCGGCGGCAGCCCTTACGCCGGAGACAACCGCCGCAGCGGCGAATTCGGACATATATGCGTGGAGCCCGGCGGCCTGCGCTGTACCTGCGGCGCCCAGGGCTGTCTGGAGGCCTACTGCTCTCCCCGGCGCATCCGCAACGCCTTCGGCATTTCCCTGGAAGATTTTTTTGCCCGGATGGAAGGACACGACACCAGATACGCAGAATATGAAAACCTCTGGGACAATATGCTGCGCCACCTGGCCATAGGCATTAACAATATCCATATGGCGCTGGACTGCGACGTGGTACTGGGCGGCACACTGAGCGAATTCCTTCCGCCTTATCTTCCCCGGTTGAAAGAATATGTGGCCGAAACCAACAGCTTCACCGACGCAGCCTTTCTCCACCTGAGCACACTGCGGCGGCACACGGTTCCCCTGGGCGTGGCCCTTCACTTTATCGTGGAATTTTTAGAACAGATCGGAAAAGTACCCTGCTGAGGCCGCGGCATCCGCTGACGCCTTTTGTTTTTCGGCAGGGAACATCTGACAGATAATATGAGAGATATGCCAAAGGGAGCGGCCAAAGCCACTCCCTCTTTCTGTTACCATTATACCATAAAAATGACCGAAAAACAAGACTACCAATCATTTCCTCCTGATGCTATAATCATCTTCCAATTACATGCACACCCGGAAAATCAGCCGCAAAAGCAGACGCCGGGAGGTTCCGGGAATCCATATACAAAAGGGGAGGGATGTCTTATGGATAAAGACTGGATGGTTTTGTTACAGCAGCAAACCTGGCTGGACCAGGTAATCAAAACCAATCAGACCACCGAACGGTTTGGACTCGTTTTAACGGAACAGGATGCCAGACTGATTCTGGAGGAACGGAAAGCTTCTTTGCAGGAACAGAAAAGAGTGGAATTCGGAGAAGGGATCACCGCAAAAATCATTTATGAATTCTGCGATTCCGACTTTATCGACCAGAACAATTATGTAGAAACCATCATCCGCCTGCAGGAGATATTTTATCTGTACAAAAATGAAATGCAGGATGAAATTACGGATGACGAGCTGCTCCATCTGATGAAGGAACAGTTTGAACTGATCTGCTTCGGCGATCTGGAATATCTGGAAAGCACATGCCTCTCCCTTTTTTCTCAGGCCGTCCGGAGGGGCTATGACGGCTATAAGGGTTCTGCCGGCATTTTCCCATTACGGAAACCGCTGCCTGTATGATACCGTTGTCAGCGGGCTGCCGGCATTTTTCGCCCGGTATGACGCACGGTTCGCCCCCCAGAATACCATATTAACCCTTGACTATCCGGTATTGCAAGATCTCTCCGCATATACGGGCATTGATAAAATTTATGAATTTATCCGGTGCATCCATCTGGAACAGAAATTTTTACAGGCATTTCCGGAGAGTGACGTGATTCATATCCTGTCAAACGCCGACCGGCAGTATGAGGAAATAACGGAAAATATCTGCGAGATTGTTCTGGTATCCGTTATCGGACATATCCTGGCAGAAAAGCCATTCGCCGAATCCGATTTAGAACCTGCGGATTACTTACGCATTCAGGAACAGTTAACGCAAACGGATTTCGCCGATCTTTGTAACCGGTTAGAAAATATTGTTGAAGAATTGGTCCTGAAATATTATGACAATGACAGAAACCTTTCGGCATATCTTTCAGGCGCCCTCCGTGATATTGCCCTCCGCCTGAAAAATGCCGGGGATCATGGAGGGGTTTGCCGGTTTTTTGGGGATAGGACGCATTTTTAATGTTTTCTGCGGTATGACCGCTTATACGTTTCAGTTTACATGATCTGATTATGGTATCAAATCCTATTTTAAATTGATTTTTCCTTTCACTTGTGTTACAATACAACTATAAAATAAATTATTTTGCAGTTGTTATTCATACAAAACAGCAGGCACCAAAAAAGGAGGATATCATGGCTGAACAGGTTTTAAATCAATTTCGATCAGATAAAGCGCTCCGCGAGGATTGCATTGCGATTTATGAAGCAATGGGAATGGATCTGAATACTGCTTTTCGTATGTTTATGGAACGCACGCGCATGGTCAGGGGACTTCCTTTCCCTGCCGTTCTGCCGGAAAATAAGATGACACGTGTGGAAGCTAAAACCGCCGTTGAGAACATGCGCAGAGAAGCAGCCCACATGCCGGAAATAACTCTCGATGAAATCAACGCAGAAATCAGCGCTGTCCGGGCTGAGAGAAAAGCAGACCAATGAGATATTATGCCGTATTTGACACGAATGTCCTGGTTTCTTCAATGTTGACAAAAAGGAATGACACTGCCACTGCGCTGGTAATCGATTCCATCTATTCTGGTGATATTATTCCGCTTTACTGCAACGAAATTCTCCGGGAATATGAGGAAGTTCTGCGCCGAAAAAAGTTTCCTTTCACAGAAGAATCTATACAGAACATCCTGAAAATGATCCGTGATTTCGGGCTGCCCGTCACACCCAGTCCCACCGGTGAAATATTCACTGATATGGATGATCTTATATTTTATGAAGTCGTCATGGAAAAACGAAATGATAACGCATATCTGATCACGGGAAATATCAGGCATTTTCCTGTCCGGAGTTATATCGTCACGCCCTTAGAAATGATGGAAATCCTGAGAAAACAGAAAAACTCTCCGCCGGTACAGGGAAATGAGTAACCGAAGGTCCCAACCAATACCCCGTTTAAATGTACCCGACGGAAAGTCGCTGTAAAAATAACTGAAACATCTTTACATGAGGTTATATCACGCTGCCCGGAAAACGATTTCGGCAGATTCTACTCCAGCGCCCTCATAATAATCTCCTCACAAATCTCATACTCATTTTTGCCGTCGGTATGTATAATGATATCGGCGGCTGCTTCATATTTGGGGCGGCGCTGTTCCATCAGCTCCGTGATAAAGGGAATGTTTTTATTGTTTTCGATCACAGGACGGTCGTGACTGTCCTTGACACGTTCCAAAATCGTTTCCGGATCTGCGGTCAGCAGGATTACTTTGCCGTTCTTTTTCATCTCCGCCACATTTGCTTCCCGCAGAGGTGTCCCGCCGCCGCAGGAAATCACCACGTTTTTCCGGTTCTGCAGCTCAATCAGCAGATTTGTTTCCGCGTCACGGAAATACTGCTCTCCATAAGTCTCAAAAATCTCGGAAATAGACATGCCTTCTCTTTCCGCGATAATCTGGTCCATCTCAATCACGTCCATGGCGAATATATGCTTCAATGTATTGGAGATCGTGGTCTTTCCGGCTCCCATAAAGCCAATGAGTACAAGGTTATATTCAAATAATGCCCTGGTCTGAATTTTCTTGCTGCTCAGAAGGATGGCGTCAAAGACGCTCAGGATTTCTTCCTGATGCCGCTCCCCTTTCATACGGCTTCCCAGAAAACTCCTTTTCTTTTCTTCCTGTTCCGGCTGCACAATCCGCATATCATGGGACCGTTTATACTCTGTGATATCCTCCGTAATCTGATTCCGCATCCGCAGCGCGTCAAGAATGATTCCGTCGCACATATCCAGGTGGGCTCTTAATCTTTCCAGTTGTTCCATGCCGGTTTTGCTCTCCTTTAGAATATAAAAAAATACATTAACAGTCTGTTTTTCGCTTGCGATTATAACCGAATTTCGCCGCAATGGCAAGTCTGAAGCTTTCGATTTTCTCGGATTTTCTCTTTTTCATCTCTCCAGTTTCCACCGTCCTGGCCACCCAAGGCACAGCCTGGGCCTCCGCCTGGGCGCTGGGCACAGGTGTCGTTCTGAACCTGTTTCTCTCCAACTGGCATCCGTTCCGGAAAGAGAGCCATTGACAGTTTCACATTAAAGTGATAAAGTAACATGAACGGTTATAAAGATTGGAGGATATCAGTTTGGACACAAGAATTTCCGGAAAGACAAGGCTGCTGGGGGTATTCGGGACACCGATCAAGCATTCCGGCTCCCCCGTTATGTATAATTTCTGTTTCAACTATTACGGCATCGACTGTGCCTATCTGGCTTTCGACTGCGACGAATCCCAGGTAAAGGATTCCCTGGCCGCCATGCGCCGGCTGAATATGCGGGGCGCCAATGTAACCATGCCCTGCAAGCAGGAGGTAGCCCGCAACATGGACAAACTGTCCCCGGCGGCAAAATTTATCGGAGCCGTGAATACCATCGTCAATGACGGCGGCATACTCAGCGGCCATATCACCGACGGCATGGGCGTGGTGCTGGATTTACAGGATCATGGCAAGTCGATTGCGGACAAAGATATCGTCCTGCTGGGGGCCGGCGGAGCGGCAACGGCCATTATGGTGCAGTGCGCTCTGGACGGGGCCAGGTCCGTGACCGTATTCAACCGGAGCAAAGAAGGACTGGAAAAGGCCCGGACCATCGGCGAAAACATGGCGGCGGACGGTGTGAAATGCAGAATGGATTACCATCTGCTGTCAGAAACGGCGCTGATGCACGACTGCATCCGCAAAGGGGACGTGCTGATCAACGGCACCTCCGTGGGCATGCGCCCAATGCACGAAGGGGAATCCCTGGTAACGGATATAACCGCATTTCATGAGAATCTGGTGGTTTATGACGTAATTTATAACCCCCCGGTCACAAAACTGATGAGCGACGCTCTGGCAAACGGCTGTAAAGAGGAGAATGTCATCGGCGGCAAAGGCATGCTGCTCTGGCAGGGGGCAGGCGCTTTCAAGCTGTACACCGGCCTGGATATGCCTGCCCAGGAGCTGAAAGCATTTCTGGCAAAACGGGAGGAAGAAGGGGCGGAGCCGCTTAAGGATGTGGCGGAGAATATTGGGGAAATGTAAACGGATTTGTTTGCCCCAAATTATAAGAACTGATGCAGATAGTGGCAGTTAACAGCGCGTTCTAACCATTTTACCCTGACAAAAAATCCCCGCCGCGATTAAGTATGAAATAAAGCTTAATTCCAGGCAGGGATTTATTTTTTCTTATCTATTTACCGTCGCGTCCCATGTTACCACATATGACAGCATAGTCTTTAAAACAATCTCCATCCGGTATCTGGCATAATCCCTGTGTACCGCATCAAATTCAGGCAATTTTTACACCTTCTCTCCGGATAGTCTGATAAAACACAGATACTCCTCCATATTTTTCATATAACTGCAAGCTTTGAAAAACAGGCGCTAAAACCACATCATAATGCAGATCAAGCCGATCCGCTACGTCCAGTATCCGTTTTCTTTCTCTGCTGATTTCATCAGAAGCCACATTTAATAACACAAACAGATCAATATCGCTGTCTTCTTTAAAATCCCCCCGCACACATGATCCATAAAAGATAATTTCATGTAATTTGGAGCCATAAATTTTTTTTGCCTCTCTGGCAAAGCTTTCTGCCACCAATCGAATCTTTTCTTCTGTCACAGGACCGCCTCCTTTTATATCTGCCATATATGCTTCCGCAATATTTTCCATCCTGCATTTTTATCATACCACCCTTTCACCACCGCTTCAACCCAATTTTAAAAGGCCCTGAGCATTCCTCACACTCAGGACCTTCGCAGATCATTCATCATACAGGGCAATATCCGCGGTCAGAATCATTTCTTCCCGGTGATATCCCGCCACTTTCCGTCTCGTTTCACCCTTGTTTTTC
This sequence comes from uncultured Lachnospiraceae bacterium, assembly GCA_948470335.1. Classification (GTDB taxonomy): domain Bacteria; phylum Bacillota; class Clostridia; order Lachnospirales; family Lachnospiraceae; genus Paralachnospira_A. Next base: position 23,932 of record CAOKOL010000019.1, on the reverse strand, counting down.
CAATGATCCCCTTCTGATACAGCACAAAGAAGGTTCCGCCGCCTGCTGCTGCCACTAAGATCACAATCAGAATCACAGGAAGCAGGCTGCCTTTGCTTTTTACATCCTCCGGCTCCACCACCGGGATTTCCTCTGCCGCAGTGGTTTCTTCCTCGCTCTCCGGCTCTACCACCGTTATATCTTCTTTCCGCACCAGAGCGCCCACCGCATTTTCCAGCTCCATCAGGGCTTCCGCAAGATCCTGGTCCGTGGAGGACGTATTTTCCAGTACATGCCGTGCTTCGTCGGCGGCTTTCTGTAAGGCCGCAAAGCTTTCGCTGGTGTAATCGGATTCTTTCATGGCCTGAACCCGCTGCAATAACTGCTGCAGCTTCGTATAGTTTTCACTGGGGGCAGGCGACCCGTCCCCGTTCTTGTTTCCGGTTCCGATTACCCCGGTTCCCGTTCCGGGTCTTGTGGTGATGCCGGTCTGTCCGCCGGTTCCTATTCCGGTACCGGCGCCCGCACCGCTTCCCTGTATGTTGTCAATGCCGTCCACAATCAGCCCGCCGTTTTCAATCTCCTGCCAGTCTCCGCCGCCGTGGTCAGAACCACCGGAATCAGAAGAACCGGAACCAGAGCCAGAATCGCCGTCGTTTTCTCCTCCGTCATCAGAATCAGGAGAAGAATCCCCTTTTGTCTCCTCGGAGCCGGAATCCGCCGGAGGCGTCTCAAGAACGTCCTGATTTTCGGAAGCATTGATAATCACGGAATCGGGCAGCACCACTTTGTCCGCCTGCTTCATCTCCGTCCCGTACACATAAACCAGAGAGTTTTCCACCACGCTGATTCTGGCCTCCGCTTCCTTCTGGCTGGCATCCAAAACGACTACCCTGCCCATATCCAGCGGTTCCTGCCCGTCCTTAAACAGTGCTTCACTGCCCGCTATGTATATATTCAGGTTGTGGCTGTCCGCATGATAACGGTATTCCTGAACCTCTGCGCTTAAACCGGCGAACCGGAAAGAGACTTCTTTCGCATCTGCGGCGTCCACTTTCAGGCTGAACCGGAGAGAGGCGATTCCTTCCTCCGCCCCGTGGGGGGAGTCAAGCGCCACTCCCCCTCCATCGTCCAAAATAAACGTATCCCTTCCCATGGCAGATGCCCGGAATGCCGGCTGAAAGGACAGAAGAACCGCCAGAGCCAGCAGGGCTATTATCTTTTTTCTCATATATTTTCCTCATTACGAATTTCCGCAGCTCCCCTTCCAAGCCCCCTGGATCTGGGAGAATTTTCAGCCGCTTTAGCGTCTGTAAATCCTCCCGGGGCTTTGCTATGAGCACTTAGCCCCTGTTTTTTAGGGGCTTACGTGCGATGCATACAAAATTGTTAGCAGGTGTCTTTCAGCCGCTTACTATTTTGTAGTCCGGTCCGCTGCTGTTTTCATAAACCACTTGACACTATCTAAAGTTCGGAAATTAATTGTGTTCCTCTTTATTAAAAACAATATCCGACAGTTTCTCCGGCATGTCTTCATACACCGAATCGCTGACCATCCGCTGTCCTTCGTTTGTCTGGGCATTGTTTACCCTGTACAGCTCTACCCGCACCTTCCGGATATCGGAGAAATCCTGGGACTGTCCCGGCTCAATCCAGTAAATCCATGTGCCGTCGGAAACATTCTGCAGGTTTCCTTCTTCCGGGATATCCGCCAGAATAATCTGCTGGGCTTTCAGTCTGCCTGACTCGTCCTTGCCTCCCACAATCCTTCCGTCCTGGTCATAGAGCACCACCACGTTGTAGGCGGGATTGCCTTTATAGGAGCCGGTAAAGATCACGGAGCCTTTGGGAACCACATCCTGTTCCCGGGAGCCGTACTGATAGTCCTCTGCCAGACGGCCGATGGCCACTCTGCCGTCAGAAGTCCGGCGGAAGTCCACATTGTCTCCGGTCACGCCCAGCACATCCAGCTCTGCGATCTCCACCTGCTTGCCGCTCTGGTTTTTAAACATCAGCCGCAGTCCGGTGGTTACATGGGTGCTTACGGACTTGTTGTCCGCATTGGCAAAGTAAATAGTGCTGCTCTCTCCGGCCCCAAATGTTCCCTGTGCCACGGTCTTCCAGGCATCTTTATCCCGGATCTGTATTTCATAATCACAGCCTTTTAACGAGCCGCCATTCGCCAGCGTGTATTTAAAGCCCGTAACCGTCAGCGATTTATTAAATTCCAGCGTAAAGGCCGCCTGGCTTCCCAGTGCCGCGGTGCAGGATGTGCCGATATCCTGGTCGATCATCCGTTTTATGGTACTCTCCGCCACAGGCTCACAGGGCAGATCATCCGTTCCCTGACCTGTGGTTTCCTTCTCCGCCGTCACATCCTCCGCATGAATGGTCCAGTAGGTTTTATCCTGGCTTCCGTCATGCTGGATTTTCACCGTATTCAGCGTTTTCACCGCCGAACGGTTCAGATATTTGTCAATCAGCGTTACCTCATAGAACACGGTCCGGTTGTTCATGGAATAAATATAATCGCTGAAAGAATTTTCCGTCGTAAAGCCCACCGGCTCCCTGACGGTTTTTCCGCCGGATATGGTACAGCGGACGATCTCATAGCCCAGTACGTCCTCTGCCGCAATTTTGGGTGTCCCCAGCGTCAGATTCACCTGATTGGCCGCATTGTCACTGATTGCGGCCGCTGCGCCGTCGTCTACCGCCTCCACGTTTCCTGACGTCCCAAGGCTGCTTTCGCCGCCTTGCAGAGCATAGACTCTGGCGTCGTCATTTGCATAATAAATTGCTCTTGTCTCCCGGTCAAACTGTGCGGCGTAAACCTTCGTAACCTCGTCCGGCGTCTTGCCCCACCGCTCGAAAAATTCCAGGATATTCTTTTCCGCCGCCGCACAGGCCAGACGCATCAGAACCTGATCCCTGTCGCCGCCCAGCGTCAGCGCCACCGTGCCCGGCGCTTTGGATGGCGTCCGGGAATAGGTGTCCATCCGGGCGTAGAACAGATTGGCCACCTGCTCTGCCGGATCATCGTAGGTTTTAAAATTATATCCTTTGTCATAGGCCAGGTGAAGCTGCCAGTACATGCCCAGTTGAGTAAATACATTGGAGGCGGCTCCTTTTGTGCCTGACGTCACTTTCTCGTAAATTTTCGGATACTGGAACCGCATGCTGTCATTGGTATCCCTTGACTTCTCTAGCTGCGCGAAATAGTTATTCGTAACCTCCGCCACCGCATAGCTGCCCTGGTTGATACAATGACCGATTTCATGGGCGATGCCCCAGCCGAAATACCGGCCGCTCTGATATCTTCCCTCACTGTCGGCCTGCACGGGAACGCCGCCCATCATGCCCGCCGCCTCCGGCCACTCGATGCCGATATGGTTCCCCGACGCATACATAAAGGCGCCGGCAAACATTCTCTGGTAACGGATATTCAGATGGCGGCCGGGAACCTGATCCACCGCATTGGCCGCTTTGGCATTCAGCCCCTTATGTTGGTAGAACAGATACATCATCCCCTCCATGGCATCCATGGAATCCACGATCTTCTGTGCCTTCTGCGTCACGGTGCCCGTTCCGGCCCCGTTCAGAATCTGTTTTGCAGGCAGAGACAGCATCATCGTATCCAGCATAATGTCAGATGCACCCAGAACACAGTTCCGCTCATCATAGGTATACTGCACCGAACGCATGCCGGAATCCCTGTGAAGCTGGTTATGGGTCGCTTCCATCTGACTGACATAAGTCTCCAGCTCCGTCACATAAGCTTCCGCTCTTTTCAGCCGTTCCCCCGCGTCAGTCACCTGATACAGATCCAGTCTGGGCACCTTTACGCCGCCGCTGACACGCACCGCATACCGGTCATTGGCATTGTTTCCGGTATACTGCACATACAGAGCGCCGCCTTTTTCCGTATCTGTGGTTATGATCTGAGGAATCGTCACCCGGTTTACACCGATTTTCAGGTTTGCCGCCTGGCCGAACATGGCGCCGGCCTCCGCATGATACTGGGTGGCAACCAACTGCAGATTCGTATTCTCCCCTGTCTTTTTGGTGTTGTGGCCTACATAGATCACCACTTCTTCGCCTGCCGCCGCCGTAACCCCCAGCGGCTGCCATGCGTTCAGACCGCCAAAGCCGCGGCCCGCCTCACTGGTGCTGATGCCGTTGTATACAAGAACGGGGGCATTCAGATTGGTGCTCTTTAAAATATTCTCCGCATTTTCCAGCTCCCGCAGAAGCAGCTCCAGATCCGGATGCAGCTCACCGCTCACCGGGTCACGCTCATTGACTCTCGCCCGCAGCCGGTCGATGACTTCCTGAGTCACGTCGTCTTTCAGAACCGTGTGAAGGTCATCGGCATAAAGCGCCATAATTTCTTCCATCAATGTGTCATAATAATAGAAGTAAACCTCGGAAACCGTAATCGTACCCGAAGCCACGTTACGGGCCAGGGCGATCTGCAGTTTTTTCACCGTAACAGGCTCCGGCAGCTTTAACAGATAATAAATTCTTCCGTTGCTGTCGGTCTTTTTCTTTACCGAAACCTGAGACCGCTCAAAAAGTCCCGTATTTCCGTTTTCGTCCCAGTACCGTACCCGGGCATAGCCGTAGGCCACATCCTGGGGCACAATCTCCTGCAGCGCAATGGTATCCAGTTTATATGCCTGGTCAAATTCATAGAACAGGCCGTGACGGTCTCCCATCGGATTATATCCGCCGCCGTCCCAGCTATTCAGCTCATAATAGGACACCGGTCTGTGATCCACCGTACCCCAGGCAGTGCCCGCCTCGGTATCCAGCGGGCTGTCCTGCAGTTTGCCCTGATAATATCTGGCGCTCTCGATATGGGCTCCCGCTCCGTTTTCCTGCGCCACGTTAATCAGATTATACTTAGGCATGGAAGCCGGCGTGACATCGGTGGTGGACACTTTCACCGACAGAGAAGGTCCGCTCTCTCCCAGCTCATTCACGCCTGTGACATAAATTATGTACTCCGTCCGGTCCTCCAGATCGGACAGGGTATAACTGTTCGACGTGATTCCCTCAATCTTCCGGAATGCGGCCTCGTCACTCTTTTTATAAAACAGGTTATAGGAATCAGTGTCTTCCATATCTTTCCACGACACCACAATGCTCCGGTACTTGCCAACCGCCTTTACATTGTCCGGCTTATCCGGTTTTTTAGTGGCCTTGGGCGTTACCTTGACTTCCGGGCCATAGCCGCTGCGCCAGGTGCCGTTCACCGACTGTACCTGAACCGTGTATTCCGTATTGTTTTTCAGCTTGTCTCCTTTAAAGGAAACCACGGTCAGGCTGTTTTTGGCCACCATTACCGACTCCTGGTCATCCCCCTGGCGGATCAGTACCTCATAGCCTGTCACATTGATACAGGGGTCCCAGGAAAGGCTGAAGCTTTTGTCGCCCGGAACGGCTGACGGCTTTCCAGGCTGATCCAGTTCAGGCTCAGGAATCCGGTTCTCCATGCCGTTGACAAATTCCACACTGGAAATTTCCGCCAGATTACCGGCATCTTCCATTCCCGTAATCGTAAAAATAACCTTTTTCACTGCGACCTGAGAACCCAGGTAAACCTCGATTATTCCTTTTTTATCCAGCTTCAGTTGAACATCATCGGAAAGAAGCAGATACTGAACCCCTTTCTTCGCCTGGGTTTCCACTGTCCGCTCCGTTCCGGTTTCATCAATATATGTAATGGAAATATTTGCCTGGCTGACCACATGTTCGTCTCCTGTCCGGATCACCATGCCGTCCATCCGGGAAGTCTCGTCGCCGGTCAGAAAAAACATCAGATCAACCGGATTGGCCTCCGAAATCGCCCCGCCTTTTTCCGGCGTCAGCGTAACGCCGGACTCTCTGTTCATCAGCGCTTTCAAAACTTTTTCGGCTGTCTCCCCTTTTCCGGCTACCTGCGTCCCTGCCACCGGGGAGGCGTATATAGCGGCGGCAGGCACCGATACTTCCAGTCTGGACCGGGTGTCCTCCACTTTTTTCTGTCCCTTGGCAAAATATTCCAGATCCACCAGATTCACCTGATCGTCGCCGTTTAAATCCAGGCCGCCGGCCTTGCTGTCCTGATCAATGGCATCCACAAGTCTGGTCCGGTCTGCCTGATCGGCAATGCCGTCACCGTTCACATCGCCGATCAGCAGTACGCCGGGATGGGCATTTTCCGTTTCATAAACCATATTGCCCAGAAAACCGGTCAGCAATGTTACCGTATAGGCCTTATTGTTCACGGTAATCTCCTGGGTATAATCGGCAAATCCCGGCGCTTTTACCCGCAGCGTATAATCGCCCGGCGCCAGACGCTCAAACCGTACCCGGCTCTCCCTTCTGTTGTCAGCGCCCAGAGTAAGCTGCTTCTCTCCCGCACCGGCCTTTGTCCCGGCCCCTGTCAGGCTGATCGTAAACGTCACGGGCTTTTCCAGAATCAGTGCGGCGCCCACCGTTACGTCCACTTGTCCCAGATCCCCCTCTGGGTTCCAGTCCCGTTCCAGCCCGTTGGCCGAAAGACTGGCCAATCTCTCTGCGTTTCCTCCCGAAACGCTGTCATGAGAAACATTTCCTGCGGCATGGCTGGGGAAAATCGCAGTTGCCAGCATAAACGCCGCCAGCAGTCCTGCCATCTTCTGTCTCATACTCATTTTATCTTCCTCCTTGCATTTCCGGCATAACTGTCATCTGCCGTCAGCTTTTCTATGTAAACGCATCTTTGCGAAATAATCCACTTCCGACCGGCCGAAATGGGAAAAACGGAAAACCCGTTTTTACGATCAGGTTTGGACTTTTATTCTAACCGGAAATCACAGTCGTTGTCAATTGATTCCCGCGATATTTTGTCTGATTTCATCTGATTCTCTGTTTTGCCCTGATGCTTTTTTCAAGCTGCCCGAAATTGCCGGAATGATCGGCGGAATACTTGTCTTTCCCCCTTTTACCTGATATAATGTTTGTTGTTATATTCCATACAGGACGGCTCCGTTTTACAATACACGCAAGAAGATCATATAAAGTACTTTCAACTGCAAAGAGATTGCGCCTGATTCCGGTTGAAGAATCAGGCATAAGCATCTATAAATATAAAAAAGTAGGAGGAACACAATGAACGCATCACACAAAAACACATTAGGAAAAGCAGCCATTGTCCTGCTTCTTTCCTTTGTCCTGTCCGGCTGCGGGCAGAAGGACAGCGGCTCTGACGCAGAGAAAAATACCACAGCCCCCGAAACGGAAACCACCGTGCAGGAGACGGAAGCCAAAACCGAGGCGGAAGAAGAAACCCTGGCCCCGGAGCAGATGGAACTGGTCAAGTACAACTATTATGTGGACCTGAACAACGATATTCTTGATATCCTGGATAATATCGACTACTATTTTGAAGTGGTGGACTATACGGAAGAATTTGCCCTGCTGCCTGACACCGGGTATACCTATGGCTACAGCATTTACGGCAAGAACACCGATATCATCGATGACTGCTTACAACTGGCCGATATGGAACCGGCCTTTGACGAGCTGGATGCCATGGTCAAGGAAATGGCCGATCCGTTAAGAGCGCTGATGGAAACCTTCTCCGCAATCAGCGACAGCTATGACTATGCTGACAATCAGTATGAGAAAGCAAAGGAATATCATACCGTAATCTACGCAAACGCAGATACTTTCTATACCATGGGAACGAATTACATGGATGCGGTTGCAAAGATGGGCGATGAGAGAACCGCCAAAGAAGAAGAACAGATGAAAGCCGACGGACAACTGATTATCTACAATGCCAGCCACGGAATCACCATCGGCAAAGCGGTGCTGGACGAAATCTATAATCAGGAGATCACCGACGAAAACATCACCGGCATGGATCTTACGGAAATCAAGAATCTCTATAATGAACTGGTAGCCACCGTCGCCGACCTGGACGCCGCTCTGGCGGACAACAACCAGTTAATCAAAGAGTCACTCAGCAATTCCCGTCCTTTCGACGGCCTTTATGATTCTCTGATTCAGGCGCTGGAATGGATGATTAAGCAGGTAGAAAGCGGACAGCCTCTGGATTTAAGCGGCTCCGGCGCACCGCTGGGCTCCATCGGACATTTCTCCGAGACCTTAGGGAAGTGTATCGACCGGTATAATTCGGTGTTTGTGGAGTAATAACCGGTCAATGACTCCGTTCACGGAAAACAGAGCGGGGAGCGCATATACTAAATAGGAAAGACGGCCCGGAACAGGTTATGGTCCGGGTCGTTTTGTTTGTATCATATCTTGCTATAAAAAACAGACCATGCTATACTTTTAAAAAGAAATTACGGCAGAACCCAACTGTTTCAAACAAAACTGCCATTCACACCGCATGGGAGGTTTTAACTTATGATCCGATTTCTAGCCACCGCTTCTTTTGTCATCCTGTTTCTAGTGCTGGGGTCTCCCCTTCTGCTGGCGGAATATATCATCGGAAAGTTCAATCCGGAAAAAATGAGCCGTTCTTCGCTGAAAATCGTGCAGTGGGCCTTTCGCAGCGTTCTGGTTTTAAGCGGGACAGAGCTGACCGTTATCGGCCGTGAAAATATCCCGGAGGATCAGCCGGTTCTCTATGTGGGAAACCACAGAAGCTACTTTGACATCGTGATCGGCTACACGCTGATCAAAGGCGAATGCGGCTTTGTCGCCAAAAAAGAGATGGAACGATACCCCCTCCTGTCCACCTGGATGCGAAACCTGCACTGCCAGTTTTTAGACCGGGAAAACCTGAAAGAAGGGCTGAAAACCATCCTGTCCGCCATTGACAGCGTAAAGCAGGGCGTCTCCATCTGGATTTTCCCTGAGGGAACCAGAAGCAGAGAAGAAGGAATGCTGCCGTTTAAAGAGGGAAGCTTTAAGATTGCCGAAAAATCCGGCTGTCCCATCGTCCCGGTGGCCATGCACCGCACGGCGGACATTTTCGAAAACCATTTCCCCAGAATGAAAAAGGCACAGGTAACGGTGGAATTCGGAAAGCCCATGCCCACGGCGGGACTTTCCAGGGAAGAAAAAAAAGAACTGAACCGAAAAGTCAGAGAAACCATTCAGACAATGCTGGACAATGAACCCGGTAATACCTGACCGCTCCCCGCCATTGATTTCCCCGGCTGCTACAAAAGGGGCGACAGCAGCCGGGAAACCTGTTCTTTCACTCTTACGATCAGAGATCGCTGGGCATACAGCTCTCTGGTAATTTCTTTTGACTGCCCGATATCCTTCAAAAACGCTTTTTCCAGTTCCTCCGTGGTATCCTGATCGTAAATCACCGCATTCACCTCAAAATTTAGCTGAAAGCTGCGGATATCCAAATTTGCCGTACCGCAGCAGGCCACAAGTCCGTCCGCCGTCACCAGCTTGGAATGAAGAAAACCGTTCCGATAGGTAAAACACCTGGCTCCCGCCTCCAGCAGATCCCAGATATAAGAATAGGAAGCCCAGTACACAAAAGGATGATCCGGCTTACAGGGAATCATCAGCCGCACGTCCACGCCGGATTTTGCGGCAATAATCAATGCGGACAGAATCGCATCGTCCGGCACAAAATAGGGGGTCTGGATATAAATATGGTCTTTGGCCTTGTGCATCAGCCGCAGATAATTGTCCCTGATTTCCTGACTGTGGGAATCGGGACCGCTGGCCACGATCTGAACCCCTTTATCCCCGCGGCAGACTTCCCCCTTCTCCTGAAAATATTTCGCATCCCGGAACAGATTGTCCTTCGCCGCAAAATTCCAGTCCAGCACAAACCGAAGCTGCAGCCCCATAACCGACGGTCCCCACAGCTTTAAATGGGTATCTCTCCAGTAACCGAATTTTTTGCTTTTAGAAATATATTCTTCGCCGATATTAAAACCGCCCACATATCCCACTCTGCCGTCGATCACAACAATTTTTCTGTGATTGCGGTAATTGACTCTGACCTGAAACCATCTCAGAATCGCCGGGAAAAAGACAGCCACTTCCACGCCCGCCTGTTTCAGCCTGCGAATCACCCAGGGCGGCATCATCCGGCAGCCCATGGCGTCATACAGCACCCGCACCTCCACGCCCTCCCGGGCCTTTTCCATCAGAAGCTGGCTGATCTCCCCGAAAAGAGAATCATTCTGAATAATATAGTACTCCATATGGATATATTGTTCCGCTTTTTTGATCTCGGCTTTTAAATCCTCAAATTTTTCCACGCCGTCGGTAAATACCTTTATATCGTTCCCTCTGGTATAAACCGCACCGTTGGCCTCCAGATTATAAAGAGCCAGATCCGCATATTCCTGAAAAACAAGATCCTGAATATGGGTTTTTCGCTGAATCAGTTCTTCTTCCTGCCGGGTGCGCATTCTGTTCAGGGAATCCTCCACATCTTTAATCCGGAACATCTTCTGCTTCCGGTAATCCTGGCAGATCAGCAGATAAAAAACAAACCCGATAATCGGCAGAAAATACAGGGCCAGCAGCCAGGTCCACACGGCCTTCGGATCTCGTCTCTGAAAGAACACAATCAATACGGCCAGTATGATATTAATATAGAAAATATTTTCCCAGACCCAGCTCCATGCCTGTCCCATAAACGACCAGATGTTATCCATCTTTTTCTCCTTTATTGTAAAACAATACCCGCGGACAACTGTCCATTCCGCCTGAGCAAAGGATCAATACCCTTTTTTCATATGTTCTTCTTTTCTTTCAGTGTACCATGAAACTGTTAAAAATCAAGTCCTGTCCGAATTTTTGCCGTCATACGCATTTGGGAACAAAAATAAAAATTGCCAGAAATACGGTTTTTAAAAAAGCATATTTTATTTTCTTTCTGCGCATCCTATTTTCTGTAGCTGAATCCGGCAAAACGCATCACCGGCGCGTTTTGCCGTACTTCATGAAAAAGGAGGCGTTTGTTATGAGTCACACATCCCATGATACATTCACAGATCTTCCCGCAAGCTGCCGCGCTGCGGCCGACCGCATGGAAAACGCACTGAGAGCCGAGAACAGTTGCGGCTGCGGAAGCGGAAAAGGGAAAGGCGGCAATCACTACCGCACCGCCAGCATCACCGACGAATGCAATCAGAAAATTGACGCGCTGGAAAAGGAAATCAGCAAAACCTGCGGAAAAAACATCGTCCTGGTAGCTTATCAGGAACAATAAAAGTAACCGGACGTATTATTCCGCACTTTTTACAGCAACGATAAAAAACCCCCTGGGAAACTCTGGAGTATACAGATTTCCCGGGGGTTTTCCGTTTTTACAAAATTTGGAAGGACCAATTATTTCAGAGTGATCTTTGCGCCTTCTGCCTCTAATGCAGCCTTTGCAGCCTCGGCTTCTTCCTTGGAAACGCCTTCTTTTACGTTCTTGGGAGCGCCGTCAACAACTTCTTTCGCTTCTTTCAGGCCCAGGCCGGTCAGCTCACGAACAACTTTGATAACCTTAACCTTGTTCGGTCCGATATCGGTCAGCTCTACGTCGAATTCGGTCTTCTCCTCGCCTGCTGCCGCTCCGCCGTCGCCTGCTGCCGCAACAACTACGCCTGCTGCCGCAGATACGCCAAACTCTTCCTCACATGCTTTTACTAATTCATTTAACTCTAATACGGTTAACTCTTTGATTGCGTCAATAAATTCAGCAGTTGTCAATTTTGCCATTTTATTTTACCTCCAAATTAAAATTTAGTTTTTAAAAATTCAACGGAATGTTCGATTTCGCATTCGCTCAATCGAACGGCTAAAATTCTAAGCTCGTCTCTCGCCTCCGGCTCGGACTCACTAAGAATTCTTACGGGATGTTCCACCTCCTATCGTCGGTGGAACGGCTAAAATTCTAAGTTCAACTCTCGCCTTCGGCTCGGTTTCACTAAGAATTCATGCGGAATGTTCGATTTCGCATTCGCTCAATCGAACGGCTAAAATTCTAAGCTCGTCTCTCGCCTCCGGCTCGGTTTCACTAAGAATTTTATGCCTCTTTCGCTTCTGCGATTTGGTTGATTACGCGGGCGAAGTTTGCAACAGGGGACTGAATGCTTCCAAGCAGTTTGCCCAGCAGTTCTTCGCGGCTGGGGATCGTTGCGATTACCTGGATGCCCTTTTCGTCATAATAGGTGCCTTCTACAACACCGGCCTTTAATTCCAGATTTTCTGCCTTCTTTGAGAAGTTAAACAGAATCTTCGCAGGTGCGGCTGCATCCTCTTTGGATACGGCCAGCGCCGTAGGGCCTGCAAGATGAGGCGCCAACGCTTCAAATTCGGTTCCCTTTACCGCAAAATTCAGCAGGGTGTTCTTATAAACCTTGTAGGTTACGCCGGCTTCTCTCAACTGACGGCGCAGAGCGGTGTCCTCCTCAACCGTAAGGCCTCTGTAGTCCACCAGTACCGCTGCTTTTGCATCGGAAAGCAATTCTGAAATCTCAGCAACAACCGGCTGCTTTAATTCAACTTTTGCCATGGTCCTTACCTCCTTGTTATATTCCGCCGAAAGGAAAGAACTTTTCACTATGATATCATAATATAAAAAGCCTCTTTCATCCAAAGACAAAAGAGGCACAGAGATTCTATCACTTTCTTATCCTCGGCAGGCGGCGAAGCTTACGCCCATAGGGCACCTGCTGTCTTCGGCGTATAGGGTGTGCGTCGCACACTTTATATAAATTATCATAAATAATCCGTGCTGTCAAGCAAAATGCGTGTTGATCCGTACGGTTTTACGGTACCGTTCACTCGCATACGGCCGGCCGGTTTATACCAGCTTCGCCGGATTCAGTCTCACGCCCGGTCCCATGGTGGAGGCAATGGTCACGCTCTTTAAGAACTGGCCTTTTACCGCGCTGGGCTTTGCCTTGATAACAGCACCGATCAGCGTCTGGAAGTTGTCCGCTAACTGTTCCTCCGTAAAGGAAACTTTACCAATCGGCACATGAATGATATTTGTCTTGTCTAATCTGTATTCGATCTTACCGGCTTTGATATCGGCAATGGCTTTTGCCACGTCCATCGTTACGGTGCCGGCCTTGGGGTTGGGCATCAGTCCTTTGGGACCAAGTACACGGCCCAGACGTCCGACAACGCCCATCATATCGGGTGTCGCCACTACAACGTCGAAATCCAGCCAGCCTTCGTTCTGGATTCTGGGGATCAGCTCCTCGGCGCCCACGAAATCTGCGCCTGCTGCAGTCGCCTCGTCTGCTTTTGCATTCTTTGCGAACACCAGAACTCTGACAGTTTTGCCTGTTCCGTGGGGCAGTACGACCGCACCACGAATCTGCTGGTCGGCATGACGGCCGTCACAGCCTGTTCTGATATGAACTTCAACCGTTTCATCGAATTTGGCAGGAGCTGCTTTCTTTACCAGTGCGATCGCTTCTTCCGTATCATAGAGAGTTGCGCGGTCTACCTGTTTTGCGGCCTCTGCGTATTTTTTTCCTCTTTTCATTAAAAAACCTCCTAGTGGTGATTGCGGGAATCCGATACCCTCCCACATATTAAACTCCAGTTAAGACAGTTCAAGCTACAAACTCTTTTCCGACGGTCAGTCTACTACCGTGATGCCCATGCTGCGGGCCGTGCCTGCGATCATGCTGACGGCTGCTTCAACGGAAGCGGCATTTAAGTCGGGCATTTTCAGTTCGGCAATTTTCTGAACCTCAGCCTTTGTGATCGTTGCAACCTTTGTCTTATTCGGAACGCCTGAACCGGATTTGATATTGCAGGCCTTTTTCAGCAGCACGGCTGCCGGCGGCGTCTTTGTGATAAAGCTGAAGCTTCTGTCCGCATATACGGTAATCACTACGGGAATTACCATATCGCCCTGGTCTGCCGTTCTTGCGTTAAATTCTTTCGTAAACTGCACGATATTCACACCATGCTGACCCAGTGCGGGGCCAACCGGCGGCGCAGGTGTTGCCTTGCCTGCAGGAATCTGCAATTTAATATAACCTGATACTTTTTTTGCCATTGTAGGCACCTCCTAAATCGTACACTTAATCTCAAGTGCGTGTGGTATTGGCGGGAGAATCATCCCTCCCACTCCCTGCGAAAGCGCAGGGCAGTTACATCTTCTTCACTTCCGTGAAGTTAAGCTCGACCGGTGTTTCACGGCCAAACAGATCCACATGAATCGTGACGCGCTGCTTTCCATGATTGATGGACTGAATCACGCCGACAGTGTCTTTCCAGACGCCTGCCATTACAGTCACCGCATCGCCCACCTCAAAATCAACGACGATATCGCTGACCTTGATTCCCAGTGACGCCATCTCCGCCATGGTCAGCGGAACCGGCTTGGAACCCGGGCCGACAAATCCGGTAACGCCTCGGGTGTTCCGGATCACATACCATGTGTCGTCCGTCATCACCATATTGATCAGCACATAACCGGGAAACAGTTTCTTTTGGACTTCTTTTTTGGCACCGTTGCGGACCTCCGTCACATTCTCCAGAGGAACCGCCACTTCCAGGATGAGATCATGGAGCTTACGGTTTTCGATTGTCTTCTCAATATCGGCCTTTACTTTGTTTTCATAGCCCGAATAAGTGTGAACCACATACCAGTTTGCCTCTGCCATAAAATCACCCAGTCCTTATTTAATAATAAATCCAAAACCAAATTTGATAATCGCGTCAAGCAGTGCAATCAGAAACCCTAAGCTGACTGCTGAAGCTATGACTGCCACAGACTGTCTGATCAGAGATGTCCGATCCGGCCAGATAATCTTTTTGAACTCGGCTTCCAGGCTTTTGAACCATGCGCCGATACCTGGTTTTGCATCTGCTTCTTTCTTCTTTTTCTCCATACAGTCACTTCCTTAATCAGACCGGATTACTTGGTTTCCTTATGCATCGTATGGGTTTTGCAGAACCGACAATATTTCTTCGTCTCCATCCTGTCGGGATGGTTTTTCTTTTCTTTTGTCATGTTGTAATTCCGCTGCTTACATTCCGTACATGCCAATGTGATTTTAACGCGCACAACTTCCACCTCCATTTATGATTGATGTTTGCTTCTTCAGGGTACAACCCTTTTTAGGTCAAAAAAAAAAGACCTTTTCCTTCCATTCGCCCTTACAGTCTATCATAATTCCACTCAATAGTCAATATCGGCATACAAAAAAATCACGAAAATACGGCGGGAAACCGGAGCTGTCAGAAGTCCAAAACCGTAAGGACAGCGGAATGCGCCCCAAAAGTTGGAGGAGAACCGCCTGACTGCCGATTCTCCTCCGGTTTATAATCAGATACAAAATTTATATTTCCAAACAACAGACTGCCTGCAAGCTCCATGTCGGTTCATCCCGTAACCATCTGATTTTTACGGCCGGACATTTTAAAATTCCAGCACAAAGGATTCCCCAACCTGCACATAATCATCGGATATCCGGCCGTTTCCTTCCGGCAGCTCCACGGCGTACAGGGTCATCGTCCAGACATTTCCCTCCGTATCGTCCATCCGCCCGTCGTAAAGAATTTCCTCATTCTGCATATAGCCGGATTTCTCGTCCGACGACCTGACGCCGAATTCCACCTGCTTTCCTTCCTGATTTTTCGCCGTCACCATCAGCAGATAACGGGTGCCGCCGCTTTTGCTGAACGTAATCCGCTGTTCCAGGTCATTGCAGGTAAATTCATCCAGTGTCACTTTCACGCCGTCCGGCAGTTCAAATTCCTTTCCAAGCTCCACCCGCCTGGTGCCCGCGATCAGATCCGCGCCGTTCGCGGTAAAGGCAAACTCCCACTTCCCTTTTACGCTGTTTTCATAGCCGATTCTGCCAAAAGACAGCCTGAACGCCGTGTCCTGAGACAAATCCACGCCGTCGGGTATCTGATAAGACTCCACAATGCCCATAACCGTTTCTTCTTCATCAAGATAATCAGCGCTGCCGCTGCCGCCGGGAGACAGCATTTCCCCGTTGATATACAGACAGCCGTCCGGAATCTGATCCCACGTCAGAGGCTGTCCGTCCTCCCGCTGCACCGTGTAATTTGTTACCAGCGTTCCCTCGGAAACCACCGCTTCCTGCAAAGTGACCACATATCCTTTATCTGAAACAGAAGTATTGACCACCTCCCGGTAATCTGACAGATCGGCGGAAATCCCAAGGGCGCTGCCGATGCTCCAACTGATCTGCTGAATCGCCGCATGCACCTGATCGCCAAAAGCCGCGGTTCCCACCAATACCATCAAGGCCGCGCAGGCCGCCACCGCAAGCCCCTGATACCCGCTCTTTTTCCTTCTCTTTTCTTTTCTGATCTCATCCAAAACCGCCGTCTGATATTTTTTCATGTCCATATCCTCCAGGTTATCTATGAGGCAATCCCTGTCCGCCCCAAGCTCTGCTCCGATTTCATTTGCCAGTCGATAGGCTTCCCTGTTCATGCTCATGCCCTTTTCCTTTCTTTAAACTTGCTTCGGATCTTCTTTTTTCCCCGGAAGATCCGCACATACACGTTATCTCTGGAAAATCCCATTGCCTTTCCCGCTGTCTCCGGTTCTTCCTCATCCACGAAGATCCTGCGGAACAGCTCCTGATCCTTCGGCGAAAGACAGCCAAGGATTTCCTCGGTCTCCTTTGACAGTTCCTGTTCTGCCAGCCGTAAGAATTCCGAATCTTCCTGGGGGATTTCCATTTCCAGATCCTCCAGGGAGACCGACGCGGGTTCCCGTTTCAGCCGCCGCAGTACGTCGATGGCTTCCAGCCTGGCTATTCCGGCCGCCCAGCCCGCAAAGCTGCCCCGGCCCTCGTCAAAGCTGTCGATATTCTGCCAGATGCCCATGAAAATATCGTTCATGCACTCGTCAATCCGGTCCGGCCAGCTAAACAGACGTTTCCTGACTATCGACTGAATCAGACCGCCGTAGGTCTCGATCACATACAGGATGCCTTCCTCCCGCCGTTTTCTGATCAGTTCTATAAAATTATTCTCGTTTGCTTTCATAAACAGTTCCCTCAAAAAAGAAGTTCCGCAACCCCCTGGGGTTGGCAGGGAAGTTGCCGTTTGTTCATAAATCAGTTGACACTATCAAAGATTTCACATATCACCGCGGCGCCGTTTTCAGATCCGGTGAGGCCGCCGCCTCATCAGTCCTTACATAGGATACTCCGGTTCGAAACGCGGAAATCTTACATATTCGAAAAAAAATTTGAAAAAATTTTATTGATATTCCTGTGCGAAAAGCCTGGCGGAAATGCCTCTGCCCCAATCCGGCTGCTGTTCGGACGCCATCCCGTCTTGCGGTTTCTTATAGGCGGCAGATAAAATCCCGCACAAAATAGCTTCAAAATAACGAGGAAATGATTGGGCATTGACCGGTCTCCCGTCTTGACTCCCGTCCGCGAAATCCAGTATAATAGGAAAAGCAGCATTTGTACAGGAAGGTATTTGGGGGAGCGCACGGATATGGAACAGATGACTTTATTTGACGCAATACGGACAGACACCCAGCCGCTGGCGGCCAGACTCCGCCCGGCAGCTCTGGAAGAATTCGCGGGACAGACCCAGCTTCTAGGCCCCGGAAAGGTTCTGCGCCGCCTGATCGAAAGCGATCAGATTTCCTCCATGATTTTCTGGGGACCGCCCGGCGTGGGAAAGACCACCCTGGCCCGGATTATTGCCAACCGCACCAAAGCGTCTTTTATTGATTTTTCCGCAGTTACCAGCGGCATCAAGGAAATCCGGACGGTGATGAAAGAAGCGGAGGACAACCGGCTGTACGGCACGAAAACCATTGTTTTCGTAGACGAGATTCACCGGTTCAACAAGGCCCAGCAGGACGCTTTCCTGCCCTTTGTGGAAAAAGGCAGCATTATTTTAATCGGCGCCACCACGGAAAACCCTTCCTTCGAAATCAACAGCGCCCTCCTCTCCCGGTGCCGGGTATTCGTTCTGCAGGCGCTGAAAAAAGAAGAACTGACCGCTCTGCTCTCCCGGGCCTTACAGGACCCCAGAGGCTTCGGCGGCCAGAAAATCAACATTCTTCCGGAAATGCTGGAAATGATCGCTCTGTTTGCCAACGGCGACGCCAGAACGGCACTGTCCGTACTGGAAATGGTAATTTTAAACGGGGATCTGGACAGCGGCGGCGGCATCACCGTCTCCATGGAGATTTTGGAACAGTGCACTTCTAAAAAGTCCCTATTATATGATAAAAACGGCGAAGAACATTACAACCTGATCTCCGCCCTCCACAAATCCATGCGCAATTCTGACCCGGACGCCGCCGTCTACTGGCTGGCCAGAATGCTGGAAGCAGGGGAAGACCCGCTGTATGTGGCCAGGAGGGTGATCCGGTTCGCCAGCGAGGATGTGGGACTGGCCGATCCGCGGGCATTGCAGATAGCGGTATCGGCTTATCAGGCCTGCCATTTTATCGGTATGCCCGAATGCACGGTCCATCTGACGGAAGCCGTGGTTTTCATGTCGCTGGCGCCCAAATCAAACGCGCTGTACAAAGCATACGAAGCCGCAAAACTGGACGCCGTCAAGGACCTGGCAGAACCGGTGCCCCTTGTGATCCGCAACGCCGTCACCGGTCTGATGAAAAGCCTGGATTACGGAAAAGGATATCAATATGCCCATGATACGGAAGAAAAACTGACCGATATCCAGTGTCTGCCGGATGCTCTTTCAGACAGGACGTATTACCGGCCTACGGAAGAAGGAGAAGAAGCGTTATGTAAAGAAAAACTGGAAAAAATCAAACAGTGGAGGAAAAAACAGAGCGGGGAATGATATGTTCCCTGCGATAGATCTTCTGTCATAAATCCCGTGCGCTGAATCAGCCGCCCTTTCCGGCGGATTTGTCTGATTACTGCCGTTGTCATTGGAGCATGCTTTTCCGCTTATAAAAACGGATAAACCAATACAGAATCTCACAAAATATGTTATTCCTGCGGTTTGCCGAATACTCTGTCAAGAAAAGGCGCGCAGCCTTAAACGGACACCCATAAGGGAGTAAATAAACTTTCCGGTACAACCGGCAAGGCGAAGGTCACGCCGGTTTTCTGTCTTTGCCGGCAGTTTTGTGGATCATTATCATCCCTGACGCTGCCGCCGCCAGATTACAAGCTGTCCCCTGGGTGTAGATGTTCTCCTTTTCAAAATAAACCTCGATGCCCTTCTCTTTCAGCTTCCTTACCGTGGTGAGGGAATCCACTGTGATACAATCATTACGGAACTTCCTGTGCTTTTCATATAGTTTCTTGAATTTATGATATCTTCAGCATCATCAAGTAACTGTCCAACCTTGCATTCACATAACCCGCAAACAGCTTTTCCATTGCACCAAGATCATGTTTTACATGGTATTCATCAAACGCATTATAATAAGAAATCCGGTCTGCAAATTTAATGTCAATTGGCGGATATCCAGCTTTCATCAATTCCAGATTTACAAGCAGCCTTCCGGTTCTGCCATTTCCGTCAATAAAAGGATGAATCCCCTCGAATTCAATATGGAACCGTGCAAGCCGGGAAATAATATGATCTGTATTATTCCTATAATCCTCCAACAACTGTTCCATTTTAGGCTGGATTAAATATGGCTGTACTGGTTCATGTTTTGCACCCATGATCTTGACCGGAACTCTTCTGTAAACACCGCGGTCTTCCCGTTTATCTGCCAATACAAGATAATGTATCTGCTTGATGATGCTTTCCGATAAAGGCACCTGTTCTTTTACCAAATCCCGCACAAAATCAAATGCCTCTTTATGCCCGACTGCCTCCATATGGTCTTTTAACGGTTTCCTGTCAATCGTCAGGCCACGCAAAACCATATCCGTCTCACGCAGGGTCAGTGTATTCCCTTCAATTGCATTTGAATTATAGGTATACTCAATAATGAATTCCTCTGTCAGACGTTCCACTTCCCCCTTCGTCAGCGGGCGTCTGGTATCCAGTTCACTTTTCTTCCTGTCTATAGCTGCCAGTAAACTTTCTGTTGCCTTAAACCGTCCATCCGCCGGTTTACTTGTATCTACCGGAATCATCCAGCGGCGTCCTTCACGAATAGCACCTGAAACTTTCCCTTCTGCGCACAATATGCGTACACGTCTATCTGAAATTCCCCATTTCTCTGCGGCCTGTTTTACTGTCATATACATAAAGAGTACACCTCGCTTTCCAAAACATTATATTCCATTTTCGGAATAATATCAATCTTATAGGAATAATATTCTCCTAATTTCGGAATAAAAAAAGACTCGAAAGTACATTTGTGTTTCCGAATCTTGATTTCTATATAAAAATGATTTAAATCCCTATCGTTAAAATTTGCACCCAAACTCACGCTTAGGTGCATTGTATCAAATTGTGGTACGCAAGCCAGATTGGATAACCAAGAACAATCGTATCAGCAGGCCTAACAAGCCTTACAGGGTTCAATTATTTTGCCGGAAAGCTGCACCATCTCCGTTTCAATGCCTTCTTTATTCAGCTCATCCAATACAGTATTGATAAGAATTGCCGTATTCCCATCTTTTCTTGCGCTGCCGTTCATTGCTAAAACTTTCATATCCATTTCCTCCACCTACATGATTCTTAATACCAATCATGCTTCTCACCGCGATCAAGATCATTGATCCGCTCCATTTCTTCTTTGCTCAAAGAAAAATGATATAATTCCGTGTTCTCCCTGATATGGTCGGGATTACCGGAACCGGGAATCACGACCACACTTTTTTGCAGGTTCCACCGCAAAATGACTTGTGCGGAGGATACGCTGTGCGCTTCGGCGATTTCTGAAATTTCCATCTGCCACAAACTGTTCTATCACATTGTATGCTTTTACATCATTGGCATCCGGATGGTGCAGGAGCATCATATCCACATAACCGATATCCAGACGGTCCAGACACGCCTGAACGGACTGCTCCGGATTTTTCATCTCGTCCCCCGGATAGATTTTCGTAATAACAAAAATGTCTTCCCGCCGGATAATACCCTCGTCGATTGCTTCCCGGATTGCCTGACCGATTTCCGCCTCATTGCCGTAAGCAGAGGCCGTATCAATGAGACGCACGCCGTTAGACAGTGCGTATTTCACAGCATTGATACATTCATTCCCATGCAGGCTGTAAGTTCCCAGCCCATTGATCGGCATTTCATATCCGCTGTTCAGCGTGACTGTTTTTTTCTCAAAATCAAACGCTGCCTTCATAACAGATTCCTCCTCTATCCCCGGTGCGGCGCTCTCACTGACAGTTGCAGATTCTTCTTCCTGAATACTTTCAGCAACTTCTGTTACCTGGCTTGTTTCTTTATCTCCGGTAATATCTGCCTCATTCTGCACGGTCTGCCCGCAGGCTGTCATAGCGAATACCAGTAACAAAATAAACGCAGGGCTAAATAGTTTCTTCAATGACATCCTCCTTGTCCGATTCGTTTTCCATGGTTTTCAGTACCTTTGCGGGGATGCCGCCCACTGCGGTGTAAGCCGGTACATCTTTTGCAACCACAGCTCCGGCAGCCACCACAGCCCAGTTTCCGATGGTCACGCCGGGCAGAATCGTTGCATTTGAACCAATCCAGACATGATTTCCTATGGTAATCGGCGCGTAATGATTTTTGCGGTGATTCCTTGGATCAAGGTCGTGGTTGATGGTTGCAAGCACTACATTGTGTCCGATCAGGGAACCATCTCCGATGGTAATGCCTCCCTGGTCCTGAAAATGGCAGCCGGAATTGATAAACACATCTTTCCCAATTGATATATTTTTTCCGAAGTCGGTGTAAAACGGCGGAAACAGGCGGAATGTATCATCAATCTTTTTCCCCGTCAGCCGTCCCATAAGCTCCCGCAGTTGCTCCGGGGTATGGTAACGGTTATTGATTTCCATCCCGATCCGAATCGCCTCCTGAAAAAGTGCATTCGCGTATGCGGCATCCTCCGGCAATTCAGCCGGGACTTCCATAGCGACAGTCAGAGGCTCGCCCGTCTCATCAAAACCGATTTCATGATTTCCGGGCGCAAAAGCACCACTTTCCGCATCTCTCCAACGCTGCTGACTGAGATAGTCTTTGATTTTGTCACGCTGCTCCTCGGAATAATAGTCCATATGCCCACGGCTCATGTCACGGGACATATCGTACATGGACATTGTTGCCACGGCTTTTATGCGGGTATCTGTTCCCGCAGCAGTGATCGCCATACCGGATAAGCCGCAGATCCCGATCACGCCAATGCGGTTTCGGTTTACGAAATCCAGCAGTCCAATGTAGTCAACTGCGGCGCTGTAATCCTCCGTGAAAATATCGGGAGAAGCAGTATTGCGGGCAGAACCGCCACTTTCTCCGCCAAAAGAGGGGTCAAAGGCTAACGACACAAAACCATAGACAGCCATCTGCTGTGCATACAGACCGGAAGCCTGTTCTTTTACCGCCCCAAAAGGACCTGCCACAATAATGGCAGGATTTTTCTGTGCCACATAATTTTCGGGCAAATAAAGGTCTCCTGCCAGCTCAATTCCATAGCGGTTCTTGAAATGAACTTTTTTCATTTCGATGTTTGGGTAGATTTCAAATGTTCTGGTATCCATCATCATTTCTCCTCGTATTAAAATTATCGTTTTTAGCTTCCTGCATACTTCTGCACACATTATAAAGCCGCCGCAATTAAACATTAAATACATATAAATAATGCATCTTCATACTTAAAAAGTATAGGTTTTATTGATATAATCAAGAGTGGGAAAATGAAGTAGGAAAACAACTGCTCATCCGGGGCAGCAAAAAGGTCACATTAACAGAAGATGGGATGCTGCTGCGCAAACGAGCCGAAGAAATGATTGACCTTATGGAAAAAACAAAAGCGGAGCTGAGCAGTTCTAACAAAAATATCAACGGGGAAATCTATATCGGCAGCGGAGAAACCGACGCGATTTCCTTTTTTGCACAGGCTGCCGGGAACATACGGAAAAAACATCCTCTGATTCATTATCACATTTACAGCGGCGACGCCGGTATCGTGACAGAAAAAATAGATAAAGGGCTGATTGATTTCGGTTTACTGATCGGCCCCTTTGACGTGACCAAATACGATTACATGAGACTTCCCATGACCAATACATGGGGCGTACTGATGCGGAAGGACAGCCCGTTGGCTGAGAAGAAATCTATTTGTGCGAAAGATCTGTGGGACAAGCCGCTGATACTATCCCATCAGGCCTCCATCAGCAGCGAAATGTTTTCGTGGCTGAAAACAGACATCAGCAAGCTCAATGTTGTTATGACTTATGATCTGGTATATAACGCCTCCCATTTTGTAAAGAAAGGGTTTGGCTATGCAATTACATTGGATAAGCTTATCAATACCACCGGCGACAGCGAGCTTTGTTTCAGGCCATTATATCCGCCCATGGAAGCAGAGTTATGTATTGTCTGGAAAAAGTATCAGGTCTTTTCCAGAGCGTCTAATGAATTCCTGCGCCAGCTTAAACGTGAATGGGAAACAGAGCGGTGATTTTCCTGATATAAAGAAATTTATATTTAATATTTAAAAAACAAAAAATGCTATGCAACCGGCCAGCCTTTTGCACAGCATTTTATTATTCTTCCGTTCTGCCTTCGGCTGTCCCTGCCCCAATCTGCCGGTTCGCTTTCCGGCCATCAGTCATCAGTCCTCGCCGAGACAGTTCATATCATTCAGACCGCAGGTCTTATCGTCCTCATCGGCCACACAGTTCATATCGTTGAGGCCGCAGGTTTTATCATCTTCTTCCGCCAGACAGTTCATGTCGTTCAGACCACAGGTTTTATCCTCGTCCTCTGTGATACCGTTCATATTATTGAGACCTAATTTTTCATCCATGTATACACCTCCAATATCGTTCCGCTGCACCCCTCCTAAGCCCCTTCACCTGGAAGAATTTCCGGCCGCAAGCGTCCGTAAATCCTTCCGGGGCTTATTCGGGCTTTTGCTGTTTAT
>CAOKOL010000018.1 GCA_948470335.1 uncultured Lachnospiraceae bacterium | reverse complement strand
GGCTCTATAAGGCCTGTAAGCATCTTTTTCATTATGAAACTGTTAAACACCCGGGATTCTTATTCATTTCCCTGAAAATATCCCCCTTTTTACAGCAACTGTCTTACATATTTATATAGTTTAAACAGTTTCTTAAAAAAATATAAATTCCGCGGAACCCTATTGATTTTTATAAATCCTTATATTATAATGACAATCGTAAAAAGTTTTCTTTGGAAATCTTTTTCGTTATTACCCCTTATTAATTATTTATACTCCCCTCATAGGAAAAGTCATGAGCAAAGGCTCATGGCTTTTTCTACGTCCGGGACGGAGATTATGCCGGATCTTTCCTGTGATATGGGAAGAAGAAACGGACGCCGCGCTAACGGCGTCCGTTTCTTCTTGAACTGATTATATATACTATGATTCCCAGAATAACCAGCCCCGGAAATGCATAGACCAGCCGGAACACGGAAGCAATCACGAAATGGACGCCGAAAAACAGGGCGATCATCAGGACCAGCGCCAGAATCAGGCATCCGGAAGTACCCATGCCAAACCTGCGGAAGCTCTGCGGCGAACCCTGTCCGCCCTCATAGCCGCCCCGGCTTCCGGTATCCGGGCCATACTGGCTGCCGGCTTCCGCTCCCCGGCCGAACCCGCCTGAAAAACCGGAACGGCCGGTTTCGGCTTCTTCTTCGGCCTCTGCGGCGTCTATGATGGTGCGCGCGATCAGCCTGGGGCTGCCCAGTTCTTCCAGCACCTCCCCTTCCGATCTGCCTTTTCGAAGCTCATCCTCAATATACCCCCGATAGTACTGCATGTTTTCCAGAAACACCTGCTGGCTCACCTCACCGGACAGCGCCGTTTCCAGACCTGATAAAAATT
This sequence comes from uncultured Lachnospiraceae bacterium, assembly GCA_948470335.1. Taxonomy (GTDB): domain Bacteria; phylum Bacillota; class Clostridia; order Lachnospirales; family Lachnospiraceae; genus Paralachnospira_A. Next base: position 70,583 of record CAOKOL010000018.1, on the reverse strand, counting down.
CCTGTTTTGTCATCCTTTCCTCTTTCTTGCAAATTTCACTTTTCTCCTGAGGCTTATCTCAGGTGAGAATAACGGTAAATGGTCCGTCGTTCAGAAGCTCCACCTTCATATCGGCACCGAACTGCCCCTGTTTCGTGGGAAGACCGTTTTTCTTACACTGCTCCACAAAATATTCATACAGCTCATTGGCCTGCTCCGGTTTTGCCGCCAGGGTGAAGCCGGGACGGTTGCCGTGGGAAGTGTCCGCATAGAGGGTAAACTGAGAAACCACCAGCACGGAACCGCCCACGTCTTTGATCGAAAGATTAGTCTTTCCGTTTTCATCTTCAAAAATGCGCAGGGAAGCCAGCTTTTTGGCGATCCGCTCCGCCGTGGGACGGTCATCCTCCTGACCGACGCCCAGCAAAACCAGATAGCCTTTTTCAATTTCGGCAATCCTGCTGCCCTCCACCGTCACGCTGGCACGGGTCACTCTCTGAATCACTGCTTTCATGGAAAATAATTCCTCCCTACGTTCCGTAATTTCCTGCTCCGGCTTTTAGAGTACCCTTACTTTGAATACGCCGTCAATCGTTTTCAGCTTCTCCGTACAGCCGCCGCACAGCACCTTGTCCACGTCCGCCAGCGTATAGGACAATTCCCCTTTGCTGTTTCCGGCGATGGCCTGAATGGAGGCGCCCAGCCCGCTTAATGCCGCGGACACCTGTCCCACCACATTTTCTCCGCCTTTGGCGAACACGGCCACACGGCAAACGCTTTTTTTCGCTCCCAGGTCACAGGCCGGATAATTGACAGAGTTGCGGATATTTCCGTTTTCCAGATAGTCGGTCAGCTCGTCGCAGGCCATCACCGCGCAGTTGTCTTCGGATTCCTGCGTGGACGCGCCCAGATGAGGAATGGCCAGAACGCCCTCCATATTGGCGGTTTTCGCGTTGGGGAAATCCGTCACGTATTTTCTTACCCTGCCGGATTTTAACGCCTGCTCCATGTCGTCGTCATTTACCAGCAGATCTCTGGAAAAGTTCAGAATCACCACGCCCTCTTTCATCTGTTTGAAAGCTTCCTGATTTAACATCCCTTTTGTGGCGTCCAAAAGCGGCACATGAACCGTGATATAGTCACAGACCTCATATATTTCCTCCGGCGTCTTGGCAGGCTTTACGGCGCTGCGCAGGCTCCAGGCCGCCCCGGTGGATAGATAGGGGTCATACCCGTATACTTCCATTCCCAGGCTGACTGCCGCATTTGCCACCTTAACGCCGATGGCGCCCAGGCCGATTACGCCCAGCTTTTTGCCGGCGATCTCGCCTCCCGCAAATGCTTTCTTTGCCTTTTCCACGGTCTTTCCGATCGCTTCGTCGTCTTTATTTGCCCTGACCCATTCCGCGCCTCCCACGATGTCTCTTGCCGCAAGGAACAGCCCGGCAAGGGTCAGCTCCTTCACGCCGTTGGCATTGGCGCCGGGGGTGTTGAATACAACCACGCCCTGGTCGGCGCATCTGTCAAGAGGAATATTGTTCACGCCGGCGCCGGCTCTGGCCACGGCCAGAAGACCCTCCGGCAGCTCCAGCTCATGCATGGACGCGCTTCTCACCAAAACCGCCTGGGCCTCTTTGATATCATCCACCACCCGGTATTCCCGGGGCAGCCGTTCAAGGCCGCACTTTGCGATGGGATTTAAACAGTTCACTGTATACATGGCTCTATCCTCCCTGAGCACTCTCATGCACTCTCTATCAAAATTGACTGAAAAATATTTTTCTGACCAAAAGGCCCGCTTTATGCGTGCTTTGCCTCAAACTCTTTCATAAATGCCACCAGTTTTTCCACGCCCTCATAAGGCATGGCATTGTAAATGCTGGCCCGCATGCCGCCTACGGTTCTGTGGCCTTTCAGATTTTCCAGGCCCGCTTCTTTGGCGGCTTTTACAAACGCGGCGTCCATTTCCTCGCTGCCTGTCACGAAGGGCACATTCATCAGAGAACGGTCTTCGGGAACCACCGTGCCTTTAAACAGATGGCTGTGGTCCAGGAAATCATAGAGCAGGGCCGCTTTCTTCTCATTCCGCTCCTTCATCACTTCCAGGCCGCCCATCTTTTTCAGCCACTGAAATACCTTGCCGCAGATATAGATGCCGTAGCAGGGCGGCGTATTATACAGAGACTTGGCGTCCGCATGGGTTTTGTAGGTCAGCATGGCCGGGGTGCCGGGCAGCACATCCTCGGTGATCAGATCTTCTCTGATAATCGCCACAACCACGCCGGCCGGGCCGATATTCTTCTGGGCGCCGCCGTAAATAATGCCGTATTTGGACACGTCCACCGGTTCGGACAGGAAGCAGGAGGATACGTCGGCTACCAGCGTCTTGCCCTTTGTATCGGGCAGCCTGTGATATTTGGTTCCGTAAATCGTGTTATTCTGACAGATATATACATAATCCGCATCGGGACTGATGGGCAGGTCGGAACAGTCAGGGATATAAGAGAAGGTTTTGTCCGCACTGGAAGCCACTGCGTTTATCTTTCCGAATTTCTGGGCTTCCTGATAGGCTTTTTTGGACCACTGTCCTGTCAGGATATAGTCTGCCACTCTGTTTTTCATCAGATTCATGGGAATCATGGCGAACTGGGTGGATGCGCCGCCCTGCATAAACAGCACTTTATAATGATCCGGAATATTCATTAATTCCCTGATATCCGCCTCTGCGTTATTCAGAATTTCCTCAAACATTTTGGAGCGGTGGCTCATCTCCATCACCGACATGCCGCAGCCGCGGTAATCCAGCATTTCCTCCGCCGCCTCTTTCAGTACCTCCTCAGGCAGCACCGCCGGTCCTGCCGCGAAATTATAAACTCTTGCCATAGTTTTTCATTCTCCTTTTTTATGTACTACTATGTCCCATACCGCTGCGGCAGACTTTCAGCCGTTTTCTGCCGGCACCGCCGCTTTCGGCACGGGACATCTGCTGTCTGATATCAATTAATTCTTTTTCTCCAGATCTTCCTGGCTGAAAGCTTCCTCGATTGCGCCGCCGGGGGATACCATGGGGAATACCATGTCGTCACAGCCGATCATACAGTCAATCACGGTGGGACGGCCGGATGCGATGGCCTCTCTTACGGCCGGCTCCACTTCTTCTCTCTTTGTGATCCGGCAGCCTCTGGCCCCCATGGCCTCTGCCAGCTTCACGAAATCCACCTGGTCTTCCAGAACGGTAGCAGAGTAGCGCTTTCCGTAAAACAGGTTCTGCCACTGGCGGACCATGCCCAGCACATGGTTATTCAGCACCACCTGGATCACCGGCACATCGGAACGGGCGGCCGTGGCGATCTCATTCATATTCATCCGGAAGCAGCCGTCGCCGGCGATATTGAACACCAGTTTTTCCGGCATGCCTACTTTTGCGCCGATGGAAGCGCCCAGGCCGTAGCCCATGGTGCCCAGGCCGCCGGAGGTCAGAAAGGTCCGGGGATTCTGATATTTATAGAACTGGGCAGCCCACATCTGGTTCTGGCCCACTTCGGTGGTGATAATCGCATCTCCCTTTGTGATCTCATAAATCTTTTCGATCACATAAGGGCCTGTCAGTACATCCTGCCGATAGGTGAGCGGATAGGTCTCTTTCAGCTCTCTCACCATCTCCATCCATTCGGGATGGCTCTGACCGGACAGACGGCGGTTCAGAATGCCCAGCACGGTTTTGATATCTCCGATCACGGACGCGGTGGTCTTTACATTCTTGTCAATCTCCGCCGGGTCAATGTCGATCTGGAGGATCTTCGCGTCTTTCGCAAACCGTTTCGTATTTCCTGTCACACGGTCACTGAACCGGGCGCCCACCACCACCAGCAAATCGCATCTGGTTACGGCCAGATTCGATGCCTTGGTTCCGTGCATGCCCAGCATACCGGTATAATTGGGCTTCTCCCCGTTAAATGCGCCTTTTCCCATCAATGTGTCGCAGACCGGCGCGTGAAGCTTCTCCACAAACTCTGCCAGTTCCTCATGGGCATTGGAAATAACGGCGCCGCCGCCTGCCAGCACACAGGGGCGCTTGCTTTCTTCCAGCATGGACAGAGCGGTTTGAATCTCATTCTCATCCACCGGTTTTTCTTCCAATCTGCGTTCCGCCTGACCGGCGTCAAAGGTATATTCTGTCTGATTTGCCGTCACATCCTTGGTGATATCCACCAGCACGGGGCCGGGACGGCCGCTTCTGGCGATGCAGAAGGCCCGCCGCAGCGTTTCCGCCAGCTTTGTGACATCTTTGACGATAAAATTATGTTTGGTAATGGGCATCGTAATACCCGCTATGTCGATTTCCTGAAAGCTGTCCTTCCCCAGCAGGTCTGTGTTCACGTTCGCCGTGATTGCCACCATGGGGATGGAATCCATATAGGCCGTGGCAATGCCTGTGACCAGATTGGTAGCGCCGGGGCCGGATGTGGCAAAGCATACGCCTACCTTTCCCGTAGCCCTGGCATAGCCGTCCGCCGCATGGGCGGCGCCCTGCTCATGGGAGGTCAGAATATGCCGAATTTTGTCAGAATTTTTATACAGAGCATCATAAATATTTAAAATTGCGCCGCCCGGATAGCCGAACACCGTATCCACCCGCTGTTCCTCCAGGCATTTGATCACAATTTCCGAACCTGTCAACCGCATCACAAACCTCCTATTAATAGTTCCGCTCCGCCCCTCCGACTACACCTGGATCTGGCAGCATTTCCAGCCGCTTTTGCGTCTGTAAATACTGCCGTGTATTCTGCGGGGCTTCGCTGTAAAAAATCTATTTTATTTCCAGGATCGCCCCTCTGTTCCCGGAAGTCACCATTTTTTCATAGCGTGCCAGATAACCGGTGGTTACTTTTGGCGCTCTGGACTGCCATTTTGCTTTTCTGGCCGCCATTTCCTCATCGGAAATTTTTACGTTCAGCATGTTCGCATTGATATCAATCTGAATGATATCCCCTTCTTCCACCAGAGCGATTGGACCGCCTACCGCCGCCTCCGGGGAGACATGGCCGATGGACGCGCCTCTGGATGCGCCGGAGAACCGTCCGTCGGTAATCAGCGCCACCGAAGAACCCAGGCCCATGCCTGCGATGGCGGAGGTGGGATTCAGCATCTCCCGCATACCCGGACCGCCCTTAGGGCCTTCGTAACGGATCACCACCACGTCGCCGGCTACGATCTTTCCGCCGGTGATGGCCGCAATGGCATCCTCCTCACAGTCAAATACCCTGGCCGGGCCTTCATGCTTCATCATCTCCGGCACCACGGCGGAACGCTTCACCACGCCGGAATCCGGTGCCAGATTTCCTTTCAGAACGGCAATGCCGCCGGTCTGGCTGTAAGGATTTTCCACAGGCCGGATCACTTCCGGGTTTTTGTTAAAGCTGTCCTGAATATTTTCGCCTACGGTCTTTCCGGTGACGGTGATCAGATCCGTATATAACAGATCCTTTTTCGTCAGTTCCTTCATCACCGCATAGACGCCGCCGGCTTCGTTCAGGTCTTCCATATAAGTAGGGCCTGCCGGCGCCAGGTGGCACAGGTTGGGGGTTTTGGCGCTGATATCATTGGCGATATCCACGTTCAGCTCCACGCCCGCCTCATGGGCAATGGCCGGCAGGTGCAGCATACTGTTGGTGGAGCAGCCAAGGGCCATATCCACGGTAAGAGCGTTCATAAACGCTTTCTCCGTCATAATATCCCTGGGACGGATATTGTTCCTTAACAGCTCCATCACCTGCATACCCGCTTTTTTCGCCAGCTTAATCCGCTGCGAATAGACGGCGGGAATGGTGCCGTTGCCGCCCAGCCCCATGCCCAGCGCTTCCGTCAGACAGTTCATGCTGTTGGCCGTGTACATGCCGGAGCAGGAACCGCAGGTGGGGCACACTTTATTTTCAAATTCTTTTACGTCTTCCTCCGACATGGTTCCGGCAGCGTAAGAGCCAACCGCCTCAAACATGCTGGACAGGCTGCGCTTTTCCCCTTTCACCCGTCCGGCCAGCATGGGGCCGCCGCTGACAAAGACCGTAGGCACGTTGATCCTGGCCGCCGCCATCAAAAGTCCCGGCACGTTTTTGTCACAGTTGGGCACCATCACCAGCGCGTCAAAGGCGTGGGCCTGGGCCATGCATTCCGTAGAGTCCGCGATTAAGTCACGGGTCACAAGGGAATATTTCATGCCGATATGGCCCATGGCGATGCCGTCGCATACCGCGATAGCCGGAAATACAATGGGGGTTCCCCCCGCCATGGCCACGCCCAGTTTAACGGCTTCCACAATTTTATCCAGATTCATATGTCCGGGAACAATCTCATTGTAAGAGCTGACGATGCCCACCAGAGGGCGGTTCAGTTCTTCCTCGGTCATTCCCAGTGCATTAAATAACGAACGGTGGGGCGCCTGCTGCATCCCCTTTGTCACTGCATCACTTTTCATATTATCCTCTTTCCGGCGTGCCTGCCACGCCATCCTGGTTCATTCCGGTAAGGACTACACCCGCTCCGCAATCAGATCGCCCATTTCCTTCGTTCCCACCTGACTGCATCCTTCCGACATAATATCCACGGTCCGGTACCCCTCGGAAATCACCTTCCGCACGGCGGCTTCGATTGCATCCGCGGCGGCATCCAAATCAAAGGAGTACCGCAGCATCATGGCCGCGGACAGAATGGTGGCGATGGGATTGGCCAGATTCTTTCCGGCGATATCGGGCGCAGAACCGTGGGAAGGCTCATACAGCCCCAGCTTCCCCGCGCCCAGGCTGGCGGAAGACAGCATACCGATGGAACCGGTAATCATACTGGCTTCATCGGAGAGAATATCGCCGAACATATTCTCCGTCAGAATCACGTCGAACTGACCGGGATTCATTACCAACTGCATGGCGCAGTTGTCCACCAGCATATGGGACAGCGCGACTTCCGGATATCCCTTGGCCACTTCTTCCACCACGCTCCGCCAGAGCCTGGAAGAATCCAGCACATTGGCCTTATCCACGCTGATTACCTTCTTTTTCCGCTTCATCGCGATATCGAACGCCTTGACGGCAATTCTTCTGATCTCGTTTTCATCATATACCAGGGTGTCCACCGCCCGTTTCACGCCGTTCACTTCTTCGGTGTAACGCTTTCCGAAATAAAGGCCGCCGGTCAGCTCCCGGACAATCACCATGTCAAAGCCGTCTCCGATGATTTCCTCTTTCAGCGGACAGGCTTTGTTCAATTCCTGATACAGATAGGCAGGGCGGATATTGGCAAACAGCTCCAGACCCTTTCGAATCCCCAAAAGTCCGGCCTCCGGCCTTAAATTCGGGGCCACGTCGTACCATCTTGAATTCCCCACGTCGCCGCCCACGGCTCCCAGCAATACGGAATCGCTGGCTTTCGCCGCCGCAAGGGTCTCATCCGTTAAAGGCACGCCGTAAGCGTCGATGGAAGCGCCGCCCATCAACAGTTCCCTGTATGTAAACTGACATCCAAACTTTTCTCCGGCCCGATCAAGCACTTTCCTGGCTTCGGCCACAATCTCAGGTCCGATCCCGTCTCCGGGAATCACCGCAACATGAAATTCCATAAGATCCTCCGTCTTGTCCTGATGTATGCCCGAAAATCCACAGTATAAACTGTGGGGTTCTGCCGGAAAATGTTACATATTTTCACGATCATTACGGGCAGACATCCATAATAACACCGGGGCAAAAGTATTCTGCCCTCATGATTTCTATATAGTAATCCATTTTACCGCAGATTTCAACTATAAATTCCATATTTCCTTTATGCCCGTTGATTATGGCAGGTATGAGCGGCGGAAGCCTTCTCTCCTATTTCCGCCCTGCGGCATATATTATTGTGAGGGCATCTCTTTTCATATGCCCTGTTTAAACGGCCGGACACGGCCATATTTGTGTATCTTATGGAGGTTTTCATTTGAAAAAGTGCAATGCGGTCTTTGAAGGAGGAGGGGTCCGGGGAATCGGACATGTGGGCGCGGTGTGCAGAATGGAGCAGGGCGGATGGCAGTTTGCGGATCTGGCCGGTTCGTCGGCGGGTGCCATCGTGGCCGCTCTGCTTGCCGCGGGCTATACGGGCAATGAACTGAAAAAAGAACTGGAAACAATCGATTATATGCGTTTCAAGGGAATGGACCTGCCGGATCACCTGGGCCTCATCGGGAAATCCATTTCCCTGCTGTTCAGTCTCGGCATCTATAACACAGATTATCTGGAAAGCTGGCTTAACGGCCTGTTAAGCCGTAAAGGGATACACAGCTTCAGCGACGTGGAACGGCTCGGAAGAAAGCTGAACATTACCGCCAGCGACCTGACGGAGAAACGCCTCCTTATTTTTCCGGAGGACCTGGAAGTTTTTACCGACGAGCCGAAAGAATTTCCCATCTCTCTTGCCGTCAGGATGAGCGTCAGCATCCCTGTCTTTTTTGAACCGGTCCGTTTAAAGGACAAATACGGACGAAAGCATCTGATCGTGGACGGCGGGCTTCTCAGTAATTATCCTCTCTGGCTGTTTGACGGCAGCCGGAACACATGTCCCACCTTCGGATTTCAGTTCACGGACGGAGACGGACCCTGCCACTGTCCGATCTGCAAGGCCCGGCCCAATCTTGTGGACTATCTGAAAGCCATTATATCCACCAGCCTGGATGCCATCGACCGCCACAGTCTTTCCGCCGAAGATTATGAGCGGACCATCTGTATTCCCGCCGTGGCAGGGACAGAGGAGAACCGCCGCAAAATCAGCGCCGTAGACTTTGGGATCGGCAGGGAGGACAGCCAGGCCCTGTTCCGGAACGGATGGGATGCCGCCGACCGGTTTCTGCGGGACCGGATATTCGGAAAATACCCATTTTAAATATTCGGCAGCTCCCCTCAGATTTTCGGCACTTTTTTTCGGAGATAAATAAAGGCGGACAATGACAGAATTCCGGACAGCAGATACCATCCCATATGAGAGGTGTCGCCGGTGTCTGCGCCTGTTACCGAAGCCTGAGTGCTCTGATTCCGTACTCTCTCTGATTTTGCTGCCGGCAGCGTTTCTTCCGGCTTTGCCTCCTGCCGCCCGTTTTCCTCTTTTCCGGAAGTTCCGGAAGACGACGGTTTATTGCCTGATGAGGAACCTGTTTCTCCCGGTGAAGGGGCCGTTTCTTCCGGTGATGCTGTTGTTTCTTCTGTCGGACGGGTCGTTTCTTCCGGCGGCACGGTTTCTTCTTCCGAAGGGGCCGTTTCTTCCGGCGGCACGGTTTCTTCTTCCGAAGGCATCGTCTCCTCCGGTTTTTTATTCCAGGATGCCGTCACCGTAACCGGATGCGCCGGCATCACAAACGTAGTCGCCGTCTGCAACGGATCGGCAAATGTCACCCCGTCCGCAGAGCTCCAGCCCTGAAACAGATACCCCTCCCAGACGCCCGCGTCAACAGATACCACCGCGCCGGGGGCATAAGTACCCGCCCCGGTCACTGCAGCTTTGCTGCCGTTTACCGTCACCTCGCAGGTAATCCGCTCCCAGTTCGCGGTCAGTGTCACGCTTTCTTTCGGCATGAGAAAAGTGGTCCGCGCCGCCAAAGCATCCGCGAATACCACGCTGTCGGGAACTGCAGTCCAGCCGGTAAACCTGTAGCCGTCCCTGCCGCCGGCATCAACGGCCACCGCGGTGCCTTCCCGGTACAGCCCAGCCCCGGTATTTCCCGCCGCTCCTCCTGTCACCTGCGCGATAAAATACTCAGACTGATCCACGCCGTCTCCCAGCCGGACACTGCCCTCTCCTTCGATATGCCGCCCCAGCTCCGAAACCACATCTTCGGGAGTGTCCGCGGGAAGCAGCAAAATCCCTTTCAGCACCAGCGTATCCGCTATATCCAGATACTGCGACAGCGTATATTTCGTCACCTTTGTTCTTGCGTCAACCACGGCGCCTTCCTCCACGGTAAGCGTGGCTCCTTCCGCCACCCGCAGGGTCCGGCTTTTTTTACCGGTACTGTCAGCGCCGGCACCCAAGGTCAGCATCTGTCCCTTTTTAATCACCGTGTTTCCATTTGCCTGATTGATGTAGGCATCATCCAGCGTCTCAATCACAAATCCGTCGATGACGCCTGTGTTGTGAATGCTGCCCTGATAACCTGTCTGGCGGATATTGGAGAAATTACCCGTAGAATGAATGGCTCCGTTATTTGTCAGATCACTCCGATTTTGCAGAATGCCCGCGTCAGCCACCTGAATCGTTCCGTTATTTTCCACGGTTCCGCCCGTCTGCTTGTCTTTGTCGTACATATTGTACAGGGCGGCGCCGTCCGGAATATTGATCGTTCCGTTATTAATCAATGTTCCTTTTTTCCCGTCGGCCGAATAGATATCAAGGAAACTTTTCTCCGGAATGTCCACAACGGCTCCTTCCGGAACAGTAAGCGCCCCATCATAATAGCGGCCGACCCGCAGAGACTTTCCTTCCGGTATACACATCCTTTCATTCCACGTCACACTGCCGACCACATCGCCGTTTCCGACGGAAGTAATCTGATCCGTATTCTGGTCGTAACCGCAGCCTGTGTAACAGATGCCGCTGCCCTGCAAAAATAAAGAATATGTCTGTTTCGTATACAGGATCGCGCCGTTTTTCATCTCCGCATTGTCTCTTACATACGGAAATTCAATATCGTTTCCCGTATTTTCCGCATAAAGCGTACCGCCGTCCATAATAATGCGCTTGCCATAGCCGACAGACAGTGTGCCCGACGCATACCCGCTGTCCGTATTCCCCACCGCACGCACGTCACTGGAAGTCAGCCGTATATTCCCGGACGTATTCATCGCCGCGCCAGAGTCGTTTATAACCGTCACTTTACTGTTTTCAATAACAATGTCATATATATTCTGTACACACACCGCCCCGGTACTGCCGGGTCCTTTCACCGTCACCCGGCTGTTATTCCGGATCGTAATGTCTGCGTAGCTGGTCCATATCCCATTGTTTCCGCTGACATAAGAAACGGAAATCTCCGCGCCGTCAATCGTAATGCCCCTCGCGGATTTAATCCCGCTCCCCTGTGACCGGATCTCCAGAGAGCCTGTTCCTGTAATCACGGAACTGTCTGCGCCATCCAGATAGATTCCCGACGCATTTGTATTTGTTTTGCCCGCAAGGATCTGATTATTTCCTTCCAGTACGATCGTCGTCGGCACGCACACCCAGATGCCCATTCCATCCGCATCGATTACGGCATCCCTCAAAATCAGCCTTCCGCCGGTCACTTCGTTTCCCGCAATCTCCGGCGTCCAGAGAATGCTGCCCCCTCCGGCGGTATATTCCGTCTCCACTTTGGGCAGATCTGTCTGCCACCGAAATTCCAGGCCGCCGCTTTTATCTGCTGCCGCAGCCCGCAGCCCATATTCCGCTGTCAGAACATTCGCGGAAACCGTTTCCGCTTCATAAACCGTTTCCGCCTCATAAACCGTTTCTGCTTCTTCCGCGGATTCTTTGGGTTCCTCCGGCTGTTTTTCCGCGTTCGGGGACGTCACGCTTTTTCCACTGCCGTCTTTGTCTTCCCTGATTTCTTCATTATCCGGCGCATTTTTCTCTTCCGGAACAGATTCCCCCTCCGCCCCATGGGCCGGAGCATCCGTACGCGGTCCCCGGTCTGACTGTTCCGCGTAAAGGGCTGACACAGGCATGCTGCCCAGCATCAGTACCAGCGCCATAACGGCTGCCAGCCCGGCAAATGTTCCGCGCGTCCTTTCATAACGGCTGTTCCTTTTATCTTTTCTTCTGTTATGCATTCCGCTTCCATGCATTTTGATTTCCTCCCTTTAGATTCTTTCAGTTCCGTAACTTCCCTCCCAAGCCCCCTGGATCTGGGAGAGTTTCCGGCCTCTCCCCTCTCCACGGCCGCGGGAAGGAAGGTATTTTAAATCATACGACTTTTACTCCTTTTTTCCATATGCATGGCACGAATCGCAAAAATCCGTCACAAATTGTACTATGACGCTCTATGGCGCTTTCCATGGTTTTATATTATAATTGATATGAATTCGATTCATCGAATAAAAGGAAATTCATAAAGGGGGCGTTTCCATGCGGATTGCCATTGTAGACGATATCGCGGCAGAACGAAATCATTTAAAAGACAGACTGAACAGCCAGCTTGTCCGCCTTACTCTGGACGCCGAAATCTTCGTATTCGGCTCCGGCACGGCGTTTCTTCCGGCTGCCCGGAAAGAACGGTTTCATCTGGTATTTCTGGATATTTATCTGGAACATGAGAACGGGGTGGATACGGCTAAAGAACTGCGCCTGTTTGATCCGGACTGTATTCTTGTTTTCCTGACCATATCTACGGATCACGCACTGGACGGTTTCCGTGTACGGGCTTTCCATTATCTGTTAAAGCCATACACGGAGAACGAACTGACCGCTCTCTTTGACGAAATCATAAAACGCTTTCCCGCTCCGGACAGATATATTGAAGTGAATACGGTGGGCGGCGTGCAGCGCCTGCGGTTTCAGGAGATTCTGTACGCAGAGCATTACCGGCACCAGATCCATATTTACAGGTTCGACGGACAGAAAACCGTAACACGCCAGACCTTCCGCGACTTTGCCGCGTCTCTGACAGACAGGTGTTTTTTCCTGTGCGGCCGCGGTCTTATCGTCAACCTGGAATACGCGAAGGATTTTGATGGCACGGATTTTATTCTGAAAAACGGAAAACGAATTCCCGTCAGCCGTGATCTTGCCAAAACGGCCCGACAGACATTCGGTGATTTTCTGTTTGAGAGGAGGCTGCCGTCATAGAAACTTTCTTTTGCTCCACAATGGAACTGATGATTCTTCTGCCCGGTATGCTGTGCGCCTTCCTGCCCATGAAACAGTACCTGCGCATACGCCCGGCCCGGCTGACGGCGCTGATGGTTCCACTGCTTATTTTTCTGTGTCTTGCCGGCGGCGGGCTGAGCTGTTTTTTCTCTGTCAGAACCGGCTGGCTGCTTTTTCCCGCCGCGGCCGTAGCCGGTACAGTCTATGTCCGTATGCTTACCGTATCCCCCTGGAAATCCATCAGCGTTTTTCTTGCGATATGCGCCGTTTTTTCCTGTACGGGCAGCATAGCTACCGCCATAAATGACAGGGTCAGTACTGAAAGCCCCGCCTCTTTTCTCTCCCCTGCCGCCGCCGTAATCTGGTTTCTGATGTGCTGCGCACTCGTTGCGGCAGTCTGGTACCCTGCCACCCATGCCGTAAGACGGCTTATCGAAGATGAAGCTTTTACGCAGACATGGTATATATTCTGGATTCTGCCGGTTCTGTTTATCGGGCTGAACCTCACCCTGATTCCCGTCCAGCCGGATATTTTAAACCAGGGACGGATCCGAATGCTGTATATCCTTATCAGTTTCTGTCTGCTGTTTCTCCTGCTTTTGTTCTACGCGCTTTTTTACTATATGGCATCCGCCCTGAACCGAAACAACCGGCTTCGTCAGAAAAACCAGTTTCTGTCCATCCAGCATGCCCGGTATGACAGCCTGCGTGCTGCCATTGCGCAGACCAGGCAGGCCCGACACGATATGCGCCACCACCTTACCATCCTGCAGAACCTTGCCGGACAGAAAGAATGGGAAAGCCTTGAAACATATCTTTCCGATTTACAGGACAGTCTGCCGGACAGAGAACTGGACCTGTGCGACAATCCGGCCGCCGACAGCGTGGCCAGCCATTACGGGCTGCTGTCTGACAAACAGGGCATTCCTTTTACCGCTGCCCTTGATCTGCCTGCCGTGCTTCCGGTACCGGAAATCGACCTGTGTCTCGTTATGTCCAATCTGCTGGAAAACGCGCTGGAAGCAAGTCTCAGAACCGAACCGTCCAAATGCCGGATCAGCATACGGGCCTGTCTCCACTCCAACCATATGCTGCTGTTATCCGTGGAAAATACTTTTGACGGAGATATCCGTCTGAAAAACGGTATCTTTCAATCCTCAAAACGCCGCGGCGACGGCGTAGGCCTTCAGTCTGTCCGGCATATCGCGGAAAAAAACGGCGGATACTGCCGGTTTCTGTACGAAGACGGGATATTCTGCGCCAATGTGATATTAAGAACGGAAAACTCTACCCCCCATACTGAAAACTGATATGGGAAAACGGAAAGCGGCCCTGGGTATCCGCCCCGGCCGCTTCGTTCTTTAAAAAATTACTACTTTGTATAATTGTCAAAATACCCCTGCACCAGAATAATCGGCGTTCCTTTATCGCCGCTTCCTGAGGTAAGGTCGGCCAGAGATCCGATCAGGTCTGTCAGCCTTCTGGGCGTGGTGCCCTGGGTCACCATGGTTCCCACCAGGCTGGCCGCCTTCTCGTCCTTATCCTTGATATACCCTTTGATGGCCTCTTTTAGCTGATCGCCGGACAGAGCGGCAAAATCATTGTCCGCCAGGTATTTCAGCTTCACCTCGTTGGGCGTTCCTTCCAGCCCCGCGGTATACGCGGGAGATACGACCGGATCCGCCAGCTCCCAGATCTTCCCCACAGGGTCTTTAAAAGCGCCGTCGCCGTAAATCATCACTTCTATCTGTTTGCCGGTTTTCTCTTTCAGCATGGACTGAATCCGGTCCACCATATCCTGACAGTGAATCGGGAACAGCTTCACGCTGTTTTCCGTAGCCTTGTTGGACCCCAGCAAGCCGTAGCGGTCATTGTAGCCGCCGCCGTCGATGCTTGCCGTCATAATCTCGTCAAGCCCGTACACTTTCTTTCCGCCCTTTGCTTTCAGAAGCCGTTTCGTCCTCTGGCGGGTATGGATGTCGCAATGCAGGACGCTGGTGGTATAATTCAGGATCGTTCTCGGATCATTGGCAAAAATAATCTCCACTTCCGCGCCCGCGTCCTGAATCAGTTGTTTATAATAAGCCACGTAATCCACGCCGGTAAACACGTGCTTTTCATAGCCGAACAATTCCCGGTACCGCTCCTCGGTCAGCACATCGCTCCAGGGGTTTACCTCCTTCTCGTCCATCCTGTCCAGGTCGATCAGATGATTTCCCACCTCGTCGGAAGGGTAGCTCAACATCAGCACAACCTTCCTGCAGCCCATGGCAATGCCCCGCAGACAGATGGCAAACCGGTTTCGGCTTAAAATAGGGAAGATGACGCCCACCGTATCGTCGCCGAACTTGCTTTTCACATCCTTCGCAATCTGCTCCACCGTGACATAATTCCCCTGTGCCCTGGCCACCACGGCCTCCGTCACAGCCACCACGTCTCTGTCCTGTAAGGAAAACCCCTCACCCTGCGCCGCCGCCAGCACGGAATCCACCACAATCTGTGCCAGGTCATCCCCCTGCCTGATAATCGGTGCCCGCACCCCTCTGGAAACAGTTCCCACCATTCGTTCCATTGCTTGTCCTCCATTCTATTCCAACAGGAAAGGGTTTCCTGCTGTTTATCTCTGATCTGTAATAGTAAAAATCTGTCCTCTTCTATTGTAATAGATTTTTCTTATTTTTTAAATACCCTATTTTAATTTATCGAAAATTCCCGCCAGATTTCCCTCTTGTCATCAGGCAGTAAAAATCATTTCGCGCATCAACATTTATAAATCGGGCACCTGCCCCAGAAAACGAATCTCCTGTCCTTCCGGCGTCATGCGGTAAAAAGGATGAGGCCCGTCTCCCCGGTAAATTTTTACCACCATCTCATCTTTTCCGAATTCACAGGTCATGGAAAGATACGGCGGGTTCTCCCGTTCTTCCTCTGCCAGAAGCCAGCCATACACCGGCTGACGGTTCTTTCCGTCCGGGTCCATGCGATACAAATCGAGGCCGATGACCTCATCATTCCCGTCCGTATTCCTGACTTCCAGAACATAATAAATTTTCCCCTGATACAGCCCCGCCACTTCGCCGAACCGCTCCTGATCTGCCGCCGTTATCACCGACAGTTTCTTTTCCTCCATCTGATACAGCGCAATATAGCAGGGCCCGCCGTCCTCGGCGAAAAAATGATATAACAGACTGGTTTCATTCTGGTCATCAAACAAAAATACGTCGTCCGGCAGCTTTACCTGTCCGTAAGACAGATTCACATCCTCCGCCAGCACGATCTCGTCCACCGGTTTCTCTGCCATCCTGTCCGGCGCCAGCCACCACCGCATACCGGCCTGCTTAAGCGTAGGCGGCTCTCCCAGAGGAAGTTCATAGGTCAGGTCAAAGGGAATTTCTCCGCCGTCCATAACCTCCCCTTCCATAGCCTCCCACACCTTCTCCATATCTGAAAATTCATCGCTGCGCCTCTGACGAAGCGTTGTCCCTCCATCATAGTCATCTCTGGAATAATGGGTCACATACCAGCCATATCCATAACTGCTTTCATCTAACGTCAGATACCAGATACCCTCCCGCCAGGTAAAGGTACGGGCTTCCGACCATCTCCATGCGCTTCCGCCATAACTGTGAACAGTGAAAGAACTGCCCTCCGCCGTCAAAGGCACATAAGGATCTCCGAATACGCCGCCCTCGCTTCTGGCCCGGACCAGATTCATATCCTGGAAATCCAGCCGGAAGCCGCCTTCCCTTTCGCCGTATACGGCAAACAAAATCCGGGGCGACAGACGGTAAAAAACTTCCTCCTCCGATTCCCCGGAAAGCTCCAGCACCGCCGCAAAGTCCATGATTCCGTCACCGTTATAATCAAAGGAAACCGAATCTTTCAGCTCCCAGTCCCGGGGGACGAAGGCAGACAGGGAGCTTCCTGTTTCGGGGAGAGCCGGAACAGGCGCGACTTTCCCGAACGACTCCTCCGATGGCTCCTCAGCCTTTTCCGGCAAATGCAGTGTTCCGGCAGTCCCGTTCCTGTTTTCTTCCGCGCCGCTTTCTGCCATGTCACTGCTTTCTTCTACGCCGCCGTCAGCCGTATCGCCATTCCCTGCCGTTATACCGTCCGCCGCGGAAACATCACTTTCCACGGCACTGCTGCTTTTTGCCGTGTCACCGTCCGTCGTGAAACGGCTGCTGTTTCTGAGCGTCCCGCAGCAAGTCAGGATGATACAAACCAGTGCCGACAGTACAAAAATGGTTCTTTTCTTCATATGTTCTCCCTGTTTTTCACGGATCCTCTGATCGTATTTGTTATCAAAACAATCACAGATAAAATTGTATGAGCGATATCAATGTATGAACAATGATAATGCCTTTCATATTTCATGTCAAGTTTACAGCGTCAGAGGGCTTTTATAAATTTAGCGAAACAGCACATTCCAAACCGTATGACTGTCCTACGGATTTTAGAAAGCGAACGCCAAAAAACAGGGGCAGTTATGAGTTTCCGCCCCATAACCGCCCCTGGTTATTTGTGTGAATGACCTACCCTTCGATAGCGATATATTTCTTTTCCTCCACCGCCGGTTTCATTTCTTTCTTCGGCACGGACAGTTTTAGCGTGCCGTCCTCGAATTTTGCTTTGATATCCGTCTGCTCCACCGCTTCGCCCACATAAAAGCTTCTTCTGCAGGAACCCACATACCGTTCCCGTCGGATGTAGCGGCTGTTCTCGTCCTTTTCCTCATTGCTTGAATTTGTCGTAGCCTGAACCGTGAGATAACCGTCTTTCAGCTCCGCCTTGACGTCTTCTTTTTTCACTCCCGGCATGTTCATCGTAATCTCATAGCCGTCGCCGCCGTCTTTGATATCTGTCCGCATCAGCTCGCCGGAATTATGAGTGCCCCGGAAACCGAAAGGCGCATCGAAAAAGTCATCAAACAGATCTCTTCCAAAAATACTGGGCATCATCATAAATCATCTCTCCTTTTTATATTTGTGTTAGTTGTTATCTTTGTTATATATGTAATATAACACTAGTTTTCTGTATTGTCAACGATTTCCCCGGAGAAAAATGTGAACTTTCTGTGAAATCCACTGGCATCAAAACGGTTAACGATACAAAAATAACGGCCGCTACCGGATTATGTTTCCCGATAACGACCGTTATTATTTATATTCCAAACATTTTTACAGTTGAAAACGCTTATTTCAGTTCTTCCAGTAACTGCCCCACCGTCCGCCGCATCGCCGGATGCATATAATAAGGCGCGATCTCATTCAGCGGAACCAGAACAAAATCCCTTTTGTGCATCTCAATATGGGGAATCTGCAGCGCGGGCGTGCTCATCATCAGATCGTCGTAAAAAATAATGTCCAGATCCAGCGTTCTGGGGCCCCAGTGGATTTCTCTGACCCGGTTGGCAGCCTGCTCGATCTGATGGAGACGGTCCAGCAGTTCTTCCGGAGGCAGCAGCGTCTCCATCACCAGACAGCCATTCAGAAAATCATCCTGCTCCACGCCGCCGTACGGCGCCGTATTGATCCAGGAGGATACCCGCTCCACCCGGCAGCCCGGCGTCCGTTTCAGTTCTTCCACGCCCATATTCAGATATCTTTCCCTGTCTCCCATATTGGAGCCCAGAGCGATGCAGGCCGTATGCCAGCCTCGTTCGATCTCCACGGACACAGTGTCCAGCGGAAGTCCTACGGGCGCCCACGGCTTCTTGATCTCCAGCCGGACTTTTTTCAAAAGTGGAATTTCCAGCAGCATTTTTTCCGCCAGCCGTTCCGCCACCGTTTCCAGCAGCTGAAACGTATTTTCTTCCATAAAAGCTTTTATCATATGACTGACTTCGCCGTAATGAATGGATCTGGTCAGATCGTCCGTCTTCCCGGCGCCGCGGGTTTCCGTGTACAGAACCGCCGAAACCAGAAATTTCTGTCCCAGCACATTTTCCTCCGGGAATACCCCGTGTTTCGCGAAAATCTCCAGATCTTTTATGTGTATTTTATCCATTTTTCCTCCGTCACCCTCTTACCGTCCCAGGATCGCTTCCGTCATCCGAATCGCCCGTTTATTTTCTTTCACATCATGAACCCGGACAAAGGCGCAGCCTTTCATCACGCCCAGCACGGTGGTAGCCAGCGTGCCCTCCACCCGCTGGTCCGCAGGCAGGTCAAGGGTAAGTCCGATCACGGACTTTCTGGAGGTGGCCAGCAGCACCGGATATCCCAGACGGTGAAGCACTTCCACATGGCGGATGGCCTCCAGATTCATCTCATAGGTTTTTCCGAATCCCACGCCCGGATCCAGAATAATCCTGTCTTTCGCCACGCCGGCTTTTCTTACCAAATCTACGGAATATTTCAGTTCTTCCGCCATATCTTCCAAAAAGTTTTCATACAACGCTTCGTCCTTATTGTGCATCAGACAGCAGACAGCACCGGTTCTGGCCATTACCGCCGCCATGTCCCCGTCCTTTCTGGCGCCCCAGACATCATTAATCATATCCGCCCCTGCCTTAACGGCCGCCTCGGCCACACAGGCTTTGTAGGTGTCCACGGAAATGGGCACGTCGAACCGGGAACGGACTGTTTCCACCACGGGAATCACCCTGTCCAGTTCTTCCTGCGCAGGCACCGGCATATGACCCGGTCTGGTGGATTCTCCGCCGATGTCGATCAGATCCGCGCCGTCTTTCAGCATTTCCTCCACATGTTTCAGCGCCCTGTCTGTCTCCGTCCATTTTCCGCCGTCGGAAAAGGAATCAGGGGTCACATTTAAAATGCCCATAATATAAGTTCGATTTTGAACATCAAATTCTCTGTTTCCTATTTTCATTCTGCTTTCACATCCTTCTCTGACATGGCAGCCGCCCGGCATCTTCGGCCAGGCGGTAAGCGCTACCCCTTAATTTCCATATTTTTCTTTTCTGACGGCCAGTCGCATAAAGGTTCCGCCGGACAGGCAAAACAGAGACGGCTCATTTTATCCGCCCTGTAAAGAAGCCAGTTCAGATCCTGTTTTTCCCGCGCCTGCCGGTGACTGGCCACGGCCTCCAGCATCAGCTCCTGTTCTTCCTTCCGATAACCGCAGTCCGGCAGAATCCCGGCGCCCAGCAGGCGGCTTCCTTCCTCATGAGAAATGCCCGACTCATATTCCATGGCTCTGCCGATATCATGAATCAGCGCCGCCCCGTAAACCACAGACTTTTCATAGCCCAGCCCCAGCTCCAGATTCATAATCCAGGCCAGACGGGCCACGTCCAGAAGATGCTCCGGCCCATGGCCGCAGAAAATCCGTTCCTTTTCCAGTTTCAGAATCTTCCGCATATGTTCCTGATACAGAGGATGATTCCGGATTTGATTCACCCGCTCCATAATCGTTCCGTCCTCCAAAATTCCGCAGCCCTTAATTTTTCACCATCTGCATAAACAGATTCTGCAACTGGGCATCTTCTTTAAACAGGCCCCTGGTGACAACGGTAACGGTTTTGCTTCCCGGCTTTTTGATTCCCCGCATGGTCATACAGGTATGTTCGCCCTCCACCATCACCATAACCCCCTGGGGGTTCAGATGTTCTTCCAGCGCGTCCGCGATCTGAGCGGTCATTTTCTCCTGAATCTGCGGTCTTCTGGCATAAACCTCCACAGTCCTCGCCAGTTTGCTCAAACCGGCCACCCTGCCGTTTGGAATATAAGCCACATGGGCTTTTCCGTAAAAAGGCAGCAGATGATGTTCGCAGGTAGAATAAAATGTAATATCCTTTTCCACCACCATCTCGTTATTTTCCACCCGGAACTGTTTCTCCAGATGCACGCCGGCGTCCTGGTTCAGACCTCCGTAAATTTCCTCGCACATTTTCGCGATCCGGGCAGGGGTTTCCAAAAGCCCTTCCCGCTCCACATCCTCGCCGATTCCTTCCAGCAGCATTTTAACGGCGGCTTCAATTTTGTTTCTGTCCATAAAAAAACAGACTCCTTTCCTCAGTCTGCCCCGCGGAATCCATATTCCCGCAGAACAAAAATAAAATAGTCGTATCCGGAGACTGCTTTTCGGTGTTTTATGATATTATTTTTGACACGCTTTCATGAGACAACGGGAAACGCTTGCGTTTTCTGGCCTTCTCGTGCCATTCTGTAAATACGAAAAACATCTCCATCTTGTAACAGAACACGTAACAAAACTATCCCTGTACAATATGAGATGTTCTCCTATATTGTTGCAATGGGTGCGAATTCCATATCGTAAGACTGATTCCTCTTTTCGTTTTGGTGACAACTCCCCATTCACCAAACACTTCACGCATGGGATTCTATTTTGCGTATATTCTTAGAATCATTATAGCATAATGCCGAAAAAATACAATATTTTTTTGGAAAATTAGCAAATATATCCTGTACTAAATTTCATACAACCGCTTCCGCCGGCACTTTGCCAGCCGGGACGGCGCGCACAGCCCCCGAAGGTGTAAAATCCAAAATTTTCCTGACAAAAATCCAGAGAGAGCTTTTGTCAGTTCGTATAATGTTCTCACATTCCCTGTCAAAGCTGTTTTTTTGACCGATGAGTTACTTATCGTTTCAGTTCTTCCAGTAAAACCATTCCCACCGTCACCGCATCCTCCACTGACAGATAATACTCCGCGCTGCTGTCAATCAAAAGCTTACCGGTACCCGGAAATTCATCATCAGCGAACCAGAGGTTCATCGTCACAGGATACCTGGGCAGAAATTCAAAAACAGCCGTGAAATCTGCTTTTGATTCTACGATTTTTGCCCCCAGCCTTTCACAGTTCTCCGTAATCCGTTCCACCTGTCCGTCTCCGAAATATTCTCCCAGCGCCTTTTCTGTTTCCCGGTCCATTCCCCCTCCTCTGACAAGCCCCTGGGGCAGCTGTCCAAATGTAATCAGCTTTCCTGAAAGAGGCTCCCCTTTGGCCATCTCCAGATAATGAAGAATGACCAGTTCATGCCAGCCCTCCAATGCCCCTTCCACCTGGAATCCGGGATAAGCGACCCGGATCTGCCTTCCCAGGCTGACAAAAGAAAAAACGCTTTCTTTCTCATCAAATAATACACCCGCCTTTTTGGCGATTTCCAACGGATCGCAGGAGCGCAGTCGCTCCCATGCGGCCTTTTTCATTTCCTGATACATACGGTTTTCCTTTTCCTGTGGTTTTACCTGTGACATACTTTATCCTCCCTGAATTTAGTTCCGCAGCTCTTTTATTTCTCACACGCCGCCCGAAGCCTGCCTAAAATCTCTTCAAGATCCCCGTCCAAACCGAACGACTTCTCTTTAATATGATCCGCGATATAAATTTCACCGAGATTAACGGTAACATAAAAGGCGTTGGGCTCCATCTCCACAAGACGCATCAGCGGCGCTTTAATCAACTGATTGCGCGGCCCTATGCCAAGCTCCAGCACTGCCAGCTTTCTGCCATGGTATCGCTTTAGGAACGCCTGAAAGCGTTCCTGCCCCGCGCTGTCCCGGATAAAATTCCGGCCAAACTCCAAATGGATCTGCATGGGGCCGCCGCATTTTGGACAGCGGGGAACCAGTTCTGCGGGCACTCTCCCGTTCTTTTCCGCCGCCGCCATTTTTTCTGCCATATCCAGGCTGGGATACAGGGTATCGTGGCAGGCACGGGCACACTGTATGGTCAGCCAGTTTCCCTCCACCTCATAAACCTTCTCCGGGGCAAACCCGCTCATCTCAAAATGACACTCGCCGTTAGAGGTGACGATAAAATAGTCTTTCCCTCCCATGATTGCTTTCAGGTCTTTCATCACCCGTGTCTCTTTGTATTCCCCGCAGTAATGATGGATGAGACGGCTCCAAAACGCCCATTTTTCTTCCTCGGACGGCCAGCGGGCGCCCATTCCATGTATGATGCAGCGGATTCCATAACCGCGTTTAAAGTCGCCGAACAATGCCTCCAACGCCTGATTATCGGCAAACAGATGCAGCCCCTCCGTAATGGACAGCCCGTTGCTGGCTCCGATTAAAACCGCATCTGCAGCTTTGATTTTTTCCGCGATCTGATTATAGTCGTACATCACTTTCAGCCTCCCCTCTTATTCCTGTTTCATCTCCGCATTCACATCCTTCAAAACCTTTCCAATATCCCCAAGGATACAAAACCCTTTATCTTCGATCTCCTCCGGCAGGAAATCGTATTCCGCGTTTACGGAAATATAGAATGCGTCAGGCAGATTCATCGTCAGGTTCCAGAATGGTTCCTGGATAAACATAGGCGTCAGGCGTCCGACGCCAAGCTCCAGAAAGAGAAGCTTTTTATCCCTGTTTCCCTGGATATATTCTGAGACCTTCTGATATTGTTCATCGTATTTTTTCCCCTGAAGGAAATTTCCATAGCCCCGCACCCAGGGAAAAGCCTCCGCCCCGCACTTTGGACAGCGGGGGATTAATTCTGTGGGGATACCGGTTCCCTCACCGGAGCGCGCAGCGTGGTATTCAGAAAGGTGGCTATATAGCCCCAGTTTTCTTCCCTTGTCCCAAATCTGCTGTACATCCCGTCAAAAGCGCCTTTGAAACCGTATTTTTCCGCGTACTTTCCAAAGTATTTCCGAAAAGACGGTGTGTCCCCGTAATAAAAATCACCGCCGCCTGCCGCCGACAAGCCGGAGGCGCCGCCCACTACGACGCATTCCGCCTCCTTCACCTTCCCTGCAAACGCCTGAATCTGCTCGCCGTAGGGCAACGGCTCGCGCCGGCTTAATTTGACCGGCGTTTTACCGGACGCATATACCCTGCGGTACTTCGCGTAATTCATCTGGGTCTGCAAAACTAAATTTTCATAAAAGCTCATGGTTCTTCTCTCCTTTGCCTGGTCTGTCATTTTTGTGCAATCACAATTGTACGGTTCAATACTGCTTATCATCAATCATTCGGCATTGCTTACCTTTTTATCATTCATTTCCGCCGCCGTCACCGCCGCATCGGAATGAGCCATCAGACGGGCAATGTCGATCCCCGCCGGGCAGACATGGTGGCAGGCGTTGTATTTTTCGCATCCCTCGTAAAAAAATTTTCGGTATGCGGTTTTCGTCCGCCTCTTACTCATCTGATTCTTTTCCCGCAATATCCCGGAATCTGATCCATATCCTTTCCCTGTCAAAAACAGCGACCGTTGTTTTTCTATATCCCTCATCAGCCTTCGGATAATCACTGCGGAAATGGGCTCCCCGGCTCTTTTTCCGGGTCTATATGAAGGTATTTCACACATTCTTCTTTCAGGCCCGCCAGTTCTTCCACAATCTGCGGCACAGCGGCGGTCAGCACCCGCAAAGCTTCCGGGTCAGCCAGATCAGCGCCTCCGGCCAGCAAGTCTTCATAATGGCTTTGTACGCTGTCGCTATCTTCCATATAAGAAGCCGCGTTGATGCCGCCCTGGGCCGGCACTGACTGCGCCCGCTCCGACGGCTGGTCGGAAACCAGAATACTCCCTGTCCCTCTCTCAGCCGCCTCTTTCGCCGCCGAAAGCCCGGCCAAACCCGCTCCGATTATGATGATTTTCTTCATTTCCATCCACCTCGCCATCCGTTAAACATTTGCATTCCTTTTTTGCACTTATTGTTATTTTATAAATAACATATTGCAGTCATTATATCATGTTATTATTAATAATACAAGTCTTTTTTCACTTTTTATTCTGCTATATTAAAATCAGCAGAACAAACAGTATTCACCCGGAAAAAGAATTTGGAGGTCAATATGAACACAGAAAAATATCATACCCCGGACTGTATCCAAGCCAGGAGACCGCAAAACTGGGGGAGCCTTTTAACCTTCTTGTCGTTGCGGAGAACAACAATGCTGAAGATGTCACTCTGGAAATCTGTGTCTTTGGAAAAGCGGATCAGAACTGGAAAAAACTCACGTCAAAGACCTGTACCCTCTCGGCCAGGAACCACGAGCACCTGTATTTTACGATCCCTGCCCAGTGCCTGCTTCCGGCTTTTTGGGAGCCGGAGGAACTGGATGAACTGGAATTGTACATAAATCATGAGGAACCTGCTCCGGGGACAGAAGGGCAGCTGATTTTTTGCGAAGGATAAGAATCCCCCTTACCTCCTCAAAGAAGCCCGGACTCCCACATCAGGAGAATCCGGGCTTCTTTCAATAACAGGGGCCAGGCTCAGTCCCACTCCATCGCCTGGTTCCGGGAGAGCTGATAAAAGCTTTTGACCACGTCTTCCATCGTAATCCTTTTCATCTCTTCCTCTGCGGCATCCTGAACTTTCTGATAATATTCCCGCAATGCGTAATGAATATTGACGCCTACGTTACAGTCCGGGTTGATATTCGTATCCAGATGGAGCAGCGGCTTTGTCCCCTCGATCGCCTGATACATATCAAAAAGGGTAATATCCTTCAGCTCCCTGGTAAGCCGCGGCTTTGCCTGCCCCTGAGAGCTGCTTAAGATTCCCGCTTTGCGCAGCGCCATCATCAATTGCCGGACATAAGAGGCATTTGTGTGGATACTGAACGCAATAGTGGCGCTGCTTAGATCATTTTTAGGGTTGATATAAATAAAAGCCAGCATATGGATGGCGTCGCTGAGCTTCGTAGAATATTTCATAATCATTTTCCTCCCAAACCCTGTCAGGGCGTATTCAACATACATTAGGTTTACACGTATCGGAAAAGTCACAGCCTGCCATACCCGCTCCGCATAAAACGGTCCGAAACAATTTCAGGCAGTAATAGTATCATAACATAAATTTCAAAAAAATACTTGTTAAATTTAAAAAAACATTGTGCCGGCAGAAATCTGTAATCGTCTTCCTGAAATCACCCCAAAGGAGGAAGGGATCACCCTATGGCATTACGGAAGACAGTTTACGGTAAATCGCGGAAACGGGAGCATCGTGACCATTGCCAGCCGATATCCCCCATGATATAATAAAAAACAGTGAGAGCCAAATGTACATACACAAGAGAACGGAGGATCACATGTATTACAAAGAATTTCGCGGCGAAAAAATTTTTCAGTTGGGATTCGGCCTTATGCGCCTTCCCGTCATCGACCAGGACCAGTCCAAAGTGGATTATGACAAAGTGGAGGAAATGTTCCTTTACGCCTATGAACACGGCGTCAACTATTACGACACCGCCTACCCTTATCACAACGGCCATTCGGAAATCACCCTGGGGAAGATTCTTGAAAATAATCATCTGCGGGACGAAGTGCATATCGCCACCAAGCTGTTCACTCTGGGAATGGAGCGTCCCGATTATGACCCAAGAGCCATGTTTGAGGAACAGCTCTCCCGCCTGAAAACGGACCATATCGACTTTTATCTGATCCACGGGCTGCACGGGAACCAGTGGGAGACGCTGAAAGACAAATTTGATATTCTCCCGTTCCTGGATAAACTGCGCAGAGAGGGAACCATCCGCCATATCGGTTTTTCTTTTCATGACGATTACCCGGCGTTCCGGAAAATTATCGACGACTATGACTGGGAATTTGCCCAGATTCAGTACAATTACCTGGACAATCAGATTCAGGCCGGAGACGCCGGACTGGAATACGCCCGCCAGAAAGGCGTTCCGCTGAATATTATGGAGCCTTTAAAGGGCGGCAATCTGATTTTCCCCGACTATCCGGAAATCGACGCCATCAAAGCCCGCCACGGCCTTGACAACATGTCCAACGCCGAATTTGGCCTGCGCTATGTCTTCGATAAACCCGGCCTTCTGGCTGTTTTAAGCGGCATGAGCACGTTAGAGCAGGTGAAGGAAAACATCGCCATCGCCAACCGCTGTGAGCCGGGCTGCTTTACGGCTGAGGAACAGGCCTGCGTGGAAGAAATCCGGGCATTCCTGGAAAAAATCGAAAATATCCAGTGTACGGGCTGCCGCTACTGCTGTGAAGGCTGCCCTCAGAACATCCAGATTCCCACCGCATTCAGCCTTTATAACAGCGGGAAAAAATACAAAAACCGGGAAGCGCAGATGCGGGTCTACGAGCGTTCCTGCTCCAACCTGTCAGACTGCGTGGAATGCGGACAGTGTGTGGAAGCCTGTCCCCAGCATCTGGAGATTCCCGCCCTTCTGAAAGAAGTCACAGATTATTTTGGAAACCGGTAATTTCTAAAATGAATATAACACCAAAAGGAGAACCCATAAAATGGAAACCAAACTGACAAGAACCGACGCCCTGGCCCTTCTGCAAAAATACAATAAAGAACCTTTCCACGTGCTCCACGCCCTGACCGTGGAAGGGGTCATGCGGTATTTCGCGAAGGAGCTGGGCTATGAAAAGGAAACCGATTTCTGGGGTCTGTGCGGCCTGCTCCATGATGTGGATTTTGAACAGTATCCGGAACAGCACTGTCAGAAAGCGCCGGAGCTGTTAAAGGAAATCGACGCGGAGGAGGAAGTGATCCACGCGGTCTGTTCCCATGCTTACGGCATCTGTTCCGAGGTCGAGCCTGTCCATGAGATGGAAAAGGTATTATTCGCGGCGGACGAGCTGACCGGACTGATCGGCGCGGCCGCCAGAATGCGCCCTTCCAAAAGCGTGACGGACATGGAGCTGTCCAGCTTAAAGAAAAAATACAAAGACAAACGGTTTGCCGCCGGCTGTTCCAGAGAAACCATCAGCCAGGGCGCCGAGCGGTTGGGCTGGACATTGGATCAGCTTCTTGAGCGGACGATTCTGGCTATGCGTAGCTGCGAGGAATCCGTGAATCAGGAGATGGATACGCTGTAAAAAATACTGGCGGCGCTTATACAAGCGCCGCCCCAAATAACAAAATCCCTTTTTCCCTTATCCTGTCTTCTCTTTCTCCATCCCTTTGAAGATCCGCAGCAGCACGATTACGGCCGCAATGGCCAGAATCAGCTCCGCCGCAAACTGGGCGTAAGCCAGCCCGTAAAAAGGCATCAGCCAGTTCAGAATATACAGCGCCGGAATCTCCAGAATAATCTTCCGCATAATGGCGAAAACCAGCGCCTTTTTCCCCATGCCCGTAGCCTGAAACACACCCACGGCCTGGAAATCAATGCACAGAAACGGCAGCGACAGACACATGCCCCGCAGCAGACGGGTACCATAGCCGATAATGGTTTCATTTTTCATAAAGGCGGCGATCAGGCCCCCGGCGCAGATATAATAGACCGCTCCCACAGCCGTCAGAAAGCCCACCGCTATTTTCAGCGAGAATCCCAGCGTATCTTTCATCCTCTTATTATTTCCGCTGGAATAATTATAGCTGATTAACGGCATAATTCCCTGGGAAATCCCCATGGCCACATACATGGGAACCATATTGATTTTCTGAGAAATTCCCATGGCGGCCACCGCGTCGGCGCCAAAGGATGAAGTAAAATTGTTCAGAATGGTCATTCCCGTTACATTCAGAAGGTTCTGAATCGAAGCCGGAATCCCCACGCCGCACACTCCCGCCACAATCTTTCCCGACAGGCTGATCTCCTTCGGATGAATGCAGACATAAGTATTGCCCTTCTTCACCGCCAGAAGAATCAGAAAATAAGCGCAGGCCACGCAGTTTGATAGGAACGTGGCCAGACCGGCGCCTGCCGCCCCCATACCAAGCCCCCGGGGCAGAATAAAAATGGGGTCCAGCACAATATTCAAAAGGCAGCCGCTCATGGTTCCCATGCTGGCATGAAAGGCCGCCCCTTCCGCCCTCACCAGATAGGCCAGCACCACATTCAGTATGGCCGGCGCGGCGCCCCAGCTTACCGTCCATTTCATATAGGCGGAGGTGGCCTCGATTGTCTGGGCGTCCGCGCCCAGAATCCCAAGCAGCGGCTGTTTCAACACCGTACACAATACGGCAAAGGCCACGCCGCACAGAAGGGCGCAGTAAAAACCGAAAGCGGAACTTTTCCTGACCGTATCAAAATCTTTCCTGCCCAGCGCCCGGCTCATCATACTGGAGCTTCCCACGCCGAACAGGTTATTGACCGCGTTAAAGGCCAGCAGCACCGGGGCCGCCAGCGTCACGGCGGCATTTTCCACCGGGTCGTTGATCATTCCCACGAAATAGGTATCCGCCAGGTTATAGATCACCATCACCAGAGAGCTGATGACGGTTGGCACTGCCAACTGCGCCACCGCCCGGGGCACGGGTGTGTGTTCAAACAGGGCTATCTTTTTCTGATCTTCCACGTATTCTCTGTCCTTCTTTCCGTTTTGAAACCGGCGGCGCCTCCGTTATATACAAGAACACATGTTTATTCAGGTATCCCGGCAGGGCAAGCGGCTTCTCTGTTATCAGCATCCCGCGAAAAGAAACACCGCGTCAAAGGTCCATGCCTCTGACGGTACATTTCCATCCGCGCCTTTCGCTATTATAACACCGCCCGCAGACAATTTCCATCAGAATCATTTCCGCCGGTATTCCGGCCAAATGTTTCGTCAGAAAAGCAGGCCGGTATTCCAGACCACATACATCAGAATTCCCATAAATACAAAAGCCAATACGATATCTGCCAGAAAAACGAGAAAAATGTTGACCCCTTTTGGCAGTCCGAACCGTTTCAGCCCCTGCTGGATTTTTTTCACGCAAAATACCAGCAGAAAGAGAGCTGCCATATATGCCGCCATATAAACAGCCAGCCCCGGATCGCTTCCGGCCAGCATGCCGCCGATCCAGCAGACCATCAGAACCATCAGTAAAGCCAGCGCCGCCTTGTTAAACTTGCGGTAGAAAAATACTCTGGCACAGCCGCCGCCCCGGCTGATCTGCTGCCCGGAGGTTCGGTACCAGATGTAATAACCCGCCAGATTTACCCCGCTCATCATCAGCAGCAGAACAGCGTCCAGAACACCGAATAAATAGGTGGCCTTCAGAGAAAAGCCTGCATAGGAAGGCGGCGAAAGCAGATTGCTTCCCTGCATCAGCAGCAGTATAACACCGATCACCGCCATCAATACTGACGACGGCAGATAATTTTTCCGCATCGCCTTATGAATCGTGGCAAGCCGCAGTTCTTCATCCGTTTCAATCGGAAGGGGGGAGGGCTGCTCCGTGGAATAAATCTGCATCTGAAACCAGTCCGCCGTTTTTTTCCATCCCGCCTCCTCGCAGTAGGCTTCCAGCTCCCGCTGGCCTTCGGTGGGGCCTGCGTTAAATTCCGACGCCTCCGGTATATAAGTTACCGCATAGGTCACGGCTTTGGGTTCGCCCCGCTTGAACTTCCACCACATCGCCCCGATTTTGTCCAGATACCAGCCCTGGGCCGCCAGCTCCGAAAGCCGCCGCTCCACGCCCGCAAAATCATACAGCAGATAATCCCAAAAATAATATTTCACATTCTTCATACTCAGTCCTCCATTATAGTTCCGCTACTGTCCTCCCATGCCCTTTGTATCCGGAAGAATTTCCGCCCGCTCACGCGTCCGCAAATCCTTCCCGGGCATGTACGGACTTCCGCTGATTATAGTTCCGCTACTGTCCTCCCATGCCCCTCCTATCCGGAATGATTTCCGCCCGCTCACGCGTCCGTAAATCCTTCCCGGGCATGTACGGACTTCCGCTGATTATAGTTCCGCTACTGTCCTCCCATGCCCCTCACATAATCTTCTTTCATCCGGCACAGGCGTTCATATTCTCTCAGCAGAGCCTGACTGCCCTTTGAGGTCAGCAGATAACTTCTCCTGCGCCCTTTTCTTCCGGTTTCGCGGATCATGCCCGCCGCAGCAAACTGGTCCAGCAGATTATACAATGTCCCCGGACCCACGCTGACCTGTCCACCCGTCATCTCATCCACCCGTCTCATAATATCCGTTCCGCAGCACTCCGCGCGCAGACAGAGAAGAATATAAAACATCTGCTCTGTCAGTGTCTGAAATTTTTCCCTGGGCATGCTCTCACCTCCCCCGCTGACATTCATTATCGAATATCGTTTATATAGTTACAGTATAATATCGAATATCGCTAATGTCAATATGCATTTTCACCTGCCGGTATGATACGGCAGCATTTCATGTCATCCCCCTGACATTTCACATCAAACCCATTGCATCCCTGCGCTAAAATGCTACAATCAATTCAAATTCTTTTATCAATCACGTTTCAAGGAGGTATCGTGTATGAATATGTATGGCATCCGGAATAACCCTTACGGCCAGACCCCTTCCACCCGCGCCTGGGAAAAACATATGCGGGCTCAGGAAGAAAAACAGGCTCAGGAAGAAAAACAGGCTCAGGAAACCAGGCAGGCAAAGCTGGCTTCGGAAGCGGATCAGGAGGCAAAACAGGCTTTGGACCCCAACACCGTGCCGAAGCAGCGGCCCGCCGACCGGGACCGCTACGAACCGGGACCGGAACCGAAAGAACCTGTCAGAGCAGACAGGGCCGCAGAGCCTGACAAACCGGAGGGGTCCGACAAAACGGCAAAGTCTGACGAACCGGACGAATCCAAACAGCCAAAACAATCAGAAAAAGCCGGAAAAAAGGCCAAATCCGAGCGCTGCGTCGGCAATACGGATAAAGTAGACCGGGAAATCGAAAAGCTGAAAAAGAAAAAAGAACAGCTAGAACAGCAAATCAGCGCCGCCAAAGATCCGGCCAAGGCCGAGAAACTGGAAAAAGAACTGGCTCAGGTAGAAAATGAACTGAAACAGAAAGACAATGAAGGATACCGCCGCCGGCATACCGTATTTTCATAAACAAACCGAAGAGCGGATGCCGGTCATCCCTCCCGGTCCGGAGGTCACCGCATTTTTACGGCGGCGGCCTCCTTTTTTGTGCCATACGGCACCGAAACACTCCGAAAAGATGCACAGAACCCGCCCCGGCGAAGCGAAGGCACAGAAACGATAGACAGGAACAGCAAAAAGCATTATAATGGGGTTCAGATTCCCACCCATTCCACAGATGAGAAGGAGCCCGGCACAGCATGATTTTAAAAAGAATCCGAATCAGTCAGATCAGAATCCTGTTTTACCCTGTCTTTTTGCTGGCGACCGCCCTGTGGCTCAGTTCCCTTCTCCCGTGGAAAGCTTATTTATTTCCACAGACGCTGAATCCGCTGACTCCCATCAATTTCGAACCCCGGAAAAACACCTTTTATCAGATCACGCCCGAACGCCTTTATTATACGGGCTGTGATTCATTATCGGAAGGCCAGGTAAACGGGCATTATTATTACTCCATGACACCGGAGCGCTGCCAGCTTTACCTGCTGCCCCGGCAGAAAGAAGGAGCGGCGCCCATACTGGATCACATAACGCTGAAAGGCATTTTAAAAGAACGGCGGGAACTTCTCTATCAGGTTACGGATTCCATGGCCAAGGAACTGGCATGGTCCCAGAGAAAGATTCTGGAACTGACCGATCCCTATATCCTGGACACAATCTCCGAATCCTGTCTGCTGAACCGGCTTCTGTTTGCGCTGCTGCCTGCCTGTATCCTGCTTTCCGGCACCGGAATTCTGCGCCTGTTATTCTATGCCGTTTTCCCACAGCTACATCCCGCACTGCGCCGGGTCCGCCGGGAAACGAAGGATCCGTACATCCTGATCGATCTGGAAGAAGAATTGTCAAAAAAGCCGTCAGGCAGTATGCGGTCCCTGTATCTGACAGAGCACTATCTGATCAGCCTTGTAGACGGAAACTTTTTATTCCAGCCGCTGGAAAACATTTGCTGGATTTATACCCACACCTATTTTCCCGGTCTGTTGGGCAGACATTACCGGGGTAGGTTTTATGTTACCTGGTGGAACCGGTCCGGCAGGCATTTTGAAATCCCTCTGTCCCTGGAAAGCAGCGGCGAATCTCTTATCGACGAAATCGGCGAACAGCATCCGGAGATTCTGCTGCACTACAGTCAGCAGAACAAACGGGCGGCGGAAAAAATTTTGAAAAAAAAGATATTGTATGTATAGACCCGAATTTTCAGGACATACTATAAATAATCCATCAGACAAGAGTACACGGACCCCCTCCGATGTACCTGATGGATTCACCAAGCATCATTACCAAAGAAAAAAGAAATACTTATCCTCCCCTTTAATAAGGTCCCCCTGCTGCGAATGCCGCAGCAGGGGGGCTTTTTTCAGCCCGGCAAAATCTTTTAAGGCCTGTATGCCGATTTTAATGATTTTAGGAATATTAATGGAATTCACACCGCCCTGTCTTTGCCGGAACGTGATTGGTACAAAAGCGATCTTCTCTCTGCCGTTCACAAAGAAAACCGTGAGCAGAACGTTGGACAAATTGAATTTTTCAGGCACTCTGGTGATATATTTTTCCAGAACCTCCCGCTTCATCAGCCGGTACGGCGTATTCGCATCCGTAATGTTCAGTCCGAATATGCCCCACAGCACAAATTTCAGCACTTTTGTGACAATGATCCGGGACAGCCCGTCCTCTCTGTTTTTCCGGTGCCCCATCACCACATCGTATGTTCCGCGTCTCTTCCACAATCCGGAAAATTCCTCCGGCAGCGTCTGCCCGTCCGAATCCGTCTGAAAAATATAATCTGCTCCCTGATTGATGGCATACTGATATCCGTACAAAACCGTGGCGCCGTGTCCCTCGTTGCCCTTTGTCAGCGGCTGAAGCAGCGGTCGGTCCTTTGCACATTCCCGCACCATATGATATGTATCGTCCTTACTGCCGTCGTCAATGATAACCAGCCGGGATTTTCCGCCGCCGCTGTGCTGTTCCACAACCGGGTACCAGTCGTCGATCACGTTCCTGATATTCGCTTCTTCATTGTACGCCGGTATTACAATATATAAAATGTCTGTTTTTCTATCTGTTTTCTTGCTCATTTTTCCTCTTTCCTCAATCGCACAAAAACCACCCGTTGATTCCCTTCTCCTCGTTCCAGTCCACATATTGGTAAGACGTAAAATCATTGTCCTCGAAAATGCCTGTCAGGCTTTCATATAGAAACTCAGCAAAATCAACATGACAATCAAAATGGGGTAATTCTTTTGTTCCTGACATACCAGCCCTTTCACCGCCAGGCCGACAAAAGACAAACGAGGAATACAGAATAACAGGCACGCACTGAGAAAAAAACAGCGCAACTGTACGATATTAGACGAATATTGAAGAAGAATACCGGAACTCATCCACTGCGCATCCCGCCATGCGTCACCAGAGCGGAGCAATTTATAAAAAGCTCCAAAGGGGAAAAAAATGTTGAAAATAACACCAGCCACAACAATATCAGAAATGCCAAAATTCAGTAGACATATATATTTCCACTCTGCTCCCCCGCGTTTAATCACTATACTCTAAAATACCATAAATCTCCTTTATATTCAAGTATTTAACAGCTTTATTCGATTTTGTCTTTTATTGAATCTTTTATACAATCTTTTATACAATTTACATATTTTTGTTGACAATTTACTACAAATTATGATAGGATATTCCAACATCTGGTTCTTTTCCAGAAATTTTAAAAAATTGGGAGGATTTTCATTATGGGAGGATTTATCTGTACGCTGATCGGCGTCATCTGCAAAGCCTGCGTAGATTTTCTGACGAAAAGCTTTGGAGGGGGCAACGCCGAATTTACATCCACATTATTTACGGGCATCGCCATCGTACTGACCGTGATCGGCGTCCTGGTCACACTGAAACGGGCGGAGGATCAAAAAGGGAAACTGACCGCATTGGGCATACATGCGGCTATCTGGATTGTGGGGTATTTTCTGTTGGGAATTCTCATTCCTCTGGTGATCGGTGCAGTCGTGCTCTGCGTTGTACTGACTTTCCTGGGGCTCAACCCTCTGGGTACCCTGCTGAACCTCTTTTCCGGCACCGCGTCTCAGGATGACGACGAAGACCTGTTCCAGGTACAGAAGCCGGAAGAAAAAACGGTGGAAGAAAAGGTAGAAGTCTGGCGTATGACAGAAACCGGCAGACGGGAAGATCTGCGGGTGAACAGTTCCGGAGATATGTACTACGACCCGGATGACGAAGATTGGCATAAGATTAAATAAACAAGATAAAACCGGATTTTTCAGTTTCCGGCGCTATTGCGCCGGATTCTTTTTTATGTTAGAATACAGATAAGAAAACATCAGATTTAAAAAATCTGAAACGCAGCCGCAAAAACGGCTTCAAGTGTACCGCAACATATCAAAACAGGAGGAAATGACATATGTTCGGGAAAAAAATGTTTCTTGCCGGAACGGCAGTTATACTGACGTTTTCACTGTCCGTACTTCCGGCTTTTGCCCATGGACATGGGCACCGGGGCGGCGGTCATTGCGGAAACTGGACATCACAGCCCGCTGCCGGCAGCAATTATGATACCGGCGCCGCCGGTAACGCTGACATAAACGCCGGCGCCAGTCTCCCTGCCGACCCCGAAATCACAGCCGCTCCCAGCCCAGACGCAGGGAACACCGCTGATCCCAATGCAAATGCCGGAACCGCAGCCGCTCCCAATGCAAACACCGGAACCGCGGCAGTTTCCGGTGCATACCCGGTCTGCCCCGTTGAGGGCTGTGCCGAAACCGGCCGGCATCTCCATGACGGCAGCTATTACTGCGGATATCACCATTCCGGCGGCTACTGCGACGGTTCCTGCACTGTCTCCGGCGCATATCCGGTCTGCCCCGTTGAGGGCTGTGCCGAAACCGGCCGGCATCTCCATGACGGCAGCTACTACTGCGGATATCACCACTCCGGCGGCTATTGCGACGGTTCCTGCGTCAGCAGTTCCCCCACAGTCAGCAATTCGCAGACTGCCGGCTACACACCTGCAGTCAGCGGCTACGGTTTCGGCAGAGGACACGGCTGCCACCGGTCCTATGCCAAAAGACAGGTTTACTGCTACTGATACGTTCAGACAGTCATAAGGGAAACTCCTAGGACTTTCCTATAATACCAGAAAATACGCCCGACGTCTCATTCTGTCCGATCTGTCGACATGATAAGACTCCGGGCGTATTTTTACACAAACCGAATCGACGCATCTTTTGGCAGCGCCATTTTACACTCTGCCTCAACGCATTTGATGATGCCGGCAGTTACCGGACAGGCCGCATGAGGGCAGTATTTGGCGGCCGCCTCATAAAGAGGGCCGGCTCCCGGCTTCTGAAAACAAAGTTCCATGGCATCCAGTTCCTCTCCCACTTCCTCCATCATCTTTTGAACACCGCCGCATTTGGATTCTACCCTGACCGTCACATCCATGCCATCCTCGGATTCCGCCGTTACCAGCGCCGTCAGGCCGCATACGCCCGGCATAATCTCCACTTTCGTCATAATTGATCCTCTCCTAATTTAGTTCCGCAGCTCCCCTCCCAAGCCCCCTGAAACCGGGAGAATTTCCAGCCAATAAAGCATGTATAAGTCCTCCTGGGTTTTCTGAGCCGGGAGAGAAGCAGCCGTTTTTTGTTTAAGCTTTTTTTCTTAAGGCTTCTTAACTCAAAACTTCTTTGTTTAAAGCTTCTTAATCCGCTCCACCGCTTCTTCCGTATTCTTCCGTGTTCCGAATCCGGTCAGCCGGAAATATCCCTCGCCGCTGGGACCAAAGCCGGAACCTGGCGTTCCCACTACGCCGGCATTCTGCAGCAAGTGGTCGAAAAATTCCCAGGAAGTCATGGTTCCCGGAATTTTCAGCCAGACATAGGGCGAATTGACGCCGCCGGAAACCGTATAGCCAAGCGCTTTCAGCCCGTCATAGATAATCTTTGCATTTTCCTTATAATAAGCGATCTGCTGTTTTAGCTGTGCCTTTCCCTTCTCGGTATAGACGGCGGCTCCCGCTTTCTGGATCATGTAGGGCGCGCCGTTGTATTTGGTCCCGTGTCTTCTGTCCCACATATCATGAAGACTTACATCCCCGCATTTTAAAGCTTTCGGAATCACCGTATAGCCCAGACGAACCCCTGTAAATCCGGCATTTTTGGAAAAGCTGCGAAACTCGATGGCACAGTTTTGGGCCCCCTGGCACTCATAGATGGAATGAGGCACATCATCCTCCGATATATAGGCCTCATAAGCGGCGTCATAAAGAATCACCGCCCCCACCCGGTTGGCATAATCCACCCATTCCTGTAACTGGCTTTTGGTAATCACCGATCCGGTAGGATTATTGGGAAAACAGAGATAAATCAGATCCGGCGTCTCTTTTGGAAGCTCCGGCGCAAAATGATTTTCCGCAACACAGGGCATGTAAATCACGTCGCTCCAGATGCCTTTCTTCTCATCATAAACGCCTGTGCGGCCGGCCATCACATTGGAATCCACATACACCGGGTAGACAGGATCACAGACGGCAATCTTATTGTCCAGGGAAAACAGCTCCTGAATATTTCCGCAGTCGCACTTGGCGCCGTCGCTTACAAATATTTCGTCCGGCTGAATATCGCAGCCTCTCGAAGCAAAATCCCCCTGTGCAACAGCCGTCCGCAGAAATTCGTAGCCCAGATCCGGCGCATAGCCTTTAAAGGTCTCCGCCGCCGCCATTTCATCCACGGCTCTGTGCAGTTCTTCAATAATGGCGGGTGCAAGGGGCTGGGTCACGTCGCCGATCCCCAGGCTGATTACCTTTTTTTCGGGATGCTCCGCCTGATAAGCTCTCACCTTTTTCCCAATCGTAGAAAAAAGATAGCTTCCCGGAAGCTTCTGATAATTTGTGTTGATTTTAAACATGCTCCTTTATCCTCCTAAACTATTATAAACCGGTCCGAACGGAATCTGCGCCGTCTTTTTCCCGGCCATATTTCATGACCGGCCGTGAAATCACAGAATGATCTCCCCTGTAAACACTTCCGTGGCCGGCCCGGTCATCATCATATGTCCTGTGGCCGGGTCCCATGCGATGCTCAGGCTGCCGCCCAGCAGCTTCACCTGTGTCTCCTGATGAACATACCCGGCCAGCATCGCCGCCGCTGCGCTGGCCGTAGCTCCGGTGCCGCAGGCCATCGTCTCCCCGGAACCCCGCTCCCACACCCGCATTTTCAGCATACCCTGATCGACCACCTGAATAAATTCCGTATTGACGCGGTCAGGAAAACGGTGGTGATTTTCAAAAAGCGGACCGATCTGTTCCACCGGAAAGCTGTCCGTATCCTCCACGAACACCACCGCATGGGGATTGCCCACGGAAATACAGATCATCTCATACGTGTTTCCCCCAACCGTGATGGACTCCCAGATCTGTTCCGGGGTCAGGGCCTCTCTGTCACGGCAGGCCAGAGAGGAGGCAGCCCCGTTGGAAGTCAGGACTGGCGCACCCATATCCACAGTCACCATGGATACTTTCCCCTCCTGCACCGACAGCTCCAGCGTCTTAATGCCTGCTCCGGTTTCAATCCTGATTCTGGTCATATTGGTCATGCCATGGTCATAGACATATTTCGCCACACAGCGGATGCCGTTTCCGCACATACTGCCCGGCGAACCGTCCGCATTGTACATCTCCATACAAAAATCCGCCGTCTCGGATGGCTTAATTAAAATCAGCCCGTCGGAACCGATGCCGAAATGCCGGCTGCTGACCAGCTCCGCCACCCGTGAAGGTTCCCGCACCGTCTCCTCAAAACAGTTTACATAGACATAATCATTGCCGATGCCGTGCATCTTTGTAAATTTCAATATTACACCTCCAATTTTCGTTCCCGTCTCCTTTGGTTCCCATTACGGTTCCTCCGGCCCTGCGCCCATAAACCGCCGGACTTCTCCGATCAGTTCCCGGACCCCCTCGATCATCATGTCAAAAACGCCGGCCTTGTAGATTTCAATCAGAATCAGTCCCAGCGGAACTGCCAGAATCATGCCTGACACGCCGCCTGCCCGAAAACCGATATACAGAAGGATCAGCGTCAGCAGCGGCGGAAGGCCCATACTGTCGCCTACAATTTTAGGCTGAATCAACTGTCTGACCAACTGGCTGACAAAATAGAGGACCAGAAGGGCCACGCCCATGTAAAACTGACGGTTAAAAAACTCAATAATCGCCCAGGGAATCAGCACGGTTCCAGTGCCGAATACCGGCAAAAAGTCCAGCATGGCAATCAGAATCACCCAGAGCAGGCTGTAATGAATGCCGATCATCAGAAATCCCACGGTCAGGATCACCGCTACCACAATCATAATTTTAAACTGGGCGGCAAAATATCCGCCCACGGCCCGCATCAGGTTCTTTTTGACGACAGACCCGTAACGGACCACGGGCTGCGGCACCGCCTCTTTTAAAGATTCCATAATCATATCGCTGTCCGCAATAAAAAAATAGGAAGACAGCACCGTAATCACGGCATATACGAAAGCGTTCGGAATCCCTTTGGCAAAATTCCCCGCCGCGTGGACGGTAGGCTCCCCGATCCCGGCGATAATCTGGTCCACGGAACCTTCCAGACTTCCCACCATGGCCACCAGTTCCTCCCACGCCGATTCCGGGAAAAACCGCCGGAGTCCGGAAAATGAGGCGATAAAGGACTCCACCTGCCGCTGGGCCGCTTCCAGAATCTCCGGCGCATCCCGGACAAAGCTGACACATCCGGCCGCGACCCTGGCAATCAGCATATATCCGCCCAGAATAATCAGCGCCAGCACCCCGGCCACAATCAGAAAGGACCCTGCCTTGCGCACGATGTTCAGCTTCCGCTCCAGATAACGGACGATGGGATTGCCGATCATGGCGATCACCCAGCCGATCACAAAGGGCATAAAAAACAGCGCGCCCTTCCAGAGAACCCAGACCGTCAGCCAAAAACCGGCGGCCGGCAGTAATATTTTCAGAAATATTCTTAAAAGTCTTTTAAAGGCTGCCATATGCCCTCTCCAGCGTCTCATACAGACGCTCCATCTCCTCATCAAGCCCCATGGTAATCCGCAGATACCGGCCGATTCTGGGACCGCTGAAATGTCTT
The DNA here is from genome assembly GCA_948470335.1 of uncultured Lachnospiraceae bacterium. GTDB lineage: Bacteria > Bacillota > Clostridia > Lachnospirales > Lachnospiraceae > Paralachnospira_A. Next base: position 30,893 of record CAOKOL010000018.1, on the reverse strand, counting down.
ACATAAATGCCGTTCTGCCGCAGATAAGCAAACAGCTTCTCCCCGTCATATCCGGGATGGGCCGCAAATATAAAGTTTGCGCAAGAATCCAAACAGCAGAATCCCTGCTCTGTCAGCCGCTTCACAGCCCTGCTCCTTGTGGCAATGATCCGGTCCGTCACCGTCCGGAAATAAGCTTCATCCGCCAGAGCCGCCGTTCCCAGCTCCAGAGCCGCCTGACTCATCGTATAAGAATTAAAAGAATATTTTACATCCTGCATGGCCCGGATCAGCTCACAGCTTCCCACGGCATACCCGATCCGAACCCCTGCCATGGACCGAGACTTGGAGTAGGTCCGCACCACCAGAAGATTCTCATACCGGTCAAGCAGCGCCAGCGCCGACTGTCCCCCGAAGTCAATATAAGCTTCGTCTATCACCACAATCACATCCCGGTTATGGTCCAGAATATCCTCGATAAAAGATAAGGGCTCCAAAAGACCGGTAGGCGCATTGGGATTCGGAAAAATTACCCCGCCGTTTTCCTGGGCATAATCCTCGCTCCGAAGCCGGAAGTTCTCATCCAGCGCTTTCTGCTCATAGGGAATCCGAAACAGCCCGGCCCAGACCGGATAAAAGGAATAGGTGATGTCGGGAAAGAAAATCGGCCGGTCAGAATTAAAAAAGGTCATAAAAGCCATGGCCAGCACATCGTCGGAGCCTACGCCCACAAACACCTGATCCGCTCCCACCCCATGATAGTCTGCCAGCGCCTTTGTCAGAATGCCGCAGGCCGGATCGGGATACAACCGGAATTTATCCGGTTCCATCTCTCTCAGCGCCTTCGCCACCGCAGGCGACGGCGGATACGGATTCTCGTTGGTATTCAGCTTGATAATATTCTGCTCTTTTGGCTGCTCGCCCGGCACATAAGGAGTCACCCGGCGAAAGCAGCTTCTAAAGCCTCCTGTCTGATTCTGTTCCACATTCATCTTCCCACACTCCTTCTATCCTCCCGGAATATCGGCAAAATTCCGAATATCCGTTTTTTAAAAAGGAGACATTTCACCCCTATCCTCTGAAAATGTCCCCTTTGACAGCCACTCTACATTTTTAAACGGTATTCCTCTGCCAGTTCTTTGAACGCAGGCAATGAATTTCTGATGGTGTCATAAGACACGCAATAGGCGATCCGCACAAAACCGGGACAGGAAAACGAGCTGCCCGGCACAAACAGAATCCGATGCCTTTTCGCCGCCTGGCAGAACTGGTGCTCATCGGCCTCCGGCGATTTCACAAAAAGATAAAAAGCGCCCTCCGGCCTGATACACTGAAAGCCATATTCCGTCAGACTCTCATACAAAAGCTTCCTGTTTTGGTCATAAGCTTCCAGATCTGTCTCCTCGTCGATACAGCGGACCAGCATCCTCTGCATCAGAGACGGCGCGTTCACATGGCCCAGCACCCGGTTCGCAATCACGATAGCCTGGGTTAAGCTTTCCGCATCCTCCGCCTCATCCGGAACCGCCACATAGCCGATCCGCTCCCCCGGCAAAGACAGCGACTTGCTGAAAGAATACACCACGATGGCATCGGCATAATATCTGGTGACAAAGGGCACCTGCGCCCCCTCGTAGGCCAGCTCCCGGTAAGGCTCGTCGGAAATCAGGTAGATGGCATGGCCGTATGCCTGCTCTTTCTCCCTGAGCACCTCTGCGATCCGGATAATCGCTTCTTCCGGATAGATCACTCCCGTGGGATTATTGGGATTGTTTATCAAAACTGCCCTGGTTTTTTCCGTAATCATCGTTCCAAGGGCATCCGCATCCGGCTGAAAGGTTTCCGTATCCGGTGGAACCTCCAGAAGACGGGCCTCATAATTGGCCACATAGTTTCTGTATTCCAGAAAATAGGGAGCGAATGTCACTACCTCGTCTCCCGGATCCAAAATCGCTTTCAGCACGGCATTCAAACCTCCGGCGGCGCCGGAAATCATCACGATATTTCCCTCTTTCAAATTCGTGCCGAACCTTCTGTTCAGAGAATCCGCCACGGCCGTTCTCGTATCGGAAAAGCCTGCGTTGCTCATATAGCCGTGGACCGCCACCGAATCTTCTTCCCGCAGCACATCCGCTATGGCCCGGTTGACAGCGGCAGGCGCCGGCACGTTGGGATTTCCCAGGCTGAAATCAAAAACATTTTCCGCTCCGTAAAGGCCGGCCAGCCGCTTCCCCTCCTCGAACATCACTCTGATCGCCGAATTATTTTCCACGAGAGGCCGCATTTTTTTTGAAATCATATTTACTTCTCCTATTTAGAGTACCGCTTCACTCCTCCCAAGCCCCCTGACTCTGGAAGAATTTCCGGCCGCTTTCGCGTCCGTAAATCCTTCCGGGGCTTGTACGGACTTCCGCTGACCAGAGTACCGCTCCATTCCTCCCAAGCTAAGCCTCGTGTCCTTTTTTCTTGATTGTGTCGATGATTTCGTCCACATACCGGGTGCATAATTCGTCGGTTTTGGCTTCTACCATCACCCGGATCACCGGCTCGGTTCCGCTTTCCCGGACCAGAATCCGGCCGTCGCCGCCAAGGGCTTTCTCCACTCTGTCCACCGCGGCTTTTACATCCTCGTCCTGCCTTGCCTCCGGCTTGCTTTTCACCCGGATATTTTTCAGCACCTGAGGATAGATATCCACCGGCTCGATCAGCTTTCCTAACGTCTGCTTTTTCTCCAGCATCACTTCCATCAGTTTCAGAGAAGTAAGAATTCCGTCTCCCGTGGAGGCGAACTTGCTGAAAATGATATGGCCGGACTGCTCGCCGCCCAGACAATGACCGTTTTCCGCCATATTTTCATAGACGTATTTATCGCCTACCTGCGTCTTCACATAGCGGATTCCCGCAATATCCAGCGCTTTATAAAGCCCCAGGTTGGACATCACCGTCGTAACCACCGTATTGGTATCCAGCATACCCTGTTCCTTCATATATAAACCGCATACGTAGAGAATCAGGTCGCCGTCCACCACATTTCCGTTTTCGTCCACCGCAAGACAGCGGTCCGCGTCTCCGTCGTAGGCAAAGCCCACGTCCAGATGATGTTCCTTCACAAACTGCTGCAGCACTTCAATATGCGTGGAACCGCTGTTTTCATTGATATTCGTGCCGTCCGGGTCGTTGTTAATCACATAGGTTTTGGCGCCCAGCGCGTCGAAAATGCTTTTGGCCATCATCCAGGAGCTGCCGTTGGCACAGTCCAGGCCTACCTTTACATTCTTAAAAGACCGGGTAGCCAGAGAAATCAGGTAGCCGATATAGCGGTTCCGCCCCATCACATAATCGGTGGTGCGGCCGATTTTTTCTCTGACGGCAAAAGGAATTTCTTCTGTCTCCCCGTCCAGATACGCCTCGATCTTTTCGATCACATCCTCCGACAGCTTTTCACCCCTGTCGTTGATAATCTTAATCCCGTTGTCATAAAATGGGTTATGGCTGGCGGAAATCATAATTCCGCAGTCAAAATCCTCGGTGCGCACCACATAGGACACGCTGGGCGTCGTCGTCACATGAAGCAGATAGGCGTCCGCCCCGGAAGCCGTCAGTCCCGATGACAGCGCATACTCAAACATATAGCTGCTTCGCCTTGTATCCTTGCCGATGGCCACCTTGCACTTATGCCCCTGCCCATAGTACCAGCCCAGAAAACGGCCCACTTTATAGGCGTGCTCCACCGTCAGATTCACATTGGCTTCTCCCCGGAAGCCGTCCGTGCCGAAATATTTTCCCATACCATCTATCCTCCACAGGCAGGCTCTGTCAGACATGTCGCCATTCCGTCCGCTTCACCTGCTCTCCTTCAAAATTAATTTGTTTTATTTGCCGTCAATATCCCAGTTCCCGTAAATACCGGGACAGCGCATCCTGCCAGGGGGGCAGACGTCTGAATCCGTTCTCATCCAGCTTATCCCGGTTCATGCGGCTGTTGGCAGGCCGCTTCGCCTTCGCGCCGTACTCGGCCGACGTCACCGGCGTCACCTCCACAAAAAGCCCTGCCTGTCTGAAAATTTCCACGGCAAACTCATACCAACTGCACAGTCCTTCATTTGTGGCATGATAGGTGCCGTAACGGTCCGTCTGAATCATATCCACCAGAAGTCTTGCCAGGTCATAGGTATATGTGGGGGAACCCACCTGGTCGTTTACCACCGAAGCTTTTCCTTTTTCTTTTCCGATCCGAAGCATCGTGTTAATAAAATTTTTGCCGTTCGCCCCGAACACCCAGGCGATCCGCACGATAAAAAACTTTTCCAGCCACCGCTCCACCGCCAGCTCGCCCTGATACTTTGTCTCTCCGTATACGTTCAGCGGCTCTCTTTTGTCACCCGGCTCCCAGGGGCGCTCCCCCTGGCCGTTAAATACGTAATCGGTGCTGATATACATCATGGGAATATCCAGATCGCGGCAGACCACCGCCACATTTTCCGTGCCTGTGCCGTTGATTCTGGCACAAAGCGGTGCATTGTCCTCCGCGGCGTCCACGGCCGTATATGCGGCACAGTGAATGACTGCGTCAGCGCCGGAGGCGCCCAGCACCCGTTCCACCGCTTGGGCATCCGTGATATCCATCTCGTCTATATCCACGCCAATGGTATCGATTCCCCGCTTCGCCATTTCGTTCAGCAGGTCATTCCCCAACTGACCCTTTGCTCCTGTTACAAATACCTTCATAAGCCCGGTCAACCTCCTACGTTTTTCCCATCGTTAACAATCCCGCAGCCTGCGGGAATCATTAATACTATAACACAGGGAAGGGAAATATACAATTTATTTTTCCTTTACATTTTTTCGCATCATTGCTATGATAGAGGTATCTTCAACAAGACAAAACAATAAGCGATGATTCAGGAAAACAACAGCGGACCTCATGTGCTTACAGCGAAGCCCCGGCAGGATTTACAGACCCTTTTACGGCTGGAAATTTTCCCGGTTCACTAAAGCCTGGCAGGGACGCTGTAAAACCGTAAAGGAGAACGTATGATGAATAAAAAAGTTGTGCGCAAAGCAGTTATTCCGGCGGCGGGGCTGGGCACCCGTTTTCTGCCGGCCACCAAAGCGCTGCCCAAGGAAATGCTGCCCATTGTGGATATTCCCACCGTGCAGTACATCGTGGATGAAGCCGTAAAAAGCGGCATCGAAGAAGTGCTGATTATCACCAATTCCAATAAGCACTGTATGGAAAATCATTTCGACAAGTCCTATGAACTGGAAGACCGGCTGACCGCTTCGGGGAAAATGAAAGAAGTGGAAATGATCAACCGGATCGCCAACATGGCGAATATCTACTATGTCCGCCAGAAGGAACCAAGAGGACTGGGACACGCCATCCTCTGCGCCAAATCCTTTATCGGCAATGAGCCTTTCGCCATTCTGTTAGGCGACGACGTGGTAATCAATAAGGAAGGGGACCCGGCACTGCGGCAGCTAATCAACGCCTATAAAAAGGTAAACGCCTCCATCGTCGGCGTCCAGACCGTGGCCGAAGATCAAGTAAGCAAATATGGCATCGTGGCGCCCTCCGAATATGATACCAGCCAGGGCCGGCTGAAAAAGCTTTATGATATGGTAGAAAAGCCCCGACAGGAAGATGCCCCCAGCCGTCTGGCCGTTCTGGGCCGCTACGTGCTGACCCCGGAGATTTTCGACCTGCTGGAAAACCAGACCCCCGGCGCCGGCGGCGAGATTCAGCTCACCGACGCCATCAAACGGCTGATGACCTCTCAGGCCGTCTATTCCTATGACTTTGAAGGAACCCGCTACGATGTGGGAGACAAGTTCGGCTTTATCAAGGCTACCATTGATTTCTCCCTGGACCGGGAAGACCTTCATGATTCCGTAGCCGCATATATTAAGGAAATTGCACCGGGGTTATAAAGCCTGCGGCCGGATACCGGCGATGCCCCGATTTCCATGCAGACTGCGAATCAGAATCCTGCTCTGCGGGATTTTTCGTCTAATACAAAAAACAGAGCCACCCCGTTATTTAACAGAGGCCGCTCTGTTTTTTCATCTGCAATCCTATCTGTTTTTCAGATAATCCGAATAGGTTTTCAACGCGTCCGAAGGTTCATAATCCGTAATGCCCAGCGTATTTCTCCACTCTCTGACCGTCTGCTCCAGATCAGCGGGAACGAAATAGTAGATTCCGTTAATCATCTTTCCGGCTCCGTTGTCATTGCTGAACAGCAGGATATTCTCCATAGAAGCCAGGTCCATGCCCATCACTTCGGTAGCCAGGCCAATACAGTCGGATATCGTGGCATCCGTATACAGATAATCGTACACGGTTTTCAGCAGTTCCGGATATTTTGTCGGCGACATGGATTTTGCCTTATCATACAGCGCCATCATCACCTTATACTGTCTCTCCGTCCGTTTGAAATCGCTGTCGATCATACGCACCCGGCAGTAGGTAAGAGCCTGCTTGCCTGTCAGAATATTATCTCCGGCCTTGGTTCCGGGTACGCCAAAGAAATCGCTGATATTGTTGCTCTCCGCCTGGGTCAGCGTCATCGGAACGCCGCCTACCAGATCCACCAGCTTCTCCATACCCTCAAAATTGATCGTAAAATAATGTTCGATATGAATATCGAAATTATTCTGTATAGTTTCCACGGTTAACTGCGCCTGCCCGTAGGCATAGGCATGGGTGATCTTATCATATCCCTTTCCCTCTATATACACATAGGTATCACGGGGAATGGAAGTAAGGATGATGCGCCCGTTCTTCTGATTCACCGAAGCGATCATAATGGCATCGCTTCGTTTTCCCTTAAATCCGCCTGTCAGGCCGTCTACGCCCAGCAGCAGATAATGCTTGTACCCTTTATCCTTCGTGGGATCGTCTCCCAGTCCTTCCAGCTCGTCGATGGGCTCCTCGGCGACAGTTACATTCTCCACGTCGATCTCTCCGCCCGGATTCTCCCCGTTCTCGCCCTCCGGCTCCATGGTCACGTCAAAATCATAGCCGCCCATATCCGGCTCCGGTTTGCTCCTCGTCAGCAGGAAAATAATCGCCGCGCACAGGATCAAAAGCACAGCCAGAACAATCACCAGCACTTTATACTTTCTTATGAATCTGCCGAAAGAATTCTCATTGCGGTGCAGCAGTGCTTCTCTTCTTTTTCTGGCTTCCTCTCGCTTGTCCTTCATCTGTCTCCTCCATCAATTCTGTTCCCTTTTCCAGCTCGGATTCTGCCCTGTGGATTCCGGAATTTTCATAATATTATATTATACTCCAATATCCAATTATTATCAATGCGGGAAACCTGACGTTTTCCTTAATATTTTCCATAAATTTTTTAGATCACCGGAAATCTGCCTTTGACAGATTCTGTTTCACATCCGGGATTCTGATTGCTCAGCCGTTGCCGTCCTCATTCATACTTGTCAGCTTTGCCGCCTGATCCGCCGCAATCAGACTGTCGATCACCTCATACAGATCGCCGTCCATAATGGCGTCGATCTTATACAGTGTCAGCTTAATCCGATGCTCTGTCACCCGGCCCTGAGGGAAATTATAAGTACGGATTTTTTCGGAACGGTCGCCGGTTCCGATCTGGCTGCGCCGTTCTTCCGCCTCCGCGCTCTGTTTCTTCGCCAGCTCCAGGTCATACAGCCGGGAACGCAGCACCTTCAATGCCTTTTCCTTATTCTTCAACTGTGACTTTTCATCCTGGCAGGAGACCACGATACCGGTGGGGATATGGGTCAGCCGCACGGCGGAATCCGTGGTGTTGACGCACTGACCGCCGTTGCCGGAAGCCCGGAATACGTCAAACCGGCAATCGTTCATATCCAGCTCCACATCCACTTCCTCCGCCTCCGGCATAATCGCCACCGTACTGGTGGAGGTATGAATCCGGCCGCCGGACTCCGTGGCCGGCACCCGCTGCACCCGATGAACGCCGCTCTCATATTTCAGCTTGGAATAAGCGCCCTGACCGGTAATCATAAATACCGCTTCCTTAAAACCGCCGATTCCGTTCTCATTCACGCTGATCAGTTCTGTTTTCCAGCGGTTCCGCTCGGCAAACCGGGCATACATCCGGTACAGCTCCGCGGCAAACAGAGCCGCCTCGTCTCCGCCGGCACCGGCCCGGATTTCCACGATAACATTCTTGTCATCATTGGGATCTTTCGGAAGCAGCAGAATCTTCATCTTCTGCTCCAGTTCCTCAATCCGGTTTTTGGCATCGGACAGCTCCTCCTTTGCCAACTGACGCATCTCCTCGTCATTTTCTTCCTCTAAAATCGCCAGACTGTCTTCCACGTCCTGTTTCGCCGTCTGATAACTTTTATAAGCCTCCACGATCGGCGTAAGGTCGGTCTGCTCTTTCATCAGTTTTCGGAACCGCTCCTGATTCTCCACCACAGAAGGATTGTTCAGTTCCTCCAGAATTTCCTCAAACCGCCTGACGATATCCTCTAATCTGTCAAACATATCTACACCTCCCGTTGTTTCTCACTCCTCTGCCGCCGCCGTCCGCGGCATCCGGATATTCTTTCTTTATCTCACTGTCCCGGCCCGGACCGCCGATACCACCCGGTCCCGCCCGGCATCATCTTTCAGAACAAAGATCTGTTCCCATCCGGCAGCCGTCAGCAGCTCTGCCACGGCCCGGCCCTGGTCACAGCCAATCTCCATACAGAGCAGCCCGCCCGGTTTCAGAAACCCTTTGCAGTCCGACGCGAGACGCCTGTAAAACGACAGGCCGTCTCCATCTCCGTCCAAAGCCAGACGCGGCTCATGATCCCTGACCTCCGGCATCAGGCCGTCTATTACCTCCGACGGAATATAAGGGGGATTGGACACAATCATATCAAACGCTTTTTCTTCGATCTGTTCCAGCAGATCACTCCGAATCCATGAAATGCCGTCACAGCCCAGCCGCTGTCCGTTGCTTCTGGCCACCGCAAGGGCTTTCTCAGAGATATCGGCGCACCAGACCCGGGCCCCTCCCAGCTTCATCAGGCTGATGCCGATGCACCCGGACCCGGTGCAGAGATCCAGCACCCGATCCCCGGGGCGCAGCCTTTGAAGGGCATATTCCACAAGCGTCTCCGTATCCTGTCTGGGAATCAGTACGGAGGGCGTCACCTGAAAATCCAGTCCCATAAACTGCTGTACGCCGGTCAGATACTGGAGGGGCGTCCGCTGCGCCCGCTTTCCGATCACCGCCTCATACCGTTTCTGTTCCTCCTGATCCGTCCACGGACGATCTCTGTCCATAAAATAAACCGCCCGGCTGATGCCGCTGACCCAGGAAAACAAAAGCCAGGCATCCAGGGCGGCTTCCTCCACTCCCGCTTTCGCCAGCCGCGCCTCCGCCCGGCACAGCGCCTCTCGATAAGTAGCCATCCGTGCATCAGCCTTTCTGATTTTCATGCTCCCGTCCGGCGTATTCCCCTCCGAAATTTTCTTTCAGGTACTTTTTCCAGTCAAATACCGCCTCCACCGCCGTAATCGCCACCTGGGCCATGGACTCGTCCGGCTCCTTTGTAGTCAACCGCTGCAGACAGAGCCCAGGCCGGCTTAAAAGCTCCACCAGACCGCTGTCACTGCTGCCCGCCAGGCGGATAAACTCATAGGAAACGCCGGCAATCAGCGGAATAAAACAGATTCTGGTAAGAATCCGCAGCCAGAGTGTCTCCACGCGGACAAACATGAAAAATACCACGCTGACGATCATGACGATCAGCAGAAAGCTGGTGCCGCACCGCTTATGCAGCCGGGAGCTTTTCATCACGTTTTCCACGTTCAGTTCCATACCGTGCTCGACGCAGTTGATACACTTATGTTCCGCCCCGTGGTACATAAATACCCGTTTAATATCTTCCATACGGGAAATCAGCGCCACATAAGCCAGAAAGATACCGATTCTTACCAGTCCCTCTGCCAGCGCAATCAGTGCGGAGGACTGGGTAACTTTTCGCAGAAAGCTGACCAGCACCACGGGAAGCACCATAAAGATGCCTACCGCCAGCAAAATGGAAAACGCCACGGTCATGGCCATCGCAGCCTTTCCCATACCGCTTTCTTCTTTTTCCTCCCCGCCCCGGCCTTTTCCCGCCGGACGCTCCTTATCCTGCTTTTTTCCGTTTTCGCTTTCTGATTCCTCCTCAAAAAAATCAGCGGAGTAAGCCAGTGTCCGCATCCCCAAAATCATGGAGTCCACAAAATTAAAAACGCCCCGGATCACCGGCAGCCTGGCCCACTTTCTTGTGCTGGAAAACATATGATATTCGTCCACTTTCAGTACAATCTGATCTTCCGGCGTTCTGACCGCCACCGCATAGGCATCCCCGTTTTTCATCATGATGCCCTCCAGTACGGCCTGCCCTCCGATTCCTGATGACTTCATAAAAGCCCTCCGTCCATGCGCCTAAAATGAAGCATTCCGCTCTGCGCCGCTTTCCCCGCGCAAACCCGCAAAATGCTTTCGTACATACAAAACAGGTTGAGGTTTCTCTTGCGACCAAACCTCAACCCTGACTTTGTTTCCTTATGACTGGCTGACGCCGTACTTACGATTGAACTTATCAATACGTCCGCGGGCTGCCGCTGCCTTCTGCTGTCCTGTGTAGAACGGATGACACTTGGAACAGATCTCCACGTGGATATCGCTCTTTGTGGAACCTGTTACAAACTCGTTCCCGCAGTTGCATACAACCTTTGCCTGATAATATTTAGGATGGATTCCTTCTCTCATTTGACTCACCTCTCAATATTTAGTGGATGGTTTCCGACCATCAGTTCTGTCTGCTCCAATATGACATACCATCATATATCCGGACAGCGAAATGATTATATCATAAGGCCATGTCCTTTGCAAGTTAAAAACGGATTTTCTTTGACATTTCGATGAATTCTCTGTTGGTTTTCGTGCGGGCAAACAGATCCAGGACGCTTTCCGCCGCATCGTCGGGCTTGGAACCGTTGATGGCCTTGCGGACATTCGACACGGCTTCCTGTTCTTCCCTGGTCAGCAGAAGGTCCTCTCTCCTGGTTCCGGACTTAAATATGTCGATGGCCGGGAAGATCCGGCGTTCTGACAGCTTTCGGTTCAGCACCAGCTCCATATTGCCCGTTCCCTTAAATTCCTCGTACACCATGTCGTCCAGGCGGCTGCCGGTATCCACCAGCGCCGTGGCCAGAATCGTCAGACTGCCGCCCTCCCGCATATTCCGGGCGGCGCCGAAAAACCGTTTGGGCATATGTAATGCCGCCGGGTCCAGACCGCCGGACAGCGTACGTCCGCTGGGCGCTACCGTCAGGTTGTAGGCACGGGCCAGACGGGTAATGCTGTCCAGAAGAATCGTCACGTCTTTCCCATGCTCCACCAGCCGCTTTGCCCGCTCCAGCACCATCTCGGACACCCGTTTGTGATGCTCCGGCAGCTCATCGAAGGTAGAATAGATAACCTCCGCATTCGGCCCTTCAATAGACTCCTTGATATCGGTTACTTCCTCCGGACGCTCGTCGATCAGAAGAATCAGCACATGCATCTCACGGTGATTTCTGATAATGGAACGGGCGACCTGTTTTAACAGGGTGGTTTTACCGGCTTTGGGCGGCGACACGATCATACCTCTCTGGCCCTTTCCGATCGGGGAAAGCAGGTCCACGATCCGCATGGATACGCCGGCGCCCGGCATCTCCAGATGGAGTCTGCTGTTGGGGAAAACGGGCGTCAGATCTTCAAAATTAGGGCGCTTTACCGCGTCGTCCGCCGCCACGCCGTTAATTTTGTTCACATACAGCAGGGCCGCAAATTTTTCCTGTCCTGTCTTGATCCGCTTGGAACCGTAGACGATATCGCCGGTCTTCATATTAAAACGGCGTATCTGGGAAGGGGACACATACACATCGTTCTCCCCCGGCAGATAATTCTCGCACCGGATAAAGCCAAAGCCCTCCTGCATGACTTCCAGTATTCCGTGGGCCGGAACACCGCTGTCAAGAGCCGCCATCTCCTCGGTACGCAGACTGGCGGGGCGGACCGGCGTCTCTCCCTGCTGCCCCTCTCTGCCGTGATATTCCCGCACGTAGGGCTCCCGTCTCTGAGCAGCCTCCTCCGGCTCCCGTCTTCTGCGCTCCCTGGACTCCATATTTCTTGTCATTCTTCCCTCGTTGCTTTTCAGTCCTTTCTCCTCGCTTTCTCTTATCGCCTTTTCCAGACTGTCTGTCTGTTCTTCCGCCGCATCTGCTGTCTCTTCCGCACCCGCGGCCTGGGTTTCTTCCTCCATCAGCGCTACCAGCTTGTCCACCAGGGCAGATTTCCTTGTGGCGGCAATATTTTTAATCCCTTTGCTCCGGGCAATCTCCCGTAGCTGCGCCAACGGCAATGATAATAATTTTTCTTTCATTCTGTTCCTCCATTAATTAACGATATTTTTCATATTCCATATTTTCACAATCGCGGCATATCACAGGACCATCCGTCTTACAGCAGCTTCCGGTCCGCAGCTTCGCAACGCTGCAGCGGCCCATGTTTTGAATACCAAAGATTTTCATAAGTAAATTAGGGAAAAATGATGAACATCCAGATATTTCATAATTACACAGTATCCAGAGAAAGGTGCCTCACCGAAGGCTTTCCCCCGCACGGTGATGCGTCCCGTCAGAAATACTGAGCGTGTCTAAAGATTGAGATGCTATCATTATACACCATTTCTTTCCGCTTGAGAAGAAGATTTATCACAAAAATTTAAAATTTTAAAAACATCTTTCACGGGATTTTTTCGGGCGGCAACGGAATTGTTGACTTCACTTTGCAGAACTGGTAAAATATGAGGACGGCACACAAGACAGGAGGTGATCGATTATGGTGTCAGAACCGCTGACCTTATATAAACTGATGGTTTTGCAAATGTTAAAGCATGTGCGGTTTCCTTTGACCAACTCTCAGATATCGGATTTTTTTCTGACAAAGGAATACGCCAATTATTTCACGCTCCAGCAGGCCCTGTCCGAGCTGCAGGAGTCCAACCTGATCCGGCTTGAGACAGTGCGGAACTGTTCCCGTTATCAGATCACAAAAGAAGGTGAGGAGACTCTGTCTTTTTTCGGCCGCCAGCTTTCCGACGGCATCGTCCGGGATATCCGTCAGTTTCTGGATGAGAACAAAGCCCAGCTTCGGGAAGAAGTCAGCCTGATCTCCGATTTTCACAAATCGGACAACCGGGACTACGTCGTTCACTGCGAGGCGAGAGAGGGAAACGCGCCGCTGCTCTCTTTAGACATATCGGTTCCCGCCAGAGAACAGGCGGAAGCCATGTGCTTAAACTGGGCCGATCACAATCAGGAAATCTACGCTTTCATCATGAACACGCTGATGAGAGAGTCCTGATAAAGAATTTTACGAAAGGAATCCGCATTTTGGTAATCAAATCAGTAAACCTGGAAACCGTCTGCGGCATCACCAGCAGACTGCCGGAAAACACCCTGCCGGAATTCGCCTTTGCGGGCAAGTCAAATGTGGGAAAATCTTCCCTGATCAACGGACTGATGAACCGGAAGTCTTACGCCCGCACCTCGGCCCAGCCCGGCAAGACCCAGACGATCAACTATTATAATATCAACAGCCAGCTCTATTTCGTGGACCTTCCCGGCTACGGCTATGCCAAAGTATCCCAGGAGATCAAGGCCAAGTGGGGGAAAATGATCGAGCGCTATCTGCACACGTCAAAACAACTGAAATGTATTTTTCTTCTGATCGACATCCGCCACGATCCTTCGGCCAATGACGTCACCATGTATGAGTGGATTGTCCGAAACGGCTTCCGGCCCGTGATCATCGCCACCAAGGCGGACAAGATCAACCGCAGCCAGTTGCAGAAGCATCTGAAAGCCATCCGGACAGGCCTTAAGCTGACCCCGGATCACATCCTCATCCCCTTCTCCGCCCAGACGAAACAGGGCAGAGAAGAAATCTATGAGGTGCTTGAATCGTATCTGATCCCGTAAGATGCCTTTCCGGCGTCCCGTAAAAAGCAGGCGCCGCAAGATTCCGGGCGTACTTTTTTATTCGGCAGCCGCAGTGGTATCTGTTTCTGTTTCCCCGGATGCGGTGGTGACTGCTTCTGTTTCCCCGGATGCGGTGGTTTCCGCCTCCGGGGTTTCATTTTCCGCGGCGGCCGTTTCGCCGGAATCCGTTCCCACCGTTGCCGGTTCTTCCGCATAGACAGGATTTCCGTCAAAGGCCACCAGCTCCCACACATCCTCGTCTACCTGAAATTCTCCTTTGTCCCAGCCTGCGTAAACCTCGGCAAATCTGGCTGACTTTCTCTCTCTGATGATTCTCTCCACCTCATTTTTCGTGGCTTCCTCATCGTTCTCCGTATCGCAGAAAATCACATACCAGCCGTCAGCGCCCTCACCGTATACCGCCCTGACTTCTCCGGCGGTCATGGCCGCCGCATTTGTTCCGATGACATCCGAAGACGCACCGTCCGGTTCTTCCCCGTTCTCAGGTTCCGTCCGGTTCTTTGCATAGTGGCCGGTATTGCAGGTCAGTCCCAGTTCTTCCGCCACATCTCCAATATCCTCGCCTGCCTGAATCCGGCTGACAATGGCATTGGCCTTTGTCTCAGGGGTTTGTGCCGCTGCGGCCGTTTCCCCGCTTCCGTCAGATTCCGCAGCCGCCGTTTCTCCTGCCGCCTGGGTTTCGGCGGTTTCCGCCTCCGCGTCTTCTCTGACCAGAATATAACGGATGCCTACCTGCTGAGATTCCTCCTGGCTTACCTCCGTATTCGTATCTGCCACAACCGCCTGCCATACTTTATTGGCCAGCGCGTTCTTTTCATAGATCTTCTTCACCAGTTCTTCGGTGGCGCCGGTGGCTTCCACCAGCTTGCTGCTCTGCTGGGCAAAGAAATCGCTGCATGCCTGGTTTACCTTTTCCAGATCTTCTTCCGTCAGGGATACGCCATATTCATCGGCGCGGGCAATCAGCGCCTCCGTCTGCAGCAGAGCGGCCATCACGTCTTCCTTCGTAGCCGCCTCCAGCGTCTTCCCGCCGATATCCTGCTGCCACATCTCCGCTCCGAAATAGCCCATATAGTACATCTCGTTATACCACTGATTATAGCGGGCCATAAAATTTGCTTCTTCCAGATATATGGGGGTATCTCCGTAAGTGGCCACCACCGTCGTCGCATAATCCGTATGATTCTGTGCGCAGCCGGTCAGACTTCCTGCCGCCAGGGCGCCGGCCAGCATAAAAGCAGCCGTTTTCTTCATCATTGTATTCATAGCTGTATCCTCCTGTATCATCGTTCCGCGGGGCGCGGCCTGTCCGGTCCGCTGATCTTTCCCGCCGTCATTCTTTTCTTCTCACAATCCCATATGGGACAGGCCCATACACCGTAACATTATATTACGTTTCTAATTTTCAAGCAACAACTTTATCTCATTTAACAAAACTTTCACTGTCATCAGCATGGTTTCCGTGTCCATCAGGCGTTTTCTTTTTTCTTCATATATAAACTGGGGCGTTTCCCCGTTGACAAACCGCAGTTTTCCCTGATACTTTTCGATCAGAGGAGGAATCCGCTGACCGGCCACCGGCGCCCGCTGATACATGGAGAAGGTCAGCTTCTGTTTGTTTCCCGACACCTCCGTCACATTGGCCTCGTGGGCCTGGGCTTTTACAAGCGCCGCTTTCAGAAGATACTGGGCCGGCAGCGGCAGCTCGCCGAACCGGTCGATCATCTCATCCTGGATATCCATATATTCTTCTTCATTTTCCACCCCGGAAATCCGTTTATAGATCTCCAGCTTCTGCCCTTCATTGGGAATATATTCGGAAGGAATGTAGGCGTCGATATCCAGCTCTACGGTGGTGTCAAAGCTTTCCTCCGGCGCTTCCCCCTTAATTGCCTTTACGGCGGTGTTCAGCAGCTTGCAGTAGAGATCATAGCCCACCGCCTCCATATGTCCGTGCTGCTGCGCGCCCAGGATATTGCCGGCCCCCCGGATTTCCAGATCCCGCATGGCGATTTTGATGCCGGAGCCAAGATCGGTAAAATCTCTGATGGCCTGCAGCCGTTTCTCCGCCACCTCTTTCAGCAGCTTATTCCGCCGGTACATCAAAAAGGCATAGGCCGTCCGGTTGGAACGCCCCACCCGCCCCCGAAGCTGATATAACTGAGACAGGCCGTACCGGTCTGAATCATGGATAATAATCGTATTCACATTGGAGATATCCAGCCCCGTCTCAATAATCGTAGTCGTCACCAGCACGTCGATCTCGCCGTTGATAAACTGCAGCATAATTTTCTCCACCTGCCGCTCGCTCATCTGCCCGTGAATAAAGGAAACCTCCGCATCCGGCACCAGCGCGGCGATTTTATTGGTAATCTCGTCTATATCCTGCACCCGGTTGTAGACATAATAAACCTGTCCGCCTCTGGCCAGTTCCCGGTTGATGGCCTCCCGCACCATTTCTTCGTCATACTCCATCACATAAGTCTGAATCGGCACCCGGTCCAGGGGCGGTTCTTCCAGCACACTCATATCCCGGATCCCGATCATGCTCATATGAAGGGTGCGGGGAATGGGGGTGGCCGTCAGGGTCAGAACATCCACATTCTCCTTCATCATCTTAATCTTTTCTTTATGGGTTACGCCGAACCGCTGTTCCTCGTCGATAATCAGAAGCCCCAGATCTTTGTATTTCACATCGTCAGACAGCAGCCGGTGGGTGCCGATCACCACATCCACGCTTCCTTTTCGCAGCCCTTCCAGGGCGGTTTTCTGCTGAGACGGCGTGCGGAAACGGCTCAGCAGCTCCACATGCACCGGATATTCCTTCATTCTCTGGACAAAGGTATTATAATGCTGCTGGGCCAGGATGGTGGTGGGTACCAGATAAGCCACCTGCTTGCTGTCCTGCACGGCTTTGAAAGCCGCCCGGATAGCGATTTCGGTTTTCCCGAATCCCACGTCGCCGCAGATCAGCCGGTCCATAATTCCGGGGCTTTCCATATCCCGCTTCGCCGCCTCGATAGCCTCTAACTGGTCCTGGGTTTCCTCATAGGGAAACATTTCTTCAAACTCTTTCTGCCAGATGGTGTCCGGGCCGTACTGAAAGCCCGGCTTTTTCTGGCGGGCCGCATAAAGCTCCACCAGCTCCTTCGCAATCTCTTTTACCGCCGACTTTACCCTTGTCTTTGTCTGTCCCCAGTCCTTGCTGCCCAGACGATTCAGCTTCGGTTTCCGGTCCGCATTGCTGTCCGCATATTTCTGGACAATATCCATCTGCGTCACCGGGATATACAGATTGCCATGATCCGCATATTCGATTTTCAGATAGTCCTTCGTGACGCCTCCTACCTGAATCTTCTCCACGCCCCGGTAAATACCCATGCCGTGGTTTTCATGAATCACATAGTCCCCGACGGAAAGGTCGGAAAAATACTGGATTTTCTTTCCCTCGTACTGATGCTTTTTCCGCTTTTTCTTCTGCGCGCCGCCGAAAATATCCGTCTCCGTTATCACCGCGAACTTAATCATCGGATACTCATAGCCTCTGGACAACTGCCCGGAGGTGACAAGAATCCGCCCCGGCTCCACCGCCGCGCCCGCATCCTCGCTGTAAAAGGCATTCAGTTCATATTCTCTGTACAGATCCTCTGCCAGACGCTGCGCCCTGGTGCGGGAAGGAGAAATCAGGATGACCCGGTACTTTTCCCGCTTCCACCGCATCAGCTCTTTCACCAGTTCTTCAAAATGGTTCTGATAGGACACGCCGGTTTTCACTGTCAGATGACAGCGGCAGGCAGGCGTCAGATATTCCGTTTTGGAGTCCAGCGCGGAAAGCTGCACCCATGTTCTTTCGCCGATCTTGCCGAAAACTTCCCGGTCCTCCCACAGCACCTCTGCCTGTCCGGGCAGCAGCGTTCCCTTTTCCAGCCGGTGGCTCATGCTTTCCAGAAATTCCTTCTTCACCACCCTGGCTTTTTCCTCCAGCCGGGCCGGCTCATCCAGCACCAGACAGGTATCTTTCGGAAAATAGTCGATAAAGGATAATGTCCGCTCATAAAAATAGCGGATAAAACGATTCAGTCCGCCGCTTACGGTACCCTCGGACAGCTCCTCCGCTGCCTCTGCCGCCGTCCGTTTCAGGCAGCCCGCCGCTTCCGTTTTTCCCTGCTTCTGCAGCGCCTTCACCGCCGCTTTCGCTTCCTGTTCTATCTTCTTCATGCCCTCCCGGATACGTTCCGGTTCAGGAAGCACTTCCACGGCCGGATAGACGGACAGCTCCTCCAGATTTTCCACGGACCGCTGGCTTTCCGGATCAAAGCAGCGGATGGAGTCGATCTCATCTCCCCACAGCTCCATCCGCGCCGGATATTCCATATTCAGAGGGTAGATATCAAGAATACCGCCCCGTACCGAATACTGGCCGGGCATCTCCACCTGCCCCATCCGCTCATATCCCAGGCCGGCCAGCGCCCCTTTCCACGCTTCCAGATCAAGGGCATCCCCGCACCGGGCATAAAGGGACCGCGACGCCCACTCCGACAGCGCCGGCAGCATGTCCATACAGCCGTCCATAGTGGTGACTACGGTGCCGCCGGCGTTTAGCAGCAGCTTTTCCCACACGGAGATCCGCTGGCGCACCAGCAGATTTCCCTGTAAGTCTGCCTGAAAGAACAGCATGTCCTTGGCAGGATACAGCCATACGTCTTTGTCAAAAAAGCTTAAATCCCGGAATAACTCCTTGGCCCGCAGATCATTGTAGGTAATCACCAGACGCCAGGGAAACCGGCGGTCCAGCCCGTCGATCAGATGGGCTTTGGCCGCGTCCACGCAGCCCGCAAAGGAAACGCCTCCGGCAGACTGCCCAAGACCTTCCTTTCCCCGTTCATATTCAATTAATTCTTCCAGATACCCATTCCAGATTCCGCTCACAGTTTCCTCCCGACATTCCGATCCGTTCCCGGTTCTCCGACCCATATTTCCTACATATCTTCCCATATTCCGGCATGCGTTCCCGACACATGTTCCCGGCGTTTTGCCCTGCGCTACAGATTCTTCCGGTTAAACAGATTCATCGCCGCAGCCGTACCCTCATAGAGCATCACTTCCACCGCCCGCGCGGCATTCTCATAGCTCTGTTCCATCAACGGACGTTCCTCGCCGGCAAAATGTCCCAGAACGTGATCCACCAGATCCATCTGCTCCGGCTTTTTCCCAACGCCGATTCTGACCCGCGCAAAGGCATCCGTACCCAGACAGGCAATGATATTTTTCATCCCGTTGTGCCCCCCTGCGCTGCCTTTTTCCCGGATGCGAAGCTGCCCCGGCTCCAGATTGATATCGTCGTAGATTACAATCAGCTCCTGCCCCGGATCTATCTTATAGTAATCCGCCAGCTCTCTGACGCTCTCGCCGCTTAAATTCATATAGGTCTGAGGCTTTGCCAGAATCACCTTCTGCCCGTGAATCATGCCTTTTCCCGTCAATGCCCTGTGCTGCCTTGCCGTCACCTGTATGCGGTTTCTTTCCGCCAGCGCATCCAGGGCGCAAAAACCGGCGTTGTGCCGGGTTCCTCTGTATTT
Organism: uncultured Lachnospiraceae bacterium; assembly: GCA_948470335.1. Taxonomy (GTDB): domain Bacteria; phylum Bacillota; class Clostridia; order Lachnospirales; family Lachnospiraceae; genus Paralachnospira_A. Next base: position 11,288 of record CAOKOL010000018.1, on the reverse strand, counting down.
TAAATCAGGATTTCCCAAACCTGCGATGATATACATAACCGTCATCCTCCTCCGAAAAGAGTGTATCAGTATCACAAGCGTACTCATTTTATCAGGAAAATCAGGGCTTGTAAAGACTTTACAGACGCGAAAACAGCACAGACGAAGCTGTGCTGCTTTCTATATTATAATGCTTTGGGGGGCTCTTTTCAGACAAGCGTGTCATAATCGGGTCGTTTACATGTATATTTGGTAGAGCCGTAACGAATCAGCTCATCCATTACAATGGGATTGCGGGATTTGGTTTTCAGCATGGACTGGGCGATCCAGCTTCCGCCCGGAGCAAGCTCGTCAATGGTTTTGTCAATGCTCTCCCGGATTTCTTTTTCCGTCGTCTTCTCCTTATCCATAAACTGGGTGTCGAAACCGCCCACGAAGCACATCTTATGTCCGATTTCCTTTTTCAGCTCCGCCGGTTTATTGGAAATATGCATCGTGTTGGTGGCCACGCAGCCCATATCCGCAATCTCGCCCAGAATCGGGGCAAAATAGCCGCAGCAGTGATGTTCATACATCACCCCCTCATTCACGATGCTGTCGATGACCCGCTGCAAATGGGGTTTCAGCAGCTTCCTCCACACCTCCGGCGACATAAACATGCCGCTGTTGGAGCCGTAATCGTCGTGCATAATCAGGATATCCGGCTTATAGTACCGGATCAGATACTGATACAGGCGAATCTTATGGTCCGCCACCGCACCGAAAAAATCATAACAGGCTTCCGGTTCTTCCATCAGTGCGCAGAGCGCATCCTGAAACTCCATCACGCTGAACATGCGCTCCCACAGGCCAAAGCCCACCATCACACGGGAAAGCTTCCGGTCCCTGTCCCAGCCGGCCGTATCCCGCGCGGCATAGCCTTCCCAGTCCAGCCTGCTCAGATCGGGAAATTTCATATACTCTCTCCATCTGGTAATATCCGGCACCAGATGAACCCCCGGCGTCGGATTTGCCCCGCCGATCTTCGGCTCATAGGTCCAGCTCTGTCCGAACCAGTCTTTCGCCGTTCCCTGGACGCAGATGGATTCACAGATAAAATCCGTCCCTCTGGGGGCGCCCATATTCATATCCGTGGTGAGCGGAAAAAATTCCGGCTCTTTGTGCTGATAAGCCAGCAGTGTATTTTCTTTAAAACTAAGACTCGCCATAGACTGTCTCACTCCTTTCACCGCAATCCGGCCGGTTCCCTGTTATGCCCGGTCTTTTTCCTCCTGCCCTGATTTCCAGAAAAATTTCAGAAGCACAAACCCCAGGATCGGAAACAACATGGGAATCAGCGTATATGCGTCGATGATTGCCCTCTGCATCCGGGGCGTAGGCTCGGCATTCGCCACATATCCCACGGCCATCAATGTAAACGGAATCAATGTAGACTTAATAATTGATGCAAATTTCACCGGCAGATTGCTCAGGCCCATAATAAATCCTGTGGCATCCTGCCCGGTTTTCTTCTTATAATAAACAGTGTTATCCATGTACAGATTCATCTCAAAAGGAGACGTCATGCCGGTCAGCACGGCGACCACACCGCTGATACACAGAAAATATGCCGGCAGATCCGGAAACAGACGGATGGAAAACAGCGATGCCGCTACCAGCAGATACAATCCCAGTAAAATCTTCCGGGGCCGTCTGATTTGAGAGCCGCAGGCCCTTACCAGAAAAGCGCCGGTGATTCCGCCAAGGCCGGTGAGCAGCATATGGACGGGAATCAGGGATGAATCGCAGGCACAGTATTTGTAATAATAAACCGCCAGAGACGGCAGCACCAGACTGGCCACATTCGAGGTCAGATCAATCACCAGTGTAATCAGCAACTGGGCATTATTCACCAGCACCCTGAACACTTCCGTCACGGACATCCGCTCCCGAACCTTTTCTTTGCTCTGCCCGTCCCGGCTGCCGGAAACTTCCTCACAGCCGGCGCTGATATAAAAATGAGCGATGCTGGTAAGGATATACACGATTCCCGTAAACAGGATGGCAGCCCGGTATCCGAAGCTCTCTCCTGCATAGACGGCTGCGGCCGCAACGATGATCGGTGTCAGATAATTGCCCAGCAGACGGCCTGCGTTGGAGCCGATCATCCGCTGGGAAGCCAGCTTGGATTTTGATTTCACGTCCGTCGCCATCACCGCCGTCAGAGAGGCATTTGCCGCATAGGTAATATTCCATGCGGCCTTTGCGCCCAGATACCCTGTCAGAATACAGACCACCGTCATGGTCTGGCTCCCCTGATACACCGTAAAACAGAGCAGGAAAAAGAGTACGGCCACAGGAGGACAGATCAGCAGCCAGGAACGGAGCTGTCCCCACCGCATGGGTTTTAAAGATACCAGAATCCCTCCCGACAGCGGAACCATAAAAAAGTCAAATATGCTGGAAAACAGGGAGACGAAGGCCACCAGATTGAGCGGCAGCGCCGCCACATCTGTCAGAAAAATACTGAAATATGTGTTTGTCACCATGGAAATAAAGCCTTCGCCCAGATTTCCCACACCCCAAAAATCATCTTTCCGCGATTGTTTTATCTTATTCATCCCCCTCGTTTTTCGGCTACAGTCTGTTCTGAGACGTAGCTGCGGTAATGCCTGCTTTCAGGTCGTCGTTGATCATCTTGATCCGGCTGTCATCCAAATTAAACAGGAACATCAGAACCAGCAGCGCCGCAATGCCCAGGCCCAGCGGAATCCATGAGTACAGAAAGCTTAACTTGGAGATAAAGTCGGCCGTCACCTCTCCGCCAGCCGTGATCGCATCCAGGTTCGCCGCAACCAGAACCGCCGTTCTGATGGAGGTGGCTACCAGCGTACCGGTCTTGATGGTAAGGGAATAGATGGACATGGTAAGCCCGTCCATCCGCTCGCCGGATTTCCATGCGCCGTAATCGGATGCCGCCGCAAACATGGGAAGGATATAATTTTCCAGCATTCCCATAAAGCAGCTGGACAATGCGAAGATAATCATAAATGCCATAAGCGGCAGTGTCTTAAAAGTAATTGCCAGTACCGCCAGCAGAATCACATGGACGGCCATACAGGAAACGAAGCAGCGTTTTGTCTCTTTGAACACTTTTTTCCAGAACGGTCCCACCATAACGCCGATGATGGCGGTCAGGTTGAACATGGTCATGAAAATACCCATTTTGGAAAAATCGCCCCACACATATTTGAACATATATGCGGCAGAGGTTACATAGATAAAATAGTAGGTTTTATGCAGTGACATAAACAGATACATGGAGAGCAGCGCCCGATTCGTAAATACGGTCTTGAACATCACGGCCAGGGACAAACCTTTTTTCTTCGTACCCCCCCCCCCTCGATTTTTCCATTGCGTTTCGCTCCACATAAGAGCCTTTCAGACAAACCGCATAATAACCATAGCCCAGAATCGGAGCGATACAGGCAATTACCGCACAGAGGGCATAGGAAATCGCTTCTCCGCCCGCCGTCGCCACGGCCGCCCCGTTGCTGAACGCCAGCGCAATCGCAGGCAGCATCACCGGAAATATATAACTGAAAATCGTCTTGCCGCCGTCACGGCAGATTTTCTGCATTCTTGCAAAATACTGCCGGTCTCCGGCATCCGTGGACAGATTGGGGTAAACCGCGTTCTGGGGCACCGTTACCAACGGGCTGATACAGGCATTGAAAATCGCAATGATCAGCGCCAGAAACGCCGCCTGAGATCCTCTGATCCCAAAAGCCGGCAGACAGTAAATCAGAAGCCACCCGGCATAATAAAGCACGGGACCGATAATCATCCACGGGTAATATTTTCCCTTTTTAAACTGTACCTTATCAATAATCGTACCGAACAGAGGCCCGCCGATCCATCCCACGATATTCTGAATAATCGTGATCAGACCGGAAAATGCAACCGGCATCACGTAAATATTTGTATACAGATAACTTACGTACGTGCTGATGTAAGCCTTCTCGATACCACCGCCTAACTGCTGAACCGGATAGGCAACTTTTAACTGTTTTAACTTTTTGGCATCTTCTTGTGCGTAGTTAGAAATGTTTTTTTCATCTCCCATATTAATACCCCTTTAATCAATCATATTCATGTACCGGTATCCTTTAAACGGACTTCTCCTTTCACGGATTCAGCCGTTTTCTGGACACCTCATACATCACTTCCCTCATCTTCGGATGGCTTTTTCTGATATTGCAGAACACCGGCGCTTTGTCCGGTCCCACATATTTATCACAGAACCGCTCGGCAGCCCCATATACCTCCTCCAGCGGCGCATCCTCCGCCACGGTCTCCGGCTCGATACCCAAAGTGATCCGGTCGCCGTAACGCTCATACAGCGTTTCCTTGTCACACATGGTCTGCCCTGTCCAGGTATCGATCCCCACATCCAGATAAGCCTGCATCAGCATATCGTTCTTTCCGCAGGAATGCATATCCACGTAAAGCCCTTTCGCCTTCGCATAGTCCACCAGACTCTTAATGGGCGGAACCAGCATCTCCTCCACCGTATCCAGGGAGAAAAACGGCGCCCGCTGGGAACCCCAGTCATCATGGAACGTGAGAAAATCAATATGATAGTATTCTATAAAACAGTCCACAATGGTTTTATAGAAATCCGAAAGTCTCCAGAACAGCGCCTTGCAGGCATCCTTCTGTTCTTCGTCAATCATGGCCACGGCCGCATACTGGAAATCCATAAAGGCAATCAGCCGTTCGAAAAATCCGTTCAGGATGGTTCCCGAAGCAGCTCTGGTTTCATCGGGATTGTACCGGTCTTTTCCCTCTCGGTTGGCCGCATCCCAGTCAAAGGACCTGATGTCCGGAAATTTGACGAGTTTTTCCCAGTCATTGGCATCGTCCATAAAAGGACTGCCCGGCCTTACCATGCTTCCTCCGGCTTCCGGCACATAGACCCACTCCACGCCGTAATAATCCTTTCCGCCCTGCCGCCTTGCGCTGTTGTCCGGCAGAAATGACGGGTGATAAATCGCCTGATCCGCATTCATCGGAACCCACAGCGGCGTCTGTCCCTTTTGAAGCGCCATAAAGTTTTCCCGCGGCGTAATCGGCGTGGTAAGCTCCGAAGCGCCCACAGCCACCGGACCGAAAGCCGGAAAATAACTCTTTACGGTCATCTCACTTTCACTGAAGGGAATCCGGTCCAGATCTTTTATCTTCTCCATCTTTTTCTCCCCCTTTCATCTCTTCAAAATTATGTATGAGTAATTTAGGTTTATCATATAGTCTATCGTTATATTTGTCAAGTAGTTTATTTGATATTTATAAAAAATATCTTGTAATACCGATTTATATATACATATTTTACAATAATATGTGTGTTAAAATCATTTTTTACTGTGCACTTATTTTACATCTCCGCGTTCCCTTGTTTTTATATATTTAGTCAAACATAAAAGAGTCCGGTAAACCGGACTCTTCTCATATTTTACGCATAGCTATTTTATCTCCAATTTTCGTATCGTTTATGCCGTAATCAGCTCAAAACCGTCCCCCACCTTAATTTTCATCTTATCTCTGTAATACCGGGACTCATCCACCAGCGTTTCCACCCGATAAGAGGGCAGACGGAGCATCAGAAACAGCATCCGGATCACATAATCCTCCAGATAATCCCGGTCGCATTTCAGAAACCCTTTTGCGTAGGCCTCCGAGACACTTCGCATAACGGAAACGCCGCACACTTCATAAAACCGCAGATCCATATCACTGATATAGGGATTGACCAGCGTCTTCTGCAGATTATAATAATGTTCTCTCTTTTCATTAATGTCTGAAAACTGGTCCCGATCTCTGATATATTCCGTATAAAACCGCATAATATTCTCATTTTCAATTTTAATCGAAATCATAAACCGCCACTCCACCGCCATTCCCAGCTCCATCAGATAATCTTTTTTAATATCAAAAAGCTGTCTGGAAACCTCGGAGCGGACGCTGATGACAAAAGCCGTATAAATCTCGCTGGCCAGATTATTTTTTGAGCCGAAATAATACGTAATCAGTCCGTTATTAATTTCCGAAACCGCGCTGATCTGCGCCAGCGTCGTCGCGCTGTAGCCCTGTTTATAGAACAGCTCTCTCGCCGTCTCCAGAAGCTTCTCCCTTGTAGCCGTATTCTGCCTGACCGGAATCGCTTTTCCCATGATTTCACATTCCTTTCCCGCTGTTTTCTCTCATAAATGTATTTTATTTATCTTATCACAAACAGAAAACAAAATAAATCCGAATCGTTGACTAATTTTCCCTCCCATGATAAACTGTTTTTATAATTAGTTATACATAAACAGCATTCCCAAAGTCTCTCAATGACTGATTTCGAGAGATTCCGAGCGTACGGATCACAAAGGCCGCGTTAAGTAGTTTATAAAAACAGCAGCGAAACTAAATTAGGGAGGGATTTATTTATGAAAGGATTAAAAATGGCTTTGCAGACCAGACAGGGGATGATCGCCGCAGCCGCTATTGTCATCGGCATTATCATCGCAGGCATCGGAGGAAACCTGCCGGGCGGCTCAAAAATGCTCTGCGATATCGCAGTGCTGGCAGGATGCATTGTCTCCATCGCCGGCACGCAAAACCTGTGTCAGATGATTATCCGTTTTCGGGGCGATGAATAGCGCTTTGGAGCCTTTTCCGAACCCCCGAAAACCATACCGCGAAAAAGGGACTGCCTCTCACAAGCAGCCCCTTTTTCTATTTAAACGCCTTTTTATGTCTCATCCTATTCAGCAGTTTCTGTCAGCGCCTCTTTATATCGTTCCAGCACGATCCCCTGGATCATGTCCCTGGTGCCGGAATTGATCGGATGGGCAATGTCACGGTATTCGCCGTCCGCAGCTTTGCGGCTTGGCATGGCAATAAAAAGCCCTTTCTCACCCTCAATCACTTTAATATCATGAACCACAAACTCCTCGTCCAGTGTGATCGACACAATGGCTTTCATCTTCCCTTCTTTCGCGACCCTGCGCACCCGTACATCCGTAACTTTCATGATTTCCTCCCTGATTCTTTTTCGAGTGCTCTCGGAAACTCTTTGTACCCAGGCAAATAAATTTCCGAACGTGCCTTATGTACGCTCAGAATCTCACAAAACCTGCGCCCCTCTCATCTCTCTTACATCACAAATCTGTCATTCTTTTCCAGAATAATCCTGATATGATTGGGCTCCCCGATATAGGTCATATACGCCTTAATCGTATCCCGGCTTTCCACAATACAGTTTTCAATCCGTGTGTTATCACCAATATACACGTCATTCAGAATGATAGAATTTTTGATTACGCAGTTATTCCCCACATAAACCTTCTTAAACAGAACGGAATTCTCCACTTCTCCGTTAATGATACAGCCGCTGGAAGCCAGACTGTTTCTCACCACGGCGCCGGGATTATACTTCGCAGGCGGATTGTCATCCACTTTTGAGTATACTTCCGGATATGTGCGGAAAAAGTAATCCCGAATGTCTTTATTCAGGAAATCCATATTTGTCCTGTAATAATCGTCTACGGAAGAAATATTGCTCCAGTAGCTGTCCATCTTATAGGCATAAATTCTCTTTAAATTTCTGTACCGGATCAGAATATCGTTTACAAAATCATAGCGCCCGTCGGCCGCGCATGCCTCAATCAGGTCGACAAGCTGACGGCGGCGGACTACATAGATGCCGCAGGAAACCAGATTGGAGGAAGCCACCATCGGTTTTTCGTCAAACTCCGTAATCCGGCAGTCGCTGTCGGTGCGGACCAGACCGTAACGGGTCAGATCCATGCCGGAAGGCATCTCTTTACACACCACCGTGATATCCGCCCGCTTCGCGATATGATACTCCAGAACCTTCGCGTAATCCAACTTGTACACGCCGTCGCCGGAAGCGATCACCACATAAGGCTCATGGCTGTTCTTTAAAAATTCCAGGTTCTGATAGATGGAATCTGCCGTGCCCCTGTACCAGTCGCTGTTATCCGCCGTAATCGTAGGCGTAAACACATACAGACCGCCCTGCTTGCGCCCGAAATCCCACCACTTGGAAGAATTCAGATGCTCATTCAGAGAACGGGCATTATACTGGGTGAAAACCGCCACCTTTTTAATATGCGAATTTGTCATGCTGCTCAGAGAAAAATCAATGCTTCTGAAGCTGCCCGCAATCGGCATAGCCGCTACGGCTCTCCGCAGCGAAAGTTCTTTCATCCGTTTGCTGTTTCCGCCGGCTAATATAATTCCTATCGCTTTCATCGTGAACCACCTGCCTTTATCATGTAATCACCGCTGTCCAGTTTTCCGTCAGGATAATCACTGGCCTCCGTCACACCGGAGATGGCCGTATTTTTGCCTACCCGTACGCCTGCGGGAATCACGGAATTCTCTCCCACCGTCACCAGGTCAAACACATAAACCTTTGTATCCAGCTTACTGGGCGCATATTCGCCCACGCCTAACTGAACGTCCTCTCCTATGGTCACTCCCTCGGCGATAATGGCCTTGTTTACCATAGCGCCCGCCCGGATCACCGAATCCTGCATAATAATGGAATCCCGGACCACCGCGCCCCGCTCAATCGTTACATTCGGGCCGATCACGGAGTTGTAGATTTCTCCGTAAATATTGGTTCCCTCGCCGATGATACAACGCTCGATCCTGGAATCTGCCGAGATATACTGGGGCGGAAGATTTTCGCACCGGGTATAAATCTTCCAGAATTCTTCATAAAGATTAAACACCGGAATAATGTCGATCAGCTCCATATTCGCTTCCCAGTAGGAGCCCAGCGTGCCCACGTCCTTCCAGTAGCCGTTGTACTCATAGGCAAAAATTCTGTCGCCCTTCGTATGGCAGTAAGGAATGATATGCTTGCCAAAATCACATTCGGGTTCTTCAGACAGCTTCATCAGCGCTTCCCTGAGCACTGGCCAACTGAATATGTAGATACCCATAGACGCCAGGTTGCTTCTCGGATTGGCCGGCTTCTCCTCGAACTCCGTAATTCTGTTGTTCTCATCCGTAATCACGATTCCGAAACGGCTGGCCTCCTCCATGGGAACCGGCATCGCCGCAATCGTCAGGTCCGCGTTGTTCGCTTTGTGGAACTCCAGCATCACTTCATAATCCATTTTATAGATATGATCGCCGGACAGAATCAGCACGTAATCCGGATTGTACATGTCGATGTAATCAATGTTCTGATAGATCGCATTGGCCGTTCCGGTATACCACTCGCTGCTGTTTGATTTTTCATAGGGCGGCAGTACGGTTACGCCGCCTACGTTCCGGTCCAGATCCCACGGGATGCCGATTCCGATATGGGTATTCAGGCGCAGCGGCTGGTACTGGGTCAGTACGCCCACCGTGTCGATGCCTGAATTAATACAATTACTTAACGGGAAGTCGATGATTCTGTACTTTCCGCCGAAAGCTACAGCCGGTTTTGCCACCTTTGATGTCAACACACCGAGACGGCTTCCCTGCCCGCCAGCTAAAAGCATGGCAATCATTTCTTTTTTTATCATGCTATCACCTCTTGCTGTACATTGGTTTGTCTCTCATTATAACACATCTTTCTTATATTGTGAACAAAATCAATGATATTTTTCAACTTTTTTTATCTATTTTTTACATGAATTCTGACATGATTTTCCGAAATTTTTTCGATTTTTATCAATTCTGTGCAAATTGCCGGCCAAATCCGCCGTTATGGCAGGACAGATGCCCTCCGCACGGGGTTCCTGACCGGAGGGCATTTTGTACTATAGGGAAGTTCGCAGGACTTTTCTGTGATACAAAAAACAGGACAGGATATCTCTACGTTTCAGTATATCCTGTCCCACTTAAAAATATTCCTGTATTCCCTTTTGTCCCCGGCCTTTTATTCCACTTCCGCCGCATTCTCCGCAAGCAGATCAATAGCCTTGTTCCACAGGAAATTCTCCCGCAGAACGTCTTCGCCTATGATGCTGATTACTTCTTCTTTTGTTCTGCCGTAGCTTTCCGCCACTTCTGCCACGCCGTCGTTAAATTCCTGATCGGTCAGCTCCAGCTTCTCCAGAGCGATCATGGCTTCCATCAGCATATCCCGGCGTACATTCATGTCGATTTCGTCGGCGCGGGCTTCCAGAAACTGCTCCTGGGTCATACTGCTTGCTTCCAGAAACTGTTCAAAACTCATGCCGTAAGCCGCCGCCTGATAGGAAGTCTGCTGAATCATATCATACTGATAATATGCAGTCAGATTTTCCGGCGCCTCCTGAAACTCTGCCTGTTCCATCAAAGCATCCAGCACCGCGTTCTTCTTATTCTGCTCCCGCATAATATCCCGCAGTCCTTCCCGGTATTCCTCCGCCGTGGCATAATCGCTGTTCTCGGCGGCATATTCGTCGGTCAGCTCCGGCGTCACGGTTTCAACAATTTTATTTACCGTCACCTCAAACACCACCGGCTGTCCGGCCAGATCCGGATTATTTTTATAAGGGTCCGGAAATTTCAGTTCCAGATTCCGAGTCTCTCCCGTCTCTGCGCCGATCAGCCCATCCTCAAAACCGTCGATAAAACTGCCGGAACCAAGGGTCAGATCATATCCCTGGGCCGTGCCGCCCTCAAAAGCCACGCCGTCTTTCATTCCCTTATAATCAATATTGACAGTGTCTCCTTCTTTGGCCGGACGGTCCGTCACTTCCTGCTGATAGGCATGCCGGGCAAGCTCTGACGCCAGCACATTTTCTACGGTTTCATCATCCACGTCGATCTGCGCTTTGGACACTTCTATCCCCTTATATTCTCCCAAATCCACATATTTTAACGCGTCATAAGGTTCTTTTTCCACCGGAGCAAGCGTCGATAAGCTTCCGGTCCCGGCCGTCGTTTCATCTGTCCCGGACGTTTGGTCCGTTCCTTCTGTCGCTGCCGCAGTTCCCGTCTCTGTCTGTCCGGCACTTTCCGATGCCGTCGTTTCCTTCCCGCCGCTGCCGGCGCCTGAACAGCCTGTCAGAGATGCCAGCAGGCACAGACATGCCGCACATATGGTAAATCGTTTTAAATACTTCATTCTTTTCCTCCTGAATTACAATTCTGCTTCGCTTCATTCGTAATATGATACCATAAATTCCTCCGATTGTGTACAACTCCTTCTGTTATTTTACCAAACTTTCACATTTTCCCGGCGTTACTATTTTTTGTTATTCATTTTCGATTATTCATTTTCGTGAATTGTAAAAGTAAATGCAGTATGCAACAGTAAATGCAATACCCCA